>NZ_JAVTJJ010000008.1:0-168417 GCF_031843945.1 Acidovorax sp. WCS2018Noco2-16
CCTTCTCAATGCGAAGACGTGTCAGCCCGCAGGACTACTTCTTTGGTTATTGTTGAGCTTTGGTCGCAGCGACAAAAACGTTCCAACCGGCGCAACAGGTACCCTGTAGGCGTTTGGACAAAGGTAAAACCAATTCCACAACGGAAAAAGTCCTAGAACACTACTGTTCTAGGACTTACCGTTTGGTGCGGCTGGCAGGAATCGAACCCACGACCCCTTGGTTCGTAGCCAAGTACTCTATCCAGCTGAGCTACAGCCGCTAAGCTTTGAATTATAGCATGAAATTTCTTGCCACTTCAAAAAATCGTCTTTTTGTTCTGTCTTTGCAGGCAGTCTTTTAAAGACGATGATGAATTGTACCGCAGTCACAACCCAGTTTTCGCATCTATTGCAGGTTTCGGCACAACGAGCAAAAGAAAACGGGCTGCGATGAAAACATCGCAGCCCGTTGCTGTTTGGTAGGGCGTGGCGGACTTGAACCGACGACCAAGGGATTATGAGTCCCCTGCTCTAACCAACTGAGCTAACGCCCCAATGCGCCAGCGCCGGAGTCGGCAAGACACGCAATGATTGTATGTGGTTACTTGCGGTGGCTCAGGGCATTGCTGACTAGACGCGACGTGATGTCGACGATCTGGATCATCTTGTCGTAAGGCATGCGGGTGGGACCGATTACCCCCAAAGTGCCGACGATCTGGCCGTCCACCTCGTAAGGCGCACTGACGACCGACAGATCTTGGAACGGAACCACGTGGCTCTCTCCCCCAATGAAGATACGGACGCCTTCTGCCTTGCTTGAGATATCGAGCAGCTGAAGGATCTGAGTCTTCTGCTCGAACAGATCGAAAGCACGGCGCAGATGGCCCATATCACTGGAGAAATCGCTTACGGCCAAAAGGTTGCGCTCGCCAGAAAAAACAACCTCATCTTGCGACTCAGACATCGCTTCAGTGCCCGCATTCACAGCCGCATGCATAAGACCCGCAATTTCGCCGCGCAGTTCATCGACCTCGCTCTTGAGTCGCTCCCGCACCTGCTCCATGGTTAGGCCCGAATAGTGCGCGTTCAGAAAGTTGGCGGCCTCGACCAACTGCGACTGAGAGTAGTCGGCGCCGGTAAAGATCACACGGTTCTGAACGTCCCCTTCCGGCGACACGATGATGACCAGGAAGCGGCGCTCTGAAAGCCGCAAAAACTCGATATGCCTGAAGACCGATGCACGCCGTGGCGCCATGACCACTCCCACAAACTGGGAAAGATTGGACAGCAGATGAGCAGCATTGGCGATGACCTTCTGCGGCTGTTCAGGCATCAGTTCGGGCGCCAGCAATTGCCCCCGCTGCACCGTCAGCATCGTGTCCACGAACAGTCGATAGCCTTTGGCGGTGGGAATACGCCCTGCCGAAGTGTGGGGACTGGCGATCAGCCCCAGTTCCTCCAGGTCAGCCATGACGTTGCGTATCGTCGCGGGCGACAAATCCAAACCCGAAGCATGCGACAAGGTGCGGGAACCCACCGGCTGACCATCAGCGATGTAGCGCTCCACAAGCGCTTTCAGCAACAACTTGGCGCGGTCATCGAGCATTGACTCATTTTACGGCTGTAACGCCCATCTCCCGCGCCGCTCGAAGCGGTGGATGTGGTCGCGCATGCACGCTACGGTGATGCCCAGCATATCGGCCAGCACGGCCTGCGTGTACCAACCACTGCGCCAAGCTGCAACGGCCTGAGCGGTGTCCTCGTCGGATAGCGCCCTCTTCACTCCCCACGTCCTCCCAGCCGCACGCGCGGCACGCTGGCCAGCAAGGCAGCGCTCTCGAATGATCTCTCGCTCAAACTCAGCAAAGGCGGTCAGCATGTGGACAAACATGCGCCCGTGAGGGCTGTCTGTCTCGATGGACTCGGTCAGGGATCTGAACCCTATGCCTCTGGACTTGAGATCCTCAAACACCCTGCAGAAGTGCGAAACCGATCGCGCCAGGCGGTCAAGCTTGTAGACCACCAATACGTCACCAGGACGGAGCTGCTGCAACAGCCTGCCCAACTCGGGGCGGTCTTTGATAGCCGAACGTCGCTCCTCAACGATCCGCTTGATGCCCGCTCGCTTGAAGGCGGCCAACTGTGCAGCTGTGGTCTGGTCCGTGGTGCTGACGCGGGCGTATCCGTAGACAGTCACCGGTCTATGTAACTGGCTTCAAAGCGCTTGCGCGCAGCCATGTATTCGTTTGCGCAAGGAGCTGTGGCGGAGTCGTGACGGCAGGAATCAGACTGCTGATAGAACCTCTGCCATGCGGCTTCTTTGCGCTCTCTCCGCTCCCTCAATGCGCGAGATGCTTGCTCATCGGCTACGCGTTGCTGTGCTGTTCGTTCGGCCTCTTCGCGCTTGGCCTGTTCAGCCTGCTGCGCTCTCTGCCGCTCCTGCGACCTAATCCTGTCCGTTTCTCGCTGGAGTTCTGCAACCGCCCTCTTTGCGGCTTGCTCGACTCTCCACGCAGTAATGGCCTCATAGGCAAACATAGCAGCCAAACCGCCGATAAAAACGCCCATCGCGATCTTGACCAGGTCAAGCAGGAATGTGCCTTCGTCGTTCTCAAATCCACGCCTTTGCATGCGCTCGTTCCTCCGTCGGATCAGTGTAACGACATGCTGCAGCACCAAGGTTAAACGGCAGAACGCTATCGCGGAATACCGTGTTTATCAGCGACGGATGGAGGCCCTGCCTGCCCGTGGGCCATGCCTCGCGGCAGGCCTGGGTGGTGTGGTTGATGCAACGTTGCGGTGGTGTGTGGGATCAGCCTGTCGGCATGGGTGCAGGGGCGCGCTGGTGACCAGGTGCCACGTGGCATGCGGTACGTCGCGCGGCGAGGGTCCACATGGGGCGTTGCCCCATACCCCTCCGGAATCGTCTTCACCGTGTTGGGGAGGTTCGCTGCACACCTCTGCCAGAGATCTTCGATCTCCTCTGAGGTGCTTCGCTAGGACCGTGGCTACTGCAGCGCAGATCGCACTTGGGAGTTGCGATGAGCCAGCGCCTCCAGATAACCAGGCTGCGCAGACTGCTGGACCTGCGCAGGCATGTTGATCACCACTGGCGGTTGAGCGGGCACAGGGGAGCGCTGCACGGGCTCTTCGCGCCGCGGAGAAGGCTGTGCAGCCTCAGGCCGCTTCCAGTCCATGAAGTAGCCGCGCTGCACGATCTGGATGCAGACGTCGTAGGTGGTCCGCAGCATGGTGGCCTGCTGGCTGTAGCACTCGCAGCGCTTGCCCATCTGGACGCATGCGGCAGGGTACGGCGCCTCAGTGGGTTGCGTGACCTGGTCATAGGCAGGCGCCGTGTTGGGGAAGTCGGGCAACCGCGGCTGGCGCGATTTGATGTACTGGAGGGTGTCCATCGCAGCAGGCACACCAGAGGGCGCGGCACCAAGACCACTGGCGGTGCCAGGCGGGCGGGCCGACGAGCTGGGCGCCGAACCGGGCGCGACAGCTGAGCCGGTCTGCTTCATGCGGTCGCCAAAACTCATGACCGAAGAGATGGCGAACCAGACCGCCCCAATAGCCAAGGCGATGATGAATGGGATGGCCACCAGCTTGAGCGGTATCTGCCGCTTGATATTGTGGACGTCGGCGCTCTTGTACCAGGGCTTAGTGATCCAGTTGCCCGCCTTGTCTTTTTTGCCGAAGGCCTCTTTGGGATAGCGCCAGGGGTACTTCTCAGCCTTCTGCACGACCTTGCCGGGGTCGGTCTGCATGCCTTTGAATTTGTAGGCAAGCGCATTCTCGGTGCCGAAGGCGCGCACAACGTACCAGTGTGTCTCAGTGAGCTTACGCGGCGTGTTGTGGACCAGCGTAGGGTCCTGGGTGATGAAGTAGAAATCGACGCCTCGTTTGCCGTGCTTGGAGAGCTCGAGGATCGGCTCAGGGACTTTGGCACCGCTGGACGCAGCGCCCCAGAAGTCCTGCAACTCGTCCACGACGATGATGGAATCATTGGGGCACTCCATCCACTTATCGGGGTGGTCAATCTCAGTCCAGCCATCAAGGGTGACTTCGGGGATGTTGCAGTAGAAGACCGGACGGTTTTCTTTTTTGGCACGCTCTTGGACCTGAATGAAGGTGAAGAGCGTTTTCCCCTGCCTGGGGAGGCCGGTGACGAAGTTGATGGGCATGGCTTACTTTTGAACCAGGCGGCGCATCTTGGAGCCGCCGAGACTGTTGAGCAGCACCTTCACGCCGATGGCGCTGATGACGATGCTGACGTGCTGATCGAGCCGCAGGAACCCGGCCCATTCGGCGAGCATGGAAGTGCCGACAGTGCCGAACATTGAGAGCGCAGATGTCTTGGCCTGGTCGATCAGCAGACTGATGCCGGTGTACTCAACGAAGCCAAAGCCGAGGGCCAGCAGCACGCGACCGACGAGGGAGCCAGCGACGCGCATCAGGCCGCCAAGCAGCACGGAAATGATCCAGGGCATGGGTTACTCCTTTTTGCCGACCACCCACAAGAGGCAGCTGAGCAGGGTGAGCGCAACGGCGGCAAGCGCCATCACGTTGAGGATGGGACAGACCTTGCTGAATGGGATTGCGAAGGTCTTGCCGACGACATCGAAGGTGATGTCTGCAGGGCATGCACGGGACCAGCCAAAGCCTGATGCGTCAAGCTGGCTCACGGAGACTTGCTCAGCCTTACCCTTCAGTGAATCGGCGCTCTTTTCGTCGGAGCCATCAGCGGCGGCGGCATAGTCGGCATCTGGCTGCTCCGTCTGCAGCAGATCGCAGTTGCGCTTGTGCTGCTCCTTTGCGATGGCGCATTGGATGGCGTCCCCCTTCGCGTCGGCCTTGCAGGTGAAGCCTGCGGAGCAGGAGCCGCCGAAGCTGCTTTTGTCGCCATCGTCTTCGCCGTCACCATCCCCGTCGCCATCGCCACCAGTGCCGGTGCCGTCGCCATTGCCGCTAGGTTTCGTTGACGAGCCAGTAGGGGCGCCACACACCGGGTTCTTTGGGTTCGACCGGCAGAACTGGGCGCGGTCTACGTTGTTAGTGACCGTAGTGGTTGTCGTGCCGCCGCCCGCGGGCGTTTTGTCCTGCGTGACGGTGCAGTTGTCGCGCACGCATGTGACACTGGTGCGCACATCGGTCTGATCACCGTTGCCGGACGTGACACGGTTGAAATCGACGCCGTTTTGCTCACCACTGGCCCGATCTACGCACACGCTGACGCCGTTGACAGAGCCGGCGTATCCATTGCGGCAGGTGCTCGGTGGTTTCTTTTCCTCGGGGACTTTGTCAGCGTCTTCCGGCTTGTTGGGGTCTTTTTCCAAACCGAGGGCGCACGCAAGGCCCACACCGTTGCCTGACGAGCTGTCTGTGTTTGCCCACGACTCACCCTCAGTGACCCAACCGTCTGGCTTTTGAAACGAGCTCTCACCGGTGAAGGAGTGAGCGCAACCCAAGGGCTGACCGGACGTGCCCGTCACGCCGGAGTCACGACAGACCTGGACCTCTTTACCCAAGGGATGTTTGCCGTTGATGCGACCTACACGATCGGTGCCGATGGAGTTGTGCAACAGCGCAGCATCCGCGCACTTTTTGTCATCAGTCGAGCCGTCAGGCACGCAGGCACCGACACCACCGACGGGTTCCTTCGTGCCCTTTTTACACGTGCACTGCCCGCTTGCATCACGCTCGCGACCACCTTCGCACTGGGTAGGCGGCGGGTCACACATGCCATTTGCGGCGAGCGTGTAGCCCTCAGGACACCCCTGCCGAGGCGCTGCGTTGATCCAGCTAAGACTACCGGCATCGTCGGGCCTGTTGCGCTGGCGCAAGCGGATTTGGCACCACCCGTCAGGATTGGCGGCCACTAGGCTGACGTTATAGCCGTCGCGAGTATCAGCGTTGCGACTGGATGCGTAAGCCCCACAAGCCGCGGACACAGTGTCATACGGCCCCTTGTTTTGACCACCTACATCGATGTACCAGACAGTTGTTTGAGGCACCTGGGCGCCGGCCGCATGCGCATTGCCGCAGAGCGACAAAAACAGCAGCAAAACTAAGCGGAGAAGATTAGCCATGCGGCACCTCACGGCCAGAACACGATGGCGCCGCCGAGCACGATGGCGAGAAGAATCCAGAAACCCATACGACCCCCAGGCGAAAAAAAGGGGCACCCCCTCTCATGAGAAGGCGCCCCAGGGATGAGCGCTTAGCGCAGGGCGGACTTGATCCAGCCGAACAGGCGGACGGTGACCACGACGGACAGCACAGCGATACCGATGCTGCTAACGATGGCCACGACAGCAGTGATTGCGGTGACGACATCAGCGACGTCAGGCAGGGTGATGGCAGCATTAGCGCTGCTGGTAGCGGCCAGCGTGGCCACACCGACCACGACAGTGGGGAGCGAGGCGACACGGGCCAGAGCAGGGAAACGGCGCTTCACAGCGTTTTCCAGGGACTGACGAACGTTGGTTTCTTCTTGAGACATGGATTACTCACTTTCTTTGGTTACTTCGAGGGATTTGCGCAATTGCCGCATGCACCATGCAACGGCCATCACGAGCAGCAGGGCCCCCCCTATTTGCCCTGCCGATTCGGGGTCTAGATAAAACGGGCTGTACTGCACCAGCTCGACACGCGTGAGCACCACCAAGGCGTCCGGCGTGTCGCAGGAGACCTCGGTGACAGTCGCGGTGTCTGAGCGCATGCAGTACATCGGTGCCACCTTGTCTATGCGAGGGCGGACGCGTGCTGGTCGCCCAGTCGCTCGCAGGCTCGCCACTGGTCGCCCTGCACGCGTGGCTGATTCGCGTCAGCCATGGCGCACCTCTGACGCAGCACGCGCGCAATCCACGCTCTGGGAATGGAGCGAGGCAAGCCAGGCAGCAGCAGCGGCCCGTGCACGTAGCGAGCCCGGGCGTGAGCGATGCGAGTGCAGCGATCTTCCCAGGCAAGATAGCGGTCGGTGAAAGCGGACCAACAGTCGCACAAGAGCTTCCATGCGATGGCGCCGGCGACACCGCTCCAAAAGCCAAGCTCAACGAAACCGCGAGCGAGATATGCGAGCTGATCGGGGCTCATTCGATAGCGTCCAGCGTGAGGTCCACCGGCGTCACCATGGTGGTCTCGCCGGTGTCTTTGTCGGTGCTGCGGAAGGGCTTGCGCGTGTAGCCGCCCAGCAGGGCCTGCACGGTGATTTCGTCGCCGGACTGGCCCAGCCGCTGCTTGCTGCGCACCTCGACGGTCTGCGGGCGGCTGTATGGGTCGGGCGCAGGCGTCACGATCCGGGTGTAGTGGGTCTTGTCATGGCGGCGGCTGGCGTCGATGCGGCCTTTGACGAAGACTTGCATCGGTACGATGCGGGCTCCCTGTGTTGGGGAGGTGGGGGTAGCGACTGGTGCGTTCATGACGGTCTGATCCTTTCGATTTGGGCCTGCAACTCCGGCCATCCGAGGCCGGCACTCCCGCCGGCTGGGTCTACCCGCTTGGGCATTCCGATAACGCGCACTTCCTCAATCAATTCGGAGGAACTGCAGCCTGTGATTTCGAGCACCTGGTGCATGTATTTGCCGTAACAGCGTTCGAGGTGGTAGAGGCCATGAGCCAAGCTGCCCTTGGTCTCTTCCTGCACCGTGGGGATGACCTCTGCAGCGGCTTCGAGCATGTGAGCGAGGGCCGGATAAGCACCGGTGAAGAACCGGTCGGGCTCGGTAAGAATGTCCAAGGGGATGACACGATCACGATTGCCGAGGCGCACCTCGAAGCGTGTCCAGTCGCTGTCCGGCATGTTCTGTTGCCGGCCCTTTTCATAGACGCAAAGCGTCTTGCCGTTCTTGAGCTTTCCGACGTACATAGTTCGCCCCTTCGTGCCGCTTTCGTGCCAGGCGCCCTGTATATCCAGCTGAGGGTTCCGCCCACGATTGATAAATGCGCCCTGGTCGTAGAGCGTCACGGCGTCGTCTACCGTGTATTCGCCCTCGAGAAAATCGACTGCCAGGTCGACGCGTGAGAGTTCGGCGTTCAGGCCCTGCAGGAGCTCCTGCAGGCTGTGCCAGTCGTTGATGAGGCCGCAGCCTTTGCCGTTGAGCTGCAGCAGCCAGCGGCCCTTCTGGCTGTCGCCGCCGAGGGCGATTGCGCCAATCTCGACTTTGGAGCCGTCGCGCAGGTGAGCTGTCATGCGGTGACGTTCGGTGAAGCCGAACAGGCCGCCGTCGAGCTGCGTAGTGACCATGCCGTCGAGGATGGCGCTGATGAACTGCACCAGGCCGTGAACCGACATAGCGGGATGGTCGAACGTGGCGTTCAACCAATCGATCTTCGCGGCGCGCTGTGTGTGGGGCGTGAGGGAAGAACTTTCCACCCGTGTTACAGCACGGGCGGAAGGCGCTTGCGCGCCGACAGCCGGGGCAGCGCGGACGCGCCATGACACTCCACCCCGTGCAGATGGGGGGGAGTCGTGCAGCGCCTTCATTGCGCGGCCTCCACGGTGGCCGTGAAGGGCGAGTTCCAGTGCACGGTGCGGCCAAGCCTGCGGAGCTCGGCGATGTAGCCCTCGAAGGCTTGCAGGGACGTGAAGCGCTTGATGGTGTGACCTTGGGCGAGCATGCCGGGCGGGCACTGGATCAGGTAGGACTTCGACATGTGGATCAGAGCGGAGCTCATGCGCGGCGAAGCTCCAGGCTGTGGACTTTGAGCAAATCGCGCTGACGGGCGAGGAATGCGAGCTGGGCCTCGCCTGGCTTGCGCTGTAGCTTGTGGCTGTGACAGATGCCGCCGCTCGTGACTTCGAGGTCGTGCAGCGTGCAGGCGGTGCGTGGGGCGATGACAGGGCTGTCGTGGCGCGTCACCTCGAAGTGCGCGCAGTTGCGGCAGCCTGGGCGGTCGCCTGGGGTCTGGTAGCCGACCTGGGCGTGTTTGGCGACGAGTCTCATGCCAAGTAGTCCGCATGGACGTGAGGCCAGAAGACTCGAAAGCCACCAACGTGGCTAATCCACCGGTTGTAGATCCCAGGGCCTGCACCCTTCGCCAGGACAAAGCGGCTGTCGCGCATCTTGTCGCAGCCGGTCTTCTCCGGATGAATGCCCTCCCCCTGCCCAGCGGGTGGAGCCGCCAAGCTCGCCGCTGTGTTGGTGGCAGGGGTCGGGCAATTGGTCGCATCCCCATGATGGGGATGGGCGGATGGGGTGTGAAGAGGGTGCATGGCGGCTCCGGATGACGCAATCACATTGAGTGCAAGCCGGAACATATACTGCAATCAAGTCGAGTGCAACGACTTGATGCAAATGCAACCATCATGAGTGCATTTTTACAACGGAGCTCACATGCAAACGACCATGAATCTGCTGGAAATTGCTTTGAAGCAGCAGCCCGCGCCGTACTGGCACGAAAGGCTAAACCTGTCCAGGAACGCGCTACACAACGCGAGACTGCGGGGGCATATCAGCCCAGCGATCGCAGGGGCGCTGGCAGAAGAGCTCGGCCAAGACGTGAAGGAATGGATCGTCGTGGCCGCGCTTGAATCGGAGCGGGACAGCGCGTGCAAAACCCGAATGCTCAAACGTCTTCCGAAACTGACATCACTTTAATGATGTAATTTCTGAATGAAGTCCACTTTCCGGCGCGTCGCGCTTATCGGCAAATATCAGGCTGCCAACGCGGCCACGGCGTCCGACAGCTCTCGCCAGGCCATCGAGAGTATTTCGCGCTTCCTTGCCGGTATGGATTGCGAAGTCGTACTGGAAGCAGACACCGCCATCAACACCGGCCTGACCGGGCATACCGTGCTGGATGTGGAAGCCATCGGCGCTCAGTGCGACCTTGGACTGGTTGTGGGTGGTGATGGAACGATGCTGGGCGTGGGTCGGCGACTGGCCAGCTACGGCACGCCACTGATCGGCATCAACCAAGGCCGTCTGGGTTTCATTACCGACATTCCCCTCGGAGATTTCGAGGCCACGCTCACGCCCATGCTCGCGGGCGAGTATGAAGAAGACCTTCGCCCCCTGATGCGTGCGCGGGTGATGCGCGGCGCTGAATGCGTGTTTGAGGCGCTGGCGCTCAATGATGTGGTGGTGAACCGCGGGGCGACGTCGGGCATGGTGGAGCTACGCGTCGAGGTGGATGGCCACTTCGTCTCCAACCAGCGCGCCGATGGCCTGATCATTGCCTCGCCCACAGGCTCCACCGCTTATTCGCTGTCGGCGGGTGGCCCGATGCTGCACCCGTCCATCCCCGGCTGGGTGCTGGTGCCCATCGCGCCGCACACGCTTTCCAATCGGCCCATCGTGCTGTCCGATGCGACAGAAGTCGCCGTTGAGGTGGTGGGCGGCCGCGACATCAGCGCCAACTTCGATATGCAGTCGCTCGCGTCAGTGCTGCATGGCGACCGGATTCTTGTGCGCCGATCGGAACACAGCGTGCGCTTCCTGCATCCGCGGGGATGGAACTACTTCGCCACACTGCGCAAAAAGTTGCGCTGGAACGAAGGGGGCTCCTGACCATGGCGCTCAAGCGAATCGAATTGCGCGATTTCGTCATCGTCGAAGCACTTGAGCTGGACTTGCAAACCGGCTTCACCGTGCTGACGGGCGAGACCGGCGCCGGAAAATCCATCCTGATCGACGCGCTGCAGATGCTACTGGGCGGACGTGCCGACACCGGCGTCATCCGAGAAGGAGCACAGCGCACGGACATGGCCGCTGAATTCGATGCCCAGACAGCACTGTCGCCATGGCTGGAAGAAGCCGGCATTCCGCTGGAAGACACCTTGCTGCTGCGCCGCACGATCGATCTGCAGGGCAAGAGCCGTGCATGGATCAATGGCGTGCCGGTGACGGCCACCCAGATGCGCGCGGTGGGGGGTTACTTGCTGGACATTCATGGCCAGCACGCCTGGCAAAGCCTCACCCGGCAAGACGCGGTGCGCGGCCTGCTCGATGCCTATGCAGGCCTGCCGCCAGCGTCGCTGGGTGCACTGTGGACCACGTGGCGTGACGCGCAAAAAGCGCTGGCCCAGGCCCGCGCTGCTCAGGACACGCTGCAGCAGGAGCGCGAGCGCCTGCAGTGGCAGATCGGCGAGGTCGGCAAGCTCGCTCCAGCGGCAGACGAATGGGACGAGCTCAACGCGCAGCACAGCCGACTGTCGAACGCCCAGGCGCTGCTGGACAGCGCCCAGGGCGCGCTTACCGCGCTGGAAGACGACGACAGCGGTGCACTCGCACGCCTCACGCAGGCGCAGCATCTGCTGCAAGACTACGAGCAGGTGGACGACGCCTTCCGGTCGATGCACGAAGTGCTGACTTCATGCCTGGCGCAGGCCAGCGACGTCGCACATTCGTTGCAGAGTTACCTGCGCCACACCGAATTGGATCCGGATCGACTGCAAGAGTTGGACGCGCGCATGTCGCAATGGGTATCGCTGTCGCGCCGCTACAAGCGCACCCCTGCGGACTTGCCTGCACTGCTGCAGGGCTGGACCACCGAGTTGAAGCAACTCGACTCGGCAACTGACCTCGCCACGCTGGAGGCCACTGAAAAGACTGCGGCTGCCGCCTATGGCAAGGCCGCACGCGCGCTGTCGCAGCGCCGTGCCAAGGCCGCCCCGCGCCTGGCCCAGTCCATCACCCAGGCCATGCAGGGCCTGGGCATGACCGGTGGCCGGTTCGAGGTGGCGGTGGACGCGGCGCCCGAGCCCGGCCCCCACGGCATGGATGCGATCAGTTTTCTGGTCAGCAGCCACCCAGGCATGACGCCCAAGCCCATCGGCAAGGTGGCGTCGGGCGGTGAGCTGTCGCGCATTTCGCTGGCCATTTCGGTCACGACGAGCGAATTGGGTGAAGCGCCGACGCTGATCTTCGACGAGGTCGATTCTGGCGTGGGCGGTGCCGTGGCTGAAACCGTCGGTCGCCTGATGCAGCAACTGGGCCACGACCGGCAGGTGCTGGCCGTCACCCACCTGCCGCAGGTCGCTGCATGTGCAGATCATCACCTGGTCGTCGCCAAGCACAAGCGGTCCAGCGGCACGACGAGTTCGGTACAGCCGGCCACGGGCGACGAGCGAGCGAAAGAGGTGGCGCGCATGCTGGGGGGTGAACGCGTGTCGGCCACCACGCTGGCACACGCCCGCGAAATGCTGGACGGCGCACGTCCAACGACGGAGCGCGGCTGACCCATGGCACTCGACATCGTTCTCATCACCGGCATGTCCGGCTCAGGCAAGTCGGTCGCGCTGCATGCTCTGGAAGACGCGGGCTACTACTGCGTGGACAACCTGCCGCCAGAGCTGCTGGCTTCCTTCGTCGCGCTGGAGCACCAGCACCACGGCAACCGACTGGCCATTGCCATGGACGTGCGCAGCGCCACAGCCCTGCCGCTCGTGCCGCAACAACTCGAGCGCCTGCGCGCGCAGGGCGTGCAGGTGCAGTCGCTCTTTCTGGACGCCACCACCGACACGCTGGTGCGCCGTTTTTCAGAAACGCGCCGACGCCATCCACTGTCGAAAGATGAGTTGCGCGAGGGCCAGCGCGCCCTGCTGCAGACCATCGAACTGGAGCGCGAATTGCTGGCTGATTTGCGCGAGCAGTCCCATGTGATCGACACCAGCGCCATCCGCTCTTCGCAGCTGCAAAGCTATGTGAAGAGCCTGATGACGTCTGCGCCCGGCCGGCTGACGTTGGTGTTCCAGTCGTTCGCCTTCAAGCGTGGCGTGCCGGTCGATGCGGACTATGTCTTCGACGTGCGCATGCTACCCAACCCGCACTACGAGCCCGGCCTGCGCGACCTGACGGGCAAGGACCAGTTGGTCATCGACTACCTGGTGCAGCAGCCCGAGGTGGAGCTGATGCGCTCGCACATCGGACAGTTTCTGAGCCACTGGCTGACGGCGCTGGCGCAGAACCACCGCAGCTATGTAACCGTGGCCATCGGCTGCACGGGCGGACAGCATCGCTCGGTGTACCTGGTGGAGGAACTGGCACACCAGTTCAGCCCGACCTGGAACACCTTGCGCCGCCACCGGGAACTGGACGCGCGCTGACGCCAGCACGGCACCATGACTCCTAAAAAAGTAGCGGCTAGCGCTTTTCTTTACTGGGTTTGAAGCACTTTTTATATCGAAGTGCTTATGCAGCGAGCGCTAGCAGCTATCTATTCAATAGCAGCAATGCTGTGTAAAGCGCCTAGACGGGCGGTAGCGCGTCCAGCAATTTGCGTATCGGCGCCGGCAAGCCCACGGCGGTCCACTGCGACGCGGTGAACCAGCCACCCTCATCGGATTCGCGGACCACCCTGGCGTGTTCATCGCCGCAAGCCACCAGCACCGGATGCAGATGCAGGTCGCGATGGGTCAACACATGCAGCGATGCGGGCAAGTCCTGCAGCGCAACGGATGGCGCAGCTGATTCAGCGGCCGCCGCCACGAGCGCCTCACGGCCATCGAAGACCGGCGGGCAGTAAAGCCCCGCCCAGATGCCGGTCTGCGGCCGCCGCCCCAGCCACAGACGACCCGCGGCATCGCGCTGCAGCAGCAGCCACCAGGCCTGTGCGCTGCGGGTGAGCTTGCGGGTGCGCACGGGGTAGTCTTCCGGATTGCCTTCACGCCGAGCCACGCAGCGCGCGTGCAAGGGACACACGATGCACGCCGGCTTGCGGGGCGAACACAGGCTGGCGCCCAGATCCATCAGCCCCTGGGTGTAGCGCGGCATGGTGTGGCCCAAGTCCTGCGTGGGCAGCAGCGCCTCGGCCTCGGCCCACAGCAGACGCTCGTTCTTCGCCACGGCAAGATCCGCATGGAAGCCCAGCACGCGCGTGAGCACGCGGCGCACGTTGGCATCCAGGATGGGCGCGCGCACGCCAAAGCAAAACGATGCGATCGCGCCGGCCGTGGACCTGCCGATGCCGGGCAACGAGGCAAGTTCTTCGACCGTGCGTGGAAATTGCCCGCCGTGCCGCTCCATCACTTGCTTTGCACAGGCATGCAGGTTGCGCGCGCGGCTGTAGTAGCCCAGCCCGCTCCACAGCGCCAACACGTCGTCCTGCGGGGCTTCCGCCAGCGCGCGCACATCAGGAAAGCGCGCAAGAAACCGCGCGTAGTAGTCGAGCACCGTGGCGACCTGCGTCTGCTGCAGCATCACCTCGGAGAGCCAGACGCGATAGGGGTCTTGCGTGTTCTGCCAGGGCAAATGGTTGCGCCCATGCCCCGCCTGCCACCGCACCACCTGTGCGGCGATATCGTCGTCTGGCACCGTCATGCGGACAGGGGCTGCGGCAGGGTGTCGCCCGACTCGGCCATCGGCAGCGCGACCAGTTGCTGCGTCAGGTCGCCCAGGCGGGCTTCCAGCTCGGCCAGCGCCTGCTCGGCCTGCTCGATCTCAGCGATGCGCTCGACCAGTCCACTGGCTGCGTGCTGGATGCGATCCACCGCTTCGATGCGCCGGGCAAAGCTGCGCTTGCGCTCACGCAGTTGCGCGTCGAGCTGGGCCGTGGCCGACTTGCTCCACAGCTCCAGGTCGTTAGCTGCCGATTCGAACACCGTGCGCAGCCGCATACCCAGCGCGCGGATCAGGCGCTGCGCGAACTCCGGCTGCGCCAGGCGCAAGGCGTTGCCCATACCCAGGTACTGCAGGTGTCGCTCTTCGATCTGCGTGATCTCTTGCAGGAAGTTGGCCAGTTGCACGGGCGTTGGCGCCTGCAGAGAAAAACCGAACTCTGCATTCAGCTGGCGGAAGGTGCCGCCCAGCATGGCGTGGATCTCCGTGCCGGCTTTCTGCGCGTTGTCCATCAGCGCACGAATGCGGCTGAAGGTATCGGTGTACACCTTGCGCACGCCCAGCTTGAGTCCGCGCGCCTGCAGGGCTTCGGCCAGTGCTGCCAGTTCGGCTTTCAGCGAGCGCGAGCCCAGTTGCTGGAACACATCGCGCAGCAAGCGCAAATGCACGGTACGTACCGCCTGGATGCGTGCCGCGCTGGCCTCGAACTCGCGCTGTTCCTGCTCGATGCGGCTGCGCATGGAGTCGATCACCGACGCGTTCTTGCCGCGCAGGCTGCGCAGCTCCAGCATCTGGTCGTCCAGGTCACGCTGGCGGATGTTGATGGTGCGCGCCGTTTCGGCCTGCAGATGCGCGACGCCCGACGCCACGGCTGCCCGCAAGATGGCTTGCCGCCGGCCCATGATCCCCTGTGCCAGCGCCTCTTCCAGTTGCGGCAGGCCGCTGGACTCCAGCAGTACGTCGTCGCAGTGGATCTTGGCGACCAGCCCCTTCTGGGCTGACACCGGCAGCACCTGAGCGAGCGGCACGCCCAGCATTTCGGCCGAGTTGCGGCATTGCCGGTCCAGTTGCGCCAGCACTTGGTCGG
Source organism: Acidovorax sp. WCS2018Noco2-16 (assembly GCF_031843945.1). NCBI lineage: Bacteria > Pseudomonadati > Pseudomonadota > Betaproteobacteria > Burkholderiales > Comamonadaceae > Acidovorax > Acidovorax sp. WCS2018Noco2-16. Next base: position 15,349 of record NZ_JAVTJJ010000008.1, read on the forward strand.
GCGTGTTCAGCGTGTCCCAGAGCGTGTCGATCTTGTTGAGCACCACCAGCCGCGCTTCCGTCGACTGGCCCGGCGCGGCCAGATGCTCGCGCCAGATTGACAAGTCGGACCGCGTCACTCCGGTGTCGGCGCCCAGAATGAACACCACGGCATGCGCCTGCGGGATCAGGTTGATCGTCAGTTCCGGCTCGGCACCCACGGCATTGAGCCCTGGCGTGTCCAGAATCACCAGCCCCTGCCTGAGCAGTGGATGCGGAATGTTGATGAGCGCATGGCGCCACCGGGGCACCTCGACCCGCCCCTGCGCATCGGGGGCCGGGTTATCGGCGGGGTCGTCGTCACGCCAGAAGCCCAAGGAGCGCGCCTCGTCCAGCGACACGCGCCGCACTTCAGACACCTTCTCGAAAGCACGCGCCAGCTGTTCGGCGTCGTTCACGTCCAAGTCCACCTGCTCCCACTGCTCGGGGCGCAGGCGCCAGTCGGCCAGGCCCTGCGGCTGCATGCGGGTTTCGATGGGCAGCAAGCGCAAACTGGGCGGCGTGGCCGGGTCGTAGCCCAGCTCGGTGGGGCACATGGTGGTGCGCCCAGCGCTTGCCGGCATGATGCGTCGGCCGTACTCCGCAAAGAAGATGGCGTTGATCAGCTCCGACTTGCCACGCGAGAACTCGGCCACGAAAGCGACCATGACCTTATCGGTGCGCACCTGCTCTTCAAGGCGCCGCAGGCGTTCTTGCACTGCGGCGTCCATGAGTTCGTGCGAGCCCATCCACTCGGCCAGGTGCTTGAGTTGCAGCGCGAACGCGCGCCTCCATGCACCATGCTGGTCGAACTGTTCGTTGAATGAGGGTCCCACTGTGCTCCCGGGATAGCGTGCGTCAACCAGCCCGTGCGGGCGATGGATTACACAAAATATAGCATCGCCGCGCCTGCAGCGAGCGCCGCCCAGTAGGCAACCGTGCGGTTGCTCGGGGCTCAGGCACGCTGGCAACGCATGCAAAAGAAGGTACTGCGCTGCCCTTGCCGCAACAGGCGGATGGGGCTGCCGCAGACCCGGCAGGGTTGCTGATCGCGCCCGTAGACATTGGCCTCCAGCTGGAAATGCCCGGCATGGCCATCGGCACTGGAAAAGTCGCGCAAGGTGCTACCGCCCCGCTCCACTGCACGCGCCAGCACTTCGCGAATCGCGTTGTGCAGTCGCCGTGCCCGCACCGGGCCAATGGTGTTGGCACGGGCTGTGGGGCGAATGCCTGCCAGGAACAGCACTTCGGACGCGTAGATATTGCCTACGCCAACCACGATCTTGCCGCTGAGCAGCAGCAGCTTGACCGGCGCGCGGCTGGCCTGCAGTCCTGCAAAGAAAACGTCGAAAGAAAAGAAGTCATCCAGCGGCTCAGGCCCTAGGTTCTGCAGAAGCTTGCGCGCAGCAGGGTCTTGTTCGCTCGCAGCCCACACGACTGCACCGAAGCGGCGCGGGTCATGCAGCCGCAGCACGCCGCGGTCCGTCACCATCTCGAAGTGATCATGAACGCCGGCCAGCGGCAGGTCATCGGCAAAGCGCAGGCTGCCGGACATGCCCAGATGCACGAGCAGCAAGCTGCCGTCATCCAGGTCCACCAACAGGTACTTACCCCGCCTGCGCACGGCTTGCACGCGCCGGCCAGCCAAGGTGGCCGGGTCGCGGCCCAGGGGCCAGCGCAGAGGCTTGCCCATCGTCACAGAACGTATTTCCGCGCCTGCAATGCGCTCGGCAAAACTGCGCCGGGTCACCTCCACTTCGGGCAACTCAGGCATATGGGCACTCGTCAAGAAATAGAGGGGGCATGGATTATTATGGGTCGATGGTGCAAACATTTCGCTTCAGGGCCATCGCGCTGGCCTGCATTCTGGCTGCAGGTGCCAGCACGGTCGGGGCTCAGCCCACTGCAGCGGAGCCGCTGCCCCCTGCGGCCGCCGAGGCCGAGGCGGCCTCTTCATCGGGGGAGGACGCTGCAGCCCTCAATGCAGAGCTTTTCTACGAACTGTTGCTTAGTGAAATTACGGCCAGCAACGGCGACCCGGGCACGGCCTACGCGCTGATGCTCGAAGCCGCCAGGCGCAGCCGGGACGGTCAGTTGTACCGCCGCGCCACCGACATCGCACTGCAGTCGCGCTCGGCCGAATACGCACTGGTGGCAGCCAAGGCCTGGAAAGAGGCCCTGCCCCAGTCTCGCGAGGCCAACCGGTACCTGCTGCAGATACTGATCGCGCTCAATCGCATCGGCGAAACTGCTGACCTGCTGCAGCAAGAACTTGCCACGTCCTCGCCACGCGCCCGCATTTCGACCCTTCAGGCTCTGCCGCAACTCTACGGACGCGCCAGCAACAAGGTGCAAGCCACCGCCGTGGTGGAAACGGCCCTGGCCAACGAACTCACCAACCCGGCCGTGGCACCCACCGCCTGGACCACACTGGGTCGCATGCGGCTGGCGTCGGACGATAAGCCCGGTGCACTTGAAGCCGCGCGCCGCGCCACCACGCTGGAGCCGTCCAACGACGGCGCCGCTCTGCTGGCGTTGCAGTTGCTGGAAGAAGGCGTTGCGGATGCTGAGGCGCTGCTCACGCCCTATCTGGCAGGCAAGCCGCTACCCGAGATCCGCATGACGTATGCACGCGCGTTGCTGGAATCGCAGCGGTTTGCCGACGCACAGGCGCAAGTGCAAGCCGTCACCCAGGAAAAGCCCGAAATGCCCGAGGCCTGGCTGGTGCAGGCCTCGCTGAATCTGCAATCCAACCAACTGCCTGAGGCCGAAGTCGCGCTGCAGAAGTTTTTGGCATTGCTCGAGCCGCTGCCCGCCAGCGAGCCACGCAGCAACGCCAAGACACAGGCGTATTTGATGCTCTCGCAAGTGGCTGAAAAACGCGGCGACGTCGCGCAGGCCGAAGCGTGGCTGACGCGCATAGACAACGCCTCTGCGCTGGTGAGCGCCCAAAGCCGCAGGGCCGGGCTGCTCGCACGGCAAGGCAAGCTGTCGGAGGCGCGCGCCATCCTGCGCGCGCTGCCCGCCAAGAATGCCGACGAAGAACGGCAAAAACTGCTGGCCGAGGTACAACTGCTGCGCGAGGTGAAAGAATTCGAAGCGGCTTATGAAATGCAGACCCAGGCCGTGGCCAAGTACCCGGACGACATCGATCTGGCCTACGACCAAGCCATGTTGGCCGAACGTCTGGGCAAGCTCGACCTCATGGAGCGCCAGCTGCGGCAAGTCATCGCACGCCAGCCCGACTATCACCATGCCTACAACGCGCTGGGCTACTCCTTCGCAGAGCGCGGCGTTCGCCTGCCAGAAGCCAGGGAACTGATCTCCAAGGCCCTTGAACTGGCCCCCGGCGACCCCTTCATCACGGACAGCCTGGGCTGGGTGGAATTCAAGCTGGGCCGCCGTGAAGAAGCCGCTCGGCTGCTGGAGCAGGCCTTCAAAAAGCAGCCGGATGCCGAAATTGCGGCGCACCTGGGCGAAGTGCTCTGGAGCCTGGGACAACGCGACCGGGCCCAAAGCGTCTGGCGCGATGGCCAAAAGATCAACGCCGACAACGACACGCTGAAGGAAACGATCAAGCGACTGGGAACGCGCCCATGAAGGGTGCCCGTCCGGCCTGGCGCTCGCTTCTCGCATCGATCACGCTGTGCATGCTGGCAGCTTGCGCACAACCGCCCGCGCCAGCTCCAAACGCTAACCCTGATATAGGCGCCTGGAGCGGCCGGTTGTCCCTGCAAGTGGACGACCCGTCAGCGCAATCCTTCAGCGCCGGTTTTGAATTGACGGGGCGACCCGAAAAGGGCCAGCTCACCCTGCTCAACCCGCTGGGCAACGTGATGGCGACGATTGAATGGTCGCCCGGCCGGGCCGTACTGATGGACGGCAGCGAACGGCGGGAGTCCGACTCACTCGATGCACTCGTGCAGCAGATGACCGGCAGCGCCTTGCCCGTGTCTGCGCTGTTCAGCTGGCTGCGGGGCGATGCGGTGCAGGTGACTGGGTGGCAAGCCGACCTGGGCGCCATCCAACAAGGACGCCTGATGGCGCAGCGCCTGGCGCCGCCGCCCCAGGCCACGCTGCGTGTTGTGCTGAGCCGCTGATGATGCAGGCGCTGTACGACGTACCGGCCCCGGCCAAGCTCAATCTTTTTCTGCACATCACGGGGCGCCGTGACGACGGCTATCACTTGCTGCAGTCGGTATTCATGCTGATCGACTGGTGCGACACGCTGCACTTCGAATTGCGCGCAGATGGCCTCATCACGCGCGAAGACCTGTCGATGCCCCTGCCGGCTGATGACCTCACGCTGCGCGCGGCTCGCGCCCTGCAAACGGCCACCGGCTGCCCCCTGGGCGCACACATCGGCGTACTCAAAAGCGTGCCGGCGCAGGCCGGCATGGGTGGAGGATCCTCCGATGCCGCCACGGCGCTGCTGGCATTGAACCGGTTGTGGGGCCTGCATCTGCCGCGCGCTCAACTGGCTGCCATCGGCCTGCGGCTGGGCGCGGACATTCCGTTTTTTTTGCGCGGCCGGAACGCTTGGGTCGAAGGAATCGGTGACATAATTCGGCCTCTTGAATTGAAGCAAGAATTACCGCGAAGTCGCTTCGCAGTGATCAAGCCGGAAGCCGGGCTGGATACGGAATCGATTTTTTCGCATCCTTTTTTAAAGCGCGATTCGGCATGTGCTACAATCTCAGGCTTTGCTGCAGCACACTACCAGTTTGGTAAAAACGACCTGCAGCCGGTCGCTCAGGCACTTTGCCCCGAGATAGATCAAGCCCTTCAGTGGCTTGATTCGAAGGGTTTGAAGGCTCGGATGACTGGCTCTGGAAGTGCAGTGTTCGCACCAATGACACATGCGGTCGATTTGCGGGATGCGCCCAGCGCCTGGCAAGTCAAGGCATGTGAAAATCTCGCAGTTCACCCTCTGGAAGGTTGGGCCGCAGATGCAGGTTACGGTTAATTGCCCTCGGCAATCGACCAGTGTAGGGGAGTCGCCAAGTTGGTTAAGGCACCGGATTTTGATTCCGGCATGCGAAGGTTCGAATCCTTCTTCCCCTGCCAAATTCTTTTCGCACACAGGCTTTTTTCTTCAGACTGCTGGGTCGCTCATGCAAGCCAATCATCCCGATTTCATGGTTTTCACGGGCAATGCCAACCCCGGCATGGCAGTTGAAATTGCCCAGCACCTGGGCACCACGCTGGGCGCTGCCGATGTGGGTCGCTTCTCCGACGGTGAAGTCACCGTCGAAATTAAGCAAAACGTTCGTGCCCGCGATGTGTTCGTCGTGCAGTCCACCTGCGCGCCGACCAACGAGAACCTGATGGAACTGCTGATCATGGTCGATGCGCTCAAGCGCGCTTCGGCCGAACGCATCAGCGCTGTGATCCCCTACTTCGGTTATGCCCGCCAGGATCGCCGCCCCCGTTCTTCGCGCGTGCCAATCACCGCAAAGGTCGTTGCCAACATGCTGCAAGCCGTGGGCGTGGCCCGCGTGCTGACCATGGATCTGCATGCCGATCAGATCCAGGGCTTTTTCGACATTCCGGTCGACAACATCTACGCATCGCCCGTGCTGCTGGGCGACCTGCGCCAGAAGAACTACGAAGACCTGATCGTGGTGTCGCCCGACGTGGGTGGCGTGGTGCGTGCACGTGCGCTGGCCAAGCAATTGAACTGCGACCTGGCCATCATCGACAAGCGCCGCCCCAAGGCCAATGTGTCGGAAGTCATGCACGTGATCGGTGAAATCGAAGGCCGCAACTGCGTGATCATGGACGACATGATCGACACCGCCGGCACGCTGGTCAAAGCGGCTGAAGTGCTGAAGGAACGCGGCGCCAAGAAGGTGTACGCCTATTGCACGCACCCGATCTTTTCCGGCCCGGCCATCGAGCGCATCGCCCAGGGCAGCGCACTCGACGAAGTGGTCGTCACCAACACCATTCCCTTGAGCGATTCCGCTCGGGGATGCACCAAGATTCGCCAACTCTCCGTGGCACCGCTGATCGCCGAAACGATCCAGCGCATTGCCAAGGGTGAGTCGGTCATGAGTTTGTTCTCGGACCAGGAAAACCTTTTCTGAGCACCCGCCTTCGGGCGGAAACCGCAACGAGCCTCCTTCGGGAGGCTTGTGCGTTCGAGAACACAAGCAGGCCTGCCGCCCGTTGGCGCAGGTCTTTTTCAACAGGGCCCAGGCTGGTCGCGGCCGGCCCTATCAGGAGCTAACTATGAACTTCGTCGCTTTTGAGCGCGCCAAGCAAGGTACGGGTGCGAGCCGCCGTCTGCGCATTACGGGCAAGACGCCCGGCATCGTCTACGGCGGTGAGGCCGAGCCACAACTGATCGAGATCGATCACAACGCCCTGTGGCACGCCCTGAAGAAGGAAGCGTTCCACTCCAGCGTGCTGGACATGGAAATCGCCGGCGCCACCAGCAAGGTTCTGCTGCGTGACGTGCAATACCACCCCTACAAGCAACTCGTGCTGCACATCGACTTCCAGCGCGTGGATGCCAAGACCAAGCTGCACACCAAGGTGCCACTGCACTACACCGGTGCTGAAGAGTCCGACGCCGTCAAGGTGGATAAGTGCCTGGTGAACCCCGTCGTGAACGAACTCGACGTGTCGTGCATGCCTTCGAACCTGCCTGAATTCATCGCGGTCGACCTGACCACGCTGAAGAAGGGTGCTTCGCTGCACCTCAAGGACATCAAGCTGCCTCGCGGCGTGACCCCGGTGATCCGTGGCGGCAAGAACAACCCTGTTCTGGTCTCCGTGACGAACCCGGTGATCGAAGTGGAAGAGCCAGCCGCTGACGCAGCACCAGCCCCCGAAGCCAAGGGCAAGGGCAAGAAGAAGTAAGCACAAGCTGCCGGGACTTGCCTCCCGCACGCTTGCAGGCCGCCTTCGGGTGGCCCTGCCCCGAACGGCCCACCTCTGCGTGGGCCGTTTCCTTTGGTGCCACGCAGATAATCGCGCGATCATGATCAAACTGTTTGTGGGGCTGGGCAATCCCGGTCCGGAATACGAGGCCACCCGCCACAACGCGGGTTTCTGGTGGATCGACGCCCTGGCGCGCGAGCTCAAGACCACGCTGGTGCCCGAGCGCAGCTACTGGGGCCTGGCGGCGCGCGTCACCGTGCAGGGCCAGAGCGTGTGGCTGCTGGAGCCGCAAACCTTCATGAACGCGTCGGGCAAGTCGGTGGCGTCGCTGGCGCGCTTCTTCAAGATCCAGCCGGACGAGATCCTGGTGGCGCATGACGAACTCGACATCGCCCCCGGCCAGGCCAAGCTCAAGCGCGGCGGCAGCCATGCGGGGCACAACGGCCTGCGCGACATCCACGCGCAGCTGGGCTCGGCCGATTACTGGCGCCTGCGCATCGGCGTGGGCCACCCGGGCGTGAAAGCTGAAGTGATCAACTGGGTGCTCAAGAAGCCCTCGCCCGACCAGCGCACGCTGATCGAGGACAGCATCGTGCATTCGCTCAAGGCCCACACCGCCATGCTGGCGGGCGACATGGACAAGGCGACGCTGCTGGTGCACACCACCAAGCCGCCTCGACCGAAGCCCCCCAGGCCGGTGCCGGCGCCACCCCTACCCGAAGGCGATACCGCCCCTTAATGGTTTGCTATTGTTTTTATAGCTATCGGCGCTTATTGGATAAGCGCTAGAGCCATAAAACACTAAAATTCAGGCCGAGGCCGCTGCCTGCAGCCGCTGAAACTTCTGCCACAGCGTTTCGCGGCTTTCCGTGTGTTGCGGGTTGACCGGAATGCAGGCGACCGGGCAGATCTGCACGCACTGTGGCTCATCGAAATGGCCGACGCATTCCGTGCACTTGGACGGCTCGATTTCGTAGATTTCCTCGCCCATGTAGATGGCGTCGTTGGGGCACTCGGGCTCGCAGACGTCGCAGTTGATGCACTCGGCGGTGATCATCAACGCCATGGCGCACCTCCACGGGCAAGCGTTTGCGCAGAGTGGAGAGGGCAGCGGGCGAAAGGCATGCCGCGATTATCCGCCCGCACCGCATGTCCCTTGCCGCAACGCGACCAAGTGCATGGCCTGAGCCCCATCGTTTTGCCGCTATCCTGCCCCACCATGCCACACCAGACTCTTCCATGGGACCGTTCGTTCTGCGGCGCCTGCTGACGTTGGCCGCCACGCTGGCGGGCGCGTCCATCGTCGTGTTCCTGGTGCTGGAGATCCTGCCCGGCAACGCCGCACAAGTGCTGCTGGGCCCCGATGCTGCGCCGGATGCCGTGGCCGCCCTCGCCACCCAGCTGGGGCTGGACCAGCCCGCGCCGCAGCGCTATTGGCAGTGGGTTGTCGGGCTGCTCTCAGGCGACATGGGCACCAGCTACGCCTACGGCACGCCGGTGGCCGAGTTGGTGCTGCAACGCCTGGCGCTCACCGTGCCGCTGGCCGTCATGGCGATGGCGCTCACCACTGTGCTGGCCGTGGCCGCCGGCATCTACGCCGCGTCGCGCCACCGGCGATGGGGCGACGTGGGCGTGATGGGGCTGGCGCAGCTGGGCATCGCCATCCCCAATTTCTGGTTCGCCATCCTGCTGATCCTGCTGTTTTCCGTGAAGCTGCAGTGGTTCTCTGCCGGCGGCTTTCCGGGCTGGACGCAGGCCAGCGGCGGCGGCGTGCTGCCCGCGCTGCAAGCCTTGCTGCTGCCCGCCATCGCCCTGGCCGTGGTGCAGGCCGCCATCCTGGCGCGCATCACGCGCTCGGCCGTGCTCGACGTGCTGCGCGAAGACTTCGTGCGCACCGCCCGCGCCAAGGGCCTCACGCAGCGCGCGGCGCTGTGGGGGCATGTGCTGCGCAACGCGATGATTCCGGTGGTCACGGTGATGGGGCTGCAGTTCGCCAACCTGCTGGCGGGCACCATCGTGGTGGAAAACGTGTTCTATCTACCGGGGCTGGGCCGGCTCATCTTCCAGTCGATTGCCAACCGCGACCTGATCGTGGTGCGCAACTGCGTGATGCTGCTGGCGGCGATGGTGTTGGTGGTGAACGCGGTGGTGGACATGCTCTATGCCGCCATCGACCCGCGTGTGAAGGCGGGCGCACCATGAAGGCGCTGCGCCATCCCAGCTTCGCACTGGGCGCCGCGCTGACCGCGTTGCTGATCGCAGCGGCCCTGCTGTCGCTGGCCTGGACGCCCGCATCGCCTTACGACATGGATCTGGCCGCCAAGCTGCAGCCGCCCGGCGCGGGCCACTGGCTGGGCACCGATGCGTTCGGGCGTGACGTCGCCTCGCTGCTGCTGGTGGGTGCGCGCTCGTCGCTGCTGGTGGGCGCGGTGGCGGTGGGCATCGGTGCGGGCATCGGTATTGCGCTGGGCCTGCTGGCGGCCGCGCTGCGCGGCTGGGTCGAAGAGCTCGTGATGCGGCTGGCCGACTTCACCTTCGCCTTTCCGGCATTGCTGCTGGCGATCATGCTGGCAGCGGTGTTCGGCGCGGGCATGGTCAATGCCATCGTGGCGATCGGCGTGTTCTACATACCGACCTTCGCGCGGGTCACGCGGGCGTCGGCCAACGCGGTGTGGTCGCGCGACTTCATACTGGCGGCGCGGGCCTGCGGCAAGGGCCGCTGGCGCATCACGCTCGAACATGTGCTGCCCAATATTTTGCCGGTGCTGATCGTGCAGGCGACCACGCATTTCGCGCTGGCGATCCTGGCCGAGGCGGCGCTGTCGTACCTGGGCCTGGGCACGCAGCCGCCGCAGCCCTCGTGGGGCCGCATGCTCAGCGAGGCGCAGACGCTGATGTTCCAGGCGCCGCTGCTGGCCGTCTGGCCGGGCGTGGCGATCGCCCTGGCCGTGCTGGGCCTGAACCTGCTGGGCGACGGGCTGCGCGATGTGCTCGACCCCCGGCTGGCGAGGCAGCGATGACCGCTTTTACCGATACCCCCCTGCTGCAGGTCAGCGACCTCACCGTGCGCCTGCCCACTCCCAGCGGCATGGCCACGGCCGTGCGGCAGGCCTCCTTCACGCTCAAGCGCGGCGAGACGCTGGGCATCGTCGGCGAATCGGGCAGCGGCAAGTCGCTGACTGCGTTGGCGCTGATGGGCCTGCTGCCCGAAGGCGCCACCACAACCGGCAGCGTGCGTTTTGCCGGCCAGGAACTGATGGGTGCGCCCGACGCGCAGCTGTGCCAGCTGCGCGGCAACCGCATCGGCATGGTGTTCCAGGAGCCCATGACCGCGCTGAACCCGGTGCACACCATCGGCCGCCAAGTGGCAGAGCCGCTGCGCCTGCATCGGGGCTTGAGCGCCCGCGCAGCGCGCGCCGAGGCCATTGGCCTGCTGGAGCGCGTGGGCATCGCCCAAGCGGCGCAGCGCATTGACGCCTACCCGCACCAGTTTTCGGGCGGGCAGCGCCAGCGCATCACCATCGCCATGGCGCTGGCCTGCGGACCCGATTTGCTGATTGCCGACGAGCCCACCACGGCGCTGGACGTCACGCTGCAGCAGCAGATCCTCGACCTCATCGCCGACCTGGTGGCCGAGCGCGGCATGGCGCTGATTTTGATCTCGCACGACCTGGGCGTGATCTCGCAGAACGTGGACCGGCTGCTGGTGATGTACGGCGGCAGCATCGTCGAGAGCGGCAGCACCGCGGCCGTGTTCGACCACCGCGCCCATCCGTACACGCGGGGCCTGTTCGCCGCGCGGCCCCAGCTGCTGCCCACCGCCGGGCGCCGCGCGCGGCTGCCAACCATCGCCGGCACCGTGCCCGCCCTGGCCGACCTGCCGCCCGGTTGCCCCTTTGCCGGGCGTTGCGCGTTCACCATCGCCGACTGCCACGCCGGCCTGCCTGCGGCGCTGCGTGTGAGCGCGGGCAGCGCTGAAGGCGTTGACCACCGGGCGCGCTGCATTCGGCTGGGTGACGTGGCGGCATCACAGGAAGGCGCGCATGAAGCCGCATGATGATGCTATTAATTCAATAGCTACTAGCGCTTATCCATCAAGCGCTAAAGGCCAATTTGACTCTGAATCCGCAGATATTCCCCTGCTGCGCGTGACAGACTTGGCGCGCCACTACGCCCTGCCGCGCGAGCGCCTGCTCGGCCCGCGGTCCCAAGTTGCAGCGCTGGCGGGCGTCAGCTTCACGGTCGAGGCCGGCCGCAGCTTGGGCGTGGTGGGCGAATCGGGCTCGGGCAAGTCCACGCTGGCGCGGCTGGTGATGGCGCTGGACGTGCCCAGCGCCGGCACCGTCGAGTGGCAGGGCCGCGACCTGCACCGTCTGCCAGCGGCCGAGCTGCGCGCTGCGCGGGCCGGTTTTCAGATGGTGTTCCAGGATCCGTACGGCTCACTTGACCCGCGCCAGACGGTGGCGCGCATCGTCGCCGAGCCGCTGGATGCCCTGCCCCCGCCCGGCCGCAGCACGCCCATGCCGCGCGCCGAGCAGCGCGAACGCGTGCTGCAGGCGCTGGCCGAAGTGGGCCTGCGCAGCGACGACGCGGCCAAATACCCGCATGAATTTTCAGGCGGCCAGCGCCAGCGCATCGCCATTGCCCGCGCACTGGTCACCCGGCCGCGCCTGATCGTGGCCGACGAGCCGGTCAGCGCGCTCGACGTGTCGGTGCAGGCCCAGGTGCTGAACCTGCTGCAGGACCTGCGCGAGCAGCACGGCATTGCCTACCTGCTCATCAGCCACGACCTGGCGGTGGTCAACCATGTGTGCGACGAGGTGGTGGTGCTGCACCAGGGCCGCATCGTGGAGCGCGGCGCGCCGGCCGAGCTGTTTTCGCAGCCGCGTCACCCCTACACGCAGGCGCTGGTGGCCGCCGTGCCCCGCATCGCGCCGGGGGCCTCGCGAGCCCGGCGCACAAGTGCAGCACCTGGTCAGCACGGCGTGTAGTACAAAACGGGCTCGGCCCCGAAACCCACCACACCCACAAAAAAGAGACATGCCCATGCCCGACCGCCGCTCCGTCCTTGCCACCGGCCTTTTCGCGTCTGCCGCGCTCTGCGCACCGATCGGCTCCGCGCTGGCCCAGAGCGGCAAGGACACTGTGACGCTGGCGATGACGCTCGAGCCGCCAGGGTTGGACCCGACCGCCGGCGCGGCCTCGTCGATCGCCGAGATCGCGCTCTACAACATCTTCGAGCCGCTCACCAAGATCAACGCAGACGGCAGCGTCTCGCCCCTGCTGGCCGAAAGCTGGGAGGTATCGCCCGACCTGAAGACCTACACCTTCCGGCTGCGCAAGGGCGTGAAGTTCCACAACGGCGAGCCATTCAACGCAGCGGCCGTAAAGTTCGCATTCGACCGCGCGGGCAGCGACAAGAGCACCAACAAGGACAAGCGCACTTTCGCCAACCTGAGCACGCAGGTGGTGGACGATCACACCGTGGTCGTCATCAACCAGGACATCGAGCCCGATTTGCTCTTTTTGCTGGGCCAGGCCACGGCCGCCATCGTGGAACCCAAGAGCGCCGCCACCAACGCCACACGGCCCGTGGGAACGGGGCCGTACCAGTTGGGCACCTGGAACCGGGGCGCGTCGATCACCCTGACCGCTTGGCCGAGCCACCGCGCAGCAGCCGGTTTGAAGATCCGCCGCGCCACCTTTCGCTTCATCTCCGACCCGGCCGCGCAGGTGGCCGCGCTGCTGGCGGGCGATGTGGACGCGTTCCCGCGCGTCACGCCGCGCAGCGTGGCGCAGTTCAAGGCCAACCCGCGCTTTCAGGTGGTGGTGAGCGGGTCGCGCGCCAAGACGGTGCTGGCCATCAACAACGCGAAGAAGCCGCTGCAGGACGTGCGCGTGCGCCGCGCCATCGCGGCGGCCATCGACCGCAAGGCAGTGATTGAAGGCGCGGGCGACGGCCTGGGCGTGCCCATCGGCAGCCATTACGTGCCGGGCGCCTTCGGCTACATCGACACCACCGGCATCAACCCATACGACCCCGACAAGGCGCGCCGTCTGCTGGCCGAAGCCGGCGTGAAGACGCCGCTGCAGCTCACCCTGACGCTGCCGCCCACGCCCTACGCCCGCCAGGGTGGTGAGGTGATTGCGGCGCAACTGGCCCAAGTGGGCATCGTGGCCAAGCTGCAGAACGTGGAATGGGCGCAATGGCTCAGCGGCACCTACGGCAGCAAGAACTACGACCTGACGCTCATCTCGCATGTCGAGCCGTTCGATCTAGGCAACTTTGCCAAGCCTGATTACTACTGGGGTTACCAGTCGGTCAAGTTCAACGCGCTCTACGAGCAGATCAAGAACGCATCGCGCCCGGCCGACCGCGCCCGCCTGCTGGCAGACGCCCAGCGCCTGCTGGCCGAAGACAGCGTGCACGCCTTTCTGTACCAGCCGCAGTGGGTGACGGTGGCGCAGAAGAACCTGCGTGGGCTGTGGCGGGACATGCCCATCTTCGTGAACGATCTCTCGTCCCTGTCGTGGGCTTGACGGCATGAACGACACCGCAGCGCCGCTGCACGACTGGCCCGCCCACGCCCTGCTGGCCGCCTACCGCCAGCGCACGCTCTCGCCCGTCGAGGTCACGCAGGCCGTGCTGGCCCACATCGACCGCTGGGAGCCGCACCTGCACGCCACCTACCTGCTGCGGCCCGAGGCGGCACTGGCGCAGGCCCGCGCCAGCGAGGCGCGCTGGCTGCGCGGCGTGCCGCAGGGCCTGCTGGACGGCGTGCCCGCCACGCTCAAGGACAACATCGCCACGCAGGGCGACCCCCTGCCGCTGGGCACGGCCGCCACCTTGCTGACGCCCGCTGCGGACGATGCCCCGCCCGCCGCACGCATGCGCGAAGCCGGCGCGGTGCTGGTCGCCAAGACCACCATGCCCGACTACGGCATGTTGTCGTCCGGCCTGTCGTCGTTCCACCCGCTGGCGCGCAACCCGTGGGATCTGTCGCGCGGGCCGGGCGGCTCCAGCGCGGGCGCTGCGGCTGCGGCGGCGGCGGGCTACGGGCCGCTGCATGTGGGCACGGACATCGGCGGCTCGCTGCGGCTGCCGGCCGGCTGGTGCGGCATCTTCAGCCTCAAGCCCAGCCTGGGCCGCGTGCCCATCGAACCGCCCACCACCGGCCGCGCCGCCGGCCCCATGACCCGCTGCGTGCGCGACGCCGCGCTGATGATGCAGGTGCTGTCGCAGCCCGACGCGCGCGACAGCATGGCGCTGCCGCCGCAGCCCATCGCCTGGGACACCTTCGATGCCGGTCTAAAACGCGTGCGCGGGCTGCGCCTGGGCCTGCTGCTGGATGCCGGCTGCGGCCTGCCGGTGGAGCCCGAAGTGCGCGCCGCCATCGAACAGGCCGCGCGCCTCTTCGAGCGGGCCGGTGCCACCATCGTGCCCATGCGCCCGTTTCTCACGCCGGCCATGCTGGCGGGCATGGACCACTTCTGGCGCATGCGGTCCCTGGCCGACCTGCAGGCGCTGCCGCCCGAGCGCCGCGCGCGTGTGCTGCCCTACATTCAGGCCTGGGCCGACAGCGCCGCCGGCATGACCGGGCCGGAGGTGTTCGACGCGGGCCAGCAGTTTCACGCCACGCGCGTGGCCACGGTGCGCGCCTGCAGCGCGGTCGACTATGTGCTGTCGCCGGTGGCGCCCATGCCGGCCTTCGCGGCCGAAGCGCCCTCGCCCACCGGCGACCCGCTGCGTCCGCTGGAGCACATCGCCTTCACCGTGCCCTACAACATGTCGGAGCAACCCGCCGCGTCGGTGCCCTGCGCGCACACGGCGGCCGGGCTGCCCATCGGGCTGCAGATCGCCGGGCCGCGCTTTGACGACCTGGGCGTGCTGCGGCTGGCGCGGGCCTTCGAGCAGTTGCGCCCCGCCCTGCCCGCCTGGCCGTCGCCACCCGCGCGCTGAGCCACGGCAGGCGCAGCGGGCACAATCGCCCATCCTGGCCACGCCGACCATGGCCTGCACCGCAGCGCCGCTGGCATCCCCTCTTCTGCCTCCTGCCTCTTCTTTTTTCCGCCTCAAGCCCCTCTCGCAATGGACCTTCTTCTCCTCACGCTGCTGCTGTCTGGCGGCGGCTACGTCATCAATGCCCAGCAACAACGCAAGCGCATCGTTTTACTGGGCACGCACCTGGGCCAATACCAGATCGAGAAACTGCTGGAAACCCTGACCCAGGGCTACCTGCGCGCACTGGGCGAGAAAGACGCCGAGCGGCGCGAGCAGATCTGGGCCCTGCTGGTCAGCAGCGAAGCGCAGCTGAGCGAGCAGTTCAACCGCTTCGCCGCCGACTTCTCGCGGGTCGACGCGCCATCGGCACGCGTGAGCCGCCTGCCCATCGGCCTGCCCTTTGCGCTGCAGCTCTTTCCTTCGGCGTCGTTCGACATGCGCAAGGCGCTGGCCGTGCACGCCCAGGGCATCGCGCGCGTGGCCCGCAACGAAGCTGGCCGCTCGCCGCGCGACAAGGCTTTCATGATGACGGCCGAGCTGTTCCTGATGCAGCACACCTGCCACTGGTTCTGCAAGTCGCGCACCGTGGCGTCGGCCCGGGTGATGGCGCGCCACCAGACTCCGCACCCGCAGCTGGTGGCGTCCGTGTCGCCAGAAACACGGGCCGCCTACACGGCGTTGGTCGGCGCCTGATCTGCTGACTGCACAAGGCCGCATTTTGCGGGCATGCGCCGTATGATGATCTACCTGATTTATAAAGAAACCGGCTGCAGCGCCCTATCCATAAGCGCTACTAGCTATTATTTTAATAGCAAATGATCTGCTGCAAGCTGCACGAATCATTTGCGCGTTGTCAGCGCGCCCTGACAAACCAAGAACGGCGACGCCACAGCATGCCCCACCTTTCCCGCCCAACTCCATGGCGACGCCAGAGCTTTCGCAACCAGCTGACGCTCTGGTTCGGCAGCCTGTGCCTGTTGGCCCTGTTGGGCGGCGGCGCCTATGTGGGCCGCATCGCCACGCAGGAAATCGCCAGCTCGGGCGGCGAGGCGCTGTACGTGAGCGCCCGCTCTGCTGCCGACCTGCTGAACACGCACCTGCGCGAGCGGTCGCAAGAGATCGACCTGATGCGCCAGTCACCGATGCTGATGCGTGGGGCGCTCGACTCTGCCGACCTTCGGCGCGTGCTCGACGCCCGCAAAGCCACCCATGGCGAATACGCCTGGATCGGCGTCACCGACGCGGACGGCAACGTGCTTCAGGCCACCGGCGGCCTGCTGGTCGGCGAAAAGGTGAACAAACGGCCCTGGTTCATCTCCGCGCGTTCGGGCCTTTTCATCGGCGACGTGCATGAAGCCGTACTGCTGGCCAAGCGCCTGCCCAACGCCCAGCCCGACCAGCCGCTGCGCTTCATCGACTTCGCGGCGCCCATTCTGGGCGACAACGGCGAGCTGCGAGGCGTGCTGGGCTCGCACGCCCACTGGGCCTGGGTGACGGAAACGGTGGAATCCGTGGTGCTGAACCAGGCCGCTCGCCTACGCACTGAGGTTTTGATCGCCGACCAGGCCGGCAACGTGCTGTACCCGTTCCGCCACGCCGGCCAGCTGCAGCTGCCCAAGCGTCAACAGCCCGGCGCGCATTACGAAACGCTGGCCTGGGCCGACGGTGGCAACTATCTCACCAGCATGGTCACCGTAAGCCTGCCCAACGACGCAGCGCCCGAATGGCGCATTGCCCTGCGCCAGCCCATCGACGTGGCATTGGCCGAAGTCAAAGCGCTGCGCCAGCGCCTGGTGGTGCTGGGCTTGCTGATGGCAGCCTTGTGCGCCTTCATCGCGCACCGGCTGGCGTCGCGGGTGAGCCGCCCTGTGGAGCAGCTCGCGCTCGCCGCCGGCCAGATCGAGCGGCGCGACGGCACCCCTGCGTATCCGCAAAGCGGCCATTCCGCCGAAATCGACCAGCTCAACCAGTCGTTCCAGTCCATGACGCATTCGCTGCTGGAGCGCGAAGGCGAGCTGTCGCGCCTGAACGCCTCGCTGGAAGCCCAGGTGACCGAGCGCACCGAAGCGCTGCACCGGGCCAACGCCGAACTTGGTCGCCTGGTGGTGCGCGATGCGCTGACCGGCCTGTACAACCGGCGCCGGTTCGACGAGAAGCTGCGCGAAGATTTCCAGCTGTTTCAGCGCGGCGGCCGTGCCTTTGCTGTACTGATGATCGACGTGGACCATTTCAAGCGCATCAACGACACGTACGGCCACCCGGCCGGCGATGCGGTGCTGCAGCATCTGGCCGGTGTGATTACCGACAGCGTGCGCACCACGGACTTCGTTGCGCGCTACGGTGGTGAAGAGTTTCTGGTGCTGCTGCCCGAGCCGCAACAGGGCGAAGAAGCGCTGTTGGTGGCCGAGAAGATCCGCCGTGCGGTGGCGGCCGAACCCTTCCCGATGGTGGGCCACCTGACCGTCAGCCTGGGCCTGAGCCGTGCCAACCTGGATGACGCCGCCGGTGCCGAAGTGGTGCAGCGGGCCGATCAAGGGCTGTATCTGGCAAAGCAGCAGGGGCGCAACAGAACCGTTTCCGTTCCTGTGGATAACGGTGCGCCAACAACTGCTAACACCTAGAATGCGGCCATTGCGCACCGCTATCAGTCATTGACGCACCCGCGCCTTCTCCTCATTTGTTTCAGACGTGCCCCTGCGCTCCACCGAAGCCCCTACGCTGAGCGCGCCTGCGCAGCGCACGGCTGATCCCCTTGCGGCTCTGCGGCAGGCCACACAAGAGCGCCACGCCCGGCTGGACGCCCACCTGCCCATCGCCCGGCCTGACGCCCAATTGCGCGACTACGCACAGCACGCTCGCGCCTTGAGCGGCTGGCTCGCAGCCCTGGCACCCGAGTTGCGAGCCTTGCAGACCCAGGCCCCGGGCTTTGCCTTCGACGACCCGGCCCGACTGGCTGCGCTGCAGGCCGACCTGCAGGATGCCGACCTGAACGGCGCCCCCTCAGATGTTGCATCCGTACCTTGCAGCACCGCCACCCTGGACACCCTGCAACAGGCCTTGCAGACAGTGCCCACGCAAGTCACCGCGTTCCGCTGGGGCCTGGCCTACGTGGTCGAAGGCTCGCAACTGGGCGGGCAGGTGCTGCACCGCCGATTGGCGCCGCGCCTGGCGCCCCACCCGCTGCGGTATCTGCAAGGCAGCGGCGGCAACACCACCGGCGCGCGCTGGCGAGAATTCGTCGAGCGGCTGCGCGACCAGGTGCGCTCGCCCGATGCCGTGCAGGCCGCATGCGCCGGCGCGGCGGCCGCGTTCGACGGGCTGGAGCGCGACCTGCGCGCTGCGGGAGCACCCCTGTGACCACGCCCTCGCGCATCCCTCATTTTCAGGGCCTGCTGCTGCCGGCCGCCACGCTGGACAACTGCGAGCGCGAGCCGATCCACATCCCGGGCGCCGTCCAGAACCACGGCGCCTTGCTGGCGCTGGATGCAGATGGCATGGTGCGCTACGCCAGCGCCAACACGGCTGAGCTGCTCGGCCACAGGGTAGAGCCCGGCACGCCATGGAGCGCCGCCAGCCTGGGCGGTGACGAGCGACTTTGGGAGCTGATCTCCGAAGGCGTGGCCGCCCTGAGCAGCCGTGGCGACATCCCCATGCCGGCCGAATGCGTGCTGGCAGGCCGCACGTTCGACGTGGTGCTGCACATGGTGCAGTCGCTGCTGGTGGTGGAATTCGAAAGCCGCCGGCAATCGTCCGATGAGCTGGCAGGCTTTGCGGTGCAGGCCCACCGCGCCATGGAAAAGCTGCGCCGCCCCCGCGCCATCAACGACCTGCTGCAGCGGGCCACCGAAGAGCTGCGCGCCTTGACCGGCTTTGACCGCGTTATGGCCTACCGCTTTCGCCACGACAGCAGTGGCGACGTGGTGGCCGAGTCGTGCGTCGACACGCTGGACCCCTACCTCGGCCGCCGCTACCCGGCCAGCGACATTCCGGCCCAGGCGCGCCGCCTGTACGTGGCCAGCACGCTGCGCATGATCGCCGACGTCAACTCGCCCACCGTGCCGCTGCTGCAAATGACGCCGGAGCCGCTGGACCTGACCGCCAGCGTGCTGCGCAGCGTGTCGCCGATCCACATCGAATACCTGACGAACATGGGCGTGGGCGCATCGATGAGCGTGTCCATCGTCATCAACGACCAGCTGTGGGGCCTGCTGGCGTGCCACCACATGGGGCCGCGCCAGGTGCCCTACAGCGTGCGCATGGCCTGCGACGTGATCGCCCAGATTCTGGCCGCCAACATCCAGACGGCGCTGACCCGCGCGCAAGCAGAACGCCACCAGGACGTGGCCGCCCTGCGCACGGATGTAATGGAAAACGTGCTGCATTCCGAAGACGAGTTCGCCACGCTCTGCCAATTCGCCGCTCCGCTGGCCCGGGCGTTGCGCGCCGAAGGCGCCGTGGTGGCCGAACGCAGCAAGCTGTGCCAGGAAGGAGCCATCTCCAACGAGGTGGCGCGCATTCTGGTGCAGTGGCTCAACTCGACCCAGCCGGAACAGGGTAATGACATCTACCAGACCCATGCGCTGCCGCTGGAGTCGCCTGCCATCGCTGCGGCTGCGGCGCCCTGGTGCGGCGTGCTGGGTTTGCCGCTTGATCGCAGCACGGGCAGCTGGCTGATCTTCCTGCGCAAGGAGCAGGTCGAGACCATTCATTGGGGCGGCAAACCCGACAAGGAAATGCGCTCCGGCCCGCTGGGCCCCCGGCTCACGCCACGCGGATCGTTCGATCTGTGGAAGGAAACGGTGCGATCCACGGCCGTTCCCTGGAGCGCCGAAGACCTGAAGATCGCCCAGCAGATGCTCGACGAACTGGTGCGCGCCCAAAATGGCCGCAACGCCGAATTGAACCGGGCGCGCAACCAGCTGATGGCCGTGCTGGGGCACGACCTGCGCGACCCATTGCACTCCATCAGCATGGCGGCTCGCGTGCTGGAAAAGACCGACACGGCTGACAGCCGCACCGGCAAGCTGGGCCAGCGCATCCAGTCGTCCAGCAGCCGCATGCAGCGGCTGGTCAGCCAGGTGATGGACATGTCGCGCCTGCAGAACAAGCTGGGGTTGGACATGCACCCCGAGCCGCTGGACCTGGTGCCGCTGGTGACCGACATGCTGGATGAAGCGCGCACCGCACATCCCCAGTTGCAGCTGAATCTGGATGCCCCCGATTCGCTGATGGCCTATGCCGACCCAGACCGCGTGGCGCAGGTGATCGCCAACCTGGTCAGCAATGCCCGGCACCATGGTGAGTTGGGCGAGACGATCGAGGTACGCGCCTTCGCCCATGAAGAAGGGCCCATGCTGCAAGTCAGCAATGTGGCACCAGAGATACCCGCCGAGATTGCCGAAGCGCTGTTCAAGCCCTTCAAGCCCACGTCGGTCAACAACCCGCGCAACCAGGGCGGCATGGGTTTGGGTCTCTACATCGCGCACCAGATCGTGATGGAGCACGGCGGCGACCTGCGTTACCGCTTTGACGCACCGCGCGTGGTGTTTACCATGTTGCTGCGGACGCCCGCCTGAATGCGCCTGTTGAAATCTGCAAAGGCTACCCAGGCGCGAGTACAGATAGCGGCGGTGTCCTACCGGGACGAAACTGTCCCGCTGCCCTAATTTCGACACAATAAGCACCGTTGTAGAAACCGCAGCGGCTTGCAATATCAACGCTGCCCCTACTGCATTCGACGCGCGTTGCCCCGCCAAATAGTTGGCATCGGCAGGTGATCCAAGGCCACGCCGCGACCGTAATCCTGCAGACGTATCCGCTCGACACTGGCTTATGCACCCCGAGATCCTCATCATCGACGACAACCTGGATGCCACCGAACTGCTGCGCGAGCTGCTCGAGATGCAGGACTACCCGGTGCGCACCGCACTCAGCGGCCACGCCGCGCTCGCAGCCATGCGGGAACGGCCGGCGCAGCTGCTGCTGGTGGATCAAAATCTTCCCGACATACAGGGCTCGGTCCTTACACCTCAGTTGAGAGAGATAGCTACGCAGGCCGGTGTGCCGTGTATCGCCATTTCCATCACCGGCATGGCTTCAGGCACGGGGTCGGCCACGGCCGTCTTCGATCATGTGCTGGGCAAGCCGTTGGACTTCGACGCGTTCGATGCGCTGATAGCGCGCTGCGTTAGCCAGCTGCAGTTGAAATCAACGCAATGACGGTGCCCTCATCCATTGAATTGCGCACACCGCCACCGATTGCCATGAACACCCTTGACCAACCGAACGCGCGCCTGTGGATGGCGGCCGGCGTGCAACACGCGGTGTTGATGCGCGCCTTGCCGGCCATGCGCCATGACCTTGCCAGCCCGCTGTCGGTGATGCGCATGGGCATGACCGTGCTCAAGCGCCGGCTGTCCCCTGGCAACGACACGCCTGCAGAGCAGGCCGTGGAGCGGGTCGAACAGCTGGAAGGCCAGCTCACCATACTGGGTGAACACGTGCGCCGCCTGCGCAACTGGGACGTGCAGATCTCCGATCGCCAACCGGCACGCGCCACCTTGCTGGAGGCCATCGAACTGGCCCGCCCGCTGCTGGCGCTGCGCGGCGTCTTCATCCAGCCCCTGGCAGATGCCCAGCCTGGCGACAGCGAACTGCCCGTGCCTCACCACACGCTGCTCTACATCACGCTGGCTGCGATCTACCATCTCGCGGAGTCCGCAGAAGAGGCGCCCGCAGAGATCCACGTGTCCCCCACGCCGGGCGGCATTCGCATTGCGGCCCAAGGCAGCGTGTCGCCCGATGCACTGCCGCCGCTGGTGCCCGCCGGTGCGCAAAACACCCTGCCCATCGACGCCGCCGCGCTGCAGTGCCTGGCCGATTGCCTCAACATGCCGGTCGAGGCGGTACAGGGGCAGGTCGACATCACGCTGCCCACGGCCTGAGCAGTCAGCCAATTGTTTGAGGGGTGTCAGCCCTTCAACGCATGGGCAGTACAAACACTCTGGGCTTGGGCTGACAGCCTGGCCCATCGAAGGGGCCGCTGTCCTGTGCCCAGCCTGATCCGGGCGAAGTCTGTGCACACACCCGCCGCCCATCGATCTTGCTGCGCCACCAGTGCCAGGGCGCAGGTGCCGACCATGCGGGGGCAATGCACAGCACGGCAAACGCCAACGCCAATACCGCGGCCACCGCAGACATGGCGGCAAATCGAAGCGGTTCAGTGCTGACAGACCTGGATGGCATGGTGATGCTCCTTGCCTTGGGAGCTTGAGCTGATGAGGGCGCTCTCAACTGAGCTTGTGCCGCGTCTGCAGCAGCCCCAGGCCCAGCCCCATGAAGGTGCCGCCCACGATGCGGTTGAACAGCTTCGCCCGCGCCACCAGATGGCCCTTGACCAGCGAAATCAGCGTCACGTAGAAGGCATGGGATACCAACGCGCACACGGCGAACGTGGTGGTCAGCAGCAGATATTGCGCGAACAACGACGCGCCGGTCACGATGAACTGGGGGAACAGTGCCGAAAAGAACAGGATGGACTTCGGGTTCGTCAACGACACGCCCAACCCCTGCACCACTAGTTGCCAGTTCATGCGCTCCCGCCGCTGCGTGGGTGCCAGGCCGGCATCGCGGCCTATCAGCGCGTCCCTGCTGCGCCAGCGCTTCACACCCAGCCAGATGAGATACAGGGCGCCGGCCACTTTCATGACCAGAAAAGCATTGGCGGACATGCTCAGGATGGTTCCCATGCCGATCATCGCCAAGCCCGACACCACGAAGATGCCCATCGTGCTGCCGAGCGAGCTGAAGGCCGTCCGCTTCGCTCCGACGTCCACCGAGTTCGATACCGCCAGCAGCACAGCCGGGCCAGGGGTGAAGCAGATCAGCAACGAAACACCGCAAAAGAGGAGCCAGTGGGCAAGGTTCATGGTGAGAGCCTTTCGGTATTCAAGCAGCACATATTTTCGCTGGCTTCATTCAGGCCATGCTCGCGTCGTGTGTTGGCCACGGCGCGGTAACGATCCACCCCTCCAGCGCGTCCATTTCCGGCGGCAGGCCGTATAGCGCGTCGCCCTCGGCGTGGCGCAGGCTGGCCCAGGCGGCCTGGGCAAGGCACAGCACGGCGTCCAGGCTGTCGCCGCTGGCGTCGCTGGCCAGCGCATCGCGCTGTGCATGCGTCAACTTCAGGCGCAGGCCAAGCCGTGTGCTGCCCAGCTCCAGCGCCTCGATGAGGTCGCGGCGAGCAATCAGGCGCTCGGGGGTCTGGCGCTGGCGGTCGTCGCTTTTATAGCTGCGCCGTCCGATGATTTCGCGCGCCAGCAGTCCGGGGTAGGCTTCCAGCGCCACACGGGCCGGGTCGCCCGCATGCAGGCCAGGCAGGTGCACGCCGGCGTCCAGCAACAGCGGCACGCCCGCGTGCAGCATGTAGGCGACGGGAGGATTCACCCATTTCATCGACGGGCTGGAGCCGGCCGGGCCGTCGGTGGCGCGGTGGGCAAACTTTCCTCCCACGGGGCGGGCTTGGCAGAACGCGGCAAAGGTGTCCCTGATCTGCGGGCGGGTCAGCGTGCGGTAGTGCTGCATGCTGGCATGCCAGCTCAGCGGCCAGCCCAGCTGTGTGAGCAGTGTGCGCGGCAGTCCGAAGGGCAGGTCGAAACCGCCCACCCACGTGCGGGGCTCGGCCAACCAGTCGCCAAAGGCAGCCAGGGTGTGAAAGCGCTGCAGGCCCGCCAGCACCACGCGGCCACGCTCAAGGTGACCCAGGGCCAGCACAATGGGTTTGGTGCGGCTTGGGCTGCTGGAAAAGTCGCAGCCGATCAGCAGCGCGCCCGGGCTGGCATCAGACTTTGCAGCCATGCCTTAACCCAGCGCCAGAGCGGTGACGCCCGCCGCGATCAGCACCGCGCCGGCGATGCGCGCCGCGCGGTCGCCTTCGCCCAGCAGGTGCCCACCGATCAGCGCGGCGAACAGCATGGAGACCTCGCGCGCCGGGGCCACGTGCGACAGCGGTGCCTCGCGCATGGCGTAGAGCACCAGCACGTAGGCCACAGGGCTGACGGCCGCCACCAGCAGGGCGAAGCGCCACTGCACGCTCCACAGCCGTGCGGCGGTGGGCACGTCGCGCAGCACGGCGGGTGCCAGCACGGCCACGCGCACGAAGTTGCCCATGTAGTCGACGAGGATGGGCGACATCAGCAGCATCTTCACGGCGTAGCCGTCCACCACGGTGTAGCTGGCGATGAAGACGCCGGTCAGCACGCCGTAGAAGATGCCGGTGTGCACACGTTGCCGGGCGGCCGGGTCGTGCGCCGCACGCAGCAGCGCGGGCCCGCCGGCGATGAGGAACACTCCGCCCACCACGCCGGCAATGCCGAACACGCCCAGCGCAGACAATTGCTCGCCCAGCAGCGTGACCGCGACCAGCGACGACAGCAGCGGACCGGAGCCGCGCGCCAGCGGATACACCACCGTCAAGTCCGCCTTGCGATAGCCGCGCAGCAAGATGACGTAGTAGCCCACATGCAGCAGCCCGCTGGCGACGACGAAACCCCATTCGACACGGCCCCAGTGGGGCACCACGTCGCGGCCGATCCACCAGCCGAGCGGTGCCCAGATGAACATCATCAGCGCCGAGGTGAAGAAGGCGAAACGCGAGTCGCCGCCGGCTTTCTTGGCCGCGATGTTCCAGCCGGCATGGATCAGCCCGGCAAGGATGATGAGTGCGAAAGCGTTGAGCGACACCGGCTAGTGGTTCACGACACCACGCGTGTGCGCCATGCAACCGGCTGGACCGGGCCCTCGGCGGCCGCTTGGCTCAGCGATGCGTCACTCACGCCCTGCCGATGATCGAGGCCGTGGCGATCAGCTCTTCCAGCAGAGCGTAGGACACCCGGCCCGACACCGCGTACGGGTCCAGCTCGGGCTTTTCGGAATACTTCAGCACGATGGAATGATTGATGCGCGAGAGGTTGACCTGCCCCATCGTCCAGCCGCCAAAGCGGCGCTCGTCGATTTCCTCGAAGTGCAGCAGCTCGACGTCCTTGTGGCGCGGGTCGCGCTGGATGTGCCCGTACAGCTCGCTGACGGCCGAGCGGCTGCCTTCGATGGCCTGCAGGAATACGCCGCCGCCAAAGCACAGCACGCCAGTGATGCCGCTGGGCGGGTTGTGCGTGCGCGATGTCGCAAGAATGGCCTCGATGGCGGCGGGCGAATTGTCAACCGCGCGGCTGGCATAGAGCAGGCGAACCAACATGGATCAGTTCCTTCCAGGGATCAGTGACAGGAATTCACGGCGCAGCGCCGGATCCTTGAGAAAAACGCCGCGCATGACGGAGTTGAGCATCTTGCTGTCCATCTCGCGCACACCACGCCACGACATGCAGAAATGGCTGGCCTCCATCACGATGGCCAGACCGTCGGGCTGGGTTTTTTCCATGATGAGATCGGCCAGTTGCACCACGGCTTCTTCCTGGATCTGCGGGCGGCCCATCACCCAGTCAACCAGCCGCGCGTATTTCGACAGGCCGATGACGTTGGTGTGCTCGTTGGGCAGCACGCCGATCCAGATCTTGCCAATGACCGGGCAGAAATGGTGGCTGCAGGCGCTGCGCACGGTGATCGGGCCGACGATCATCAGCTCGTTCAGGTGCTCGGCGTTCGGAAACTCGGTGATCGGCGGCTGCGCGACGTAGCGGCCCTTGAACACCTCGTTCAGATACATCTTGGCGACGCGGCGGGCGGTGTTGTTGGTGTTGTGGTCGCCCACGGTGTCGATGACCATGCTGTCGAGCACGCCCTGCATCTTGGCTTCGACCTCGTCGAGCAGCAGCTCCAGCTCGCCCGGCTCGATGAACGGGGCGATGTTGTCGTTGGCGTGGAACCGCTTGCGGGCCGCCACCAGCCGTTCGCGGATCTTGACGGAAACCGGCGTGCCCTCTTCGGACGGCGCGGCGGCATCTGCGGCGATGAGTTCTTTGAGCATGGCGGGGATAGTACCAGCGAAGCCGCCGCGCTGGATTACAAGGGTTTTTGGCCTCTAGCGCTTATGTATAAAGCGCTTACAGCTATTATTTTAATAGCAAACAGCCCCTAAGCCTCAGTAACGATTACCGGTGACCCACAACGCCGCCCGCATCAGGCCGAAGGCCACGCGGTCGAGCAGGCGCTGGCGCAGCGGGCGCTCGGCATAGCAGGCCGGATCCAGCCGCTCACCGGCATGTGCCATGGCGTGCACCAGCCGGCCGCGCAGGTCTTGCGCAAACGCAGCGTCTTCGACCACGACATTGGCCTCGCGCGCCAGCAGCATCGAGAGCGGGTCGAGGTTGGAAGAACCCACCGTGGCCCAGGGCCGGTCGCCCAGCGCGTCCACCACCGCCACCTTGGCGTGCAAAAAGCTGGGCGAGTATTCGTGGATCTCCACGCCTGCCTCCAACAGAACGCCATACACCGGCCGCGCGGCGTGGTACTGCATGAAGTATTCGTAGCGCCCCTGCAGCAGCAGTTGCACACGCACGCCGCGCCGGGCCGCCAGCAACAGCGCGCGGCGCAGTTTGCGGCCTGGCATGAAGTAGGCGTTGGCGATGATGATCTCTTGCCGCGCCGTGCCGATGGCTCGCAGGTAGGCCTGCTCGATGCGGGTGCGGTGGCGCAGGTTGTCGCGCAGCAGCAGCATGGCGCGCATGCCCTGCGGCTGGCGCGCTTCGTGTTCGGCCGCCAGCCGCGCTGCGCTGGCGGCGCGCAGGTCGGCCAGCGCCTGGCTCAGGCGGCTCTTTCGGGCATCGCGCGCTGCGCGCATGCGCCACCACAGCTGCTCCATGGTGTCGCTGGCCTCGGCCACCAGGCTGCCCACCACCCGCACGGCGAAGTCGAACCGGGGCGCCTCCAGCGCGCCGTGGTTGGGGTCGTGAAAATCGTCCAGCACATTGATGCCGCCGCAATACAGCACACAGCCGTCGATCACGCACAGCTTGCGGTGCAGCCGCCGCCACAGCTTCGGGAAAAGCATGCCAAAGCGCCCGGGTGGCGAATACACCTGCCAATGCACGCCGGCGGCGGCCATCCGCTCGGGCCAGGGCGACGGCAACCCGCCCATGCAGCCCACGCCGTCCACCGCCACGTGCACCCGCACGCCGCGCTCTGCGGCGCGGATGAAGGCCTCGGCGATATCGGCACCGGCACCGGTGCAGTCGAAGATGTAGGTCTCGAACTGGATGTCGGACATCGCAGCATCCATGTCGCGGATCAGCGAGGCGAACAGCTCCTCGGCGCCCTGCAGCAGGTCGATGCGGTGATCGTTGCAGGTGGCTCTGGCGTTGGCGCCTTGCTGGCGCCGGCGAAACGGCCCGCGGCGTGGCGGAGCGGAGTCGGCAGTGGCACCGGTCACAGCCGAAACTCCGCAATCAACGGGAGGTGGTCCGACATGCGCCACCAGGCCCGGCCACGCGGCACGTGCAGGCCCACGGGCGTGAGGCCGCGCACGTAGACGTGGTCCAGCTGCACCATCGGCAGGCGCGCCGGGTAGGTGAACGCGCGGGGCGCATCTTCGTATTCGTGCAGGCCGAAGCCGGCCAACATGCGCTTGATCTGCAGGCCCCAGTCGTTGAAGTCGCCCGCCACCAGCAGCGGCACGCCGGCTGGTATCTCGCGCTCGATGAAGCGCTGCAGCTGCGCCGCCTGCCGCACCCGACTGCCGGGAATGAGCCCCAGGTGCACCACGATGGCGTGCACGCGGCGCCCGTCCACATCGACCTCGACATGCAGCAGCCCGCGCTGCTCGAAGCGGTGGTCGGAGATGTCTTCATGCTGGTGGCCGATCACCGGCCAGCGCGAGAGCAACGCGTTGCCGTGCTCGCCGTGCCGGGTGACGGCATTGGTGCGGTAGACGGCTTCATAGCCCTCTGGCGCCAGGTAGTCGGCCTGCGCCTGTTCGGGCCAGCGCAGAAAGTCGCGCGGGCCCCGATGGTGCAGCTTGCGCACTTCTTGCAGGCAGATGATGTCGGCGTCGAGCTGTTCGACCGCCAGGCCCAGGTTGTGGATCTCTAGCCGCCGCGCCGGGCCGACGCCTTGCACCCCCTTGTGGATGTTGTAAGTGGCGACGCGCAACAGGGCAGAAGATTCCATGCCGGGCATTGTGTCGCAGCGGCTGTGACAGTTCCCGTACCAGGGATTGTCGGATGCACGCCGCACAAAGGTATCCACCTGTATCAGAAAACGCCGGCTTTCCCTACACTGTTCGCATCGTCCCTGCGGCTCGCCACGCCCGTGCCGCCATCCCATGAATTCCCCAAAATCTGCTGCTGCCGACATCCCGGAAACCCGGGCCCTGGTGATCGACGGCAATGCCACGTCGCGCAGCATTCTCGTGTCGCAGCTGCGTGAATACGGCGTGGTGCGGGTGCAGCAGTGCAGCCGCGTGCAGGACGCGCGATCACGGCTCGAACACACCGTGTTCGACTACGTGCTGTGCGAGCAGTACTTTGGCGAAGGCCAGTCGGGCCAGACCCTGCTGGACGATCTGCGCCGCGCGCAACTGCTGCCTTTTTCCACCGTGTTCTTCATGGTGACGGCCGAGGCGTCCTACGCCGCCGTGGCCGAGGCCGCCGAATCGGCGCTGGACGGCTATTTGCTCAAGCCGTTCACGCCCAGTGCCATGTTCGAGCGCCTGTCGAGCGCGCGGCTGCGCAAGACGCATCTGCAGCCGATCTTCGAGGCCATTGCGCGCGAAGACTTCGAAGGCGCCGCCGCGCTGTGCGTGGATCGGTTCGAGCAGCGCAAGCCGTACTGGCTGTATGCGGCGCGCATCGGCTCGGAGCTGCTGCTGCGCCTGGGCCGCCACGAGGCCGCCCGCTCCTTGTTCGAAGCAGTCATCGAGACGCGCGCCCTGCCCTGGGCCCGGCTGGGCGTGGCGCGCGCGCAGATCGAGTCAGGCCAGGCGCCCCGCGCCATCACCACCTTGCAGGGGTTGCTGGGCGAGGACGCCTCATTTGCCGACGCCTACGACGTGCTGGGCCGCGCGCAGGTGGAAACCGGCCAGTTTGCCGAGGCACTGACGACCTATCGCCTGGCCAGCAGCATCACGCCGGACTCGGTCGCCCGGCTGCAGAAGCTGGGCATGATGGCCCATTACATGGGTGACCGCGAGACGGCGGCCAAGGCGCTTTCGCGTGCGGCGGTGCTAGGCATCGACTCCAAGCTGTTCGACTACCAGTCGCTGGTGCTGCTGGCCTTCCAGTACTTTGCCGACAACGACCGCAAAGGGCTGGAGCGGTGCATGGCCGACTTCGTGCGCATCATCGAGCGGCACCCGGACAACCCGCGCATCCAGCGCTTTCAGGCCGTGGTGCGCGCGCTGCAGCAGATCCAGCAGCGCCAGGTGGTGCAGGCGGTGGCCGGCATTCGCGCGCTGGGGCAGGACATTCTCGAGAGCCAGTTCGACTTTGAAGCCGCGTGCAACATGGCGGCGCTGCTGTCGGTGCTGGCCGCTACCTCCATCGCACTGCCTGAAGGCCCCGGCTGGGTGCTGGCCATCGGCTTGCGCTACACCAACACCCGGGGGCTGACCGAGCTGCTGGCCAACTCTTGCCAGACGCATGCGGAGCACGCGCAAACGCTGCGCGACTGCCTGCTGCAAGTCAACAAATCGGCGGAAGCTGCCGTGGCGCAAAGCCTGGCGGGCGACCCCGCCGCAGCGGTGGCATTGCTGCTGTCACGGGTCGAAGCGACGCTCAACACCAAGCTGCTGGACATCGCCCAACAGCTGTTGAGCCGCCATGCCGCGCGTATTGAAGATGTTGTCAGCCAGCAGGCGGCCATCGACCGGCTGCGAGCGCGCTGCGGTGCAGGCGCCGCGCGGGCTGTGCTGGGCCACGACAGCGAGCGCAAGCCGGGTGAACTGGTGCTGCGCACCCAGGCCGGTGCCGAGGCAGCGCCCCTTCGGCCTCCCGCGGTCGACCCTGCGCCCGGTGCAGCAAGGTCTGTCGACCCGCTTTCCACGCTGGCGGCGCTGCAGCTAAGACCCGCTGGGTGACAACACAGAGACGAAAGAAACGAACGCTACGCCCCGCCCGCCGGGTCAATTGCTATGAAATTAATAGCAATTAACGCTTGTAAATAGGGCGCCAGAGGCAAAAAACACCTGAAATCACCGAGCCAAGACGCCGGTCCCGGGTGAGCCCGCCGCCAAAACCATGCGCGGAAGCATCAGGCAGGCCTCGGCATTCGACGGTGAAAAGCACTCTCCTGCCGCATCGCGCCACGGCAGCCAGCGCCACTGCACGTGCTCGCGCGGGTTCAGTCGAATGGGCATGCCGGGCGGCACGCACAGGCCGAACAGCCGCTCACGATTGCGTACCACCGCCGGTGCATACCGATGGCGCCACTGTGGCCAGATGTCATAGACGTTCTCCAGCGCCCAGTCGGTCAGCACGCAACTGGGGGATCGGGCGTCGATACCGGTTTCTTCCAGCACCTCGCGCAGGGCGGCAGCCTCGAAGGGCTCTTCGGGCCAGTCCTTGCTGCCGGTGACCGATTGCCAGTGGTCGTCGTCCCCTGCGCGGCGGATGAGCAGCACATCCAGCACCGGCGTGTAGATCACTACCAGCACGGATTCAGGGATCTTGAACGGGACCGCTGGCGCGGTGCGCATTGGCGCTGGCGCGTCGGTCATCCGGGCAGTCTCAAGCTGCGGCCTGCAGCAGCATCGCGTCCACGTCCTGCGGCGGCACATCGCCCAGCGCACCGTGGGCACATTGGCGCAGCCACTGCGGCGAGATGCGGCACAGCATGGTGTGCCCCCCCGCTGCCCGCTGCAGGCACCTGCACCACCGCGTCGATGAGCGGCGTGCCCGCCCCGCCACCCCGGGTCATGGGCTGCAGGGTGCGGCGGTCCAGCTCCAGCATGGCGCCCAGCGCATCCACCCGCAGCGCGAATTCGCGCATGGTGCCGTCTTCCAGCGCTGCGCGTACCACCACCATCTGCCGGTTCGGATCGGCGTCGCGCGACACCGGCCCCGAGGCTCCGGCCACCACACAGCGCAAGTCCACCACCGGGTAAACACGCTCACCAATCTGCACCAGCCCCATGAACGGCGCCCGCGCACCGCCCGCATGCAGCACGGGCGTGTCGGGAGCAGCAGCGACCACCTGTGCGGCCTCCAGTCCCAGCCAGTGCGTTCCCGTCAGCAACGTGGCCAGCTGAAGGCGATGCTGGGCCTCGACACGTGCGGCCCCGGCGCCAGCCGCCAGGTTGGGCGCCGGGGCAACGGCCGCGTGGTGTTCGCACAGATGGCGCAGCGCCACGCAAGTCAAGCCGTGGTCGTAGCCACCTTCTGCGCGAAATTCCCGGTATCCATGGCCGCGGGCCAGCCCCAGTCCGTACAGCCGGCCGCCCAGCGGCGCGGTGCGGCTTTGTGCACGGCAGGCCGCGATGGCCTCGGCATTGATCAAGTCGGCTGCACCGCCTGCGACGCACACCGCGCGGCCCTGGGCATCGATGAAGGCCAACGCGTCCCGCGTGTCGGCACCCACGGCGCAATCGGCCAGAATGGACTGCAATTGTTCCGCCGCATCCCACACGATGGCGACGCCGCCCAGTACTGGTAAGGAGGCCGAACCCGAAGTCGCGCCCTGAAAATCGGCCCGCACGGCGGCGGCGTAGACGAAGGTGGGGCCACTGTCGTAGAACCGGCTCGCCTCATAGGCGCTCGCTGCGTAGTCCTGGCTGCCGGGCAGGCGCAGGCAGCGCCCCACCCAATCTTCTTGCAACAGCGTGCCCACGTGATGCGCCTGGGATGGCCGCGACACCGCCATCACGCGCCCTTCGCGGTTGAACAGCACCAGGCACGCGTAGACGGTGTAGAGCGCGTTGATGTCGGCCAGAACTTTGGTGGCACGTTCGCAGCGAGGCTGGCCCGCGGCGAGCGTTTGAGCGAACTGGGGCGTGAGCGCCCACCAGCGGCAATCGTTGGCGCGTTCATAGAGGTTGCGATCCAGGATCTGCATCGCCAGCGCCGAGCGGCCCTGCGCGTCACGCAGCAGCGACTGCACCACGACGCTGTACAAGTCCTGCAGCGCGCCGGAAAAGGCCTGCGCGGTCTTGCGCGCCGTGGCGCCGATCTCCGAGAGCAGCGTCTTGGCGAACATCAGCTCGCGTGGTGCGACATCAGTGCCTTCGCCGATCTGGTTGAGTTCGAGCAAGCCGTTCCAGACCGAACGCTCCAGCGCCGACTGAATGGTGGCCGAGCGGCGCGGGATTTCGCGCAGCTCTTGCGACAGCAGATCGGCTTGGCCATCCACCATGGATAACAGCGCCCCACGTTCCGACGCGTTGGCCTCTTCGAAAGCCAGGTCCAGCGGCAGCAAGGCGACGCCCCGCCAGCCGGGCCCTTGGTAGCCCTGAAACCCTTGCGTGTCCCGCACGGCCATCAGGTAGCGCCGGCTGGCGTGGCGTACGGCATGCATACCGGGCGCATCGGCTTGGGGTAATTGCCAGCCAACCGGCAACTGCAGCGGGTCGCTGGACACCAGCACCCGACCTTGCACATCGGCCAGTGCCAGCACGGCATCCGATCCCTGGCCCTGCACATCGCTGGCCTGCAACGAATCGAAGATGGCGGGCATCTCATCGGACAGTCTGAACTCCAGGCACACCATGCCGCAGGTCTTACCCTGCGCCTCTACCCGCCGCGCATACATCAGGGTAGCGTTAGCGCTGCCGCTGAAGCCGTGCACGGCGTAGTGCTCCGCATAGGGAGCATGGCTGTCCAACACAGAGCGCACGAAAGCCGCGTCGCCCTGGAGTTGTGCCGTACCGCCCGAGGCGTCCGTGGCGTTCAGCTGCGCGCACAGACGGCCTTGGGTATCGAAGATGAAGACATTGCCATAGACCGTGTACTTGCTGGCGTATTCACGCAACCGTTGCTCGATCAGTGGTCGGCTTTCAGGCAGGGCGTCTTCAAGGTACTGCGCCACACCCACGTCGGTGGCAAAGAAACCGATGTCCGCCGTGCGCTCGAAAAGGTTACGCACCAGCACGTCGATGCTGACCTGCGCGCGAGAGACCAGGTCATCCAGGCGGTTTCGGAGCGCCTCGCTGGCCAAGCCGCGCATGAGATCGGCGGACAGCGCTGAAAAATCCTTGCGCGCCTGCGCCAGATCGCCTCCCGAAGACGCTTTGGAGGACAGCAGCGACAGTGAGGAGAGCAGCGAAAGATGATCCCAGGCGTTTTCTACGAGCCGCAGTTCCTGTCGCTGGTGCTGCACGGCGGGCATATACCGCACCCATTGATCTGCCGACTTGAGAAGGTTTGACACGAACGAGTCCTTTGCCTGCAGCTCCAAGGAGCGAACAAAAACTTACACAAGAGCAGATTCTGCATGCCGGAACGTGAGGAACACAAGCCGCGCGCGGCAAAGCGCTGCTGCCACGCTTAACCGGCGGGCGTGTTGTTGCCGTTGCGCGTCGGTACCTTGGGCGGCAGTTCCTTGGCCTGGAGCGCGCGCACCTGCACCACCAGTTGGTTGTGCGCATCCAGAAAGGCGGCAGCAATGACCTTGCCTTCGTTAGTATTGCTCCAGCCGGTGCCGGCCGCCCCGCCCAGCTTGCCGAAAACCAGACCCCCGACGCCCAGGTCGGTCGAGCGGGCTGCGCCGGTGGCGGCAGCGACCTGCTCGGTGGTTTCGTTGTCGGACAGGAGCAAGGCGGTCTGCGCTTCCTTGAACTTCACCTGCTCCACCAAGCCGACCAGGCCCGCGATGTCCCGCAGCACCGGAATCATGGCAATGATGCCCGCCAGGCCCCGGCCTGCATCCTGCTCGCTGAACGTCAAGCTGGGGGTGAGCGTGAACTGCGCTTCGTAGCCGCGCCCCTTCTTCACCGTCGAATCCTGTCGCAGCACGCCTGCGTTCTTCAGGTCCTGTTCCTGCACCGTTCCGCGCAGGCCGGCCGCGCGGTCCACCACGCGAAAGCAGCCGCTTTGCTGTGCAAGCAGCTTGACCAGCGGCACAGGCGAGGCCGGCAACTGATAGCCCGAGCCCATGATGTAGCCGTTGGGGTTTTCGGCCAGTGCCAGCGTTGCCACCGGTGCATCGCAACGCACCAGTTCACGCGAAGCGTTCTGCGCGCCTTGCGGGCCAGCAGAGCCGGAAACGACCGAGCCGCCCTGGCCCAGTTCGGTCTTCTTCTCGCCACAGCCAGCCAGCACGGCCACTGCGGCCACCATCGCCAGGGCCTGCCAAGTCATTTCACGGGTTTTCATAGATGCACATCTTCAAAAGAAAAAGCGGCAGGAACATGACGCTCCTGCCGCTTTCGAATCTATCGCTTCAACCGTCCTGGTAACGCCAGAATCAAGCAGCCTTGGGAGCGTCCAGATTGCGCAAACGAATGTGGAGTTCGCGCAGTTGCTTCTCATCCACCGGGCTTGGAGCCTGCGTCAGCAGGCACTGGGCGCGCTGGGTCTTGGGGAAGGCGATCACGTCGCGGATCGACTCTGCCCGGGTCATCAGCGTGACGATGCGGTCGAGGCCGAAGGCCAGGCCACCGTGCGGCGGCGCACCGTACTGCAGCGCGTCGAGCAGGAAGCCAAATTTTTGCTGCGCTTCCTCGGGCGAGATCTTCAGGGCGTCGAACACCTTTTGCTGCACGTCGGCGCGGTGGATACGAACGGAGCCACCACCCATTTCCCAGCCGTTGAGCACCATGTCATAGCCCTTGGAGATGCACTTCTCGGGCGCGGTGACCATGTAGTCTTCGTGGCCGTCCTTCGGCGCCGTGAAGGGGTGGTGCACGGCGACCCAGCGGTCGTTTTCCTCGTCGTGCTCAAACATCGGGAAGTCCACCACCCACAGTGGTGCCCAGCGGTCTTCGAAGAGGCCGCTCTTCTTACCGAATTCACTGTGGCCGATCTTGATACGCAGCGCGCCGATGGCGTCGTTGACGACCTTTTCCTTGTCAGCACCGAAGAACAGCAGGTCGCCGTCTTGCGCGCCGGTGCGCTTGAGGATCTCGGCGATGGCTGCATCGTGGATGTTCTTGACGATGGGCGACTGCAAGCCGTCACGGCCCTTGGCGAGTTCGTTGACCTTGATGTAGGCCAGGCCCTTGGCGCCGTAGATCTTCACGAATTCGGTGTAGCCGTCGATCTCGCCGCGCGAGAGGCCACCGGTTTCGCGCGCTCCACCGGGCACGCGCAGGGCCACCACCCGGCCGCCCTTCATGTTGGCGGCGCCCGAGAACACCTTGAAGTCCACGTCCGTCATCACGTCGGTCAGCTCAGTGAACTCGAGCTTCACGCGCAGGTCGGGCTTGTCGGAGCCGAAGCGGTACGCCGCGTCCTGATAAGT
Organism: Acidovorax sp. WCS2018Noco2-16; assembly: GCF_031843945.1. Taxonomy (NCBI): domain Bacteria; kingdom Pseudomonadati; phylum Pseudomonadota; class Betaproteobacteria; order Burkholderiales; family Comamonadaceae; genus Acidovorax; species Acidovorax sp. WCS2018Noco2-16. Next base: position 50,596 of record NZ_JAVTJJ010000008.1, read on the forward strand.
CATGACCGGGAACTCGCCCAGGTCCACGCCCAGCGTGTTCTGGAACACAGTCTTGATCATGCCCTGGAACATGTCGCGGATGTCCTGCTCTTCCATGAACGATGTTTCGATATCGATCTGGGTGAATTCAGGCTGGCGGTCGGCGCGCAGGTCTTCGTCGCGGAAGCACTTGGTGATCTGGTAGTAGCGGTCGAATCCGGCCACCATCAGCAACTGCTTGAAGAGTTGGGGCGACTGCGGCAGTGCGAAAAAGTGGCCGTCGTGGACGCGGCTTGGCACTAGATAGTCGCGGGCGCCTTCGGGCGTGCTCTTGGTGAGCATTGGCGTTTCGATGTCGACGAAACCGTTGGCGTCGAGGAACTTGCGCACTTCCATCGACACGCGGTAGCGCAGCATCAGGTTGTTCTGCATGTACGGGCGACGCAGGTCCAGCACGCGATGCGTGAGGCGCGTGGTTTCCGACAGGTTCTCCTCGTCGATCTGGAAGGGCGGCGTGACGGACGGGTTGAGCACGTTCAGTTCGTGGCACAGCACCTCGATCTTGCCGCTCTTGAGGTTGTCGTTGGTCGTGCCATCAGGCCGGGCGCGCACTATGCCCTTGACCTGCACGCAGAACTCGTTGCGCACGCCTTCGGCGGTCTTGAACATGTCGGCGCGGTCGGGGTCGCACACCACTTGCACGTAGCCTTCGCGGTCGCGCAGGTCAATGAAGATCACGCCGCCATGGTCACGGCGACGGTTCACCCAGCCAGCGAGGGTGACGGTTTGGCCCAGGAGGGCGTCGGTGACAAGACCGCAATAGTGGGAACGCATGGCCATGGGGTTTCAGTCTTCCTGCGCCGTGATCGACGCGACAAGGGTTTTTCCACGTGCCCCCGGTCAGGGCTCGCGACAAAAGAAGGGTTACTTGACTTCGGGGACGACCGGGTCTGGTGGAGGCACCACACCCATCGACACGATGTATTTGAGGGCGGCATCCACGCTCATCTCCAACTCGATGCAATCGCTTTTGCGAAGAATGACGAAATAGCCGCCGGTCGGATTGGGTGTGGTCGGCACGTACACACTCACGAACTCATCGCGCAGGTACGCGGCCACCTCGCCATTGGGAGTGCCGGTCACGAAAGCCACAGTCCAGACGCCTTCACGCGGCCACTGCACCAGCACGGCGGTGCGAAACGCGTTGCCACTTTCAGAGAACAGCGTGTCCGACACCTGCTTCACGCTGGAATAGATGGACCGCACCACCGGAATGCGGCTGACCAAGGCGTCACCCCATTCCACCAGCTTGCGCCCCGCGAAGTTGCTGGCCAGCGCGCCCACCACCAGCAGAATCGCCAGCGTCAACAGCACGCCGAAGCCGGGAATGTGAAAGCCCAGCAGGCGATCAGGCTGCCAGGAGATCGGCAGTATCTGCAGGGTCTGGTCGAGCGTGCTGACGATCCAGTTCAGCACCCAGGCGGTGATGACGCCAGGCACGATGACCAGAAGGCCGGTTAACAACCATTTGCGCAGAGCAGACATTCGGACGGGAAGCAGTTAAGTGAGGTTTCAGGCCGCTGCGCCGGTAGCGGGTGCAGGAGCGGGGGCGGCGGCTGGAGCCGCAGCAGCAGGCGCGGCGTCGCCCGTCTTGGCTTCGGACCCAGCGCCGCCCTCGCCCGCTGGTGCTGCAGCCTTGGCAGGCGCAGCGCCGCTGTTCTTGAAATCGGTGGCGTACCAGCCCGAGCCCTTTAACTGAAAGCCCGCCGCCGTCAGCTGTTTGGAAAACGTCTCGGCACCGCATGCCGGGCACACTGTCAGCGGTGCATCGGAGATTTTTTGCAGAGCGTCCTTGGCATGGCCACAGGAGCCGCATTTGTAGGCATAAATAGGCATCGGATGCTTAGGTGCGAAGGAGAACGCAAAACCGGCGATTATAGGTGGCGCCGCTACAAAGCCTTTCCCAGGTGTTGATCGCCTAGGGAGCAGAGGTTCCTTAGCGATCAGGACGAGCCAGTGGGCACCAACCGGTGCGCGATGCGGGTGTCAGCCAACCATTGCGGCAGTAGCGAGCCCGCCACCATGCCGAAGGCGGCTGCCAATACTCCGCCAAGCTGCGCAGGAAACACCGCGCCCCACGCCATGGTCAACCCGCTGATCCAGACGCCGATACCCAGCGCGACGGCACACACGGCCCCCTGTGTGCTGGCTCGCTTCCAGTACAGCCCCGCCACCAACGGCACGAAAGCGCCCACTAACGGCACCTGGTAAGCCCCAGACACCAGTTCGTAGATAGGCGTGCCCTGCATGCGGATCGAATATGCCAGCACGGCCAGACTGAACACCAGCACGCTGATACGCATGGTCAGCAAATTCTCGCGGTCGCTGCCGGACTTGCGAAACTGGCGCCAGATGTTTTCTGTGAAGGTCACGCTGGGCGCCAGCAAGGTGGCCGATGCGCACGACTTGATCGCCGAGAGCAACGCACCGAAGAACAGCACCTGCATGACGAAAGGCATTTTCTCCATCACCAGCGTAGGCAGCACCTTCTGCGGATCATCGGCCAGCAGTTCCTGCGCGCGCTCGGGCATGATCAACAGGGCGCTGACCACCAGGAACATGGGTACGAAAGCAAACAGAATGTAGGCACTGCCACCGATAACCGTGCCGCGCGTGGCAGCCTGCACCGAGTTGGCGGACATCACGCGCTGGAACACGTCCTGCTGCGGAATCGAGCCCAACATGATGGTGATGGCAGCTGCGAAGAAGAACACGATGTCGTGCATCGTGGGCTCTGGCCAGAACTTGAACAGATCCTTGCTGACGGCCAGATCGATCACCTTGCCCGCACCGCCCGCCATGTCGCCCGCGAAAAACGCCAGTGCCAGCAACCCGACGACCAGAATGATCATCTGCAGAAAGTCGGTAACCGCCACCGACCACATGCCGCCGAACAGGGTGTAGGCCAGGATCGACACGACCCCAATGGTCATACCCACCGGAATGCTCAAAGCGCCACCGGACAGCAGGTTGAACACCAGACCCAGCGCCGTTACCTGCGCCGACACCCAGCCCAGGTAACTCAGCATGATGATGAGCGAACAAGCCACTTCGATGACGCGTCCATAGCGCTCACGGTAGTAGTCGCTGATGGTCAGCAGCGTCATGCGGTAGAGCTTGCCCGCGAAGAACAGCCCCACCAAGATAAGACACATGCCCGCACCGAACGGGTCTTCGACCACGTTGTGCAGACCGCCCTCGATGAACTTGGCGGGAACACCCAGGACGATCTCGGAGCCGAACCACGTGGCAAAGGTCGTGGTGATGATCATGAACATCGGCAGATTGCGCCCGGCAATGGCGAAGTCTGTGGTGTTCTTGACCCTTTTAGCAGCAACCAGCCCGATGGCGATGGTGATCAACAGATAGGCAATAACCAGGGTCAACAGCACGGCATGGTCCTTGATGTCGCGAAGTGGTGGAGTCGAAAGACGGAAACAGGGAAGTGATCAGCGCCCTTAGAACAGGCGCACGCGTACCAGCAACTGCATCGCCAGCAGACCCAATGCAAAACCCAGGCCACCGTAGATGATCCCCTGCAGCAGACGGTTAGTCTGTTTCTGGGCGGCCAGCAGCTCCTTGAGCTCTCGCTGGGTTTCGTGGGGCTTGTGCCTCAGGTAAGCATGCAGCAGACGGGGCAACTCGGGCAGCATCTTGGCGAAATGGGGCGCCTCGGCCTTTAGTTCATGCCACAGCCGTTGTGGGCCCATCTGATCGAGCATCCATTTCTCCAGGAATGGCTTGGCGGTGCTCCACAAATCAAGCTCCGGATCGAGTTGGCGGCCCAGTCCTTCGATGTTGAGCAGCGTCTTTTGCAGCAACACGAGTTGCGGCTGAATCTCGACATGGAACCTGCGCGAGGTCTGGAACAGGCGCATCAGCACCATGCCCAGCGAGATTTCCTTCAGCGGCCGGTCAAAGTACGGCTCACATACCGCGCGAATGGCGCCTTCCAGATCATTGACGCGCGTGTTCGCCGGAACCCAGCCGCTTTCGATGTGCAGTTCGGCGACCCGCTTGTAGTCGCGCCGAAAGAAGGCTGTGAAGTTCTGCGCCAGATATTCCTTGTCAAACTCGGTCAGCGTGCCAACGATGCCGAAATCCAGCGAGATGTAGCGTCCGAACGTTCCAGGCTCCAGGCTTACCTGAATGTTGCCAGGGTGCATGTCCGCATGAAAAAAGCCGTCGCGGAAAACCTGCGTGAAGAAGATCGTCACGCCGTCCCGCGCGAGCTTGGGGACATCCACGCCCGCCGCCCGAAGGCGCTCGATCTGGTTGATGGGCACGCCCTTCATGCGCTGCATCACCAGCACGTCGGAATGGCAGAAATCCCAGAAGATCTCCGGGATCTCGACCAATTCCAGGCCCTGCATATTGCGGCGCAACTGTGCGGCATTGGACGCCTCGCGCACCAGATCCAGCTCGTCGTGCAGGTAGTTGTCGAATTCGGCCACGACCTGCCGGGGCTTCAGCCGTTTGCCATCGGCAGACAAACCTTCGACCCAGCCTGCCATCATGCGCATGAGGGCCAAGTCGTTCTCGATGACAGGCAGCATGCCGGGGCGCAGCACCTTGACGGCCACTTCGCGCTCATAGCCCTGGCGGTCGCGGATGATCGCAAAGTGCACCTGCGCAATGGACGCACTGGCGATGGGCACATGATCGAACGACACGAACACCTCGTCCACGCGTCTGCGGAAAGCCCGTTCGATGGTGGCGATGGCGATCTTCGAGTCGAAGGGCGGAACGCGGTCCTGCAGCAGCGCCAGTTCGTCGGCGATGTCAGGCGGCATGAGATCACGGCGCGTGGACAGCACCTGGCCGAACTTCACGAAGATCGGCCCCAGGCGCTCCAGTGCTTCTCTCAGCCGTTGGCCACGGGGAGCCTCCAGGTTGCGCCCCACCGAAATGACGCGCGCCAGCAGGCGCAGCCAAGGCTTCTGGAAACTGGTGAGCACCAGCTCGTCCAGGCCATAACGCAGCATCACCCAGACGATGGTGACGCCACGAAAGTACCGGCTCATGGCTTTTCGCTGTCGCTGCCAGCCGATGCACCAGCGAAGGGTGCAGCCCCTGCGCCGCCAGCGCCAGCCGCCATGCGCGAGCCCACGAAGTTGCGCAACGCGTTTGCCACACGCCGAGCGACCGAACCGACCGCGTGAGCCGGCGCATCGCCGATCACGCGCGACAGGTCTTCCTCGACGTCCCAACGCACATGATCGACCAGCCAGTTGATCTCGGCCGCCAACTGGACGTCGCCTTCAATACGGATGGTGGGCTTGTCGCCGCGCAGTGCGGTTTGCGCCAGCGACAGAGGAGATGTGTCCGTAATTTCCAGTCGCAGATCAGGGGTGGATTCTGGCGCTGCCAGGTCGAGCAGCCCGGCGGGGGTGATGAGCAACGCCACAGAATACCCACGCCATTGCACCCGTGCCACCCTGCCCTTCTGCCTGCCGAGCCGCTCCATGGCCTGGGGCTCCTGCATCAGCACATGGTTGAGAAACAGCACTGCACGGTGCTGTACTTCATGGATCAGCCACTGGGGCGGCTGCGGACCACTGGCGAGGCGCTCGAAAAGGCCGTCCAGAAACGAAAAAGGGGACTGTGTTGCCATAGCCCCCGATTATTCCCTGAACTGGCTGCGGCGCACGTCAGCTTTACCCCACTGCGCCCGCAGCCATCGCGCACCAGGCGCGTTCTGAGATCGTATTACTGCAGAGCCTGCACGCCCGCCACCAGCCAGCCGCTGTTGCCGCTCTTGGGCTTGGTCATGTTCCACACCTCGCGGAACGGGCTGGGGCCCGCCGAGGCTTCTTCGCGGATCATGCCGGAGAACTCAACACTGGCCATGTAGCCATCGCCCAGGTCTTCGATGCCCAGCAATTGCGCCTCCAGCATCACCACTTCAGTGTGGTTCGGCTGATTGGCTTCGCGGTGCGATTCGCGCTCGCGCAACTGCGTGCGGATCTCATCGAGCATGCTGTCCGTCATCATCGAGCGCAGCGTGTTGATGTCGGAGTTGTCCCAGGCAGCCTGCAGCGTAGTGAAGTTGCGCTTGGCAGCCGTCAGGAAGCCTTCGGCATCGAAGCCTTCGGGAACGCCCCAGTTTTGCGAGCCAGCCAGCGCAGAGCCGATCACCACGCCGGAAGATCCACCGGATTGGCGCGATGAGTCGAATGCCATCGTGCCTCGCTCCCAAGGACGGGCAGACGAGTCGTTGCCCACATTCGACGGGCTGTACTGGCGTGGCACCTGCGCCTCGGCAGGCGACGTGGCACCAGCTCCTGCTGCCGCGCCCTGGAAGGCGAACGGCGAGCGCGCCTGAGGCGCGCCAGCCGATTTGCGCGAACGCATCACCAGACCGATCACGACGGCCACAGCAGCCACCATCAGCGCGATCAACAGGAATTGACCGAACGCGGCGCCCAGGCCCAGCGAGCTGGCCAGCCAGGCCAAACCGAGGCCAGCGGCCAGGCCGCCCAGCATGGCGCCCCAAGGCTTTTTGGCCGCAGCGGCGGGCGCGGCAGCAGCCGTTGCCGGCTTGGCCGCTGCTGCGTTGTTGGTAGCGTTTTGCGCTGGTGCGCCCGGCGTGGCGGGCGGTGTTGCGGAATCGCGTTGCGTGACGTTGCTGGACTGCTTGCCCAACGACTTGCCGCCACCCATGCGCTTGGCGTCCGCATCGCCATGCGCCACGGCCAGCATCGCGACCAGAACCACAGACCAGAGTTTCATCATGTCATCTCCTGTTTATTGCCAGTGAGCCCGCGCGCGCGGGTCAACACTTGATTCCAACATGCAAAGCCACCATTCCGCCAGTCATGTTGTGATAGTCCACATGGCCAAAGCCATTTTTTTGCATGAGGGATTTGAGTTCTTCCTGCCCCGGGTGCATGCGGATCGACTCGGCCAGGTAGCGGTAGCTGGCGTCATCACCGGCAACCAGCTTGCCCAGGCGCGGCAGCACCTTGAACGAATACCAGTCGTAGGCTTTTTCCAACGGCTTGGCTACCTTCGAGAACTCCAGCACCAGCAGCTTGCCACCAGGCTTGAGCACACGGCACATCTCGGCAATCGCGGCGTCCTTGTGGGTCATGTTGCGCAAACCGAAGGCCACGCTCACCACGTCGAAATGCGCATCAGGAAAAGGCAGCTGTTCTGCGTCGCACACCAAGGTAGGCAGAACCAGGCCATCGTCGATCAGACGATCACGCCCGACGCGCAGCATCGCCTCGTTGATGTCGGTATGCACTACGCGGCCGGTGGTGCCGACCTTCTTCGCGAACGCGCGGGCAAGGTCCCCCGTGCCACCGGCGATGTCCAGCACCTGGCTGCCCTCGCGCAGGTCGGCCACCAACACCGTGTAGGCCTTCCAGGCGCGGTGCAGGCCGGCGGACATCAGGTCGTTCATGACGTCGTACTTGGACGCGACAGAATCGAAGACGCCGCGTACGTGACGGGCCTTGTCCTGTTCGTCCACCGATTGGAAACCGAAATGCGTGGTGCTCATCCCCCGATGGTAGGCCACGCTTCAGGGGTGCAGATCGACAACCCCCTGGGCGTCTGGGACATCTGTCGCGCAGAAGTTGAATGCCGCAGCAGCAAGACCTGTCGTGCCGGCCGACGAGCCGTCAGTGCCCTCCGCCACACGCGGGGCCATGCACGTGGCCACCATCGTCACCTTTCTTGGCTGCCATCGGCGCATCGCGATCCATACCCGCAGCTTGCAGCCGCGCGGTGTAGTCGGCCCACAGCGCAGCTTCCTCGCGGCCCAGTTGGTAAAGGTAGTCCCACGAGAAGATGCCGGTGTCGTGCCCGTCGGAAAACGTCGGCTTGACCGCGTAATTGCCGATGGGCTCCAGCGACACCAGCGTCACCTCGCGCTTGCCTGTCTGCAGCGTTTCCTGGCCCGGGCCATGCCCCTGCACCTCGGCGGATGGGGAATACACGCGCATCAGCTCGAACGGAATACGAAAAGCGGCGCCGTCGGAAAAGACCACTTCCAGCACGCGCGATGCGCCGTGCACCGTGATTGACTGTGGCGTAGGCGCGCCCGCTTGCAAACCTGCCATGAGTCCACCTGTCCGAAAAATGTGTTCTGAGAGCGGCCATTTTCCCACCTGCAGACACGCGACCGGCGCCAACCCCGATTGACCCCGTGCGGGGCGGCGGTTACCTTTCGATGCAATGCCTGTCCCCGCCGCACCCGCCATCGCCGCTTCCGACCTCGCCGTGCCCGCGGCCAAGCTGGCGCACAAGGCGTTCTGGATCATGGCGCGCCGCGTGACCGTGATGGCAGCGTGCGTGGACGTGGCGCTCTTTGCCCTCTTCTTCGCGCTGGGATCACCATTGCTGGCGTGGCTGAACGTGGTGAGCGTCGCGCTCTATGCGGCCGCCTATTTCCTGCTCGGGCGCCGCATCAATCAGTTGGCCCTGGCCCTCATCTGGCTGGAAGTGATGGGGCACGCGTCCATCGGCACGCTGCTGATCGGCTGGGACAGCGGCTTTCACTACTACCTGCTGATGTTCATCCCGGCCATCGTGGTCAGCATGGCCCAACACATTCGCACCTGCCTGATGCTGCTGGTGCTGTTGGGCTTTTACCTGGGGCTGCACACGCTGTCGCGGCACCTGGGGCCGCTGGAGCCCTTGAGCATGCAGGGGCTGGGCTGGGTGCACGCGTTCAACGTGGCGGTGGTGTTTGCCATGGCAGCGTACACGGCGCGCTTTTACTACGCGACGGTGCGGCGCGCAGAAAGCCAATTGCGGCACTTGGCCGCCACCGACCCGCTTACCGGCCTGTACAACCGCCGCCGGCTGATGGCACTGGCGCAAGAGGCGCTGACACGCGACCGCGCAGCGGGCCTGCCCACCGCGCTGCTGATCGCGGACATCGACCACTTCAAGTGCACCAACGACCGCTATGGCCATGACGCGGGGGACAAGGTGCTGATTCACACCGCCGCCATGCTGCTGTGTACCTGCCGCGTGCAAGACATCGTGGCGCGCTGGGGCGGCGAAGAATTTCTGATGCTGCTGCCCGCCACCCACGCAGGCGCGGCCGAGGCGCTGGCAGAGCGGGTGCGCGACGCCGTCGCCCATCAGGCGGTGGAGCATGAGGGCCACCGCATTCAGGCAACGCTGTCCATTGGCGTGTCGCAAGTGTGGGCCAATGAAACCTTGGAAGCCGCCATCGCCCGCGCCGACCGGGCGCTGTACCGCAGCAAGGACGATGGCCGCGACCGGGTGACCGTCGCAGGAGACTTGCTCTAGCGCGTACTGCCGGCCGCCGCGTCGGCCCAGCCATCCATGTCGGCCCGCAACGCCGATTCGAGCGCAGGAAGCGCCTCACGCACCGCAGCCTCCTCGGCCGCGCTGCCCGCACGCTGCGCGGGCGCCCAGACGGGCGCAGGGAAGTGGCTGTCCCACGCGAAGCGCGCAATCACGTGCCAGTGCAGGTGCGGCACCATGTTGCCCAGCGCCGCCAGGTTGATCTTGGCGGGCTGCAGGTGGGTGCGCAGCGCACTTTCCACCAGGCAAACGGCCGCCATGCAATGCGCGCGGTCGGCCTCGGGCAGGTCAGACAGCTCGGCCACGTGTGCATTCCACACAACGCGATAGAACGCCGCAAACCCAGGCTCATCGGCCCGAATCACGCGCAACCGTTCTCCGCGCCAAACCAGCGTGCCGCCGTCGGCATCGCACAGCGGACACGCAGCGGCGCCGGCCATCAGACCAGCACCCGCTCGATGCCGCCCGCGTTGGCGCGCTGCACGTACTCGGGCATCCAGTTCTCACCCAGGATCTCGCGCGCCATCTCGACGACGATGTAGTCGGCTTCGAGAAGCCCGTTCTGCAGGTCGTCCTGGTAGCGGTTCAGGCCTTGCAGGCAGCTCGGGCAGCTGGTCAGTATCTTGACGTTGTCTTTCTCACCGACAGCGCCCCTGTCGCGCAGCTGGGCCTCGCCCTTTTTGATTTCTTCTTCCTTGCGAAAGCGCACCTGGGTGGAAATGTCCGGCCGCGTCACGCCCAGCGTGCCCGATTCGCCGCAGCAGCGCTCGCTCTTGAGCACCTGCTCGCCCACCAGCGCCTTCACCGTCTTCATCGAATCCTGCAGCTTCATGGGGTTGTGGCAGGGTTCGTGATACAGGTAGGCGCCCTTGCCCTGCAGGGTGATGCCCTTTTCCAGCAGATATTCGTGGATGTCGATGATGCGGCAGCCCGGGAAAATCTTGTCGAACTGGTAGCCCTGCAGCTGGTCGTAGCAGGTGCCGCAGCTGACCACCACGGTCTTGATGTCCAGGTAGTTCAGCGTATTGGCCACGCGGTGAAAGAGCACCCGGTTGTCGGTGATCATCTTTTCGGCCTTGTCGAACTGCCCGCTGCCGCGCTGCGGGTAGCCGCAGCACAGATAACCCGGCGGCAGCACGGTCTGCACGCCCGCATGCCAGAGCATGGCCTGGGTCGCAAGACCGACTTGCGAGAACAACCGCTCCGATCCGCATCCCGGGAAATAGAACACCGCCTCCGTCTCCGCCGTGGTGGTGGACGGATTGCGGATGATGGGCACGTAGTCCTTGTCTTCGATGTCCAGCAGCGCACGCGCCGTCTTCTTGGGCAGGCCACCCGGCAGCTTCTTGTTGATGAAGTGGACAACCTGTTCCTTGATCGGCGCGGTGCCCACCGTCGCGGGAGGGTGCGCGGTCTGCTTGCGGCCAAAGCTGCGCAGCAGGTCCACGGCCATGCGCTGCGCCTTGAAGCCCACGTCCACCATGGCCGAACGCATGAACTTGATGGTGTCGGGGTTGGTGGCGTTCAGCATGGTCATCGCCAGTGCGTTGCCCGGGCGGAAGGTTTTCTTGCCCATCTTGCGCAGCAGGTTGCGCATGTTCATGGTCACGTCGCCGAAGTCGATCTTGACCGGGCACGGCGTGTAGCACTTGTGGCAGACGGTGCAGTGGTCGGCCACGTCCTCGAATTCCTGCCAGTGCTTGATGGACACGCCCCGGCGCGTCTGCTCTTCGTACAGGAAAGCTTCAACGAGTAGCGACGTCGCCAGGATCTTGTTGCGCGGGCTATACAGCAGGCTCGCGCGCGGCACGTGCGTGGCGCACACGGGCTTGCACTTGCCGCAGCGCAGGCAGTCCTTGATCGAATCGGCAATGGCGCCAATGTCGCTCTGCTGCATGATCAACGACTCGTGGCCCATCAGCCCGAAGCTGGGCGTGTAAGCGTTGGTCAGGTCCGAGAACATCAGCGAGTTTCGAGCCGAATGGGCTGCTGGCGCTTGTCCATCAAGCGCAACATGCTCCTGATTTCGTAGCAGCTTGCCTTTGTTGAACCGGCCTTGCGGGTCGATGCGCTGCTTGTAGTCGGCGAAGGGCTGCAGTTCTTCGTCGGTCAAAAATTCCAGCTTGGTGATGCCGATGCCGTGCTCGCCGGAGATCACCCCGTTCAGCTGCCGCGCCAGCACCATGATGCGGGCCACGGCTTCATGCGCCGTCTGCAGCATGTCGTAGTCATCGCTGTTGACGGGGAGGTTGGTGTGCACGTTGCCGTCGCCGGCATGCATGTGCAGGGCCACCCACACGCGGCCCTTGAGCACGCGCTGATGAATGACCTGTGTCTCGTCCATGATCGGCTTGAAGGCCACGCCCGCGAAGATCTTGGAAAGCGGCTCGCGCAGCTGTGTCTTCCAGCTGGCCCGCAGCGTGTGGTCCTGCAGCTGCGCAAACAGCGGCTCCACGTCGCGCAGCCAGCCCGCCCACAGCGCTCGCACTTCGCCGATCAGCGCCACGGCCTGCGCCACGCGGTCTTCCAGCAGCTCGGCGGAAGGGATCTCGTGCGCGTCGTCCTGACGGCCCAGCGGCAGATTGCCACGCAGGAAGAAGTCTTCGAGCGCGTCGCACAGCTTGAGCTTGTTGCGCAGGCTCAGCTCGATGTTGATGCGCTCGATGCCGTCGGTGTATTCGGCCATGCGCGGCAGCGGAATCACCACGTCTTCGTTGATCTTGAAGGCGTTGGTGTGGCGGCTGATGGCGGCCGTGCGCTTGCGGTCGAGCCAGAACTTCTTGCGTGCCTCGGGGCTGATGGCGATGAAGCCTTCGCCCGCGCGCGAATTGGCGATGCGCACCACCTCGCTGGTCACACGCGCCACGGCGTCCGCGTCGTCACCGGCAATGTCGCCGAACAGCACCATCTTGGGCAGCCCGCCGCCGTGCTTCTTGCTCTTGGTGGCGTAGCCCACGGCCTTCAGATAGCGGTCGTCCAGATGCTCCAGGCCGGCGAGCAGCACGCCCGAGCGCTTTTGTTCGGCGAACATGAAGTCCTTGATCTCGACGATGCTGGGCACCGCGTCCTTGGCGTTGCCGAAGAACTCCAGGCACACGGTGCGCGTGTGCGCCGGCATGCGGTGCACTACCCAGCGCGCGCTGGTGATGAGGCCGTCGCAGCCTTCCTTCTGAATGCCCGGCAGGCCGGAGAGAAACTTATCCGTCACGTCCTTGCCCAGCCCTTCCTTGCGGAAGGTGCGGCCCGGAATGGCCAGGCGCTCGGTGCGGATCGGTGTCTTGCCGTCGGCCTCGAAATACTGCAGCTCGAAGGTGGCCGTCTCCACGTCGTGGATCTTGCCCATGTTGTGGTCCAGCCGCGTGACTTCCAGCCATTGCGCATCGGGCGTCACCATGCGCCAGCTGACCAAGTTGTCCAGCGCCGTGCCCCACAGCACGGCCTTCTTGCCGCCTGCGTTCATGGCGATGTTGCCGCCGATGCAGCTGGCTTCGGCACTGGTCGGGTCCACCGCGAACACGAAGCCCGCGCGCTCGGCCGCATCGGCCACGCGCTGGGTGACCACGCCGGCTTCCGTCCAGATGGTGCCCACTTCGCCATCCTGGCCCGGCACGCGGCGCATCTCCACCTCGGTCATCGCTTCGAGCTTTTCGGTGTTGATGACCACGCTGCGCCAGGTCAGCGGAATCGCGCCGCCGGTGTAGCCGGTGCCGCCGCCACGCGGAATGATGGTCAGCTCCAGGTCGATACAGGCCTTCACCAGCGCGGCCATTTCGGCCTCGGTGTCGGGCGTCAGCACCACAAACGGGTATTCGACGCGCCAGTCGGTCGCGTCGGTCACGTGGCTCACGCGCGAGAGGCCGTCGAACTTGATGTTGTCCTTGACCGTGTGGCGGCCCAGGCGTTTTTGCACCTGGCGGCGCAGTTGCGCGGCTTCGATGAAGGTGGCGTCGAACTCGGCGATGGCGCGGCGTGCAGACTCGACCAGCTCGCCCACCAGGCGGTCGCGCTCGGCGTCTTCACCCGGCGTGCGGCGCTTGCCGATCTCGGTCAGACGGTGCTGCAGCGCGTCCACCAGCATCTTGCGGCGGTCCGGGTTGTCCAGCAGATCGTCCTGCAGGTAAGGGTTGCGCTGCACCACCCAGATGTCGCCCAGCACTTCGTACAGCATGCGGGCCGACCGGCCGGTGCGGCGCTCGCGGCGCAGCTGGTCCAGCAGTCCCCAAGAGGCGGAGCCGAGCAGGCGGATGACGATTTCCCGGTCGGAAAACGAGGTGTAGTTGTAGGGAATCTCGCGCAGACGGGCGGGCTCGGCCGCCTGTGCCTGCAGGGCAGCCAACGCTATCGGAACATTCATGGGGTCTACCTGGGTCGGGCGCGTGGGACGCCCGCTGTGCCTCGGGGGACGGGATTTTAAGCCACGCGCCCGAGGCACGCCCCGGCCGGGTCTTGCCCACTGCGGCCAAAAACCCGTTTTTGAATGAAATAGGCCTCTAGCGCCCTATCTATAAGCGCTTGTAGCTACTATTTTTATAGCATCAAAACAGCACGCGGCTGCGGATGGTGCCAGGCACCTGCGCCAGCTTGTCCTGCGCCAGGTCGGACGACAGCGCGTCAATGTCAATCACCACGTAGCCGACCTTCTCGTTGGTCTGCAGGTACTGCGCGGCAATGTTGATGTGGTTGTCGGCAAACACCTGGTTGATGGCCGACAGCACGCCGGGCACATTGCGGTGGATGTGCAGGATGCGGTGCTTGCCCGGGTGGGCCGGCAGCGCCACTTCAGGAAAGTTCACCGACGTGATCGAGGTGCCGTTATCGCTGTACTTGACCAGCTTTTCAGCCACTTCCAGGCCGATGTTGGCCTGCGCCTCCATCGTGGAGCCGCCGATGTGCGGGGTCAGGATGACGTTGTCCAGCCCGCGCAGGGGGCTGATGAATTCGTCCTTGTTGGTGCGCGGCTCGACCGGGAACACGTCGATGGCAGCGCCCAGCAGCTTCTTGGTGCGCAGGGCTTCGGCCAGCGGCTCGATATCCACCACCGTGCCGCGCGATGCGTTGATCAAGATGGCACCGGGTCTCAGCGCGGCAATCTCGGCCGCGCCGATCATCCACTGCGTCGAGGGCAGCTCGGGCACGTGCAGGCTGACGATGTCGCTCTGCGCCAGCAAGGCCTGCAGCGACGGCGCCTGGCGCGCATTGCCCAGCGGCAGCTTGTTGATCACGTCGTGGAAGACGACGTGCATGCCCAGGCCCTCGGCCAACACCGACAGTTGCGTGCCGATGGAGCCGTAGCCCACGATGCCCAGCGTTTTGCCACGGATCTCGTAGGCGTTTTCCGCGCTCTTGAGCCAGCCGCCACGGTGCGCTACCGCACTCTTTTCGGGCACGCCGCGCAGCAGCAGAATGGCTTCGGCCAGCACCAGTTCGGCGACCGAGCGGGTGTTGGAATACGGCGCGTTGAACACGGCAATGCCGCGCTCGCGGGCCGCGTCCAGGTCGATCTGGTTGGTGCCGATGCAGAAAGCACCCACCGCCACCAGCTTGTGCGCCTGGGCGAACACCTCCGCCGTCAGCTGCGTGCGCGAACGGATGCCCAGAAAGTGCACGTCGGCGATCTTTGCTTTCAGCTCCGCATCGGGCAGCGCTCCGGACACCAGCTCGATTTGCGTGTACCCGGCGCCGCGCAGCACGTCCACCGCAGAGGGGTGAATGCCTTCGAGCAACAGAAACTTGATCTTGCTTTTGTCCAGAGAGGTTTTTGCCATGGCGATGAGAAATCCGGATGGGTAAGGGGGCGACCACTGTGGATCGGCGTGCACCAAAGTTGCGCGCCGGCACATTGTGCACCGCACCAATCCCCTGCTCTCATTGCAGAAATTCCCCCCAGCGGCACGAGGAAAGCGCACGACCGTTCGCACTTTGTCACAATACTGTCACGTCACTGCCACAGACCAACCGGAAGAACCCGACGGGTTTCCCCGGTTGAGCGTTGGCCGAGGGTGTGTCACAACGTCACATTCCCGTCACGAAGTGCGTCATACGATGACTGCTTCGTGCATTTTCGCACTACCCCCTTCGCAGGAGTTTTCATGCAATTCAAGCATCTGGCGCTTTCCGCCGCCGTCGCGCTGTCCGTATGCGTTCCGGTTCAGGCGCAAGCCCAGCAGGTCGAGATTCAGTGGTGGCATTCGATGAGCGCAGCGCTCGGCGACTGGGTCAACGACCTGGCCAAGCAATACAACGCCAGCCAGACGAAGTACAAGATCGTGCCCACCTACAAGGGCACCTACGACGAATCGATGACCGGCGCCATCGCCGCCTTCCGCGCCGGCAATGCGCCGCACATTCTGCAGGTGTTCGAAGTGGGCACCGCCACCATGATGGCCAGCAAGGGCGCCATCGTTCCTGCGGGCAAGGTGCTGACCGACGCCGGCTTCAAATTCGACCCGACCGAATACGTGTCGGCTGTGGCCGGTTACTACACCGCCCCCAACGGCCAGATGCTGAGCTACCCGCTCAACAGCTCCACGACCATCTTCTATTACAACAAGGACGCCTTCAAGAAGGCTGGCCTGGACGCAGAAAAGCCGCCCAAGACCTGGCCCGAAGTGTTCGCCGCCGCCACCAAGCTCAAGGCCAGCGGCCACAGCTGCCCGTTCACCACCAGTTGGATCAGCTGGACGCAGCTGGAAAGCTTCTCGCTGTGGCACAACACGCTGTACGCGACGAAGAACAACGGCTTTGACGGCACCGACGCCAAGCTGGAGATCAACACCCCGCTGCACGTGCGCCACTTCGAGAACCTGGCCAAGGCCTCCAAGGATGGCAGCTTCGTCTACAAGGGCCGCGGCAACGCGCCTGACGCATCGTTCCCCTCGGGCGAGTGCGCCATGATCACCGGCTCGTCGGGCCTGTATGCCCGCGTCGCCAAGGACGCCAAGTTCGCCTACGGCATCTCCACCCTGCCCTACTACGAAGACGTGAAGGGCGCGCCGCAGAACACGGCCATCGGTGGTGCCAGCCTGTGGGTGATGTCGGGCAAGAAGGCAGACGAGTACAAGGGCGTCGCCGACTTCCTGAACTTCCTGAACGACACCAAGGTGCAGGCCGCCAGCCACCAGCGCACGGGCTACCTGCCTGTGACGACCGCTGCCTTCAAGCTGACGGAAGCGTCGGGCTTCTACACCAAGAACCCTGGCACGGACGTGGCCGTGACGCAGATGATCCGCAAGGCGACCGACAAGTCGCGCGGCATCCGCCTGGGCAACTTCGTGCAGATCCGCACCATCATCGACGAGGAAACCGAACAGATCTGGGCTGGCAAGAAGACGCCCAAGGAAGCGCTGGACACCGCCGTAACCCGCGGCAACGAGCAACTGGCCCGTTTCGCTCGCGCCAACAAGTAAGCTCCGCCCTTTTCTGTCAACACGTTCCGGCCCCTGCGGGCCGGTTCGCGTTGAAGGCCCGCCGCCCTTTTGTAGACCACACCGGTTTACGGGGCGGCGGGTTGTCTTTTTAAGAGTCTCGACATGGAAAAACGCGTTCTTTTTCGCTCGGCGTGGCTACCGTGGGTGCTTCTGGCACCCCAGCTGGTGGTCATCAGCGTCTTCTTTTTTTGGCCCGCCGGCCAGGCCCTGGTGCAGTCCTTCCAGATGCAGGACAGTTTCGGTTTCTCCAAGGAATGGGTCGGCCTGGACAACTTCAGAACGCTCTTTGAAGACCCCAGCTACCTGGCGTCGTTCAAGACTACGGCCTTCTTCTCGATTCTGGTGGCAGTGAGCGGCATCACGCTGTCGCTGTTTCTGGCCATCTTTGCCGACCGCATCATCAAGGGCGCGCTGGCCTATAAGACCGCGCTGCTGCTGCCCTACGCGGTGGCACCGGCCGTCGCTGGCGTGCTGTGGATGTTCATGTTCTCGCCATCGCTGGGTGTGGTGGCCTACATGCTGCGCAAATGGGGTTTCGACTGGAACCACATGCTCAATTCCGACCACGCCATGGCGCTGATCGTGATCGCCGCGGTGTGGAAGCAGATCTCCTACAACTTCCTGTTCTTCCTCGCGGGTCTGCAGTCCATTCCGAAGTCGCTCATCGAAGCGGCCGCCATCGATGGCGCGGGCCCCTGGCGCCGGTTCTGGAGCATCCAGTTCCCGCTGCTCTCGCCCACCACTTTCTTCCTGCTGGTGATCAACGTCGTGTATGCGTTCTTCGACACCTTCGCCATCGTGGACGCCACCACGCAGGGCGGGCCGGGCCGCGATACGGCCATCCTGGTCTACAAGGTTTATCACGACGGCTTCAAGGCCATGGACATGGGCGGCTCGGCAGCGCAGTCGGTGGTGCTGATGGCCATCGTGGTCGTGCTCACCGTGGTTCAGTTCCGGTACGTCGAAAAGAAAGTGCAGTATTGAGATGGTTGAACGCAGTCCTTACCTCAAATTGTTCTCGCACCTGATCATGGTGCTGGGCGTGATCATCGTCGGCTTCCCGCTGTATCTGGCGTTCGTAGCGTCCACCCACACCGCGCAGGACATCGTGCAGGCGCCCATGCCGCTGCTGCCCGGCAGCAACTTCTGGCAGACCTATCGCGAGACGCTGTTCGGCGGCGGCTCGGGCGCAGGATCCACCGCACCCGTGGCGCACATGATGTGGGTGAGCTTCGTCACCGCCATGGTCATCACGATCGGCAAGATCTCCATCTCGCTGCTGTCGGCCTTCGCCATCGTGTACTTCCGCTTTCCCTTCAAGGGCAT
This sequence comes from Acidovorax sp. WCS2018Noco2-16, assembly GCF_031843945.1. Classification (NCBI taxonomy): domain Bacteria; kingdom Pseudomonadati; phylum Pseudomonadota; class Betaproteobacteria; order Burkholderiales; family Comamonadaceae; genus Acidovorax; species Acidovorax sp. WCS2018Noco2-16. The sequence continues at coordinate 68,676 of NZ_JAVTJJ010000008.1, forward strand.
CTGTTTCTGGCTGATCTTCATCACGCTGATGCTGCCCGTCGAAGTGCGCATCGGCCCCACGTACCAGGTGGTGTCTGACCTGGGCATGCTCAACAGCTACGCGGGCCTGACGATTCCGCTGATCGCCTCGGCCACGGCCACGTTCCTCTTTCGCCAGTTCTTCCTGACGGTGCCGGACGAGTTGGTCGAAGCCGCCCGCGTGGACGGCGCCGGCCCGATGCGCTTTTTCAAGGACATCCTGGTGCCACTGTCGCGCACCTCGATCGCCGCGCTGTTCGTCATTCAGTTCATCTACGGCTGGAACCAGTACCTGTGGCCGCTGCTGGTGACCACGTCGGAAAACATGTACCCCGTGGTGATCGGCATCAAACGCATGATCGCTGGCGGCGACGCCGGCAACGAGTGGAACATCGTGATGGCGACGGCCCTCTTGGCCATGCTGCCGCCCGCATTCGTCGTGGTGTTCATGCAGCGCTGGTTCGTCAAGGGCCTGGTCGACACCGAAAAATAAGTATCAAAACTGCCCCTAGCGCCCATCCATCAAGCGTAAGCAGCTACACAATCAATAGCAATCATGGCATCACTTTCCCTTCGCAACATCGTCAAGCGCTACGGCATTGGCCCCAAGGCCAACCAGGTCATCCATGGGGTGAGCGCTGAAATCCATCACGGCGAATTCGTCGTCATCGTCGGCCCGTCGGGCTGCGGCAAGTCGACGCTGCTGCGCATGGTCGCCGGTCTCGAAGAAATCTCCGGCGGCGAACTGCGCATTGGCGACCGCGTGGTGAACGACCTGGAACCGGCACAGCGCGACATCGCGATGGTGTTCCAGAACTACGCGCTCTACCCGCACATGACGAACTTCGAGAACATGGCCTACGGCCTGAAGATCGCCAAGGTGCCCAAGGACGAAATCAAGGCCCGCGTGGACAAGGCCGCCAAGATTCTGGAACTCGGCCACCTGCTCGAGCGCAAGCCGCGCGAGCTGTCGGGCGGCCAGCGCCAGCGCGTGGCCATGGGCCGCGCCATCGTGCGCCAGCCGCAGGTGTTTCTGTTCGACGAGCCGCTCTCGAACCTGGACGCCAAGCTGCGCGCCCAGACCCGCCTGGAAATCCAGAAGCTGCACCGCGAACTCGGCATCACCAGCCTGTTCGTCACGCACGATCAGGTCGAGGCCATGACGCTGGCCCAACGCATGATCGTCATGAACGGCGGCGTGATGGAGCAGTTCGGCACGCCCGAAGAGGTCTATCACACGCCTGCGTCCACCTTCGTGGCCAGCTTCATCGGCTCGCCGCCCATGAACCTGCTCAAGAACGCGCCGGGCACCAGGGAAGGCACCATCCTGGGCATCCGCCCCGAGCATCTGGACGTGCGCAGCGAAGGCTGGGAAGTCAAGGTCGAAACGGTGGAACTGCTGGGCGCCGAACGCCTGATCTACGGCCGCATCAACGGCGAGCAGATGATCGTGCGCGTCGAAGAAGGCACCCACGCGCCCGCGCCGGACTCGCTGATTCACGTGGTGCCGCGCGCCGACCGCCTGCACGCGTTCGACGTCGCCACCGGCAAGCGCATCGTCGACTGAGTCGTCCATGCTGCCACCCACTTCCGCCCCTGCCGGTGGCGGGATTGCAGCCACCGTCCCGGTGCTGGCGTCGCTGAACCTTGCACAAACGCTGCAGTTCTACACCCAGCACCTGGGATTTACCGCGCTGCTGGAAATGGACCAGTACCTGATCTTGCAGCGCGACGGCTGCGAGCTGCATTTCTGGCCCTGCGACGACCGCCACATTGCCGAGAACACCTCGTGCTATGTGCGCGGCGACACCGCAGCGCTGCACGCCGACTTCGCGCGACGCGGCCTGCAAGTGGCGCCACCGGTCGTCCAGCCCTGGGGCATGAAGGAGATGTTCGTCATCGACCCGCATGGCAACCTGCTGAAATTTGGTGAACCCGCATGAGCGCACTCCCGCCCGCCCCCTCGACCGCTTCTTCAACTACTTCTTCTTCCGCCCCCTGGCCGTACCCGCGCTGGGTCGCCCACCGGGGCGCCGGCAAGCTGGCCCCCGAGAACACGCTGGCCGCCTTCCGCCTGGGCGCCGCGCACGGCTACCGCATGTTCGAATGCGACGCCAAGCTCAGCGCCGACGGCGTGCCCTTCCTGATGCACGACGCCACGCTGGAGCGCACCACCAGCGGCCACGGCACCGGTGGCGACCAGCCCTGGAGCGACCTGGCCCAGCTGGACGCCGGGGCTTGGCACTCGCGCACGTATGCGGGCGAGCCCCTGCCCACGCTGGACAACGCAGCACGCTACTGCATTGCCAACAGCTACCTGCTGAACATCGAGATCAAGCCCACGCCAGGCACCGAAGAAGAGACCGGCCGCGTCGTCGCGTCGCACGCCGCGCGCCTCTGGCGCGGTCAGGCCGTGCCGCCGCTGCTCACCTCGTTCAAGACCGAATCACTGGCAGGCGCGCGGGACGCCGCCCCGCAAATGCCGCGCGGCCTGCTGCTGGACGCGTTGACGGAGGGCTGGCTCGACACGGCCCGGCAACTGGGTTGCGTGGCCATCGTCTGCAACCACGCGCTATGGACGGCCGAGCATGTGGCCGCCGTGCATGGCGCAGGCCTGCGCGCATTGAGCTACACCGTCAACGACGAATGGGCCGCGCAGCGCCTGATCGAGCTGGGCACCGACGGCATCATCACCGACCGGGTGGATCTGTTCAGCCCGGCTGACTGACACGGCAATGGGTGCCGCCGGGGCGCCTGCGGCTTGCAACGTCTACAACTGCTAACCGCGCCGGCCGAAGGCCCAGCACAATCCGCGCATGATTTCGCTTCGTCCGCTTTCCATCGCATCAACCGCCCCCTCGCAGCCGCGCGGCACCGCTCCCTCGTTGTCATCCGCCAGCGCCGTCCTGCTGTGGCTGGTGGTGCTGGCCTGGCCCGGCGGCCATGCCTACGCCCAGGCACAGTCCCGCCCGGCCAGCCCACCCGCTGCGGCCGCCAGCAGCGCCGCGGCCGCACCGCAGTTGCCCGGCGTGGATGTGCTGCGCAAGCAGCTCGACGCCATTCCCCCGAAGCTGCCCGAAGATGATGACGGCCGCAAGCTGCTGACCGAGGTCAACGCCATCGGCTCGGCGGCAGAGCAGGTGGCCAGCCGCCGCGCCGAAGAGCTGGCCGACATCGATTCGCGCCTCTCTGGCCTAGGCCCCGCGCCGGAAAAAGGCGCACCGGCCGATGCCCCTGACGTGGCTGAGCAGCGGGCCGGCCTGGCCAAGCAGCGCGGCGCTGTCGATGCCGACCTGAAGCTGGCGCGCCTGATCATGGTGGACGCCGAACAGCGCGGCGCAGACCTCATCCGCCAGCGCCGCGAGCAGTTCCAGGCCGCGCTCACCACCCGCATCGACTCTCCGCTGGGCGGCACCTACTGGCGCAACCTGCGCAATTCGCTGCCGGGCGATGCGGCGCGGCTGCGGTCGCTGGCGGACGAGCTGCGCGCCGCCGTCAGCACCGCCCTGCAGTCCGAGCGGCGGGCGGCGTTTCTGAGCGGGCTGGTCGGTGCGCTGCTGCTGGCCATTGCGGGCACCTGGATCGCCGAGCGCGTGCTGCTGCGCGTGGTGCCGGCCAAGCTGCCGGGCGGGCGGCTGCGCCGGTCGCTGCTGGCCGCCGCATCGGTGGTGGTGCACGCCCTGCTGATCGGCCTGGCCGCGCAGTGGGCCTGGAGCGCGCTCGAATCCGGCGCCGTCTTCAGCGACCGGCTACAGGCCCTGGCGCAGTCCAGCGTGCAGATGGCAACCTTTGCCGCCGTGGTGATCGCGCTGGGCCACGCGCTGCTCTCGCGCAAGCGCAGCTCATGGCGGCTGACCGGCATTTCGGACACGCTGGCGACGCAGCTCAGCCCGTACCCGTGGTGGATCGGCATCGTCGCCGCCACCAGCGGGCTGGTCACCAACATCAACAGCATCGTCGGCGCCAGCCTGTCTGCGGAAGTGTCGGTTCACGTCGTGTCCGCGCTGCTGGTGTCTGCCTTCGTGGCGATGGCGCTGCGCCATCTGCGCGCGCCTTCGGCCGCCGCAAGCGCGCACGCGGCCGACTCTGGCGACAAGTCATCAGAGGCAGCCTCAACCGACGCGACTGGCGCCGCAGCCCCGCGCTCGGTCTGGCTCGGCCTGCTGGTGGCCTGCGCCACGCTGGCGACGGTGGCCACGGTCATTCTGGTGGCCACCGGTTATGTGGCGCTGGCCGGCACGGTGGCGCGGCAGATGGTCTGGACGGCGGTGGTGTTCGCCGTGACCTACCTGGCCTTTCAGGTGGTGGACGACGTGTCGGAAGCGCTGCTGTCGTCCAAGGGCGGCTTCGGCGGCCGGCTGCACAAGGTCATGGGCGTGGACGCCAAGCTGCTAGACCAGGCCGCCGTGCTGGTGTCGGGCGTGCTGCGCGTGGCGCTGTTCTTCTACATGCTGATTGCGCTGATGGCGCCCTTCGGCACCGGCCCGGACGAAGTCTTCCGGCGCGGCACCAATGCCGACCACAGCCTGAAGGTGGGCGAATTCACCATGGCGCCCCAGGCGCTGCTGACGGCGCTGGCCGTGGTGTTCGCGGGCTTCTTGATGATTCGCGTGGTCAAGCGCTGGCTGAGCGATAAGTACTTTCCCAGCACGTCGCTGGAGCCGGGCATGCGCAGCTCCATCGTCACGCTGCTGGGCTATGTGGGCGGCGTCATCGTCGTGGCCGTGGCGCTGGCGGGCTTGGGCATCAGCGTGGAGCGCATCGCCTGGGTGGCCAGCGCGCTGTCGGTGGGGATCGGCTTCGGGCTGCAGGCCATCGTGCAGAACTTCATCTCGGGCCTGATCCTGCTGGCCGAGCGGCCGGTGAAGGTGGGCGACTGGGTGGTGCTGGGCACCACCGAAGGCGACGTGCGCCGTGTGAACGTGCGTGCCACCGAGATCCAGCTGGGCGACCGTTCCACCGTGATCGTGCCCAACTCGGAATTCATCACCAAGACCGTGCGCAACATGACGCTGGCCGGCGCGCCGGGCCGCGTGCTGCTGCGCCTGCCCGCGCCGCTGGACGTGGATGCCAAGCGCATGCGCGACCTGATCCTGGACGCCTTCACCGCGCACGAAGGCATTCTGGACAACCCCGAGCCCATCGTGCAGCTGGAAGACATCGTCAGCGGCACGCTCACCTTCCTGGCCATCGGCTACGTGAGCAACCCGCGCAACGCGGGAGGGGTCAAGAGCGACCTGTTGTTCTCGATCCTCGAATCGCTGCGCAGTGCCGGCCTGGCGCTGTCACCACCGGCATCGACCAGCGTGGCGCCCTACTCGCCATCAGCGTCGGCGGCAGACGCCGCGCCCGCCCTGCCCACGGTGGCAGTGCCCCAGCCGCAAGGCGCGGTGGGCGGGGCGACGAATGCTACATAGTTGATAGCTACCAGCGCTTGATGGATAAGCGCTAGAGGCCTAAAAGGCTTGAAGATATCGATCTAGCGATCCTGCGATCCTGCGATCAGTCCAGCTTGGCGCCCGACTGCTTCACCGCCGTCGCCCAGCGCGGCATCTCGGCAGCCAGAAAGCTGGCGAATGCGTCAGCCCCCAGGAAGGCCGGGTCGGCGCCTTGGGACACCATGCGGTCCCGCACCTCGGGCAGTTGCATCACCTGGCCGAAGGCATCGCTCAGCTTGGCCACCACCTCCTTGGGCGTGCCGGCCGGCGCCAGAAAACCGTAGAAGCCCACCACCTCGAAGTTCTTCAGCCCGCTTTCGATGACCGTGGGCACTTCGGGCAGCGCCGGGTTGCGCTGGCGGCTGGTGACGGCCAGTGCGCGCACCTTGCCCTGCTTGTGATAGCTGGCCGCCTGCGGAATGCTCTCGGCCATGAACTGCACCTGCCCGCCCATCAGGTCGGTAAACGCCGGCGCGCTGCCGCGGTAAGGGATGTGCACCATGAAGAGGCCGGTCGCGGTCTTGAACATCTCCGGCACCAGGTGGCTGATGCCACCATTGCCGGCCGAGCCGAAGTTGACCTTGCCCGGCCGCTCCTTCGCGTAGACGATGAATTCCTGCAGCGTTTTCACCGGCAATGCGGGGTTGACCAGCAGCGCCAGCGGCTGCATGGCCGTGCGCGCGATGGGTGTGAAGTCCTTTAGCGTCGAATACGGCAAGCGGCTGTAGAGCGCCGGGTTGATCACCATCACGCCCGTGTTCGCCAGCATCAGCGTGTGGCCGTCGGGCGGTGCCTTCATCACATCCTGCGCGCCCACCGTGCCGCCCGCGCCGGACTTGTAATCCACCACCACCGGCTGGCCCAGCACGGCCTGCAGCTTGTCGGTCAGCAGCCGCGCGTGCTGGTCGAGCGGCCCGCCCGGCGGAAAGCCCACGACGATGCGGATGGGTTTGGAAGGAAAGCCCTGGGCCAGCGCGGCCACGGACAGGCAGGTCAGGGCCGCGGCGGCCAGCCAATTGCGCAGGTGCATGCGAAGTCTCCGGTTTGTTCTTGTGGATGAGGGCGCAAGCTTAGGGCGCGCCGGCATTCCTGGGCACGAGGCCTTACCCGCAAAAACCACCGCGACTCAGGCGCCCTGCGGGGCCTCGGGGTTGTTGCGCACCGGCAGCGCATTCACCGGAATCTTCAGGTATGCAATGCCGTTGTCTTCACTGGGCGGCAACTGCCCGCCCCGCACGTTCACCTGGATGGACGGCAGGATCAGCGTGGCACCTCCAGGGTCTCGTCGAGTGCGTTGCGCATGGCGACGAAGTCGTCTTCGGCAATGCCGTCGCGCACATGGATGTTGAGGGCCCGCTGCGTGGCCAAGTCGGTCTGCCATTGGGGGCGCGCCACTCCGGAGTGATAGTCGGGGCACACGTACACGGTGGTTTCCGGCGGCAGGCTCAGCAGCCAGCGCATCGACGCATAGAGCTGCCGGGCATCACCGCCTGGAAAGTCCGCCCGGGCGCTGCCCAGGTCGGGCATGAACAGCGTGTCGCCCACGAACACGGCGCCATCGACCAGATAGGCCATGTCGGCGGGGGTGTGCCCGGGCACCCACCAGGCGGTGGCCGGCGCCTCGCCGATGTGGAAGATCTCGCCGTCCTTGAAAAGGTGGTCGAACTGGCTGCCGTCGGGCAGAAAGCTGCGCTCCAGGTTGTAGAGCTTCTTGAACGTGGCCTGCACGGTGCGGATGTGCTGGCTGATGGCGATACGGCCGCCCACCTGCGCCTGCACATGGCCCGCGCCCGACAGGTGGTCCGCATGCGCATGGGTTTCCAAAATCCAGTCCACCTGCAATCCTTGTGCAATCACATAGGCCACCAGTCGATCGGCCGATGGCGTGCTGGTGTGGCCCGACTTGAAATCGTAGTCGAGCACCGGGTCCACGATGGCAGCGCGCGCGGTGGCGTGGTCCCAGACGACGTAGCTGACCGTCTAGGTCGCGGGGTCGAAAAAGCCTTGGATGGTGGTACGGGTGGGCATGGGTCAAATCCGTTTGTGCTGCTATCTCTATTGATCTACATTATATTTAAATATATATTGTATATATTGCAACTGTTTCCCCGAAAGTCATGACGCACCCGGCCACCAGCATCGACCCCCAAGCGCTGCGCAGCGCTGCCAGCCAGGCCGTCGGCACGCTGAAAGTGCTGGCCAATGAAGACCGGCTGCTGCTGCTGTGCCAGCTTTCGCAAGGCGAGATGTGCGTGAGCGAGCTGGAGCAGGCGCTGGGCATTCAGCAGCCCACGCTGTCGCAGCAACTGGCTGTTCTGCGCAACGAAGGCGTGGTGCAGACGCGCCGCGAAGGCAAGAACATCTTCTACAGCGTGGCCGATGCGGCCCTGCTGGAAATCCTCGCACTGCTCTACCGGCTCTACTGCCCCAAGGACGCCTGATGACCATCGACTGGAGCCATTTCACCCCCGTCACCGCCCTGCTGGGCGGTGCGCTCATAGGCACTGCGGCGGGCCTGCTGGCCCTGCTTAATGGCCGCATCGCCGGTATCAGCGGGTTGGTTGGCGGACTGCTGCGGCCCGCCCAAGGCGACAGCGCCTGGCGCCTGTCCTTCGTGCTGGGCCTGGTCGGCGCGCCCCTGGTGCACCTGCTGTTCGCTGCGCTGCCCGCCGTACAGATCGACGCCAGCTGGGGAGCCCTGGTGCTGGCGGGCCTGCTCGTCGGCATGGGCGCGCGCTACGGCGCGGGGTGCACCAGCGGCCACGGCGTCTGCGGGCTGTCGCGCCTGTCGGGGCGCTCGCTGGTGGCAACGGTCACCTTCATGGGTGCGGGCTTTGCCACGGTGTTCGTGCTGCGCCATCTGCTCGGCTTGTGAAAAGGGCTTCTCCATGATCGTCTTTGCGTCGTTGCTCGCAGGTCTCGTCTTCGGCCTGGGCCTCATCGTGTCGGGCATGGCCAATCCGGCCAAGGTGCTCGGCTTCCTCGACCTGGCCGGTGGCTGGGATCCTTCTCTGGCTTTCGTGATGGCCGGCGCCATCGCCGTCGGCATGCCCGCCTTCGCTTTGGCAAGGCGCCGCGCAGTGTCCCTGCTCGGCGCCCCCATGCAGTTGCCCTCCGCACGTCACATCGACCGCCGCCTGGTGCTGGGCAGCCTGGCCTTCGGCATGGGTTGGGGCATCGCCGGGTTCTGCCCCGGTCCGGCCCTTGTGGCACTGGGCATGAGCGAGGCCAAGGCGCTGGTCTTCGTGGCCGCCATGCTGGCAGGCATGGGCGTGTTCGAGTGGCTGGAGCGCCGCAGGGCAAGCGCTGGAGCGTAGCGCGGGGTTGGCGATCAGCGCCGGCTCAAGAAAACGCGGTAGCCACGCGCCCTGGCCTCCTGCTTACTTGATGCGTTTGAGTACGGTGCCAGGCTTGACGCGTTTGCCCATGGGCAGAACCGTGATGACGGTGGAGCTGCCGTCGCGCTTGCGGTCCACCATCTGGCTGTTGCACGCCTTCACCGTGACGGCGCCGGTGTGCTTCAGCGTGGCCCAATAGGCGTCATGTCCCGCTTTGGCAGCAAGTTCAGGGATGCGCCGTTCGGCAATCTGCATCCCTCGTTCGGTGAGCGTGTTTCGTCTGGAAATGTTGGACATGACGTATCCATCAAGCGTAGTGCCACCAGTCTGACAGCGGCGCCCGGCAGGCATTTGCCGCGTCTGGGGAATCACCGCCATCCCCGCAACAACACCCACTGCGCCGTCGCACACGCCACCACCAGCCCCGCATAAGTCAGCATCTTCCCGTCTCGCCCCAGGCCCGCCAGGCCGAAGGCCAAGATGGCGCAGCCCACACCAGCCACTACAGCCCACTGCAGCCACAGGCCGCGCGCGGCCGAGCGTTTGCGCATCAGCAGCCGGCAGCCAATGACGAGCAGCAATGCCACCGCCAAGGCCGGCGCGAAAAAATTCAACAGATGGTTGATGGCGGACAAAGGGCCCATGGATATGACGTAGATCAAGGCTTTCGACCAAGCGGGCTGCCCGGGCGGAGCTACAAATTTTATAATGCGTCCTTATGGCAGTCTGGGCCCTCGGCATCAACCACACGACCGCGCCGCTCGATCTGCGCGGTCGTTTTGCGTTCGCGCTCGATCAGATCGCGCCCACGCTGCACGGGCTGCGCCAGTCGCTGGGCAGTTCAGGGGCCCACCCCCAGGTAGAAACGGCCATCATCTCCACCTGCAACCGCACCGAAATCTACTGCGCCGGCAACGAACCCGCCATGGACCACACGCTGGGCTGGCTGGCGCAAAGCGGCGGCGTCAGCCCGGCGCTGCTGCGCTCGCACTCGTACACGCTGGAAGACGGTCTGGTCGCGCGCCACGCCTTTCGCGTGGCCAGCGGGCTCGACTCGATGGTGCTGGGCGAGGCGCAGATCCTGGGCCAGATGAAAGACGCCGTGCGTGCGGCGGAAACGGCCGGCGCGCTGGGCTCCACGCTCAACCAGTTGTTCCAGCGCAGCTTTGCGGTGGCAAAAGAAGTGCGCACCAGCACCGAGATCGGCGCGCACAGCATCAGCATGGCGGCCGCCGCCGTGCGCCTGGCCAGCCAGCTGTTTGAAGACCTCTCCGACATCAAGGTGCTGTTCGTGGGCGCGGGCGAGATGATCGAGCTGTGCGCCACGCACTTCGCGGCCAAAAGCCCCAAAGCCATCGCGATTGCCAACCGCACGCTGGAGCGCGGCGAAAAGCTCGCCACCCGTTTTGGCGGCGAAGTGATGCGCCTGGCCGACCTGCCCGATCGCCTGCACGAGTTCGACGCCGTCGTCAGCTGCACCGCCAGCAGCCTGCCCATCATCGGCCTGGGCGCCGTGGAGCGCGCTTTGAAGAAGCGCCGCCACCGCCCCATGTTCATGGTCGACTTGGCCGTGCCGCGCGACATCGAGCCCGAGGTGAAGGCGCTGGGCGACATCTACCTGTACACCGTGGACGACCTGGCCACCGTGGTGCAGACGGCGCAGGCCAACCGCCAGGCCGCCGTGGCGCAGGCCGAGGCCATCATCGACGCCGGGGTGCAGAGCTTCATGCACTGGATGGAGCTGCGCAGCCCCGTGCAAGGCAGCGCCGGCGCAGTGGTGCCGCTGATCCAGCAGTTGAACGCCCAGACCGACGCATGGCGCGCGCTGGAAATCGCCCGTGCCAAGAAACTGCTGGCCAAGGGCGAAGACCTGGACGCTGTGCTGGAAGCCCTCTCGCGCGGGCTGACCCAGAAGATGCTGCACGGCACCATGGCCGAGCTGCGTGCGGGCGATGCCGACACGCGGGCGCAGACGGCGCAGACCGTCTCGCGCCTCTTCCTGCGCTCGCAGACCAAGAGCAGCCTGTAGCGGCGATCTTTCGCCGACGTTCTGGCGCGCCGCCCCGTACGCCAGAAATTCAAGCCTTTTTGGCCCCTAGCGCTTGATACGCAAGCGCTACCAGCTACAAAAATAGTAGCAAATCCCTTTTTTCCGCCCCCCCGATGAAACCCTTTCTCAGAAGCCAGCTGGAGCGCTATGCCCAGCGCCTCGAAGAGCTCGACTTTCTGCTCTCGCGCGAAGACATCATGAGCGACATGGCGCAGTACCGCACCATCTCGCGCGAGCATGCCGAGGTGACGCAGATCGCTGGCCGCTACACCCGCTACCGCCAGCGCGAGGCCGATCTGGCCGGCGCGCGCGAGATGCTGGCCGACCCGGACATGGCCGAGATGGCGCAGGAAGAAGTCACCACCGCCGAGGCCGAACTGGTGCAGCTCGAAGACGACCTGCAGCGCCTGCTGCTGCCCAAAGACCCCGACGACGCGCGCAATGCGTTCATGGAAATTCGCGCCGGCACGGGCGGCGACGAGTCGGCCCTGTTCGCGGGCGACCTGGCGCGCATGTACACGCGCTACGCCACCACGCAGGGCTGGAAGGTGGAGATCTTGAGCGCCAACGAGAACGAGATCGGCGGCTACAAGGAAGTGGTGCTGCGCGTGGAAGCCGACGGCGCCTACGGCGCGCTGCGCTTCGAATCGGGCGGCCATCGCGTGCAGCGCGTGCCCGCCACCGAAACGCAGGGCCGCATCCACACCAGCGCCTGCACCGTCGCCGTGATGCCCGAACCCGACGAGCAGCAGGCCATCACCCTGAACCCGGCCGACTTGCGCATCGACACCTTCCGCGCCAGCGGCGCGGGCGGCCAGCACATCAACAAAACCGACTCGGCCGTGCGCGTGGTCCACCTGCCCACGGGCATCGTGGCCGAATGCCAGGACGGACGCAGCCAGCACAGCAATAAAGCCAAGGCGCTGCAGGTGCTGCAGGCGCGCATTCAAGAAAAAGAGCGCAGCGAACGCGCCGCCAAGGAGGCCGCGCTGCGCAAGGGCCTGATCGGCTCGGGCGACCGCAGCGACCGCATTCGCACCTACAACTTTCCGCAGGGGCGCCTGACGGATCACCGCATCAACCTCACGCTCTACAAACTGCTGGCGGTGATGGAGGGCGACCTGGGCGACGTGCTGCAGGCCCTGGCCCATGCACGCGAAGCCGAATTGCTGGAAGAGCTGGAACGCGCCTGAAGCCAAGGACCCAAGCACCATGAACAACACCCCCGACCAATCGCAACTGGGCAAAGCCTCGGCCTATGTCGATCAGTACGACGCCTCGCTGCTCTTTCCCATTCCGCGCGCGCCCAAGCGGGCCGAAATCGGCCTGGACGGCACGCAAACGCCCTTCTTCGGCGCCGACCTGTGGACCGCCTTCGAGCTGTCGTGGCTGAACGCGCGCGGCAAGCCGCAGGTGGCGCTGGCGCACATCACCGTGCCGTGCGAAACGCCGAACATCATTGAAAGCAAGTCGTTCAAGCTGTACCTGAACAGCTTCAACAACACGCGCTTTGCCGAAGCGGCCGAGGTGCAGGCCCGCCTGCGCGCCGACCTGAGCGAAGCGGCCTGGCGCGGCGCAGCCAGCGGCTCCACCATCGGCGTGAAGCTGCTGCAGCCCGAGACTTTCGAGCGCGAACGAGTGCAGGAGCTCGAAGGCCTGCTGCTGGACCGGCTGGACGTGGAATGCACCCACTACACGCCCGCGCCCGAGCTGCTGACGTTGACGGCCACCCAAGGCGAAGCGCCCGTCACCGAGTCGCTGGTGAGCCACCTGCTCAAAAGCAACTGCCTGGTCACCGGCCAGCCCGACTGGGGCAGCGTGCAGATCCGCTACACCGGCGCGCAGATCGACCAGGCCGGCTTGCTGCAGTACCTGGTGAGCTTTCGCAATCACAACGAGTTTCACGAGCAATGCGTGGAACGCATCTTCATGGACGTGTGGCAGCGCTGCCGGCCCCTCAAGCTGAGCGTGTATGCGCGCTACACGCGCCGGGGCGGGCTGGACATCAACCCGCTGCGCACCAGCCACCCGCAGGCGCTGCCGGCGAACGTGCGCACGGCGCGGCAGTAGCCGCCAGCGCGGCGCTTGACCCCCGCTGCGGCGCGTTAGTCTTCGGGGCGCCCTGCTCCCAGGCCTGACATGAAGCACAAGGAGGAAACAAGATGACCGCTTTCAAACTGCTGGGTGGATGCGCGCTGCTGCTCGGCTCGCATTTCGCGGCCGCTCAGGCACCCGTGGCTCCAGCATGCACCGGCAAGCAGACCATCGAGATCGCGGGCCCCTACAGCGCCAACGCCACGGTGCGCTGGAACGAGGAGAAGATTCCGGACCAGTACGTGCTCGACCTGCGGATGCTGACCCAGTCCGACGCGCCGGGTATCGCCAGCCTGGTGGACACCTACGGCTTCCCGCAGCGCGAGAAGATCGTGCGCTACCAGTCCGGTGACGGGAGCCGGGCCGACGCGGTCTACACCACCGAACTCGGAGAGGTGATGGTTTCGATCACCCATCTCCAGCGCACTGGCGCACGCGCCTGCGCGCCTGCCGAATCCATCACCCTGACCGTGAACGGGCGGCCCGCCAGCCTGCTTTATGCGCGCAGCGAAGACGATCCCCGGCGATGCATGTGGAAGCTCCAGGTCCTCGACCTTCCCGCCGGCCCGATGTACTCGTTCTACTACCCATTGCAGTGCAAGAAAGTGGCCGACAAGGCGCAGGCCGAACGCTTTGTTCGGGTCATGAAGTCGCTGCTGCCCTGAACACCCCCGGCTAGAACAGCACGGCATTGGTGCCGACGCCGCCAGCAGCCGGCGCCGTGCTCTCGGCCGCCCGTGCCGCCTCCTCCGGCAGCAGATTGCCCACGCGCACGCCCAGCAGGCGCAGCTTGCGGTCCAGCGGCACGCGCTTCAAACACAGGCCCGCCGCGCGGCGAATGTCCGCCGCGTCCTGCGTGTAGGCCTCGATGGTCTGGTCGCGCGTGGCGATCTTGAAGTCGTCGAAGCGCAGCTTGATGCCGATAGTCTTGCCCAGGTAGCCTTTGCGGCGCAGGTCCTCGGCCACGCGCACGCACAGGTCGGTGAAGATGCGGCCCAGCTCGGCACGGTCGCGCACGGCGTGCAGGTCGCGGTCGAACGTCGTTTCGCGGCTCATCGACACGGGCTCGCTTTCGGTCACCACCGGGCGGTCGTCGCGGCCCCAGGCGGTTTCGTGCAGCCAGGCGCCGGTCGATCGGCCGAAGTGCTGCACCAGCCAGTCGCGCGGGCGCTCGGCCAGCTGGCCGATGGTCTCGATGCCGTGAGACAGCAGTTTCGCTTCGGCCTTGGGGCCCACGCCGTTGATCTTGCGGCAGGCCAGCGGCCAGATGGTGGTCTGCAGATCGGCCTCGTGCACCACCGAAATGCCGTTGGGCTTGTTGAATTCGCTCGCCATCTTGGCGATGAGCTTGTTGGGCGCCACGCCCACCGAACAGGTCAGGCCCGTGTCGTCGTGGATGCTTTTCTGAATGAGCCGCGCCAACACACGCCCGCCCTGGCGCTGGCCGCCGGGCACGTGGGTGAAATCGATGTAGACCTCGTCCACGCCCCGGTCTTCCATCAGCGGTGCGATGGACAGAATGATCTCTTTGAAGCGCCGAGAAAAGCGCCGGTACTCGGCAAAGTCCACCGGCAGCAGCAGGGCCTGGGGGCAAAGCCGCGCCGCCTTCATCATGCCCATGGCCGAGCCCACGCCGAACTGCCGCGCCGGATACGTGGCGGTGGTGATCACGCCGCGCCCCACGTAGTCGCCCAGGCGCGGAAAGGCCGCCACCGGCACCGCCGCGCGGTCGCCGCCGTATTCGGCCAGCATGGCGTCGTGCGATTCGCGCCCGCCGCCGCCGATCACCACCGGCAGGCCCTTGAGTTGCGGGTAGCGCAACAGCTCGACCGAGGCATAGAACGCGTCCATGTCCAGATGGGCGATGCGGCGCGGCGGGGCGCTGGCGGGGGTGCTGTGGGGAGCGTCGTCGGTGGCGGTGGGGGGCGCTGCGGTCACCCTGCCATTGTGCTTTCGCGGCCGGCAGCGCGCTGGCACGGGCGTGGAAAACCGGGCAAAGCGCTTGGCCGGGCAGACTTGAAGCCTTTTCGGCCTCTAGCGCCCTACCTATAAGCGCATGCAGCTATCAACTCAATAGCAACGCGATTCATCGCACCGTGATGATGTCCCGGTGCATGGGCGCCAGCAGCGCCAGCAGGCGGTTCTGCTGGGTGAATGGAATGTTGCGCGCATCCATGGCCTGCTGCAGCAGCTCGACCAGCGCGTTGAAGTGCGACTTGTCGATCTTCATGTGGGCGTGGGCCGACTTCATGTCCACGCCGTCGTATTCGCACGGCCCGCCGGCCAGCAGGCAGATCTGCGCCGTCAGGCTGTCTTTCAGCGCCTGCGGCTTGGTCTGCTTGAACGATTCCTGAAAGATGGCGCCGATGCGCGGGTCTTTCACGGCGCGCTCGACCAGATCGTCCATCAGCCGCGCGATGCCTTCCTTTTCGCCCAGCGCCTGGTAGAGCCCTGCCGGTGCCGGGCCGCGCACGCCGGCGGCGATGGGGCCGCCCGGAATGGGCAGGGTCGGCGCCGCAGCGGGTGGCGAAGTCTGCGCGAGCGCGGCGGCAGATGCGGTCAGCAAGGCGGCGGCAAGAGAAGAAGAAAGAGATGAAGAAAACTTCATGATCAGAACCCCGCCTGTGCAGACACATACCAGCCGGTCTGGCGCTTGTTGCGTGTGATGCCCGGCACGATGCGGCCCAGGTCCACATAGGCCAGCGTGAGCGACAGGTTCTTGTTGGGCGCCCAGGCCACGAAGACGTCCTTCCAGTCGTCTTCCTGCAGCCCGTTGCCCAGGCCCGCCGCCTCGCCCAGCGCGCGCAGGTTGTCGGGCTTGAAGCGGTATTCGGCGCCAATCGCCAGGTCGCGCCGCAGCAGGTAGGCGACCGAGATTTCAGGCTGAAGGCTGTAGCCGTCCTTGCCCGGCCCTGCCGAGCCGAAACCCAGCAGGCCGTTCTGGTTGGCACGCGTGTAGCGTAGCGTGCCGGTGAGCAGCAGGCCCTTGTCCAGCAGCAGCTTGCTGGCGCTGATGTAGACGTCGGTGCCGCTGCGGTCGGTGCCCAGAAAGTCGAGCACGTTGCCCAGCGAACCGGCGTGCAGCCGCTTGTGTTCCACGCCCACGGCGATCTGCGGAATGAGGGTATGCGCTTCCAGAATGGCATCGCCCAGCAGCTTGACCTTGACGCCGATGATGTCCATCTTCAGGTGCGCGCCCGGCTCCACGCCGAAGGGAGCGATGCCGTTGAGCGCCACTGCCGGGCCGGCGTCGAAGTCTTGCCGCGCCACGGAGATTTCGACCCGGTCGTGCACGCCGACCGCAACGCCGTAGCTTTTCAGCGCGTAGTCGAGCGTGCCCACGCGCGTGACGTGCGCCGTCATGCCCACCTCGCCTTCGGTGGCCTGGGTGCCGATGATGGCCCAGGGCACGATGCCGCCGCCCGCCGCGCCGCTGACGGTGCTGACGCCGCCGGTCAAAAGCAGCTTGCCTGTCTCAGCATGGGCGGTGGGCGTGGTGAAAACGACCAGCGGGGCGCAAAGCGCCAGTGCCGCCAGAACGGACATCGTTGAGGAAGAAGCGTACATGGGCGGCCCTTGCAAATTGAAGCCCGTAGAAACAGGTGCCCGGGCGCCTTGTTTCAAGGAGTTACTGTAATTTACGGCAAAACAGCAGGCCCATTTCGGAATTCCGGAAAGTGCCCGCGGCCCGATCACTCTCGCCTGGCCTCGTCCAGCAGCCAGGCCCGAAAGGCCGCTTGCCGAGGCAAAAGAGCACAGTCGCTCCGATAGACCACGTAGTACGCCAGCACCGAGGGCACGCTGATCGAAGGAAATAACCGAGTCAGACGCCCGCTGGCCAGGTCGTCGCGCGCCATGACGCTGCGGGCCAGTGCGACGCCGTGGCCGTCGATGGCGGCCTGCAAAACCGCGGCGGAATTGTTGATCTGCAGGCCCCGCGTGGTGGCGACCTGAGTGACGCCGGCAGCCTGCAACCAGCTGCCCCACGTAGGAAAGCCGGTGTGGCCATCCATCGACAGGTCATGAATCAAGATCTGCTGCTCCAGATCGGCGGGCCGCTGCAGGCGGTGCAGCGGGTGCAGCAGCCGGGGCGAACACACGGGGTAGACCTCTTCGTCCAGCAATTTTTCGGCCACCAGGCCGGGCCATTGCCCTGTGCCGTAACGCACGCCGATATCGATCCGTTGGGCCACGAAATCCACTGGCTTGAGGTGGGTGTCCAACCGCAGGTCGGTGTCAGGCCAGTCGCTTTGAAAACGCTCGATGCGCGGCAGCAGCCACTTGGCGGCAAAGGCCGGGCTGACCGCCACGGTCAGCAAGCCGCTGCCCGCACCTTCCCGCAACCGTTCGAGACCGAGTGCCAATTTGTCCAGCCCCTGCCGGATGTCGGGCAACGCGCGCTCGGTGGCCTCGGTCGGAATGAGCCGTGCCCGCCCGCTGGTGCTGCGCACGAACAGCGGCGTGCCCAGCCCTTCTTCGAGCGTGCGCACCAGTTGGCCCACGGCCGCCGGCGTAACGTTCAGCTCGCCCGCCGCGGCGGAAAAGCTTTGGTGACGCGCGCTGGCCTCCAACGCCCGCAGTGCATTCAAATGAACCGGCAGCTTCATGGTTGCAAACTTTTTCTTTCAGTGCAGAACACTTTATATGGTTTGTACAAACGACTCGATGGGCGAAGAATCGGTATCGGCTGCGTTGGCACACTGTGAAGGCTGCGGCCATGCCAGGGTGCCCACCGCAGCGCGACAAGCGCCTGCACTGCCTTCATACCCGCCCACAACTATCTACAAAAACATGCTGATCAACGCCGATTTCTCTCGCCGCGCCGTCGTGGCCGCTCACGAATACAACTGGGTGGCCTCACCCCAGAACGGGGTCGAGCGGGTGATGCTGGATCGCGTGGGCGCGGAACAAGCCCGGGCGACGAGCATCGTGCGCTACGCCCCTGACTCGTCCTTCCCACTCCACCTACACCCCGCAGGCGAAGAAATTCTTGTGCTGCAAGGCACCTTCTCGGCCGACGGGCACCACTTTCCGGCCGGCTGGTATTTGCGCAATCCCCCCGGTTCCAGCCACCAGCCCTCCAGCGGCGAAGGCGCCGTCATCTTCGTCAAACTGCAACAGATGGCGGCGCAGGAGCAGGCGGAAGTGCGCATCGACACCCGTGAACCGGCCGCCTGGCACCACGAAGGCGGGCGTGCGTTCTGCCCGCTGTTTTCCGGCGATGCCGAACAGGTCGGCCTGCAGCAGCTCGCGGCGCACGCCAGCGTGCTGCGGCCCGAATCGGTGCCAGGCGCCGAGCTGCTGGTGGTGGCCGGCGACCTGGTGGCGGACGACGGCCAGGCGTATGCGACGGGTAGCTGGATGCGCCTGCCCGCAGGCGATGGCCTGCGCCTGCTGGCGGGGGCGCACGGCGCCACCGTGTATCTCAAGACCGGCCACCTGGGCCACGCCGTTTCTTCGGTGGCATGAGCTTGAAAACCGCACGCATCGCCATCGTCGGCGCAGGTTTGAGCGGCTTGTATGCCGCCTGGTCGCTGGAGCGCATGGGCCTGCGGGACTATGTGCTGCTGGAAGCGCGCGACACGCTGGGTGGCCGCATCGTTTCGGCCTCTTCTCCCGTACTTTCCCCCGCTCCCGCGCCGGAACACAGCGTGGCGGCCATGCCGGCTGCGAGCATGCTCGGCCGGTTCGACCTGGGGCCGACATGGTTCTGGCCCGAATACCAGCCAGAACTGGATCAGCTCGTCCATTCTTTGGGGCTGGAGCGCTTCGCGCAATTTGAAGACGGCGACGTCGTGCTGGAGCGATCGGCGCACGAGCCGCCGCAGCGACTGCGCAGCCCCGTCCAGTCGCCCACGTCGATGCGGCTGGTGGGCGGCATGGGCGCGCTGGTCGATGCCCTGCGCCGTGGGCTGGAACCGGCGCGCATTCACACCGGCCAGATCGTGCGCCGTTTGCGCAGCACGGCCACGCAGGTCGAACTGGACAGCGACAACGTGGCTGGGCAGACCACCACCTGGGCCGCCCGGCATGTGCTGCTGGCGCTGCCGCCGCGCTTGGCCAAACACACCATCGCCTTCGATCCGCCCTTGCCGCCGGCGCTGGCAGCGCAGTGGCGTGCAACGGCCACCTGGATGGCGCCGCAGGCCAAATACATCGCGCTCTACGACACGCCGTTCTGGCGCGAGCAGGGCCTGTCGGGCGCAGGCCGCAGCGCCCGCGGGCCGATGGCCGAAATCCACGACGCATCCATGCCGGGCGCAAGCGGCGCGCTGTTCGGCTTTCTAGGCGTGCCAGCCCAGGTGCGCAAAGGTGTGGCCGATGATGAGCTGCGCAGGAACTGCCGCGCGCAGCTGGTGCGCCTGTTCGGGCCGCAGGCGGCCAGCCCGCGCTGGGATGTCATCAAGGACTGGGCGCTGGACCCGTACACGGCCACCGCCGCCGATCTGGAATCGGCAGCGGGCCACCATGCGCCAGCGCCCGCCACGGCGGCAGCCGCAGGGCCGTGGCGCAACCGTCTCACCGGCATCGCCAGCGAATGGTCACCTCAGTTTCCCGGCTATCTGGCCGGTGCCATTGAGGCTGCGGGCCAGGGCGTGCGGGCGGCTGCAGCAGCGAGCGCACAGGGCGCGGACCGGGTCTCCGGGACGACCTGAAGCAGCCTGGCGAACGCGTGAGGCACGCATGGCGCGTACGTGTGACGCACCGCACTTTGGCAAAGCTGCGCCCGCCACGGCACCCACCGCCGTGCGCGACGACTGCGCTACCAGTTCGCCACCATTGCACTACCAGCGCGCTACCACTGCGAACAAATGCCCACCAGCCCCGCAAGCACCAGCACCAGGCCCGCGGTCTCGGTGCGCGAGAGGCTTTCGCGAAACACCCGGCGCGACACCGCGTAGCTGAACAGCACCTCCACCAGCCCCAGCGTGCGCACGTCGGCCACCGGCCGCATCGCGTAGGCGGTGAACCAGGCAATCGATGCCAGTGCCCCCATCGACCCGGCCACCATCGACAGCTTCCAGGCCCGGCCGATGGCCCGCGCCACGCCCGGCTGGCGCGCCAGCAGCCAGCCGCCCAGCAGCACGGTCTGCAGCAGCTGCGCCCACAGCACGCCCCAGCCGCCGGCCACCCAGGGCGCCACACCGTCGCCGAGCGCCAGCGATGCACCGCGAAACCCCACGCTGGCGGCAGCAAAGCACGCGCCGGAGGCCAGGCCGTAAGCCACCAGCCGCCCCTGCCCCGGTGTGCCGCCGGACAGCAGCAGGCGCACGCCCCCACTCGGCACCGACAGCAGCACCACGCCGCAAGTGGCAGCCGCCATGGCCGCCAGCGCCACCGCGCCGGGCAATTCGTTCAGCAGCACGGCGGAAAACAGCGCCACCTGCAGCACCTCGGTCTTGGAATACGCCACGGCCAGGATGAAGTTGCGTTCCTTCATCGCCAGCAGCACGAAGGCCGTCGCCGCCACCTGCATGACCGCGCCCATGGCCAGCCAGGCGGCGTAGGTGGGCGTGAACACGGGCACCAGGCCAGGCCGGTCGCCCAGCACGCAAGTGCCCAGCACCCAGGCCGCCGCCAGCGGCAGGCCGTACAAAAAGCGCACCAGCGTGGCGGCCAGCGTGCCCAGGTCGCTGATCAGCGTGCGCTGGGCGGCGTTGCGCACGGTCTGGGCGAACGCGGCCCAGAGGGTGATGGGAATCCAGATCCAGGCGAGCAGCGGCAATGACGACATGCGGCGAGCGTAGCGCGACGGCCGGCATACGCCGCGCTGGCGGGCACGCTTTTGGGCACGGCTGGCCCAGGCAAAGGCGATGCCTGGGGCATGCCGAATCAGATGCTATTAATTCAATAGCTATCAGCGCTTGCTGGACAAGCGCTGCACGCCGTTTTCACTCAAACCGGGTACGTGCCGGGAATGAGAATGGCCTTGTCCACGTTCTGAATGCGGGTGTGGCCGCAGAAGGCCATGGTCACGTCCAGCTCCTTGTGAATGAGCTGCAGCGCGCGGGTCACGCCGGCTTCGCCGTACGCGCCCAGGCCGTACACCATGGCGCGGCCAATCATCGTGCCGCGCGCGCCCAGCGCCCATGCCTTGATCACGTCCTGCCCGGACCGGATGCCGCCGTCCATCCACACCTCGGTCTGCGTGCCCACAGCGGCGACGATGGCCGGCAGCGCAGCGATGGCCGAGGGCGCGCCGTCGAGCTGGCGACCGCCATGGTTGCTGACCACGATGGCGTCGGCACCGGCGGCCACGGCCAGCTGGGCATCTTCCGCGTCCATGATGCCCTTGAGGATGAGCTTGCCGCCCCACTGCTCCTTGACCCAGGCCACGTCGGCCCACGACAGACTGGGGTCGAACTGCTCGTTGGTCCAGGCCGAGAGCGAGCGCATGTCCGACACGCCCTTCACGTGCCCCACGAGGTTGCGGAAGGTGCGGCGCTGCGTGCCGGCCATGCCCAGGCACCATTGCGGCTTGGTCATCAGGTTCAGGATGTTGGCCAGCGTGGGCCGGGGCGGCGCGGTCAGGCCATTCTTGATGTCCTTGTGGCGCTGGCCGATCACCTGCAGATCGAGCGTAAGCACCAGCGCGCTGCACCGGGCGGCCCGGGCGCGCTGGATCATGCGGGCCATGGCGTCGCGGTCGCGCATCATGTAGAGCTGGAACCAGAACGGCGCGGTGGTGTTCTCGGCCACGTCTTCGATGGAGCAGATGCTCATGGTCGAGAGCGTGAACGGAATGCCGAATTTTTCGGCCGCGCGGGCGGCGTGGATCTCGCCGTCGGCATGCTGCATGCCCGTGAGGCCCACGGGCGCGATGGCCACCGGCATGCTGGCCGTCTGGCCGGCCATCGTGCACGCGGTGCTGCGCCCTTCCATGTTCACCGCCACGCGCTGGCGCAGCTTGATGGGCTGGAAGTCGCCTGCATTGGCGCGGTAGGTGCCTTCGGTCCACGAGCCCGAGTCGGCGTAGTCGTAGAACATGCGCGGCACGCGGCGCTCGGCGATGACGCGCAGGTCTTCGATGGTGGTGATCTTGGAGAGATTGGGCACTGCGGGCGCACTCCGAAAAGCGTTGGATGGAAGGGCAATCCGTCCATCGTAGCCCCGGGCACCGCACCGGCGCGTGAAGGCTTTTGCCGGTCGTTTGAAATTTCTGCAGCGCCGCCGTTCGGCGCCCGCTCAGCCGATTCGGCGCGCCAGCGCCACGCCCGCCATCGCCATCGCAAAGCCCAGCAGCTGCCAGAACGACAACGTCTCGCCAAAGATGACCCACGCCTGCAGCGCCGACAGCGGCGGCACGGCCAGCAGCAGCGCGGACGTGCGCGTGGCCTCGCCGCGCCGCATGAGCCAGATCAGCAAGCTGGCGCCGCCGATGGACAGCACCAGCACGGCATACAGCAGATAGCCCCACAGCATGGGTGAGTGGTCCCAGCGCGGCTCGCCGAAGACCGCCGCCATCGCGGCCAGCACCAGAACGGCGCCCACGTTCTGCACGGCGCTGGCGCTGCGCAGACCGCCCGTGGCCCAGGGCGACTTCTGCACCATCGAGCCCACCGTAAGCGCCAGAATGCTGCCCGCGCCCACCAGCACCACGGGCAACGACAGACTGGCCGCGTCAGTGCTCTGCAGGCGTGGCAGCAGCACCAGCGTCACGCCGCCAAATCCCAGCGCCAGGCCCCACCAGGTCACGCGCGGCAGGTGCTTGTGCAGCACCGCCACCGCGATCAGCGCCGTGAACAAGGGCTGCAGCGAGCCGATGAGCGCCATCACGCCGGCCGGCAGCCCCTGCGACATGGCCCACCAACTGGGCCCCACGTAGAGCCCGTTCATCAGCGCGCCAGCGACCAGGTGCAGCCCGATGCGCCGCGCGCCCTGCGGCCACGCCACCCGCGCCCATAGCGCCGCCGCAGTGAAGGCCGCCGCCACCAAAACGAAGCGCGCCGCCAGGAACCAGAACGGGTCGGCATGCGCGGAGACGCCGCGCCCCACCAGAAAGCCCGTGGACCAGATCAGAACGAACAAAAGGGGCGCGGCGGCATGCATGGCGGGCATTGTCAGCGCGGATCAGCGCGAGTCGGCACGCAGGCCAGCGCCGCGCACCTCGATGGCCAACTGGTCCAGCACCTGGCCGCGGGC
Source organism: Acidovorax sp. WCS2018Noco2-16 (assembly GCF_031843945.1). Lineage (NCBI taxonomy): Bacteria > Pseudomonadati > Pseudomonadota > Betaproteobacteria > Burkholderiales > Comamonadaceae > Acidovorax > Acidovorax sp. WCS2018Noco2-16. Next base: position 91,757 of record NZ_JAVTJJ010000008.1, read on the forward strand.
GTCGATCAGCTCTACCCGGTGCCTGCCGGGCCAGGGCAGCCAGCCCCACTGCGCGCCCTGGCCCAGCACCTTGCCGTCGATGCGCCAGCGCAGCGGCCCAGCGTCGGCTGCGTCGTCGGTGGCGGCAAAGCGCAGGCGCTGGCGGTCGGGCGGAATGTCCGGGTCCAGCGCGACGATGGTGCCCGGTGCGGGCTGGGCAATGCGCGGGCGCGGGGCGTCGGCCACATCGCCGGGCGCCACAGCGTTTTTTAAGCCTTTTGGGCCTGTAGCGCTTGATGGATAAGCGCGATCAGCTATTGAATTAATAGCGAACTGGGTTTGCTGCGTGCCCTCCAGGAACCACTCGCTGCGCGCGCTTTCCAGCGGCGTGGCAGCGCCCGCTTCTTGCGGGCCGTAACGCACCGCCGTGTGCACCAGCCCGGCGGGCGGGCGCGGCGCGCGGCTGGGCGTGGCGCGGTGCAGCCAGCCCATCACCTCGGCCCAGATGGGCGCGGCCCCGCTGGTGCCGCTCACGTCGTGCATGGGCGCGCCGCTGGCGTTGCCCACCCACACGCCAACCGTGTAGCGCTCGGACCAGCCGATCGCCCAGTTGTCGCGCATGTCCTTGCTGGTGCCGGTTTTCACGGCCGACCAGAAGCGCGTGGCCAGTACGCTGTCGGTGCCGAAGGTGCGCGCGCGGGCGTTGGAATCCGAGAGGATGTCGCCCACGATGAAGGCGGCGCGCGCATCCAGCGCCTGGGGCTGTTTGGGCACGGGCTCGGGTGCCGCCGCTTTCGGTGCAGGCGGTGGCGGCGGCTGCAGCCGCACGTCGCTGGCACGGCCGCCCTGCGCCAGCGCGCGGAAGGCGTTGGTCAGCTGCAGCAGCGGCACCTCGGCACTGCCCAGCGCCAGGCTGTAGCCGTAGTAGCCGCCCGATTCACGCAGCGGCAGCCCCAGCGCACGCAGCTGGGCAAAGAAGGCGTCGGGCGAGACCATGACCAGCGTGCGCACGGCCGGCACGTTCAGCGATGCGGCCAGCGCCGTGCGCACCGACACCCAGCCCTTGAAGCGCCGGTCGTAGTTCTGCGGAATGTAGAGGCCGCTGGCGGTGGGAATGTGCGCGGGCGAATCCTCCACCAGCGAGGCGGCCGTCAGGCGCCGTTCGGCGATCGCCTGCGCATAGAGAAAGGGCTTGAGCGTGGAGCCCGGCTGGCGCAGTGCCAGCACGCCATCGACCTCGCCCGCGCGGCTGAGCAGCCCGGACGAGCCGACCCAGGCGAGCACGTCGCCGCTGGCGTTGTCCAGCACCACCACGGCGCCGTCTTCCACGTTGCGCCCGCGCAGCTCGCGCAGGTGCTGGTCGAGCGATTGCAGCGCCACGCGCTGCAGCGGGGCGCTGAGGGTGCTGGGCAGGCGCAGCGGGGGCTGTGCGCTACCGTTATCGACGCCGCTGCCATTGCCGTTGCCGGCCACCTCGCGCAGTACCTGCCGCGCGAAGTGCGGCGCAATGCCCTCGGTGGCGTCGAAAGCGCGGCGCTGCAACGCGGCGGTGGTGAACAGGTCGAGCGCATCGCAGTCCACGGCGGCTGCCTTGCCCTGCCCGCGCGGGCGATCCATCTCACGCAGCACACCGCAGGCGCGCTGGGCCACCAGGGCCGGCCGCGCATTGGGCGCCCGCACCAGCGCGGCGGCGACGGCGGCTTCACGTGCATCCAGCCCGTGCGGCGCCTTGCCGAAGAGCGTGCGCGAGAGCGCGTCAATGCCGACGATCTCGCCCCGAAACGGCACCAGGTTCAGGTACGCCTCCAGGATCTGGTCCTTGCGCCAGCGCCGGTCCAGCACCTGCGCGGCCACCGTCTGGCCGAGCTTTTGCGTCACGCTGCGCCCGCCGGGGCCTTGGCGCCAATCACCGTCCAGCAGGCCCGCCAGTTGCATGGTGAGCGTGCTGGCACCGCGCGTGCGCTGGTTCCACAGGTTGCCCCAGGCGGCGGCGGACACGGCACTCCAGTCCACGCCGCTGTGTTCGTAAAACCGCTTGTCCTCGCTCAGCACCAGCGCCGTGCGCAGCGCGGGCGACACATCGGCCAGCGCCACCCACTGGCCGCGCCGCACGGTGGCGTCGGTGCGCACACGCTGCAGCACCTCGCCTTCGCGCGACAGCACCAGAGTGTCGGACGGGCGGTAGTCGGCGCGCACCTCGGCGGGTGTGGGCAGGGCCCAGGCAGCGGGCGCGCAGACCGCCAGTGCCAGCGCGGCGGCCGGTATGCGCATACGCGGCATGAAGGGAAAAAGAAGAGAAACCACGCCGGTTTGTAGCAGACGCCGGAGGGTACAGCGCACGGCAGCGCGCAACGGCCAACCTCTGTGGTCGCAGTTCAACCCAACGCCGCCACGCACCGACACACCCTGTCGCACCGGCTTTCTACAGTCGCTCTCGCAGTGGCGCCAAGCAGCATCAACCATCAAAAAAATGAGCTGCTTGCGCTGACTGAAGCAGGTCATCGGATCAAAAAAATCACGCACCAAAAAGGACACAGCATGAGAGGACAGATTCTTGTTTTCAACGAACAAAAGGAAGCCGGCGCCATCGTTACCGAAGACGGGCGACGCTTGATCTTTCACATCAACGACTGGCAGGACGTGGTGCCGCCGGACCGTGGCATGGCCGTGAGCTTCATGCTCGATGAAGAAGGCCGTGCGCGCCAGGTGCAGTTGACTCTGCCCGACCCCACGCCCTCCGCCGCAACAGCGACACCCACGCCGCCATCCGCCCCGCCGCTGGCGCTGCGACCTAAGCGCAAGCCAGTGATCACCTTGTTCGCCTTGTTCCTGGGTTTCTTCGGCGCACACCGCTTCTACATGGGCGCCTGGGGCTGGGGGCTGGTGCAACTGCTGGGCGCGCCCATCGTCATCGGCATCTTGTTCGCGCTGCTGCCACCGCTGGGCGGACTGCTGTACTTCGCCGCAATTGTGTTCGTCTGGACCGAAGCCATCCGCTATATCTGGATGACCGATGCCGAGTTCGACGCCAAGGTGCGTGCCTACCAAGCCGCAAGGCCCGGGCCCTTCGCCTTCTTTTGGTAAGCCGGGGACACCATGCACTACAACGTCATTCCTACCCGGCCCCATTCGGGGCTGGGCATCGCGTCCTTGGTCATCAGCGTGACGGCTGGCGCTGCGCTGGCCGTTCTTCTCGGCATTGCAAGCGTCATCGAATCCCAGCCCGGCGGCATGGATGAGGAATCTGCCGGAGCCGTCGTGCTGGGTCTGTTTCTGGCGTTGACTGCCGTGGTCCAGGCCCTGGCACTCGGGCTGGGAATCGCCGCCCTGGTGCAGGCAGAGCGCAGCGAGCTCTTCGGCGTGTTGGGCACCGTTTTCGCCTCGTCAGGGCTTATCGCCACCGTGCTGATCTTCCTGCTCGGCGCACTTCTGGAAAGCTGACACCATGAAGCTTCGTCAACTCTTCCTTGCACGGTTTGCGGCACTGGCACTGGCCATTGCCTTGGGATTCTCCAGCGCCCAGGCCGAAACGCTGGAAGGCACGCTCGAACGCGGCCCGACCCACTCCGTGCTGTGGGCCGTCAGCCCTGGATCGGGCGACCTGATCGGCCAGGTCTTTGCCAACGCCTCCCAGACCGGGCAGACCGTCCTGACCCATTGCCTGCCCGGCCTTCACTGTGTCGCCGACGGCGCTAGCAGCGTCGAGCCCCCCGAAAGCCTGACAAGACAATTGCACTTCAGCGCCCAGCCCTCTGGCTGGTGGCAAATCACCCAGGCGCTCAACGTCTACATGCAACCCAGCCTGCCGATGAGAGAACACCAGTTGAGCACTAGCCACGGGCAACTCACCGTTACCGATGAACATCTGCTGCTGTTCAATGGCCGCCCTGTGCTGGCGGGCTCGCCCCAACCTGCCGAGCCTGCACCGCAAGCCAGCCCGGCAGTCCATACGGCGCAACTCACGCGGCTGGAGCGCATCAGAGCATGGTGGCAAGGTTTGTGGAGCCAGGTGCGCGGCCAGCTGCTTGCACTGCTGGGACGCGTGCCACCCCAGGCGCAAGCATTGGTGCCAGCCCCCACGTCAGCCGCCGCTGCCGAAGCAGTGCTAGGCAACGCGGCCCTTCATATCGTGGCGCACTTCAAACTGGCTGCGCAGGACATCACGCTGCTGCAGAACACCGGAGGCGCTGCCTGCCCCGCCCTCTACCGCTTCGCCACCCTCACGCCCCAGGGCATTGGCGTGACACCGGAATTTGGCACATGCAGCGACATCGCCACCGTCACACTCGACCAAGCCCAAAGCGGCTTGCCTGAGCCCCTCGTCACCATGAATGGCGCACGCGGCCCGTTCGCGCCCGAGGAGGAACAGCGGCGTGCCCACATGCAACTGCATCGTTTTGTGCTGCGCCATGGGCTGGTGCAGGAGCTAGCCACACGGAACTGAAATCATCAAAAAGCATAGCTGCTAGCGCTTGTTCATCAAGCGCTGCGGCCACTTTTTCTTAAAAATTTCTGACGCTCATTCTGCGCTGCTCTGTGCAAGCTGGATCTGATCCAACACGTTGGTAGCAAGCAGGCCGATGCGACTCCCGACCCGCTCCATCTGCAGCTTGGCGTAGCGCGTGCACCAGCGTTTGACTGACACATCGCGGCTTCGGCATGCGCACAGGGGCAAGGTCGTGACATCCGTAGACATGCAGTCAAAATACAAAGATGCACTGAGTTACATTGTCTGACGATTCGGTTCACGTTTGCCGGCGACACAACGTGTCGCGTTCGGTACTTAACCTTCTGCCGCAACACCACCGCCCATTCCCTAACGCATGCTCTCCGCCAAGCCTCAGCCTGACTTGAAGCCGAAATCCGCCAGAGGCCCCACGGTCACCAAACTGGCCCTGCGCCTGTCGAAAATGCTGGCACTGCTGCACAAGGGCGACGACATCGACAAGCACTGTCTGGCCGAGCAATACAAGGTAAGCGTCCGCACTATCGAGCGCGACCTAGCTGATCGCCTGCACGGCATCGTCGAACACACCCCCGACGGGCGCTGGTAGCTAGTTCCCCAACAACGCAGCACCATCCCGGTCAGGCACCTGCTCGACTACACCCGCATGGTGGGCACGACACATCTGTTCCCCGACCGCAGCCTGCCATACCTGCTCGAGCAGCTGGAAACTCCCGAACCCCGCCGCGTCACGCACGTGCAAGCCACACCGCACGAAGACCTGCGCACACAAAGCCCGGCATTCGCCCAACTTCAAACTGCCATCGAGCAGCACCACGAATGCCGCTTCACCTACAAGGGCACGCCGCGCCACGCCCAGCCCTATCGGCTGATCCACAAGAACGGCATTTGGTACCTGGCCGCCGAAGAAGCCGGGCGGCTGAAAAACTTCAGCGTCGCGCTGGTCGAAGCCCTGCAGGTGGATGAGATCAGCCGCTTCACGCCCCAGCGCATGCACCAGGACTACATCAACGACAAGGACGACGTGTGGTTCTCCGAAAGCACCACCGAGGTGCTGCTGCGCGTGGCGCCCGAAGCCGCCCACTACTTCGCCCGCCGCCAGTTGCTGCCCAGGCAACAGCACCGGGCGGATGCAGACGGTTCGCTGCTGGTGACTACCCACATCAATCATGTGAACCAGCTGCTGCCCGTGGTGCGGTTCTGGCTGCCGAGCGTGCGAATCGTCAAGCCGGTGGAATGGCATGCAGAGCTGGTAGAGGGGCTGCGGCAGGCGGTGATGAAGTGGGGCGATTGAGTGGCCCAAGCATTCGTGGATTAATTGACTGAATACCAAAAAAAGCCGAGCCAGGAAAGCCAAGGGTTCAAAAGCCTCCTTCCTAAAAACCTGAAACCTCTGTCCGAATAGCCCATGGAAAAGATTATCGATATTGAAAATCGCTCAGTAGAGCTCACACTGAGAGCAAATTCAACGCAAAGTAAGCCAGTTATTGCAGCCTGCGGACTCATGAACGCTGGCAAGAGCTATTTGCTCAATATGCTCAGCCAGCACATTGATCGGGAATATTTCAAAACTGCCGACCAGCGCGAAACCACGGACAACAAGACGCTGGAAACCGAGCAATACATCTACTTGGACACTCCAGGTCTGGATGCCAACGCCCAAGATGATGCCATTACGCAGCAAGGCATCGCCGAGGCCGATATCGTGCTTTTCATTCATCAACCACAAGGTGAGTTGGATTCGCGCGAACTGGCTTTTCTGCATCAATTGAAGGATAACTTCGGAAAATCTGCCAAGCACAGCGTCGTCATCGTCATCAGCAAGATCGACAAAGAGTCCAAATCTAAAATAGATGCCATCGACAAGGAAATCCAGAAACAGTGCCAAGAGAAGTTGGGCACCGTCTTCACCACCTTTCAGATATCAAACACCCGCTACAAAACAGGTATCAGCCAACAAAAAAATGGACTGATTCAGGCCAGTCATATCGACGCACTGGCGCAGCATCTGAAAAAAGCAACCCCCAAAATCCGCCAGGCACGTCAGAACAAACTGGCCACGAGCATCGAGAATCTGTTGGCCGAAATAGACGCTCTGACGCAAGAGCTGCGCGATGAGAAAGCGGGCATGCAGCAGGACATCAGCGAACAGTTCTGCCATTTCAATGCGCAGATGGAGCAGCTACAGGCTTTCCTGACCGAGAGCGCATCCAATTTCAAGAAAATTTAAGGAGACTCCTATGCCAATTCCTTTTCTGATTGGCGGCCTTGTCGCCGCCGCAGCCGCAGCAGTTGCCGCCTATGCCCTCAGCGACGACGACAAATCTAGCAGTTCAGGCAGTTCTAGCGCCAGCGATGATGCAGAGCGTCGCCGCAAGGAGGCCGCAGAAAAAGAGCGCAAAGAACGTGAGCGCACGCAAAAGCAGGAGGCCGCGCACGAAGATTTTCAGAAAGAAGGCCGCGTATTTGGTAAAAACCTGGCACAGGCACTACCTTCTGACTTGGTAAAAGCCAGCTCGCGTGATGCATTTACACTGGATTTCGACTTGAAAAAACGCAGCATGCAATTCGATATGGAAGAGGCATCCCGAAGAGACGCCGACCTCCTTGCCACCATTGATGGCCTGGAGACAATTCTTACCAAGAGGGCATCGCACCAAAAAAACATTAAAAACCTAGCCATATTTTCTGAACTATACAAACCAGTATTTCAATACGGAGCGGCATTGAGAAAGAAAGAAGAACGGGTTGAACGCATCGATGACGGCATCGAAACACTGAAAGAAATAAAGGCCCAGCTCAGGAAACTGGATAACGAACTGCATCGACCCACACATACAAAAATCTCACCATGACAGAAAAATCCATCACCCGAGAGGCACTGCTGGCATCGTTCGGCGCGCTGGAATCGCAATTCACCAGCTCACTGAAAAATGCCCAGGCGTTAGAACAGACATTCGACGCCTCGCGCGCCAAATTGGTGCATGCCATCTCTAGCCATTTGCAGAATGCGCAAAAAAGTTTGCCCCTCGCTAACCCGCTGCAAGCGCCGCTAAACAACTTCGTGGCAACCATGACGCAAACCAGCCGCGAGTGGGACGTCAAGGTGGCAGGGCGTCAAAAAGGTGTCGAATTCCGTCAAGGGTTTGAAGATTCGCTGCTGGTTTTTGTCAGTGGCAAAGTCAAGTCTGGAAAAAGCTCGCTGGGCAACTACATGGCATGGGGCCACACCGACCCCACGGACGACGCCAAACGCCAGACGCTACCAGAGCGCTATCCCAAATACAAATCGCACGCCAAGGTGGATGTAGAAGGTGGAGACAGCCCCAAAGAGGCTGAGAAAAAGCGTGAATTCCGGGTCGGCGCCACCGAGGCTACCAGTTCCATCCAGAGTTTCAGCCTGCCGGGTCTGACTTGGGTGGATTCGCCGGGCCTGCACTCCATGAAAGAAGAAAATGGCAAACTAGCCCGTGAATACCTGGACCATGCCGACCTGATCCTCTATACCATGAAGTCAGATGCGCCGGGACGCGCCAGCGATCTGGCAGAAATCCGAGACCTCATCCACAAAGACAAAAGAACGCTGCTGCTGCTCACTGGCAGCGACGACATTGAGGAAGATGTCAACGACAGCGGTGATTTGATTCAATGCATCGTCATGAAAGACGCTGCACGGCGCGCCAAACAGCAAGACTATGTACGTGGGGAATTAAAGGCACGCCCGGATTCCAACAAGCTGGAAATCGTCTCCATCTCGTCGCGTTACGCCCAAGAGCACGCCAATGACGAGGCAGCCTTTCTAGACAGCGGAATAGGCCCCTTTTGCGCGACATTGCAAGACATTTGCCAATCCGAAGGTGTCAAGATCAAGCAGCGCGTCCCCATGAGAAATCTGCACCATTTTCTGGTGGACTGCGAGAACGATCTGGAGCCCTACCAGAAGCTGATTGCCGACTTCAGTCCAGTAATGCGGAAATTGGATGAAAGCCTCGAAAACCAAATCTCTCAGCACAGCCGTGAGGGTCAACACGATCTGAAACGTTTCATCGACACATTCTTTGTCGGCACTGAGAACATCCGGGACGACGCGGATCTTATCAACAGCCAACTAAAAAATTTCAACAGCAAGCTCGGAGAGAAATTCCACGAAATCGCCAACGACCGACTGCAAGCTATTGCGGATGATTTAACCAAAGAGTTTCAGGCCAGCGTCAAAAGCACCTACCAGCACAGCCTGTTGACCCGGATTCCCGATTTCAAGCTCGACACCATTACTGAAAAGGTGGAGGTTGGCACACGATCGGGCACCAAAAAGCGCAATGCAGGCATAGGCTCTCTCTTGGGTGCAGGAATCGGTTTTCTGGTCGCAGGACCTGCTGGAGCGGCTGTCGGCTCCATGGTAGGCGGTGGGCTGGGGGGCGTCACAGGCGATAGCGCCAGCATCCGCTACCGCGACGTTCAGATTACCGTGGGCGACAACCTGCAGGGCATTCGGCGCACTATGCTGGATACCCACCGTGAAGCATTCGACATACGTTTGAAAAAAGATGCCGAAGATCTGTGGCAGCAGTTTGATGGCAGCATCAAAAACCTTTTAAAACAACTGTCTGCCGAAATGGAGCAATTCGATTCAGAGTTGCAACAAATTCTCAATAGAACCCAGATCGCACTTTGAATTTTAAGATCATGAAAATCAACTCCACCCAATTGCTTGGCGCATACGAACAGGCCCGTGGTTACGCAGCAATCGAGTCAGAATTAGCCACACCGTTCACGCCAATTGAGCAGGTATTTGAAGAAAAAAAGCGCAAGCCAGATGCCTGCATCATGGTTTATGGCGTTTATAACGCAGGCAAAAGTACCTTGATCAATGTGCTACTAGGCCGGGAAGAGGCCGCAATGGATGACATTCCCCTGACCGACCGGGTAACGGCTTACGCTTGGGACAAATACACCATTCTCGACACCCCTGGCGTGGACGCACCCATTGCGCATCAAGACGTAACCAACGCCCAGATGCTTAAGGCAGATACGATCATCCTTGTGGTCGATCCGCTGGGCACCGTTGAGGAAGCCAAAACGTTGGAAGTGCTGGTGGATCTGCTGGCGGCGCACAAGCAGGTGTTCATGGTGTTCAACGACAAGAAGGGATTGAGCGACGAGGATTACATCAGGCTCAAAAACCAAACCCGCGAGCAACTCCAGCGGATTGCCACGCACCGCGGCATGGATAATATCCTCAAGGAAGTGCCAATTGTCAAAATCAATGCCAAACGCGCATTGCTTGGGCAATTGAAGGGCAAGCCCGAATTGGTGGAATTGAGCGGTTACCTCGCATTTAAAAACCAACTCGCGGATTTTCTGGAAAGTATTTCGCCCGACGATATTTATGACCGCCTCAAGCACCAGCTAATGGAATTTTTGAATACCCAGGTGCAAGTGCTGGGCAGCCAAAGTGGCGATACCGACATCACGAAAAAATTCGACAAATTTCTGCGCCAGATGATTCGGGAGAAATCGGGACTTTCTTCTGAAATGGTGCATGAAATCGAGAGGGAACGAAAAGCGATTTACGATAAAACCAAACGTGCCCTGCGCACCAGCCCGGAAGATTGCCAACAGAAAATCGAAGGCATCATGCAGCAGGCCAGCGAGCAGATGCAAAGGCACCTGAGCAACCGACTGCAGGAGTTTGTCTCCATCGCACAAAAAGACATCGAGGAGTTGCAGGCCGCCATGCCCCAGGTGGGGCAATACACCCATGCCGACGAGATTCCGACAACAGAAAATGCGCCAGACTTGGAGCAGCCTATGCCACGAACGCAAAAGTCCTCAGGTATTTCTGCCGATATGGCGGCACAGGCTTCCAAGCAAATGGCCTCGATGGTCAGGCCGGAGCACATCGTCAGCACACTGAAAACGGTCAAGGAAATATTGCCATCGCTCATGAAGGGGATTGGCCCCAAGACCATGGAAAAATGGGCTGGGGCCGTGATGACAAAATACGTTCCCTACATTGGCACCGTCGTCACGGTGGGGATGGCGGTATTCGATATTTTCTCCGGCGACCCTGAAGAAAAAGCAATGCGCGAACACATGGAAAAACAACGCTTTACACGTGAACGGGCAGAGCAACAAATGGATGACTTTGCGCAAGAACTGGCCGATGGCTTCAAGCAATTCATGCGCGAAAATATCCTGCAGGAAATCGATTGGTTTTTTACCCAATTGAATACTCAGGTGGACCGGCTACGTGAAGGTTTTAGCGACACTGAGAGATTGGCTAGCGAACGATTGCAAAAATGGGTGACGATCCAGCAACTGGCACTAAGCGCCTGATGATATTGACGCCTGCTCGGCAACCCTTTCCCTGCAATAGCTGCGGAAAGTGTTGCCGTCATGTAGATAGAAGCCCGGCAACGTCTTGGCTGGATCGTGGCGATTCCATTTGCAAAAATTTTAATGAGATGCAACATAAATGTGAAATCTATGCAGATCGTCCGCTAATTTGCCGCGTTGAAGATTATTACGATCAACACCTTTCAGACTCTGTCAGATGGGATGATTTTGTGAAGATAAATTTAGAAATCTGCCAAGATCTATAAATTTTGCATTCTATTTTCAGATCATTGAATTAATAAAAGCTACAGATCATATTATTGGATAGTCTGCACGGTAGTGTCTTTCAGTAGGGCGTCTGCGCCTTTGAGGTCATGTGCCTGCCCAGGCGTAGAGAGGACGCCAGTCGGGTTTCCCAGGGCATCGACCGTGGCATGAATCTTGGTCCTAAAACTGCGCCCAAGGGCTTGGTTGTCTGGATCCCCCCTTTGCACCAGCGCCGTGCCGGTGGGCTAGCACGATAGCGGAGTCAATCATCGCGTACTCGTTTTTCGCATCCTGCGCCAGGGCCTCGAACACCCGTTGCCACACGTCAGTCTTGCTCCAACGCGAGTGACGGGTGTGCACCACGCGGAAATCGCCAAAGCGGGCAGGGAAATCCCGCCAAGGGATGCCGGCTCGATAGCGATACAACACGGCATCCACGAACAGCCGTTTGCCCTTGGCCGTGATTCCTGGTTATTCTGCCTGGACGGGCAGCAAGTCCTTGATGCCTTCCCCTTGCCCATCACTGAGAGCGAATCTTTTAAATCACGGCCCTAACTTGGCGATGAGGCTATGACTTTCCGACGTGGGGGAGCTATTGATGCCACGCCACAGAAATGCGGCGGGAAGGCTACCACCGCTGCCCGCACCGCCGACAGCGATGACAGCGACCGTCAGAAGGATTCCCAATCGTGCCTGTTGTCCTTGCCCTCGCCCGCGCTGCGAGCAGGCGCTTTAGGCGCGGCAGGAGCCGATGCCAAGCGCGCTCTGGCTGCCGGGCGTTGCTGTGCTGCGCGTTGAGCGACGGCCACCGGCTTGCGCGCCGGGGCGGGTACTGCTGAGCGCACCACGGGCGGCGCCTTGGGCGGTGCGACGTAGGCAGCAGCGGTGGCAACAGTAGCCGCCGCCGGGGCACCCGCATCCAGCCGGAACAGGCTGACCGACTGCACCAGATCCTGCGCCTGGGTGTTCAGGCTGGCGGCGGCAGCGGCCATTTCTTCTACCAGCGCGGCGTTCTGCTGCGTGGACTGGTCCATCTCAGTGACGGCCTCGCCCACCTGGCCCACACCTGCGCTCTGTTCGCTGCTGGCCGCGCTGATCTCGCCCATCAGGTCGGTCACGCGGCGGATGCTGCCCACCACTTCGGTCATGGTGCTGCCGGCCTGGTCAGCAAGCACGGTGCCGGCTTCCACGCGCGAGACGCTGTCGGTGATGAGCTGCTTGATCTCCTTGGCGGCCTCGGCGCTGCGGCCGGCCAGGCTGCGGACCTCGCCTGCCACCACCGCAAAGCCGCGGCCCTGTTCACCGGCGCGCGCGGCTTCCACCGCGGCGTTCAGCGCCAGAATGTTGGTCTGGAAGGCAATGCCGTCGATGACGTTGATGATGTCCGCGATGCGGCGCGAGCTCTCGCTGATGCCCTTCATCGTGTCCACCACCTGCGACACCACCACGCCGCCTTGCTGCGCCACGCTGCTGGCCGCCTGCGCCAGCTGGTTGGCCTGGCGCGCGTTGTCGGCGTTCTGCGTCACGGTGGAGCCCAGCTCTTCCATCGACGCGGCTGTTTCTTCCAGCGCGCTGGCCTGCGCTTCGGTGCGGCCCGACAGGTCGGAATTGCCCTGCGCGATCTGCGTGCTGGCCGATGCCACCGACTCGCTGCCCTGCCGCACCCGCGACACTACCTGGGTGAGCGACGCGTTCATGGTGCGCAGGCTGTCCAGCAGCACGCCCACTTCGTCACGCGACTGCACGTCGATGCGGGTCGTGAGGTCGCCGGCAGCCACTGCCCGCGCAACCGCCACGGCCTGTGCCACCGGCCGGGTGATGGACCGTGTGACCCAGGCACCCAAAATCACCGCCACGATCACGGCCAATGCCGAGCCGCCGACCTCCAGCCAGAACGTCCACTGACGGGTGCGGTCGGAGGCCACGGCACGCTGAACCTGCAGCTCGGTTTCGGCGCGCGTGAAGTCGGTGTGAACTGCCCGGAACTGGTCCATCGCGGCCTTGCCGCGAGCGCGTTTGATCTCGGCGATCAGCGCGTCCAGCGGGGTGGTGCCGGCGTTCACCTCGCGGCGCAGCGACTGGTCGCCACGCGCCACTTCCATGAACTGGCCTGCAGCGGCCTGCATGTCCTGCAGCCTCTTTTGCTGGGCGGGGTTGTCGCTGGTGAGCGTGAGCGCCTCTTTCATCGAGGCATCGAAGGTCTGCATGCCCCCGATCCAGGGCTCCAGAAACTGTGCGTCGCCGGTCAACGCGAAACCGCGCGTGCCGGTTTCCATGTTCAGCATGCTCAACAGCACCTGGTCGGCCACCAGCAATACCTTGGAGGTGTGCGCATTCCAGCGCTCGGCCTCTTGCAGCCGCGACTGGCTGATCACGGCCACAGTGATCACGGCCAGAAAAATGGCGATCACGCCGCTGAAGGCCAGCCCCAGGCGGCGAGCCAATGGCCAGTGGGAAAAGTTCATCGAGTCACTCCTGCTTGAAACCTTGTACATCGTTGCTCTCCACCACTGCGATCCAGCCGTTCACGGCAGTTCACAAAATGGGATCCTCCGATACTAAAGTTACAAACTGTCGCGACTTGTAGGCGAGTGCCTCACGCGTGTAACGGCGATGGGGCGATGGGGCAATGCAATGCGGATGGGACGACTGCTTCGCAGCCGCGACCCGTACGCTGCAGTGCAGGGACGGTCGCCACGCAACCCGAAGTACCGCCACGACACGACCTGGCCAGCGGCCTGCGTCGCCCAGAGGGCCGGCGCAGTGCAGCGCTGGGACGCCCTATGGCCCTCACTGGTTGGAGATGATGGTCAGCAGATCGCCCCGCACCTCGGGGTTGTCGGTGTACTTTTTGTACAGCGGCCCCATGCGCCGCACGTAGGGTGAAAAGTCAGTCACGGAGGCGAACTGCGCGCCCTCCTTGGTGACATTGGCACGCGCCGCGACGATGCGCTTTTCCCACAGCTCGCGCATCAAAACGGCGGATTTTTTGCCCGCCTTGAGAAAGGCTTGGCGGTCGTCCTCGCTCAACTGCGCCCAGAGCTTGGTGGACACCACCAGCGCCTCTGGCGAGATCATGTGCTGGTCCAGCAGCGTGTATTTGGCGACCTTGTAATGGCCCGTGGCTTCGTACGACGCCAGGTTGCCCTCGGCGCAGTCGATGGTGCCGTTGCGAAAGGCGTCCATCACTTCCTTGTAAGGCACCACCACCGGCACGGCGCCCAGCAGCTTGACCATTTCGATATAGGTGTCCGACTGCTGCACGCGAATGCGCTTGCCCACCAGATCTTCGCGCCGCTCGATGGCCTTGCCCGTGCAGTAGAACGAGCGCGCGCCGCCGTTGTACCAGCCCATCACCACGTAGCCCGATGCCTTGAGCTTCTCGGCCAGCCGCTCGCCCATGGCGCCGTCGAGATAGCGGAACATGTGCGCGGCATCGGAAAAGAGAAACGGCAGATTGAACGCCTGCAGGCCCGGCGCCGCCTCGGCCAGCGGCCCCAGGTTGAACTCGGCCACGTCGATCTCGCCCGCTTTGAGCAGGGTGACGGCCTTGGCCTGGTCGCCCAGCACGGCGTCGGAATACAGCTTGATCGTGTAGCGCCCGCCCGTGTTGGCTTCGACCTCACGGATGAAGCTCTTCATGGCCTCCGTGACCGGATAGCCGTCCGGATGGGTGTTCCAGGCCCGCAATGGCGTCTGTGCCGATGCGGACAGCGCCATCGCGCCCAGGCAGAAGGCGAGGCCCGCCGAAAAGAGTTTTGTTGTTCTACGCACGCTGCGTTGCTCCCTTGTTGCAATACGGTTTTGGTAAGCCGACCTTGCCGTCCAGTTGAAACATCCAGATACGTCTACCCGAACAGCCCGCGCATTCTGCGCTGCGCCCGCATCGCCGGCAAGCACGAAAAACGCTCCATTGCCGCCGGCAGGCAGGCACGGACGGAGCCGACCTGCCTACCCCTGGCGCCGCGTTACTTGGCTGCTGCCTCCACCTTCACGCGCGCATTCGGCGTTTCGCCAAACATCTCGGGGGCGTACATGGCCTCCACCCGCGTAGGCGGCAGCGCAAAGTCGCCCACGTTGTTCAGCCGTATCGTGTATTCGGCCTGCACTTGGCCCTTGGGCAGATACTCGTAATAGCTGCGGTAGGACTCGAAGCTGCGCTCTTCAAACGCCACCCAGCCGTTGCCGCCGCCACGCGTCTCGCCCCGGGTGGCGATCTCCGAGTCGCGCCCCAGGCCGCTGCCCAGAATGGTCGCGCCGCCAGGAATGGGGTCGGTGATGGCGACCCATGTCATGTCGGCGCTGGCATCGACTTCCAGCCGCACCCGCAGCACGTCGCCGCGCGTGTACTTGCCGGCCACCGCCTGCTCCACGGGTGTGATGGTTTTCTTGATCGAATAGCCCGCCGCGAACGGGGCCTTCAGTTGAATGGCCGCCACCGACTGCAGCGTGAGCCAGGGCTTGCCCGGCCCCTGGTGGGCCACCGCCAGGCTGCCCTTGCCGGGCGCGGGCGGCCAGGGCAGGAACATACCGTTGTTGCGCAGGTTGCCCGGCGACGTGGGCGCGCCGAACCAGGTGGTCTGGTGCGGCGCACCGGTGGCATCGCTGGCCTTCACGCGCTCGACCTTGGCCCAGTCGACGCTGGCCGTCTGCCCCGCCAGGGTGGCCTGCGTGGTGCCAGCCACCGCAGTCGCCTCAAACTTGGCGCTGAACTTTTCCAGCGCCAGCCCGCCCCACAGGTTTGCGGTGGTGGTGTGCCAGGCACCATTTTGCTGGCGGCTGATGAAGCCGTTGGCCAGGCGGCCTATGTCGTCCTTCCAGGCCGGGTCGTCCATCACGGCCAGCATCAGGCGGGCGGTGTTCACGTCGCCGTTCTGCATCAGCCACCACCAGTAATCGTCTTGCTCGGTGCTGAAGATGAGCTTGGTGCCCTGGTAGGAGAGTCGTGCTTTCAGCACCTGCGTGGCTTCGGCCAGGCGCTGCTCGCGCTGGGGCACGTCCTGCACGCGCTTCAAGATGTTCAGCCAGTCGATCACCGTGTGCGTGGGCCACTGGTTGGGCGCCAGGGTGACACTGCCGAGCATGCGGCCCGAAGCCTTGCCGTAGCGCGACAGGGCCTCAATGGCGGCGATCTTGCGCATGTCCAGGTCCTTGCGCGGGCTCCAGAAGTCGCGCTGTATGCGGCCCTCGACGAAGGCCGTCAAGCCGCGTTCCATGGCGACGCGGGCCTCATCGGGCAGCTTGAACTCAGGGTGCAGCGATGCGGCTTCATGCGTGGCGGCCAGCAGATAAGCCGTCAGCGTGTCGCTGCCCCGGTTGGCGCTACCCGCCTGCGGCGGGAAGTAACTAGCCAGCCCGTCCGAGTCCAGATAGGTCGGCAACTGCGCCGCCACGGTCTGCCAGAGCTTGCCGTCGCGCAGGCCCACGGCCTTGCTGGTCTTTTGTTCCAGGCAAGCGAAGGGATAGTTGGCGAACCAGTCGCGCACACCGGGCAGGCCTTCGGCCAGCTTGGGTTGCAGCGACATCTTCAGGCCGCCGCGGCCCGCCAAGGCATCGGCGGGCGGCGCCACGTCCAGCTGGAACAGGCCATCAATCTGCACCAACGTCGCCTGCTGCACCGTGAGCGGCACGGCCGTAATCAACCGCTGGCGGGCCTTGAGCGCGTCCTTGGCGCCGCCCAGGGTGTCGCGCGCCTCGATCTCCCAGAGCAGCGCCTCGGCACGCGTTTGCGCCAGCTGCGGCGGGGCGGTGACGGTCCACGCCACCTCGCGCGATTCACCTGCGGGAATGTCCACCGTCTGCTCGTCCAGCGTGAGCAGCGTGGCGCGCGGGGCCACCTCCACCTTCATCGCTTTTTGCGTGGTGTTGCGCAGCGTGATCTGCGCGCGGAACTGGTCGTCTTCGCGCACCAGCGGCGGCAGGCCGCTGATGATCTGCAGGTCTTGCGTGGCGCGGATGCTGGTGGCGCCGGTGCCGAACAGGCCCGTGCCGGCATCGGCCACGGCGACGATCTTGAAGGTGGTGAGCGCATCGTTCAGCGGCACCGTCACCTTGGCCTGGCCCTTGGCGTCCAGGCGAATGGCAGGCTGCCAGAGCAGCAGCGTGTCCAGCAACTCGCGCGTCTGCGCGCGGCCACCGCCGCCGCCTGCGGGCACGGCTTTCTTGCCGTAGTGGCGCCGGCCGATGATCTCCATCTGCGCGGTGGAAGTCTCCACGCCCCAGGCGCGGCGCTGCAGCATCGCGTCCAGCAGATTCCAGCTGTTGTTGGGCATCAGCTCCAGCAGCGCCTGGTCGACGGCGGCCAGGGCCACCTCGGCATTGGCAGCGGGCTTGCCGCCCGGCAGCGTGGCGGTGATGGTCACCTGCGCCTGGCCGCGCACGGGGTAGCTTTCCTTATCCGCCGCCACCTTCACGTCGATGCGGTGCGCCTGCGTGCCGACGCGGATTTCCGCCAGGCCCAGGCGATAGGCGGGCTTGGACAGGTCCACCATCGCCGTCGGCGCCACGTATTCCTTGCCCTCGTACCAGAAGGCGCTCCACCATTCGCGCGGCGCCTTGAAACCCCAGGTGAAGAAGCTGTACCAGGGCACCTCGCGCAGCCGGCCGCGCAGGGCCAGCACGCTCACGTACACGTTGGGTCCCCAGCCTTCTTCGATCTTCAGCTGCACCGTCGGGTCCTGCCCGTTCAGCTGCACCACGCGGGTGCTCAAGATGCCTTCGCGCTCCACCGCCACCAGCGCGGTGGCATGGCGGAAGGGCATGCGCACCTGCAGCTTGGCGGTTTCGCCGGGCTGGTAGCTTTTCTTTTCGGGCAGCAGGTCGATGCGGTCGTGGTCTTCACCGCCAAACCACAGTTCGCCCTGCTTGGTCACCCACACGGACGACGCAGCCTGGGCCTCGTTGCCGTCCTTGTCGCGCGCGGTGGCCACAAGTTCCACCTCGCCCGCTTCGTCCAGTTTGGTTTCGCACAGCAGCAGGCCGCGCGAATCGCTCTTGCCCGAACACACCGTGCCCAGGTCTTTCGTCTCGGTCTTGTTGTCGTAGCTGTAGAAGCCGCCCACCATGCGCTTGCGGCTGGTGGTGGTGATGCGGGCCACGGCCTTTACCGCCAGGGGGACGCCTTCCTGCGCCCGGCCGTCCAGCCCCAGGGCCAGCGCCTGAAAGCGGATCTTCTGCGCGGCCGACACCCAGCCTTCGGTCTTGATGCCCGCCACCACGGCAGCGGGCCACAGGGTTTGCGTGCTGCGCAGCGTCTGCACCTCGCCGCTGGGGTCAGCGTAGGTGGCCTCCAGCACCAGGTCTTGCGGCTGGCGGGCGAGCGGCACGTTGTCGATGGTGAGCTTGCCCGCGCCGTTCTTGTCGAGCGTGAGCGCCAGCTTGTCGGCGATCACACGCGTGTCCTGGTTCGATGCGGGCTCTTCCTCCCCGCCCGCTGCGCTGCTGCCCGAGGCATCTGCCGCGCGTGGAGCACCGAAGCTGAAAGCGTCGTAGTCGGGGTACTGCAGGCCCTTGCCGCGCACCATGGCCGACACGCGCACGGGCAGGTTGGCCGCGCCACCGCCGGCCACGTAGTTGACCTGCACTTCGGTGGGCACGGCCCGGGCGCGCACCAGCGGTTTCTTGTCGACGGGCACCACGCGGCCTTCCAGCACCGGCAGGCGGAACTCTTCCACGCGGAATTCGCCCGAGGTGAAACTGCGCTGTTGGCCGTCGCCATCGCTGCCGCGCAGCTCCACGCTGTAGATGCCCAGCTTGGCAGCGGGCGGTACGGCAAAGGTGTTTTCGGCGCTGAAGCCACCCGTGGGCGTCTTGCGCCACTGCAGCGGCTGGGTGAACTGCTGGCCGCTGCCCACATGGGTGATCACCAGCGTGGCGGGCTCGCTTGCGGGCAGCGCAAAGCCATTGCGGTTCTGCGCGCGAAGCAGATGCTTCATCGACACGGTTTCGCCGGCGCGCAGCAAGGTGCGGTCGAAGATGGTGTGGGCGACCTCGTCGGGCTGCGGGCTGCTGTTGGTGGGTACGTTGAAGCGCCAGGGCTCGATGCCGCGCTGCCAGTCGCTCCAGGTGAAGGCCATGTCCTGCTCGCCGTCCGTGCCCGTGGCGCGCGCGCTGACGAAGTAAGCCTGGCTCCAGTCGCCGTTGCCCTGGCAGGTGGGCGCCTGGGGCGAGAGGCCGTCGAAGGTGGCCAAGCCTTCGGCGTTGGTGGTGGCCGTGGCCAGCTCGCGCCCGTCGCAGGACGACACGCGAACCTGCGCATTCGGCACGACCTGGCCCTTGTCCAGCGTGGTCACCCAGGCGGCGGCGTTTTCGCGGCCCAGCTTGAAGTGCACGGCCAGGTTGGTGACCAGCGCCGACGTGCGCACGTACATGGTGCGGCCTGCGCCATGGCGCTCGTCCAGCAGCGATTGGCCCAGCAGGGGCGACGCGATCTCCACCACATGAAAGCCCTGCGGCAGCGGAATGCCGACCACCTCGAACGGGCGCGGGTCGCCGCTGGCGGGCTTGGGCAGGTCCAGCGCCTTCACGCCGGGCAGGCCGCCCAGCAGCGACAGCATGCGGGTCTGCACCTCGCGGCGGTCGCGCTCGTCCAGCACGGCGGGCAGCGCGCCCTTGATGTCGCGGCGCGCGTCGGTGCGGCTGATGGAGCCGCTGTCGTATCGGCGCACCTTGCGCATCCACGCGATGATGTCCGCGTCAGTGGTGGGCCGCAGGGTCGACACCTGGGAAGGCGCTGGGGCGGGTGCTGCGGCCTGGCCTGGCTGCAAGCCCTGCACGCGCAGGTCGGCCTCCACGTTGCGCAGGGTGACGGGCAACAGCGCCGGCCCTTGCGGGCCTTCGGCAAAGCGCTCGACGATGCCGAAGGGAGACGCCGCGAACTTGGCGAGCGGCGGCATGGCGCCGGTGGCGACGGCCAGCGGAAAGCTGTCCGCGTTGCGTAGCGTGCGGCCCGATGCGTCCTTGAAGTCGGCCGGCAACTGCAGCTGGAACTTGGTGCTTGCCGTGAAGGGCGGCGCGAACGTCACGCCGGTGACGACCGAGTCGCCATCGCCTTCCTGGTCGATGGTGGGCTTGAGCGTTTCGCTGCCCGATTTCAGCCGAATGGCGTCGGCCAGCTTGCGCGGCACGGGCGCGTTGAACGACAGGCGCAGCGGGCGAATCGGCAGGCAGGCGGCCTGCGCGTTCTCGCGCTCGCAGGCAAAGTCGGCGGCGAATGGTTCGCGCACTTTGTAGGTGTAGCGTTTTTCCACCGTGCTGGCCACGCCGCTGGGCGTGGACACGCCCCGTCCGTAGACCAGTTGCACCTGCGAGCCCGAGGTGAGCCGCCGGTTGCAGGCCAGGGTGACGTAGCGCAGCGGGTCTTTGGTGGCTGCGCCTTCCAGGCCTTGGGACTGCAGCAGCGCCTGACGGTCTTTGCCTTCGATGGCGCGCACCGGAATGCGCTCGCCCACGCCGTCGGCCGCGCACCAAACATTGGCCAGCACGCTGGCGGCGGTGGCGGCGCCATTGAGTTGCAGCACGAAGAACTGCTCTTCGTCGATGGCTTGGTAGGTGCCGGGGCGCACGCTCTGCACGAAAGGACCACCACTATTGAATTGATAGCTGCTAGCGCCCGTCAATAAAGCGCCAGAGGCCGATTTGAACCCTGTTTTGGCGGTAACCGAGCAGCGCACACCGGGCGGCAGATCGGCGGCGAAGTCGTAGACCCACTCGCGCTCGCCCGTCCAGCGGCCGGTGCCCTGGGCGGCGGCAGCGTCGCTGCAGCTCACACTGAATGGCGCAGGCGCCTTGGGGTCGCCAAAGGCCACGGCGGCGCTGTCGAACTTCGCCACCACCTGCCGCACCCGCGCCACCTCGCCCTGCGGCGACAGGCTGACCACAGTCAACGCCTGCGCCGCCCCGGCCGCCAGCACGGTCAAGGACAGGGCCGCCAGCACGCGGCGCCAGATGGAGTGTTGTTGTTGTCGTTGTGTCGGTGTCGTCATGGCATGCGAAGAGGTAATGCGTGATGCGATGCGAGCGCTCGCAGCAACGCCAAGCGTAGCCCATCGCCCTGCAGGGAGCTACCCGCCGGCACAGCAGTTGTAAACGGCCTACAACATAAGGGACCGCCATGCGCGAAGATGAAGACCGAAAGTCTTCCCACTCCATGGCACCACCCTCCTCCTCTCAGCGCCGCTGGGAAATCGACTTCGTGCGCGGCCTCATGCTCGTGCTGATGACGGTCACGCATCTGCCTACGCGTGTGTCGATTCCGCTCGGGCAGCCGTTCGGCTTCGTTTCGGCGGCCGAAGGCTTCGTGCTGCTGTCGGCCTACATGGCGGGGTTGGTCTACGGGCGCGTGGCTTTTCGCAAGGGCGTGCCCGAGATGCGCCGCGCTTTCTGGCGCCGCGCGCTCACCATCTACGGCTGCCAGGCGGCTACGCTGCTGTTTCTCTTTACCGTGATCACGGTGATCGGCCTCTACGTGAACGAGCCGGCCGTCAAGGGCCTGCTCACCTTCTACTTCACCCACCCCGTGGATGCGCTGCTGGGCGGGCTGCTGCTGGTCTACGAGCCGCCGCTCCTGGACATCTTGCCGCTCTATGTGCTGTTCATGCTGCTGAGCCCCTGGGTGCTGGCCTTTGCTCTGCAGCGCAGCTGGGTGCCCGTCATGGCCGTCAGCGTGCTGCTGTGGTTCCTGTCGCAGTTCGGCTTTGCCGAATGGTCCTGGGTGCAGTTCAGCCGCATCCTGCCCGTGTCAGTGCCGTTTTCCGAAACCGGCTCGTTCATCATGGGCGCTTGGCAGTTCCTGTGGGTGATGGGACTGTGGATGGGCGCCAGCCGCAACGACCCGCAGGCGGCGCCGTTCGAGTTTCCGCGCTGGACGCTATGGCTGGCGGGCGCCATCGCGCTGACCGGGCTGGTGTGGCGCCACGCCATCGGCCAGGTGCCCTTCCCTCACACGCCCTGGCTGAACCCGCTGCAAGACAAGTGGTTGCTGGCGCCCATGCGGCTGATCGACCTGTTCGCGCTGACCGTGCTCGCCATCCGCTTCGGCCCCGCGTTGCTGGCCCGCCTGCCGCGTATGCGCTGGCTGGAAACGCTGGGTTCAGCGTCCTTGGCGGTGTTCTGCGCCCACTTGGTGGTGGTGCTGCTGGTGCTGAGCCTGTTCGGCGCCAACTACGAGCGCCCCTGGCCTCTGGACATCGCCCTGCTAGCCGCCTGCTTTGCCACCTTGTATGCGGTGGCGCGGGTCACGCTGTGGTTCGATAAAGGGCACGACGAAGACATCTTGCCGCCCCCGGTGCCTTACGCAGAAAAGCCGCCGCCCATCACCGAAGACGCCGACCTGCTGCCGCATCGGCCCGACCCGCTGGCGGCATCGCCCAGGGGTTGATTCTCATCAAAGACGCCCGCCCTCAAGCCTGGCCGAAGTGTCGCTATTCCATTTTAGAATAGCGCTTTGAAAGGACTTGAGATGAATCCAACTCCCCGCTGGTTTGCAAAAGTCGCATTGATGGCGACCCTGTCGGCAGGCGCCGTGGCTGCACAGGCCCAGGAGCTGATCGTCTCTGCCGCTGCCAGCCTGACGAACGCCTTCCAGGCCGTCGGCCAGGCGTTCGAGAAGACGCGTCCGGGCACCAAGATCACTTTCAATTTTGCGGCCTCAGGCCCGCTGCTGGCGCAGATCCAGCAAGGTGCGCCGGTCGATGTGTTTGCCTCTGCCGACCAGGAAACCATGGATCGCGCGGCCAAGGCTGGCCTGCTGGCCGAGGGCACCCGGGCCGATTTCGCTCGCAACACGCTCGTGTTGATCGTACCCGCCACCGCCACCGCGACCCCGCAAAAGCTGGCAGACCTGGGCGACGCCAGCTACAAGCGCATCTCCACCGGTACGCCCACCTCAGTGCCTGTCGGCCGCTACACCATGGCTTCGGTGCAGCACGCAGGCCTGGCCGCTGCGCTGGAGCCGAAGTGGATCTACGGCGAAAGCGTGCGCCAGGTGCTGAACTACGTGGCGCGCGGTGAAGTGGATGCCGGCTTCGTCTACCGCACCGACGCATTGATCGAGAAAGAGAAGACGCGCATCGCGTTGACCGTGCCGACGAGCACGCCGGTGAGCTACCCCGTTGCCCAGGTCGCCAGCAGCAAGCAGGCGGCTGCCGGCAAAGACTTCATTGCCTACGTGCGCAGCGACGCCGGCCAGAAGATCCTCGAAGGTTTCGGCTTCTCCAAGCCCTGATCTCCGAGCCCTGATTCGGCAGGCACGTTTCCCTTGCTGGCGCCTCTCTGGCTAACGCTCCAAATCGCCCTGCTTGCCACCTTGGCAGCAGGCGCGGTGGGCATCGCCCTGGGCTGGTGGATGTCGCAGCGCCGCTTTGTCGGCAAGAACTTGGTCGATGCCCTGCTGATGCTGCCCATGGTGCTTCCGCCCACGGTGCTGGGCTACTACCTCATCGTGGTGATCGGGCGCAACGGCGTGCTCGGCCAGTACCTGGACCGCTGGTTCGGCATCAACCTGATGTTCACCTGGCAGGGTGCGGTCGTCGCCGCATCGCTCGTCTCCCTGCCCCTCATCTACAAGGCAGCCCGCGCCGCTTTTGAAGAGGTGGACACGCGCTTCATGCATGCAGCGCGCACGCTGGGCGCGGGCGAGTGGGAGATCTTCTTGCGCGTCGCCTTGCCGCTGGCGGTGCGCGGCATCGCCGCCGGCCTGATGCTGGCCTTCGCGCGGGCCATGGGTGAATTCGGCGCCACCTTGATGATCGCCGGCAACCTGCCCGGCAAGACGCAGACGCTCTCCATCGCCATCTACGACGCCGTACAGGCCGGCAACGACGCGCAGGCGCTGTGGCTCACGCTGGTCATTTCGGTGGTTTGCGTGGTGATCCTGGTCGTGTCCAGCCGTATGTTGCAGGCAAAGCATTGATATGGAACCGGTACTCGACATTCACGTGCAGACAACGCTGGAGTCGCCCGGGCGCCGCTTCGAGCTGGACGCCCGTTTCCTCTCCAACACGTCGCGCACGGCGTTGATGGGCCCGTCAGGCTCAGGCAAGTCCACCGTACTGATGGCCATCGCCGGGCTCGGCCCCCGTGTGCAGGGCCACGTGCGCGTGCGGGGCAAGGCGCTGCTTGACTATGCAAAGACCATCGATCTGCCTGCGCGCGAGCGGGGCGTGGGCCTGGTGTTCCAGGACTACGCCCTGTTTCCCCACATGACGGTCGAGCAGAACCTGGCTTTCGGAATCTGCCGCCTGGGCCAGCGGCCCCATGGTGCAGAACGGGAGCGGATGGACATGCTGATCCGGCAGTTCGATCTGGAGACGCTCCGCAGCGCCTGGCCCCGGCACCTGTCAGGCGGCCAACGGCAGCGCGTGGCGCTGGCGCGTGCGCTGGCACCGCAACCGCGGGTGCTGCTGCTTGATGAGCCCTTGTCGGCGCTGGACACGCAACTGCGTATTCGCCTGCGCGCCGAACTGGCAGAAATGCTGGAGCGCGTTCAGGTGCCCACCTTGCTGGTGACACACGACCCGACGGACGTCGAAGTGCTGGCGCAGTCCGTCATCCACCTGGACGCGGGGCGCGTCACCGCTCCGGCGTCGTCTACCGCCCGGCGCTGACCTGCATCAGCCCGCCGGCTGGCACGGGGACCGGGGCGAGCGCTGATGCCTCCAGCACGCCGCCTGCACCCGGAGCGCCGAGGTGGCGGCCAATGACGGCCTGCCACAGGTCATAGCCGGCAGCATTCATGTGCAGGCGGTCGGGGCCGTACAGATCAGCGCGCGGCTCGCCAGCCGCGGTCATCATGGGCGTGAAAACGTCGATGTAGTCGCTCTGCGGCACGCTGCGCACATAGTTGGCCAGCAAGGCATTGGCTTCACGCACTTGCGGCAGCAGCGCGCTGCGCAGCGGGCTGGGCTTGATGGAGATGTAGCTGATGCGCGTGTCGGGCAGCGCGGTGCGCACGGCCGTCACGAAGGAGCGAAAGCTTTCCAGCACGTGCGCCGGGCTGCGGCCTTCGGCCAGGTCGTTGTCACCCGCATAGACGATCACATGGCGCGGGCGGTACTGCACCACCAGGCTTTTGACGAAATAATTGCAGTCCGCCATCGTGGAGCCGCCAAACCCCCGGTTGATCACCACCGGCAACTGGCGAAAGTCGTCGCGCAGGTCGGACCACAGGCGAATGGTGGAACTGCCCACGAACAGCACGCCGCCCGCCTCCGGGGCCCGGTCGCGATCCGCGGCAGCAAAAGCGTCCATGCTGGACTGCCAGCGCGCGTAGGCCGGCGGCAGCACGTCGGCCGCCACTGCCGCTGGGCCGACGCCACCCACAGGGGCAGCTGCAGCCGACAACGCGAGGGCGCAAAGGCCCCAGGCGGCAAACAAACGAACGACGGACGACCGAACGATGGGCATGGGCGGCTCCTGGGGGCGACAGCGGCGTGTGATGTGAGCCGCGTAGGAAAATTCCTTCAAGACGCACGTTTTTACAACTGACCGCGCGTCAATGCAACTCGCTACCCGCCCGCCAGCCGGAAACCAGCGACAAGAACCGGGCAGATCAGCCCAGCCGCGCCCGGTGCCGCGCCAACTGCGCGCGTACCTGCGCGGGCGCCGTGCCACCCAAGGTGTTGCGGGCATTGAGCGAGCCACGCAGGCTCAGCGCGTCGAACACGTCCTTTTCGATCTGCGGGTGGAAGCCCTGGAGCACGGCCAGGGGCAGCTCCGACAGGTCCACGCTGTGCGACACGGCCGCCTTCACGGCATGGGCCACGGTTTCGTGCGCATCACGGAACGGCAGGCCCTTCTTGACCAGGTAGTCGGCCAGGTCGGTGGCGGTGGCGTAGCCCTTGAGCGCGGCCTGCTCCATGGCCTGCGGGTTCACGGTGATACCGCCTTCCTTCTGGCCCGTGGCGGGGTTCAGCTGGCCGCCCACCATCTCGGCAAAGATGCGCAGCGTGTCTTTCAGCGTGTCCACCGTGTCGAACAGCGGCTCCTTGTCTTCCTGGTTGTCCTTGTTGTAGGCCAGGGGCTGGCCCTTCATCAGGGTGATCAAGCCCATTAGGTGGCCGACCACGCGGCCGGTCTTGCCGCGCGCCAGTTCGGGCACATCGGGGTTCTTCTTCTGCGGCATGATCGACGAGCCGGTCGTGAACCGGTCGGCAATCTTGATGAAGCCGAAGTTCTGGCTCATCCAGATGATGAGCTCTTCCGACAGGCGGCTCACGTGCACCATGCACAGGCTGGCGGCTGCCGTGAATTCGATGGCGAAGTCGCGGTCGCTCACTGCGTCCAGGCTGTTCTGGCACACCACGGGGGCGCCGTTCGCGTCCACCATGCCCAGCGTCTTGGCGACACGCTCGCGGTCCAGCGGGTAAGTGGTGCCGGCCAGGGCCGCGCTGCCCAGCGGCAGCACGTTGGTGCGGCGGCGCACGTCGGCCATGCGGTCGGCATCGCGCGCAAACATTTCCACATAGGCCAGCATGTGGTGGCCAAAGCTCACCGGCTGGGCCACCTGCAGGTGGGTGAAGCCAGGCAGGATCACTTCCACGTTCTGTTCTGCCACATCGACCAAAGAAACCTGCAGTTCTTTCAGCAGATCCGCGATCAGGTCGATCTCTCCGCGCAGCCACAGGCGCACGTCGGTAGCCACCTGGTCGTTGCGGCTGCGGCCGGTGTGCAGGCGCTTGCCGGCGTCGCCCACCAGCTGGGTCAGGCGCGCTTCGATGTTCAGGTGCACGTCTTCGAGGTCGAGCTTCCACTCGAAGCCGCCCGATTCGATCTCCGACGTGATCTGTGCCATGCCGCGCTGGATGGAGGCGTGGTCATCACCGCTGATGATGCCCTGCGCGGCCAGCATCTCGGCATGCGCCAGGCTGCCCGCGATGTCGGCCTGCCACAGGCGCTTGTCGAAGAACACGCTCGACGTGTAGCGCTTGACCAGGTCGCTCATGGGCTCGGAAAACAGCGCCGACCAGGCCTGCGCCTTGGTATCGAGCTGGTTGTGGGACGGGGCGGACGCTGGGCTGGTGGCTGGGCTGTTGGACATGGAGGGCAATAATCCGGTGGTTCAGACACCCGGAAAGCCCGGATGCCGCAATGCAAGAGACGCAAATTTTATCGACCCAACCCGCGCCCCTGACCGCAACCGCTTCAACGGGTGCGCCGTCAGGCCGCGCGCTGGT
The DNA here is from genome assembly GCF_031843945.1 of Acidovorax sp. WCS2018Noco2-16. Classification (NCBI taxonomy): domain Bacteria; kingdom Pseudomonadati; phylum Pseudomonadota; class Betaproteobacteria; order Burkholderiales; family Comamonadaceae; genus Acidovorax; species Acidovorax sp. WCS2018Noco2-16. The sequence goes on from NZ_JAVTJJ010000008.1 coordinate 118,979, forward strand.
GTTCGACGCCTGTCATGCGGGCGTGATTTTGCGCGCCGTGCTGTTCGTGGAAGCGGTGCTGGGCGTGGGCGCCCTGTTCGTCGCCGCGACCCCGCTGGAGTGGCTGGCGCGCCTGTCGCTGCTGACCGGCGGCGCCCTGCCAGCCACGCTGGCCTGGCTGGTCGTGGCCTGCAGCCTCAAGCAGATCCTGCAGCGGCTGCCCGTGGCGCTGCAGTACGCGGCGGGCGTGCTGCTGGGAGCCGTGTCAGGCGTGTGGGCCTGCGGCACGCTGGCGCTGGTGGGCGCTGCGCCCGAGCCGCCCTGGCTGGCCAGCGCCGCCACCGGCGCACTGCTGTCGGCCGCGCTGGTGGCCGCGCTGGTGCTGCGCGCGCGGGGCCGCACGCCGGCTGCCACCACCGCGCGGCTGACGGAGCTGCAGTCGCGCATCCGGCCGCACTTTCTGTTCAACACGCTCAACAGCGCCATCGCCCTGGTGCGGGCCGAACCGGCCAAGGCCGAGGCCATTCTGGAAGACCTGAGCGACCTGTTTCGCCACGCGCTGGTAGAACAGGGCGAATCGGCCACGCTGGCTGAAGAGATCACGCTGGCGCGCCGCTACATGGACATCGAGCAGGTGCGCTTCGGCGACCGGCTGAAGGTGCAATGGACGCTGGACCCTCGGGCCGACGGCGCACGGCTGCCGCCCCTCTTGCTGCAGCCGCTGGTGGAAAACGCCGTCAAGCACGGCGTGGAACCCAGCCCGGCAGGCGGCAAGGTGCGCATTGCCACTGAATTGCGCGGCAGCCGCGTGATCGTGCTCATCACCAACACACTGCCACCCGCGACAGCAGCGGGCAACGCATCGCGCGGCCACGGCATCGCCCTGGCCAACGTGCGCGACCGCCTGCGCCTGCTGCACGACGTGCAGTGCGACTTCAGCGCCGGGCCGCAAAATGGGCGCGACTACCAGCACTACCAGGTGCGCATCAGCCTGCCGGCGCGCCCTTGAGCCCATTCGCCTCCTGCCCCTTTGCCAACCCGCACGACTGACCGACTGCCCATGCCCGCCATGCACATTCTCATCGTCGACGACGAAGCCCTGGCGCGCAGCCGGCTGCGCACCCTGCTGGGCGACTGCGCAGCCGGCTACACCATCACCGAGGCCGCCCATGGGGCCGACGCGCTGGCGGCCGTGCATGCCCATGCCGGCCGGCAGCCGGTGGATGCGGTGCTGCTCGACATCCACATGCCCGGCCAGAGCGGCCTGGCGCTGGCGCACCAGCTGCGCTCGCTGCCCGCACCGCCGGCCATCGTGTTCGTGACCGCGCATGCCGACCACGCCGTCAGCGCCTTCGAGCTGGACGCCGTGGACTACCTGACCAAGCCCGTGCGGCTGGAACGCCTGCAGCAGGCGCTGGCCAAGGTACAGCGCAACGCAGCCCGCCAGGCGGGCGGCACCGCAGCGCCGCCGCTGCCGGCCGGCGAAGCGCTGGTGATCCAGGACCGGGGCCGCACCGAGCGCGTGCCGCTGGCCGACGTGCTGTATCTGAAGGCCGAGCAGAAGTACGTGACGGTGCGCACGGGCAGCCGCAGCTACATCCTGGACGCATCGCTGGCCGAGCTGGAAGTGCGCCATGCCGGGCAGTTCCTGCGCGTGCACCGCAACGCGCTGGTGGCCCGCCGCGCCATGCGCGCGCTAGAAAAGCACTACGACGCCGAAGAAGGCGAAGGCTGGGCGCTGCGCCTGCACGGGTTGACGGAGCTGGTCGCCGTGTCTCGCCGGCAGGTGGCTGCCGTGCGCGAGGTGCTGGCGGGCTGAACGCCGGGCGCCTTGCGTCTTGGCTGAAAGCCTTTTTTTGAAGCCTTTTCGGCCTCTAGCGCTTATCCATCAAGCGCCATCAGCTATCAATTAAATAGCAAACTGATTTTGAGCGGGCGTCAGTGCGCGTGCGCCAGGCCGCTCACCAGGGTCACCACCACCATGCCCGACACCAGCCAGGCGATCTGTGCGATGGTTTCGCCCGCGCTCAGGCGCTTCTGCAACTGCGGAATCAAATCGGCCAGCGCCACGTAGACAAAGCTGCTGGAGGCGATCGCCAAGAAGTACGGCAGCAGCGTCTCCAACTGGCCGACCAGGTAATAGCCCACCACGCCGCCCAGCGCGGTCACCGCACCGGCCAGCGACACCTTCACCAGCGCCGCGCGCCGGTTGGGGCTGTTCTGGCGCATCACCACCAGATCGCCGATGTGGTGCGGCACCTCGTGCGCCAGCACCGCCAGCGCGGCGACGATGCCCAGCTTCATGTCGGCCATGAAGGCCGATGCGATCAGGATGCCGTCGCCAAAGCAGTGCACGCTGTCGCCCGTCAGCAGCGCCCAGCCGCCGCCGCGGCCCTCATGGCTATGGCTGTGGACATGGGCATGACCGTGGTGATGCTCATGCGAATGGCCGTGCGCAGCGTGCCCGTGCGCCTCCGCTGCGGGCGCCGGCTGGCCATGCTCATGTCCGTGGTGCCACAGCTCGGCCTTGTCCAGCAAGAAGAAGAACACCAGCCCCACCAGCAGCGTGGCGAACAGGTCGTGCGCACCGGCCTGGCTCTCGAACGCCTCGGGCAGCAGATGCATGAAGGCCGTCGCCAGCAACGCGCCCGCCGCCAGGCTCAGCAGATGCTGCGGCCCGACGCGGCTGCTGGTGCCCAGCCCCACCCGCATGAGCCACGCGGCCACCCACACGCTGCCGATGCCCGCGGCCAGGGTGGCCAGGATGATTGCTATCAATGTCATAGCTGCTTGCGCTTTCCCAATAAGCCCTAAGGGCCGATTTCACTCATAAAACCTGCGCACTGCCCGAGCGCAAAAAAAGCCCCGAAGGGCTTTTTGACTGGGGGCCGGGCCGGGTCAGGCGACGCCGTTGGCCTTGAACCAGGCTAGCGTCCGCTTCCAGCCGTCTTCGGCCGCTTCCTTGCGAAAGCTCGGGCGGTAGTCGGCGTGGAAGGCATGCGGTGCCTCGCGGTAGACCACGAATTCCGATGCCTTGGCCGCCGCAGAGCCTTCCCGCAGTGCAGTTTGCATCTTAGCAACCGTGTCAAGCGGGATGCCGCTGTCCTGCCCGCCATACAAGCCCAGCACCGGCGCCTTCAGGATGGGGGCGATGTCCACCGGGTGCTTGGGCGTGTTGGCGCCGGACTGGCCCACCAGCCGGCCGTACCAGGCCACGCCGGCCTTGACCGGGCCGTGCGCTGCATACAGCCACGTGATGCGGCCGCCCCAGCAAAACCCGGTGATCGCCACCTTCTTCATGTTGCCGCCATTGCGGCCGGCCCACGCCACGGTGGCGTCCAGGTCGCCCATCACCTGCGCGTCGGGCACCTTGGACACCAGCTCGCTCTGCAGCTTGGCGATTTCGGTGTATTTGGACGGGTCGCCCTGGCGCGCGAACATTTCGGGTGCGATCGCCAGGTAGCCGGCCTTGGCCAGGCGGCGGCAGGTGTCGGCGATGTATTCGTGCACGCCGAAGATTTCCTGAATCACCAGCACCACGGGCAGGCCCGTCTTGCCAGCCGGCGCGGCGCGGTAGGCCGGCACCTTGAAGCCGTTGACCTCGATTTCCACCTTGCCGGCGGTCAGCCCGTCGGCCGGCGTCTGGATAGCCGTCTGGGCCATGATGGGCATGGCCGCAGCGGCATAGCCCACGCCAAAGCCCGCGCCCAGCGCCACGCGCAGCGCCGTGCGCCGGTTGGCACCGGCCTCGGTGGATTGACCGGGCAAAAGCGCGTCGAAGTCTTGTTTGAGATCGTCCTGCTGCATGAAAGGGCTCCTGGAATGGGGTTCGGCGACAAACGGAAGGGTGACGCCGCACGCAGTCTAGAGCCTGCCGCGTTTGCGCGCAGCCCCCGCCGTCGACCGGCGTCACCTGTCCTCCGGAACGAGCACCAGCAGCTGCAATTTCTTTCTTGACAGAAATTACAGAATTCATAGACTTGCGCGCATGCAACTGACCGACATCGCCCGCCGTTTCGTCGTCCACTGGGGCGAGATGGGCACCGCCTGGGGTGTCAATCGCACCGTGGCGCAAATTCACGCCCTGCTGTTCTTCCACGGCCGCCCCCTGCACGCCGAAGAAATTTGCGAAACGCTCGTGGTCGCCCGCTCCAACGTAAGCAACAGCTTGAAGGAACTGGTCAACTGGAATCTGGTGCGCGTGACCCATGTACTGGGTGACCGGCGCGACTATTTCGAGACCTCGACCGACGTCTGGGAGCTCTTTCGTACCGTGGTACGTGAGCGCAAGCAGCGCGAATTCGAGCCCACCGTGCGCATGCTGCGGGAGCTGTCCGAGCGGCCAGACCTGGCCGAAGAAACGCCGGACGCGCAAGACCGCGTGCGGGAAACGCTGCGGTTGATGGAATCACTCGGCGTGTGGGCTGACGAAATGCTCCGGCTCAGCCCGTCTACCCTCGACAAGGTGTTGCGGCTGGGCGCCAGCGTGCAGAAGTTCGTGCGCGGCGACGACTCGTCCCAACCAACGGCACCCCACGACCGCAGGGGCGGTTGAGCCGCAGCGCCCTTTCAGCCGCTGTGCACCGTTCAAATTTCCGTCTTTGCAGAAACCAAGAAACGCCCTTTAGACCCGTCTATTCCGCACTTTTGCCCAAGGTTTTTCCATGGCCTCCACATCCGACACGCTCTATCCCTTGACGCTCTACTACGACTCGCGCTGCGTGCTGTGCTCTGCGGAAATGCACAACCTGATGCGGCGCGACCACGCGGGGCGCCTGCGCCTTGCCGATATCTGGGCACCCGACTTTGCCGGCCCGCCCGGCAACGCCACGTTCGATGAATTGCTCACCCTGATCCACGCACGAGGCGCAGACGGGCAGGTGCTGCGGGGTGTGGAAGTCTTTCGCCGCGCCTATGAAGCCGTGGGCCTGGGCTGGGTGACGGCGTTTACCCGCTGGCCCGTGCTGGGCCCGCTGGCAGACCGGGCCTACCCGGTGCTGGCGCGCAACCGCTACCGCCTGCCGCGCTGGCTGGTCGCGCCATTGTTCGAGCGAGCCGCCCGGCGCGCGGCCCGCCAGCGGTGCGATGCCGGCGGCCGCTGCGACCTCTGATCACCCCGCGCCACCTTTTCTTCCCTCCACCAGGACTTACCATGCTGCAGATTCTTCTGACGGGCGCCACCGGCTTCATCGGCCGCCATGTCGCCGCGCGCCTGCGCGCCGACGGCCACCGCGTGATCGAGGGCGTGTCGCCACGGCGCCGGCCCTCCGGCCCGGACCAGTGCGCCATGGACTTCAGCCAGGACTTGTCGGCCAGCGTGTGGCTGCCCCGGCTGGACGGCATCGACGCCGTGGTGAACGCCGTGGGCGTGCTGCGCGACAGCCCGCGCCAGCCCATCGACGCATTGCACCGCGATGCGCCCATCGCCCTGTTCGACGCGTGCGCACAGGCCGGCTTGCGGCGCGTGGTGCAGATCTCGGCGCTGGGCGTGGCGAGCGGCGACACGCGCTATGCCAGCACCAAGCGCGCGGCCGACCAGCATCTGCTGGCCCTGGCAGCGCGCACGCCACCGGCCGGCGACACGGCGCTGTCGGCCTGCGTGGTGCGCCCCAGCGTCGTGTTTGGCCAGGGCGGCGCCAGCAGCGCGCTTTTCATGAATCTGGCCAAGCTGCCGGTGGTAGTGCTGCCCCGCCCGGTGCTCAAGGCCCAGGTGCAGCCGGTGGCCGTGCAAGACCTGGCCGATGCGGTGGCCGCGCTGCTGGGCCACGCCGCGGACCGCCAGGGCGTGGTCGAGTGCGCAGGCCCTGAGTCCGTGGCCATGGGCGGCTTGATTGCCAGCCTGCGCGCGCAGAACGGGCACGGCCCGGCACGCGTGGTGCCGCTGCCGGCGCCCCTCACCCAGCTCAGCGCGCGGCTGGGCGATCTGGTGCCCGCATCGCCCTGGTGCAGTGAGAGCCTGGCAATGCTGGGCAGCGACAACGTGGCCGACGCCGCCACGCTGCAAGCCCTGCTGGGCCGCACCGCCGTGCACTACCGCGATCTGGTGGCGCAAGCCTGGGGTAGTGCCGGATGAGACCCGCGCCCGCACCCCCGCCCCGCAACGCACCGATGGACGCCGCCACACGGCGTTGGCTGTTGGCCAGCCTGGTGGCGGTCTGGATCGGCACGGCAGCCGTCAGCGCCCTGGGCTTGCATACCGAGGGCCGCGACCTGCTGGTGGCCGCCGGGCTGCGGAACGAGTTCTGGATCGCGGCGCTGATCCTGTCCGGCGCAGCCGCTGACCTGGCCGTCGGACTGTGGCTGTGGTGGCGCCCGGGCCGGCCGGCATACGCAGCCGCGCTGGCGTTGATGGGCACGATGACGGTAACAGCGACCGTGCTGCTGCCCGATCTGTGGCTGGACCCGCTGGGCCGCCTGCTGAAGAACCTACCCATCGCTGCCATTTTGTGTGCGCTGTGGCGCACCGACCGGCCCAGTGCTGCATGAACACGTACCTCGTACTCAAATGGGTGCACATCCTCTCCAGCGTGTTGCTGGTGGGCACGGGCTTCGGCTCGGCGTTCTACCTGTTCTTTGCCAATCGCAGCGGCAGCGTGGCCGCGCAGGCAGTGGTCGCACGGTTGGTAGTGCGCGCTGACACCTGGTTCACCACACCGGCAGGCATCGTGCAGCCGGTGACCGGTATCGCGCTCGCGGGCATGGCGGGCTGGCCGCTGTCTACGCCGTGGCTGGCCGCATCGCTGGGCTTGTACGTACTGGCCGGCCTGTGCTGGCTACCAGTGCTGTGGCTGCAATGGCGCATGGCGGCCATGGCCCAGGAGGCCGCTACGCGCGGCACCGCGGTGCCTGCGGACTACGGCGTATATGCGCGCAGGTGGGAAATGCTGGGCTACCCGGCTTTCGCTGCCATGCTGGCCATTTACTACCTGATGGTGGCCAAGCCGGCGCTCTGGGCCTAGTGCCGGAACCGTTGCGCCAGCTAGTGCAACGCGGCGCCCAACCCATAGGCCTCGCGGGCCAGCGCACCGGCCAGCACGCGGGCCGGGTTGACCAGGGTCATGTCCACATCGGTCTCTTGCAGGGCCAGCGGTATCTCGGTGCAGCCCATGACCAGCACTTGTGCGTGGGCCCCGTCGCGCAGCGCATGCGCCACGTCGGCAAAGCAGCGCCTGGCCAGCGCCATGTCGCCCGACTTGACGCCGGCGTAGATGCCCTGCATCAGCAACTCGCGGTGTGCGTCGCAGGGCAGCAGGCAGTCGATGCCCGCACGCTGCAGCTCCGCCGAATACAGGCCCGTGCGATAGGTGCCTTGCGTGGCGAGCAGGCCCACGCGCTGCACGCCCTGGGCGCGCAGCAAGGCGGCCACCTCGCGCACCGCATGCAGCACCTGCAGTTGCGGAAACCGCTCTTGCAGCAGGCCGTGCCAGGCATGCGCGGTGTTGCAGGCGATGGCGACCGAGCGCGCACCTAAAGCGGCCAGCCGGCCGGTGGCCTGCAGCAGTGCGTCGCCGGGCTGGTGCGCGCCGGGCGATTCATCCTGCAGCGCTGCCGTGCGGTCGGGTACCGGCACCTGGGCCAGCCAGTGCTCCGGGTAGGCCTGGTCGCGCACGGGAATGTGCAGCGCCTGCATGCGGTCGGTGCAGGCCTGCACGAAGAGCCGCACGAAGTCGGCACCCGCCGCAGGGCCCATGCCGCCCAGAATGCCCACGGTCAGCGGCAGCGCTGCCGGCAATGGACCCAGCACTTGGCGCACGGCGGTCATACCGCCGGCTTGTCGCTCTGGGCCGTGAGGTTGTCGCGCAGTTCCTTGGACATCGGCAAGCCCAGCGCCTGGCCCTTGGGCGCGATGGGCGACAAGAACCACTTGGTATAGAGCTTCTCGAACTCGCCCGACTTCATCAGCCCGCCGATCACGCCGTTGACCAGCGCCTGAAACTGCGGATCGTCCTTGCGCAGCATGCAGGCGTAGGGCTCGACCTGCAGCGAATCGCCCACCACGTCCCACGCGGCGGGCTGGGTGGCATTGGCCTTCAGGCCGAACAGCAGGATGTCGTCCATGGCAAAGGCTGCGGCGCGGCCCGATTCGACCAGCAGCATGGAGTCGTTGTGGTCCTTGCCCAGCACCAGATCCATATCGAGATTGTTGTCGCGGTTGTATTTGCGGATGACCTGCGCATTGGTGGTGCCGGTGGTGCTGGCCACCGTCTTCTTGGCCAGGTCGGCATAGTTTTTGATGCCGTCCGCCTTCTTCACCAGCAGGCGCGTGCCGGTATAGAAATAGTTGATGGCGAACTGCACGTCCTTGCCGCGCGCCGTATTGTTGGTAGTGGAGCCGCACTCCAGGTCCACCGTGCCGTTGGTCACCAGCGGAATGCGGTTTTGCGACGTGACGGCCTGCAGTTCCACCTTGATGTCATCGCGGTTCAACTGCTGCTTGACCGCCCTGACCACCGCGTTGGAGATGTCCACCGAAAAACCGGCCGGCTCGCCGGCTCCGACCAGATAGCTGAACGGTACCGACGACTCGCGGTAGGCGAGCGTGATCTTGCCGCTGTCGGCGATCTTCTTCAGGGTATCGGCGCTGGCGGCAGTACAGGCCAGCAGGCCGCAGGCCAGGGCCGCGGCGGACACATGGAACTTCATGACGACTCCTTCAGTTGGGGAGGGATGGGAAACAGGCTGCAACGAACGGGCAGACCGCACTGTAGGAACCGCACGCACGCTTGAACAATTCATTCCACGGGGTGATCCATGACGAAAAGTTATGCCAGCATTTACCCGGAAAGACCGCGCAAGCAAGCACCACGCCTGCACCATTTGCGGGCCGCGCCATAACTTGGCGGCATGCCCGCTACGGCAATCGGCATTGTTCGCCCGTTGCAAGCCAACCTACAGTTCCAGACCACTGATCAGGAGGACGAAAAAGCCATGCATGTGTGTGTTCTGGGAGCGGGCATCGTGGGCCTGGCCACCGCCTATGAATTGCAGCAACGCGGCCTGCAGGTCACCGTGATCGACCAGGCGCAGCCCGGCAGCGGCGCCAGCGGCGGCAATGGCGGCCAACTGAGCTACAGCTACGTGCAGCCATTGGCCGATGCGGGCATCTGGGCGCAGTTGCCCTCGTTGCTGCTGTCACCCCGCTCGCCGCTGAAGCTGCGCCCGCAGTGGGACCCGCAGCAGTGGCGCTGGGCTGTCGACTTTCTGCGCGCCTGCAACGGCGCCACGTCGCGCCGCAGCAGTGCCGCGTTGCTGGACCTGGCAGCGCAAAGCCGCGCCGGCTTCGAGCGCATGCTGGCAGTTGAATCGCTGCCGTGCGACTTTTCTCGCACCGGCAAGCTGGTGGTCTACGGCACGCCGCAATCGTTCGCCGCCGCGCAGCGGCAAATGGACTTGCAGCGCGGCTGGGGCAGCGTGCAAGAGGCCGTATCGGCGCAGCGCTGCGTGGAGCTGGAACCCGCGCTGGCCCACTACGCACCGCAGATTGCCGGCGCCATCTACACCAGCAGCGAATGCGCGGCCGATTGCCAGAAGGTGTGCGACGGGCTGCAGGCGCTGCTGGCAGCGCGCGGCGTGCATTTTGTGCTGGGCACGCCGCTGCAGGGGCTGACGCGATCCGGCGGGCGCATTACCGCAGCGCGCACCGCAGGCGGCGACGTCGAGGCGGACGCCTTCGTGCTGGCGCTGGGCAGCGGCAGCGCGGCCGTGGCGCGTGGTTTGGGCGTGCACCTGCCGGTCTATCCGCTCAAGGGCTACAGCATCACGCTGGACGCTCCGGCATCCGGCCATTGGGCACCACAGGTGAGCGTGACGCATGCCGCCCACAAGGTGGTCTTCGCGCGGCTGGGCGACCGGCTGCGCGTGGCCGGCATGGCCGAGCTGGTGGGCCACGACGCACGCATTCCGGCCAAGCGCATCGACAGCCTGCGCGCCAGCGTGCAAGAGGTGTTCGGCCACGCCGCGAAGGCTGAAGACGTGCGGCCTTGGACCGGCATGCGCCCGGCCACTCCCACCGGGCTGCCGATCTTCGGCCAGCAAACTGGCGGCCCAGGCAATCTGTGGATCAACACCGGGCATGGTGCGCTGGGCTTCACGCTCGCGTTCGGCACCGCGGCCCAAGTCGCATCTCAGATCGCAGCGGCGGCGCACTGAGCGTTAAACACTGAGCTCGCTTCAGGCGGGTTCGCACAACCCGCAGTCCACCAGCGTCTGCCGCACCGCGTCCTGCATGCAGCGGGCCATCGCATCGGCCAGCAGCGACGCCGGCCGGTTGGCCATGCGCAGCACGTTCACCGGCACCGGCATGCGCGGCGCCAGGTCCAGCACGTCGACCTTGGCCCGGTCTGCGGACGCGGCCGTGCACACATCCACCAGCGCCACTCCCAACCCGTGGTGCGCCAGCGCCAAGGCTGCGTGGTAGGTCTGCACGGTAAAGGCGGCCTGCAGCCCGACGTCGGCCTCGCGGCAGGCCAGGCCCACCATCGCCCCCAGCGGATCGTTCGCACCCAGCCGAACGACCGGTGTGTGCGCCAGGTCGGACAGGTGAACGGCGCCCGCCTCCACCAGCGCTGGGCTCAGCAGCCCCTTGGGCGCAACGCAGACCATCCGGCCTTCGCTCAGCGTCTGCTGCGCCAGCGCGGGATGGGCGGGCGCGTTGAAGGCAAAGCCCAGGTCGGCCTCCTGCAGCACCAGCGCCGAAACGATCTGCGGCGAATGCAGGCCGTCGATGGTGACCTCTACGCCCGGGTGCAGCGCGCGGAAGGCTTTCAGCGCACGGGGCATGACCTCGTAGCTCAGCGCCAGCACGCTCAGGATGTGCAGCTCGCCTTCGCGCTGCTGCCCGCGCAGCCCGGCGGCCAGTCGCTGCACTTCGTCCAGCTGGTTGAAGAGCCGCTCGATGTGCGGGTACAGCGTCTGCGCTTCGCGCGTGGGCACCAGGCGGCCCTTGTGGCGGTGAAAGAGCGCGAAGCCCAGCTGCAGTTCGGCATGGGCCAGGATGCGGCTGACGGCGGGCTGCGTCACGTTGATGAGGCGGGCGGCCGCGCTGACGCTGCCGGTGAGCATGACGGCGTTGAAGACTTCGATGTGGCGCAGGCGCATGCGGTGATGGGGGCGAGGAACGCGCTCGGTGCGCGGGGTTCGATCATCTCCCACCGCTGCGAGGCGGGGTGACGGGAGACACGATATTTTGGTGTTTTTGGCCTGCAGCGCTTATTCAGCAAGCGCTAGCAGCTATTCATTCGATAGCAATCAGGCATACGGGCCCCGTCCAGTCTGCCGTCCCGCACATCCGGCCATGCGCCGGACGCAGCCAGCGCCGCAGCTACAGCGACATCGAAGGCCGCTGCGCCATGGCAGCGCGCCAGCGCAGCAGGTGCGGGTGTTGCTCGCCCGGCTTTTGCTTGACCACCCGCGCAAAGTCCACGGCCACCACCGCCGTGATGTCGGCGATGCTGAAGCGGTCGGTGGCAATGAAGTCGCGGCCCGCCAGGCGCTCGTTCAGCAAGGCAAAAAACTGCGCCACCCGCACCAGCCCGCGCTCGGCCAACGCAGGGATCTGCGGGTAATCCACCGCGCCTGGAAGCGCCCGGTTGGCCATGGCGGGCGCACTGTTGCGCAGCGCCTCGGCAATCGCCAGCAGGCCCTCGAATTCCATGCGCCAGTTCCAGCTGGCGACCTCAGCCTTCTCGGCGGGCGTATCGCCCCACAGCGGCGGTTGCGCATACCGCGCCTCCACATACGCAGCAATCGCCGCGTTGTCGGCCAACAGCAAACCCTCGTCCGTGCGCAGCGCGGGCACGGTGCACTGCGGGTTGATGTGCCGATAGGCGTCGCCCAGCTGCTCCCCGCTGCGCAGGTCCACCTGCACGGTGCCGTGGGCAATCCCTTTTTCAGCCAGCAAGATGCGCGCGCGGCGCGGGCTGGGCGCGGTGGCGCAGTCGTAAAGGGTGAGCATGGCGGCGTGCTGCACAGCACTCACGGGGCGGGGGCGGAAGCCGACGCAGCGTCCAGCTTGTCCTGCGTCTTCGTATCGAAGTCGCTGGCATCGTGCCGCTCGTGCAACTGGCTGGCCGGGTCGCCGTTGACGCGGTTCACTTTGCGCCCCCGCTGCACCGCTGGGCGCTTGGCAACCTGCTCGGCCCAGCGCACCACATGCGTGTATTCATGCACCTGCAAAAATTCGCCCGATTCATAAGCCTGGCCCTTCACCAGCAAGCCATACCAGGGCCAGATGGCCATGTCCGCCACCGTGTAATCGCTGCCGATCAGAAACTCGTTGACGGCCAGACGCTGGTTGAGCACATCGAGCTGGCGCTTGACCTCCATCGCATAGCGATCAATCGCATATTCGATCTTGGTCGGCGCATAGGCATAGAAATGCCCAAACCCGCCGCCCAGAAACGGCGCACTGCCCATCTGCCAGAACAGCCACGACAGGCACTCGGCCCGCGCTGCACCGTCCTTGGGCAAGAAGGCGCTACCGAACTTCTCCGCCAGATACATCAGGATGGCGCCGGACTCGAACACCCGTACCGGGTTGGCGGCATCGCTGCGGTCCAGCAGCGCGGGAATCTTGGAGTTGGGGTTCACAGCGACGAACCCGCTGCCGAACTGCGCACCCTCGTTGATACGAATCAGCCACGCGTCGTACTCCGCACCGCTGTGGCCCAGCGCCAGCAGCTCTTCCAGCATGACAGTCACCTTGACGCCGTTGGGCGTGCCCAACGAATACAGCTGCAGCGGATGGCGGCCTACGGGCAGTTCCTTGTCGTGCGTGGCACCCGCGATGGGCCGGTTGATGCTGGCGAACCGGCCGCCGCTTTCCTTGTTCCATTGCCAGATTGGGGGCGGGGTGTAGGTCGGGGAGTTGGACATGCAGTGGCTCCAGCAAAAGCGAGGGTGGACCGTGGCGTCAGCCACTTGCGAACAAGTTTAGCGATGCTCTTTCCGGTCTGCCTGACAGCTAAAAATGCCCGGCTCCGAGGAAGAGCCGGGCAGGCGAATTGGCGCAGGCTCGTCGGTGCAACCGTGGCCTCGTCCGCGTGACTGCGGCGGATGCCCATTGCTTCTATTTTGATAGCTGCTAGCGCTTACCAGATAAGCGCCAGGCGCCAAAATCATTCAAACTTCTGCTACCACAGCGGCGCTACCCCGCCTCAGTGCGCCTTGTCCCAATTCGGTCCTACGCCCACTTCAGCCAGCAACGGCACCTTCAGCGCTGCCACCTCCGCCATGATGCGCGGCACTTCCGAGCGCACCCATGCCTCTTCCTCAGCTGGCAATTCGAACACCAGTTCGTCATGCACCTGCATGATCATCAGCACTTCGGGCTTCTCGGCGTCCAGCACGCGCTGCACCTCCACCATGGCCTTCTTGATCAGATCCGCCGCCGTGCCCTGCATGGGCGCGTTGATGGCCGCGCGCTCTGCGCCGCTGCGGCGCGGGCCGTTGGGCGAGTTGATCTCGGGCAGGTACAGGCGCCGGCCGAAGACGGTTTCCACGTAGCCCTGGGCCTTGGCCTGGGCCTTGGTTTCGTCCATGTACTGCTTCACGCCGGGGTAGCGCTGGAAGTAGCGGTCGATGTACGCGGCGGCGGCCTTGGTTTCGATGCCTAGGTTCTTCGCCAGGCCGAAGCTGCTCATGCCGTAGATGAGCCCGAAGTTGATGACCTTGGCATATCGGCGCTGCTGGCTGCTGACCTGTTCGACATCGACGCCGAACACTTCCGCCGCCGTGGCGCGGTGCACGTCCAGGCCTTCGGTGAAGGCGTGCAGCAGCGACGCGTCGCCCGACAGGTGGGCCATGATGCGCAGCTCGATCTGGCTGTAGTCGGCGCTGGCGATGACGCGGCCCGGTGGCGCGACGAAGGCCTCGCGCACGCGGCGGCCTTCTGCCGTACGGATCGGAATGTTCTGCAGGTTGGGGTCGTTGCTGGACAGGCGGCCGGTCACTGCCACGGCCTGCGCGTAGTGCGTGTGCACGCGGCCGGTGGACGGGTTGGCCAGTTGGCTGAGCTTGTCGGTGTAGGTACCCTTGAGCTTGGACAGGCTGCGGTGTTCCAGCAGCTTGGCGGGCAGCGGGTAGTCCTCGGCCAATTTCTCCAGCACTTCTTCGTCGGTGCTGCGCGCGCCGGTCGCGGTCTTCTTGACCACGGGCATGCCGAGCTTGTCGAAGAAGATCTCGCCCAACTGCTTGGGCGACCCCAAGTTGAACGGCTGGCCGGCGATCTCGTAGGCCTCCTGCTCCAGCGTGAGGATGCGCTGGCCCAGCTCGTGGCTCTGATTGGCCAGCGTGGCGGCGTCGATCAGCACGCCGTTGCGCTCGATGCGAAACAGCGTCTCGCTGCTGGCCATCTCCAATTCGTAGATGCCGCGCAGCTTCTCGTCGCCCTGCAGCAGCGGCCACAGCACGCGGTGTACGTCCAGCGTCTGGTCGGAGTCTTCACACGAATAGGCTGCCGCCTTGTCCACCGCCACCTGCGCGAACGGAATCTGGTGGGCGCCCTTGCCGCACAGGTCTTCGTAGCTGATGCCGGTGCGGCCCAGGTGCCGCTCGGCCAAGCTGGCCAGGCCGTGGGGCTTGTGCACTTCCAGCACATAGCTTTGCAGCATGGTGTCGTGCGCGTAGCCCTGCACGTCGATGCCGTGGTTGGCGAAGACGTGGCGGTCGTACTTCACGTGCTGGCCCAGCTTGGGCCGCGTGGCGTCTTCCAGCCAGGGCTTCAGACGCGCCAGCACTTCGTCGATGGGCAGTTGCTCGGGCGCGTCGGGGCCTGCGTGGCGCAGCGGAATGTAGGCGGCGGCGCCCGGCTCCACGCTGAAGCTCAGGCCGACAATCTCGGCGCGCAGCTCGTCCAGCGACGTGGTTTCGGTGTCCACCGCCACCAAGTCGGCCGCCTGCAACCGGGCAAACCAGCGATCAAACTCTTCCCAGGTCAGCACGGTGTCGTAAGCCACCTCGCGCCCTTGCGCGGCCTCGGCGACGAAGGTGGTTTCGGGCGAGGCGAACAGGTCGCCAGTGGCGCCCGTCGCACCCGGCAGGGCGGTCGTGCCGCTGGCCGGCGTATCGACCTCCAGCGCACGCGCCAAGCCCTTGAAACCGAACTTTTGATAAAAATCGCGCAAAGCGCCCGTATCTTCTGCGCCGAAAGCTATCAAATCCATAGCAGGCAGCCCATCGACATGCCCGGCCAGGTCGCAGTCGGTCTTGATGGTGACCAGCTCGCGCCCCTTGGGCAGCCACTCCAGCGCGCCGCGCAGGTTCTCGCCGGCCACGCCCTTGATCTCGCCTGCGCGGGCGATGAGCGCGTCGAGCGAGCCGTATTCGCCCAGCCACTTGGCGGCGGTCTTGGGGCCCACCTTGGGCACGCCGGGCACGTTGTCCACCGTGTCGCCCACCAGCGTCTGGTAGTCCACCATCAGCGAAGGCGGCACGCCGAACTCGGCCGTCACGCCTGCCACGTCGCGGCGCTTGCCGTTCATGGTGTCGATGATGGTGATGTGTTCGTCGACCAGCTGCGACAGATCCTTGTCGCCGCTGGAGACGATGACGTCAATGCCCTGGCGCGCGGCGCAGGCAGCCAGCGTGCCGATCACGTCGTCGGCTTCCACGCCGGGCACGCACACCACAGGCCAGCCCAGCAGGCGCACCACTTCGTGGATCGGCTCGATCTGCGCGCGCAGGTCGTCCGGCATGGGTGCGCGGTGGGCCTTGTACTCGGGGTAGAGCGTGTCGCGAAAGGTCGGCCCGCTGGCGTCGAACACACACGCGGCGTA
This sequence comes from Acidovorax sp. WCS2018Noco2-16, assembly GCF_031843945.1. Taxonomy (NCBI): domain Bacteria; kingdom Pseudomonadati; phylum Pseudomonadota; class Betaproteobacteria; order Burkholderiales; family Comamonadaceae; genus Acidovorax; species Acidovorax sp. WCS2018Noco2-16. The sequence goes on from NZ_JAVTJJ010000008.1 coordinate 134,731, forward strand.
GGCACTGGGCACGTCGCGCTTGAGTACCTGCAGCATGTTGATCATGCCGCGAATGGCGCCGGTGGCCGGGCTGGTCGGGTCGCCGGGCACCGCGCGCAGGTCGGGCATGGCATGGAAGGCGCGGTAGAGATAGCTGGAGCCGTCCACCAGCACCAGGGTCTTGGGTTTGCTCATGGCGAGATTGTGCCCGCCAAGGGAGCGCCGCCACCCATGCCGCAAAACGGGCATGCGTCCACACGTCAGTGGGCGCACACCCTACAATCCGCCCCATGCGCGCCGCCCACACCCTCCTCTTGCTGGCCCTGGCTTCGGCCCCGGCCCTGGTTCTGGCCCAGAACCCCGAACAACCTGCCGCGCCGGCGGGCAGCGTCCAGCGTGACGTGACAACCGATCGCGACCAGGCCGGCAATCGCCACAACCAGCGCGTGGAACGCATCGTGGTCGAAGACGAAGGCAGCCGTGTCGACGAGTTGCGCGTGGGCGGGCAGACCCAGAGCATCACCGTGCAGCCCAAGGGCGGATCCATGCCGTCCTATGAAGTGCAGCCGACCGACGGCGTGCGCGCGCGTCCGGGCAGCCGCAACGGCGCAGAAACCGTGACCGCGCCGCGCGTCTGGAATCTCGGCCGGTTCTGAGCGCCGCCAGCGCGCGGCCTCGCTGCTTTTCCCTCTATCCCCTTTCTATGCGGCCGGTGGCCTAGCCAACCGCGCCGTGTCTCCCGTAGTTTTTTCGTTGTCCTGACCGATGGCCGTCTTCACTGAAGTCTCCCCACCCGAGGCGAGCGACTTGCTGCAACGCCTGCAACTGGGCACCCTCACCGAGCTGCGCGGCATCGAGGGCGGCATCGAGAACACCAACTACTTCGTCACCACCGACCAGGGCGAGTACGTGCTGACGCTGTTCGAGCGGCTGTCTGCCGAGCAGTTGCCGTTCTACCTGCACCTGATGAAGCATCTGGCGCACGCCGGCATTCCCGTGCCCGACCCGCAGGCCGATGCGGACGGCGACATCCTGCACCGCGTGGCCGGCAAGCCCGCCGCTGTGGTCAACAAGCTGCGCGGCAAGAGCCAGCTGCAGCCCCAGGCGGCGCACTGCGCCTCGCTGGGCACCATGCTGGCGCGCATGCACCTGGCGGGCCAGGGCTACGAGCGCAACCAGCCCAACCTGCGCGGCCTGCCCTGGTGGAACGACACCATGCCCGTGGTGCTGCCGTTTCTCGACGGCCCGCAGGCAAACCTGCTGCGGTCTGAGCTGGCCTACCAGAATCATGTGGCGGCCTCATCGGCCTATGCTGCGCTGCCGCGCGGCCCGGTGCATGCCGACCTGTTCCGCGACAACGCCATGTTCGAGGGCGAGTCGCTCACCGGCTTCTTCGACTTCTATTTCGCCGGCGTGGACACCTTCCTGTTCGACCTGGCGGTGTGCCTGAACGACTGGTGCATCGACTTGGCCGAAGGCACGCATCACTCCGACCGCGCCACCGCCTTGCTGGATGCCTACCAGGCCGTGCGCCCACTGACGGGCGACGAGCGCGCGCTGCTGCCCGCCATGCTGCGCGCGGGCGCCCTGCGGTTCTGGATCTCGCGCCTGTGGGACTTTCACCTACCCCGCGAAGCCGCCCTGCTGACCCCGCACGACCCCACGCATTTCGAGCGCGTGCTGCGCCAGCGCGTGGCGCATCCCCTACACGCCTGACCGCCCCAAGAACGTAAATACGTTCTAAAGGCCTTGGCAATCCCGCGCGCCGGGCGCGTGGGGTAAATTCCCCGCACACGCGCGCTTCGGACATCCGCTCCGGCACCGCGCGCCGCACTCCACACACACCTCATGAAACTGCACATCGTTCCCGCACGCACGGGCCTGGAATGGGTTCGCCTCGGCATTCGCGTGTTCTGGCGCCAACCCATGGCGCTGGCGGCGCTGTTCTTTCTGACCATGGCCGTCATGTCGCTGGCCTCGCTGCTGCCACTGGTGGGGCCGGCCGTCGCGCTGGCGCTGCTGCCCTCGGCCACGCTGGCCATGATGGTGGCGGCGGCCGAAGCCACGCAGGGCCGCTTTCCCACGCCCGCGCTGCTGCTGGTGGCTTTTCGCACCGGCCAACACCGCCTGCGCGCCATGCTGACGCTGGGCGCTCTGTACGCGGTCGGCTTTCTCGCCGTGATGGGGCTGTCGGCCCTGGTGGACGATGGCCAGTTCGCCCGCGTGTACCTGGGCGGCGCACCGCTGACCCGCGAAGTGGCGCAGTCAGGCGACTTCCAGGCCGCCATGTGGCTGTCGCTGGCGCTGTACGTGCCGCTGTCGCTGCTGTTCTGGCATGCGCCTGGGCTGGTGCACTGGCACGGCGTGCCGCCGGTCAAGGCACTGTTCTTCAGCATCGTCGCCTGCCTGCGCAACTTCGGCGCCTTCACGGTGTACGGCCTGGCTTGGACCGGCGTGTTCCTGGGCGCGGGCATCGCCGTCAGCTTGCTGGTCACCCTGCTGGCGGTAGTGGGCCTGGGCACCGGCATTGCCGGGGGCATCATGGTGGGCACCGCGCTGATGCTGGCCGCCATGTTCTTCACTTCGGTGGTGTTCACCTTCCGCGACAGCTTTCAGCCGCCCGAAACTGCGCAACCGGCAGAACCGGCGGCGTCAGAGCCGCTGCCGGACTGACACCCGATCTGGCGCAACGTCAGCAACCATAAAAAAAGGGCGGCTATCAAGCCGCCCTTTTTCGTTCTGCATGCGCTGCAGGTCAGACGCCGACCAGTCCGCCGTCGTTGCGCGTGATGACCACGGTCGCCGAGCGCGGGCGCGACGTGCCGCCATCGGGCCAGTGGCTCTGGTACTTCGACGGGTCGCCGATGTCCGCGTCCTTCGTGTCTTCGCCCGGGTGCTGGATGTTGACGAACACCGCGCGACCGTCGCCCGACTCGGCGATGCCGGTGATCTCGCAGCCCTTCGGGCCGACCAGGAAGCGCTGCAGTTGCGTGTCCTTCTCGCCGGGCTTGGCGCCAGCGATGGTGTCCTGCGTGCGGGTGGTGGTGCCGCTCACGTTGGTGATGGTCTTCTTGGCACCATCGCCCACCTTGCCGGGTACGGCGGCCAGCAGCATGCAGTTGGTGACGTCGGTGTAAGCACCGTCATCGGTTTCCAGCCACGCCAGGCCGGGCGTCGCGTGGCTGAACCACAGGCCGTCGGGGCTGGAGAAGTCGTTGTCTGCGGTCAGGCCCGAGATGTTGATGTCGGCCGACGCCGTGGAGCGCGCGCCGAACAGGTACACGTCCCAGGCCAGCGTGGTGCCGGCATTGCCGCCACTGTCGGCAAACCGCACGATGTGGCCGTTGGGATTGCCGGTCTGCGCCGTCGTGCCCTTGGGGTCGTTGTAGAAGCGCGGGTTGGCGGCGTCGGTCTTGTCGATGGGTCGCGATGCGGCGTTGGTATTGGTCAACGTCACGTACACCTCGCCGGTCTTGGGGTTGACGGCGGTCCATTCGGGGCGGTCCATCTTGGTGGCGCCCACCACGTCGGCGGCCAGGCGAGCGTGGATCAGGACGTCGGCCTGGTCGGCAAACGCGTAGCCAGCGGCCGATGCGGTGATGCCGTTCTTGCCGAAGGCCAGCTCCACCCATTCACCCGTGCCGTCGGCCTTGAACTTGGCCACGTACAGCTTGCCGTCGTCCATGTACTTGTCGCCGGCAGCCAGGCCGCCGGTGGCGTCGGCCGCGTCCCAGTTCTTGTTGGACACGAACTTGTAGATGTACTCATTGCGGGCGTCGTCGCCCATGTACCAGACCAGCGGCTTGCCTGCCTCGACGGCGCCCAGACAGGCGCCTTCATGGCCGCAGCGCCCCAGCGCGGTGCGCTTCTTGGGCGTGCTGGTGGGGTTGAACGGGTCGATTTCCACCACCCAGCCGTAGGTGTTGTGGGCATTGCGGTAGTCGTTCACGGCCGCAGCGCCGGTCACATCGAGGTTCCAGCGGTCGTAGCTGTCCTGCTCGGTCGGGCTGGCCGCGCCTTTGGTGGTGGCCCAGAGGCCATAGAACGCCTGCGGGCCGACGCCGTAGCGCTTGATGGCGGCCAGCTCCTTGGCCGAACGCTTGGCGTCGTCCGTGGCGGCCGTGCGCGAGAAATAGCCGTACCAATTCTCTTCGCAGGTCAGGTAAGTGCCCCAAGGCGTGGTGCCGTTGGCGCAGTTGTTGACCGTGCCGCGGGTGGCGGTGCCGGCTGGCGAGAACCGGGTCTTGACGAAATCGGTGCCGCGCACAGGGCCGGACAGCTCCATGGGCGTCAGCGTGTGCACGCGGCGGTTGAAGCTGGAATCCTGCTTGTAGCTCCACTTGCCGTCGCTGCCCTTGACGGTCTCGATCACGCTCACGCCGTGCAGGTAGAACTCGCGCTGCACTTCGCTGGAGACCGTGCGCACGCCGCCCACGACCGTGCGGCCGGTAGGGTGCAGGAAGACGGGGGTGAGAGACTCATGGTTCATCACCAGCAGGCCACGGCTGCCGGCCTTGGCATCCCACCGGCCGGTGGCGTTGGCACCGAACCAGGTCATGCCGTCATGGTGGTCGCCCGCGCGGCGGTCGTAGGAGGCCGGGTCATCCGTGCCGTCGTTCTTGTAGGCCGCCACGTTGGCGGCGATGGGATCGCCCAGGCGATACAGCACGCTGGCGGTGTAGCCGGCAGGAACGATGACGGCATCAGCCAGGCTCTTGGCGATGGGGTTGAAGCTCAGCTTGACGGGCGTGGGAGCGGGCGCAGGTGCCGGGGCAGGATCATCACTGCCGCCGCCACAACCCGCCAGGGCGATGCTGCCCAGCATGGCACCGCCAGCCGTGGCAACGCTTCCGCGCAGCAGGTTACGGCGGTTCAGGCGGCCTTCAATCAGCGTGGAGAGCGACGGGTTGCTCGTGGTGTTGTAGCCGATGTCATCGGGATCGATCATGAAATCCTCGTGGGGTAGTTAGAGCAAACCGCCAGAGCGTAGAAGCGTGCGATGACGACACCATGAAGCTTTCATGACATTGCGGCGACAGTTCCAGGTGGTGTGCGACGCGGGTTATCCCTTGAATTTCTACCGAGAATGCGAGATGCAAATAAATCGCATTCATATAATCCACGCGTCACAGCCCAGGCATGGCGCCATTGCAATGGCACACCCGGACAACGGCCCCTCACCCTGGGGCTCGCACATCTCCACCCTTCTTGCATCGGCTTAGCGGTCTGCTCAGGCAACGACCGCCGAGAAGCCCGCTGCACCGCTCGGGGTGCAGTGTTGCGGGCTCGTCCCTTCGCCCTTGCATCAGGAGATCTGCGCATGCACACACCGTTCATCCACACCACCGCACTGGCCGCAGTGCTGACCATCGGAGCGCTGAGCGCAACGGCACATGCGCAGACTCTGCAAGCTGCCACTGCCGCCCCCGCAGCAGCAGCTATGACGGCGGGATCGGCAGCCGCCCACTACGCAGTGCTGGTGCATGCCAACTACGAAGACGCGCTGAATTCCGCCAAGCGCCTGCAGGCTGCCATCAAGGCCTTCACCGCCAAACCTTCTGCCGAAACGCTGGCCGAAGCCCGCAAGACCTGGCTGGCCGCACGTGAGTTCTACGGCCAGACCGAGGCCTTCCGTTTCTACGGCGGCCCCATCGACGACGAAAAGGGCCCTGAAGGCCAGCTCAACGCCTGGCCCATGGACGAGTCGTATGTGGACAGCGTCGAAGGCAAGCCCGATTCGGGCCTGATCAACAACCGCAAGTTCGTCATCAACAAGAAGAACCTGGCGGCGCAGAACGAACGCGGCGGCGAAGAGAACATCGCCACCGGCTGGCATGCCATCGAGTTCTTCCTGTGGGGCCAGGATCTGTCCGAAACCGGCCCGGGCAACCGCAGCTTCGAAGACTTCGTGGACGGCAAGAAGCCCAACGCCGATCGCCGCCGCCAGTACCTGAACGTGGTGACCGACCTGCTGATCGACGACCTGACCTTCCTGGTCAAGGCCTGGGATCCGAAAGCCAAGAACAACTACGGCGCGAAGTTCGCCAAGGGCGGGCAGGAATCGGTGCGCAAGATGCTGGTGGGCCTGGGCTCGCTGTCGCGGGGCGAACTCGCTGGCGAGCGGCTGGAAGTGGCGCTCAACAGTCAGGACCAGGAAGACGAGCATTCCTGCTTTTCTGACAACACACACCGCGATGCGGTCACGAATGCGCAGGGCATCCAGAACGTCTGGCTGGGCACTTACAAACGCGCCGACGGCAGCGTGGTGCAAGGCCCGTCGCTGCGTGCACTGGTCGCCGCGAAGAACCCCCAACTCGCCGATAAGACCACCGCGCAGATCGCCGCATCGGTCGCTGCGACCGAACGCATTCAGGCACCGTTTGATCGCGAGATCATCGGCGGCAACGACGCACCCGGCCGCCAGCGCATCCAGAAGGCCGTGAACAGCCTGACGCAACAGAGCAAGGACTTGGTCGAGGCGGCAAACGCCATCGGCATCACGCAGCTGACCCTGGTGCAGCCTTGATCTGATGTCATCGATGCGACGGAATTTTGCTTCTTCCCGGGCAGCCTTGCGGGGCCTTGTCGCAGCGGCGGCCGGGCTTGCCGCAGCGACGGGGCTGGTGGCCAGCGGGAACCCCGATCCGCTGGGCGAGAAGACCGGCGGCGATACGACCATCTTCGCCACCGGCCGCAACGCATTTTCATTTCCGGCCGCCAATCTGGAGGATGCAGAACGCACGCGCTTCGTCATCGGCAATTCGTTCTTCCGGCGCAACTGGGTGGAAACCGGCGGCTCGACCACGGCGCGCGATGGCCTGGGGCCGCACTTCATCGCGCGCTCCTGCGGTGGCTGCCACATCCAGGACGGCCGTGGCGAGCCGCCAGCCATCTTCAACCGCCTGGGCGAAACACGCGATCCGCTGGTGTCGCTGTTGATTCGCCTGTCCATTCCGGGTACCGACCCGCATGGCGGGCCCAACCCCGAACCGGTCTACGGCGACCAGCTCAATACTGCCGCCGTGCACGGCGTGAAACCGGAAGGCACGGCCACGCTGCGCTACGACACGATTCGCGGCAAGTTTGCCGACGGCACGCCTTACTCGCTGCTCAAGCCCCACTACGGCGTGCGTGACCTGGGCTATGGCCCGTTGCATGCCGAGACAATGTTAAGCCCGCGCATCGCGCCGCAGATCATCGGCGTCGGGCTGCTCGAAGCCATCGCCGAAGCCGACATCCTGGCCAACGCTGCAAGCCAGGCCGCCTCGCCCGGTCCGATCAAGGGCATGCCCAACCGCGTGTGGGATGCGCCTTCGGGCCGCACCCTGCTGGGACGCTTCGGCTGGAAAGCCAACGTCGCCACCATCGCGCACCAGACGGGCGGCGCCTTCGTCGGCGACATGGGCATCACCTCGCGCCACTTCCCCAGCGAAGCCTGCACCACCACGCAGGCCGACTGCGGCGCCTCGCCCAGCGGCGTGAGTGCGAGCGCACGCGGGCAAAAGGGTGTGGAGATCGACGACAAGACCTTCGACGACGTGGTTTTCTACCAGGCCACGCTGGCGCCACCCGGGCGCCGCAACGTGAACGACACCCAGGTGCTCCGCGGCCAGGCGCTCTTTGCCCAGGCCCAATGCGCGACATGCCACCGGCCAAGCTATGTCACCAAGGATGGCCCCTTCCCGCGCCTGACGAGCAAGGCACTGTCGGGGCAGCGCATCTGGCCCTACACCGACATGCTGCTGCACGACATGGGCGGAGGCCTGGCCGACGGCCGCCCCGACTTTCTGGCCAGCGGCCAGCAATGGCGCACGCCACCGCTCTGGGGCATCGGCCTCATCAAGGACGTCAACGGCCACACCCGGTTGCTGCACGATGGCCGGGCACGCGGCGTGCTGGAGGCTGTTCTGTGGCACGGCGGCGAAGCCGAAGACGCCAAGAAGAACGTGTTGAAGATGAACAAGGCGGACCGCGATGCGCTGGTTCGATTCGTGGAATCGCTATGAAAACCCTGTCTCTCACCACTCCACGCCGGCACGCCCTGCTGGGCGTCTGCCTGACGCTGGCGAGCACCCTCGCCAGCGTGGAAGTTACCCATGCCCAGACCGGCTGGCGTGTGCAGGCCGTGCCTTTCTACGACACCACCCACGCCTTGCAGAGCCTGTACGGGCACTGGGGTGCGCCGCGCGCAGCCGCCTTCGCCACCGCGTCGCAGGCGCTGCCCGTGGCCTTGCGCGCGCTGTGCGCAGCGCCGGCCGCGCAACGCGACGCCGCGCTCACGGGCGCTCGCGCCGCCTGGACCGACACCATGCTGGCGTGGGAGCACCTCTCGGGCGCCTCGGTCGGCCCGGTGATCGCGCGGCGCTCGCAAAGGCAGATCGACTTCGCGCCCACGCGGCCCAACCTGATCGAGCGGGCCATCAAGACGCAGCCGCAGGGCGCCAGCGCCTTCGAGCGCGTTGGCACGCCCGCCAAGGGCCTGCCCGCGCTGGAATGGCTGCTGTGGACCCAACCCGCAGCGCCGGCCACCCCCGCATGCAGCTACGCGGTGGAGGTCGCGCTGGATGTGGAGCGCGAAGCCGTGGCATTGCGCGCGGCCTTCGAAACTGCTGCCCGTACCGATTGGGCGGCAGAGGACGAGCAGGAGCGTTCAACCCAGGCCATGGCCGAGTTCATCAACCAATGGGTGGGTGGTATAGAGCGCCTGCGCTGGGCGCACATGGAAAAGCCGCTGCGCGCCGCGCAGGGCACACGCGCGCCGGAGTATCCCCGCGCCGCCAGCGGCCAGACATCGGCCGCCTGGAAGGCCGAATGGCAGGCCCTGCGCACACTGGCCGTGCTGCCCGCCGATGCCCCCCCGCCTGCGCCGGGCCAGGCGCTGGTGCCGCTGGAAACCTATCTGCGCGGCCGGGGCCTGAACCCTCTGGCAGACCGCCTGCTGAAGGCGACCCAGACGGTGGACACGGCCTTCGCCGCGCTCGACCAGGCCCGTGGCAACAACGGCCCGCAGGTGCAACAGACCGCGCGTGAACTGGCGGCCCTCAAGCGCCTGGCCGAGGCGGAGATCGCGCCGGCGCTGGAAGTGAGCATCGGTTTTTCGGACGCGGATGGTGACTGACATGCGCCTGCCCCACGCACGGCCCGCAGCCTTGTCGCGTAGGTCGGCGCTGCAATGGCTGGGCCTGCTTGGCTTGTCGTGCCATGCGGTGGCGTTGGCAAAACCAGCTGCTTCAGGGCCCAGACTGGTGGCGGCATGGCAGCAGGCCGATGGCGGCTACCGCATCGGCCTGCTTTCTGTGGGCGGCACCGCAGGCGCGCCGTTGCAGGTGCTGCACGCGCTGGAAGTGCCCACCCGGGCCCATGGCGTGCACGCGCTTCGCGACGGCAGCATCGTCGCCACGGCGCGCCGCCCGGGCGACTGGCTGGTGCAGTGGAACCCCGCCGCCGCCGCGCCGCCGCAGTGGCACTGGGTGGACCCCACCCGCTCCTTCAACGGCCATGTGATCGCATCGACCGATGGCCGCTCGCTCTACACCACCGAAACCGACATCGACACCGGGGCGAGCCTGGTCGCGCGGCGCGACGCGCGCAGCCTGGAAACCCTGGCCGAATGGCCGACCCACGGCATCGACGCGCACGAACTGCTGTGGGCGCCCGTCGCGGCACAAGGTCAAAGCAAAACCGCTGCGCCCCAGTTGATCGTCGCGAATGGCGGCGTTCCCACCGCACCGGAGACCGGCCGCGTCAAGCGCGATCTGCACACCATGGACTCCTCCATCGTGCAACTGGATGGCACCACCGGCGCGCTGCGCGGGCAATGGCGCCTGGCCGACCAGCGCCTGAGCCTGCGGCACCTGGCCTGGGATGCCCAGGGCTCGACGCTCGGCATCGCACTGCAGGCCGAACACGACGAAGCCACCGCACGCGCCGCCGCGCCCGTACTCGCGCTCTTCGATGGCAAGCAACTGCGCCTGGCGCAGGCGCCGCAAGCCTCGCAGGCTGCCTTGCGCGGCTACGGCGGCAGCATCGCTGCGGCGCCTGATGGCTGGGCGGTCAGCTGTCCAAGGGCGGGCGGCATCGCGACCTTCACGCCCGAAGGCGCGTGGCGCGGGCTGGTCGATCTGCCTGAAGTCTGCGCGCTGGCCCACGCCGAACGGCAACTGTGGGCAGCCGGGCTCGACCATTCACTGCGAGATGCATTGGGTCGGTCGCCTGAACAGCACCCGCACACCCTGGCACTGGCAGGCGCGCGCATGGACAATCATTGGGCCGTTGCTGCGTCTTGACGTACGCGGGCAGCAGCGGACGACGGTTCACTTTTTCGTGAACATGAAGTAACCCAGCACCAGCGCGCCTAGCCCGAAGACGAGCCGCGCGATCCACGGCGCGATCATCCAGGCGCCGAACATCGCCGCAATGCGGCCCCACACGCTCGGCGATTCCCAGGCCGGTTGCTTCTCATTAGAAACACCCGCCTTCAACGGGTAGCCGCAACCGGGGCATGCAGGCGCATGCGACGACACTTCGCGCGAGCATTCGGGGCAACGGATCAATGCCATGTCAATTCCTTGGTGATGAGTGCCCGGTGCCAGCGGGCAGCGCGCCAATCAGTATCTGCACCCGGCGGTTGAGCTGACGGCCCTGCGGGTCATCGCGCCCATCCGGCGTGGCGTTGGGCGCAATGGGCTCGCGCTCACCGCTGCCGCGCGCTTGCGGCAGGCGCGTGGTGCGTTGCTGCAATGCCTGCGCCACGGTGTCGGCGCGGCGTTGCGACAACTCGTCGTTGTACGCGTCGGTGCCTTTGCTGTCGGTATGGCCGACGACGGTGAGCGGCGCTTGCGGATAGCTCTTGACGAGTTCGGCAGCCTTGTCCAGCGGCGCTGCCGCGTCGGGCCGCAAGCTGGCCTTGTCGAAATCGAACAGCACGTCTGCGGGCAGGTCGACCGATATAGCCTGCTGCGGCGTCGGCTGCGCTTTCAGCTCCAGCAGCAACGCGCGGGTCTGCTCCAGCCGCGCTGGTGGCACCTCCGCCTCGCGCAGCATCGTTACCGGCCCTGCCTGGGGCTGCAGTTGCGTGGCCGGGCCTTGTGGCGCCAGTGACCCAGTGACGTTCTGTGCATGCAATTGCGTGCTGGGGGCGTCGTTCACGGCGCGAAGCTGCGTCGATACCTGCGCCAGCGGCCGGCCACTGCGGTCCACGATGAAGCCTTGGGCCGCAACGGCAGCGCAAGCGCCACCCGCCAGCAACGCGCCCGCCATGCGTAGCCACATTGCGCCCTGCATCAACCGCCCTGCAACGGAAGGTCGATGGAGAAACCTGGCGACACGATGTTGTCGCCCTTGGCGCCGTCATTGAAGACCAGTTTCAGCTGCCGGGCGGTGGGCGCCACGCTGCCCAGGAACACCAGCTGGCCGTTAAGCGTTTCACCTTCTCGAATGGTGATGTCGCGATTGGTGTCAGGGCGTTTGATGTGCAACTTGGCCCCCGATTCGTCCTGCAGATAGGTGTCAGCCAAGGCGAGCATGGTCGAGTCGGTGATGCGGTTGGCAAAGGAAATGCTCACGTCCAGCACGGTGGCATCACCGCCGATTTCCACGCTCTTCACACGCACCGTCACGCCCGCTGGCGCGACCCCCTGCACTCCGAGCGGCAGTTTGCGGGGCGCGCTGGCTTGCGCAGGCGCCACGGCCGTGGCGGGCGCTGCCGCGAGGGCTGGCGCAGCAGGAGCGGCAGCAACCGCCGGAGCCGCTGGCGTTTGCGGTGCTGCGGGCGTTGCTGGTGTTGCAGGCACGGCTGCCACAGGCGCAGCCGGTGCTGCTGCAGTGCTTGCCTGATCCTTGCAGGCCGCCAAGCCAAGCGCCAGCGTAGCAAGTGCCAGCACTGCTGCGCGCTGGGGGACAGCAAAACTGCGAGAGCGCTGCATGGTGGAAGTTGTCATTCCCTGTGCCTTTCAATTGTTATGAGGTGGCGCGCGACGTCAGCGCACGCGAATACTGTTGACTTGCGTGTCGTGCGGGCGCGCTGGTGCGGCCTTGTTCGTTTTGCCTTCGTTCGTAGGACAGGGCTGCACGTTGACATCGCTGCTGTTGCGGCCTTGCACGATCACCGTGCGGCCCTCAAGGCGCTGCGCGTTCACGTCGATGGAATTCACCGCTGTGTTGGCCGGCCCACAACCCACCTGGGTCGCCGTATTGCCGGTGACTTCCAGCCTGTTGCCGTTGACCTCGCGTGGAGTTTGCCGACCTGGAACTGGTGCTGACGCAGCGGGTTGTGATGGCTTGGCCGCACGCTCGCTCTGGCCTGTCGTTCCGGTAGAACCTACCGGTCCGATCGGTCCCGAAGGCCCGATCTGGGCCTGTGCAGTCGAATGCAATGCGCACACCGCGATCAGACGCAGGAGCACGCGCGGGGCAACGCGAATCGGAACAACGTTCATCATGGCAAAGGAGTTCCCGGCAGACGGCTGCCGGGCAGTGGCGCGGCGCCTGCAGGGGCCGAGGGCGTGGTGGCCGATGGAGCCAAGGTCGAGGGCATCGCGTTCGGCGTGCCTGGCAGCGTGCCTGCTGCAGAAGGCACGGTCAGCGAAGGTGCCGGCAGACCGGCACCAGTTGCATTGCCCGACTGCCTTTGCCGAACCTGCGCCTCTAGTTCTTGCGAAAAACGCTCTGCCAATGCAACCTCTTCCGCCGCCATCTGCCCACCCAGTTCGGTGATCACGCGGGTGGCCTCCGATGCGGCCGCCATGCCCGGGCTGCCCAGGCGCTCAGCCAGCCGGGCGTAACCCAGCGCCTTCACTCGATCCTGCGGCAAGCCGCCGCGGCCCTGGCGGTTCATTTCGGACAGCTGCTGCATGGCGCGCGGGTCGCCCCGCACCGCAGCCAGCAGGTACCAGCGATAGGCCTGGCTGATGTCCGCGATGCCCGAGCGCTGGTTCTGATACGCGTCCCCCACGAACGACAGCAGCTGCGGGTTCTGCGTCGTTAAGGCTTCCTGCTTGAGCCGTTCGAGTTCGTTGCGGTAGATCGGCCCCTGGCAACCCAACCCGGCCACGCCCTTTTCGATGGACTGGTTGCACGACTCCACGAAGCGGGCACCTTCCCCTGCTGCGGGCGTCCCACGTACCGTCGATGTGGCCGCGGCAGCGGTTGCCGGGGCGGCGGGCGCTGGAGAGGGCGCGGCAGCGGACGACCCGACCGCACCACTCGACTGTGCCCAGGCGATACCTGCAACCGACAGGCCTGCGGCGCACAAGCCCGTGCGCATCCAGCGGCTCGCACTACACGTTCTCATGTGCCTGCCTTTGCCACGCCTTTCGCCACGGTGGCGGGTGGCGTCTGGGCTGCCGGCGCGGCGCTGCCCACCGGCACCACAGCCGCAGCGGGCTGCGTGGCCCGCGCTTCCCACGACATGGGCACGTTGAAGAACAGCGGCTCGAAGCCTTCCCACTTCAGCACGTCCACCTCGCCCTTGTCGGCAAAGCGTTCGGAATAGACCTTCTGCAAAGCGGTTCTGGTTGGGTCATCCAGTTTCTGAGTCACCTGTACCGGCTCGCCATACTTGCGCAGCATCACCTGGATCAGACCGAGCTTCAACTCGGGCGTCAAACCTGTGAAGGCCGCGCGCATGTTTTCGATCACCACCGGGTCGGGCGTGCCGCCGGGAATGCAACGCCAGTAAGGGGTGTTCGTGGCCTTGCCCACCAGCTCAAGCACGCTCAAGTCCACCAGAGTGCGGATCGCGGAATGGCGGCCCTGCAGATACTTGCCTTCCATCTTGAAGCCGAATGCATCGCCGTAAAAGCCCAGGCTGGCGTTGTCTTCCGAGCTGAAGTTCAGCACCTTGACCACATTGGACGACTGGATGCGCGGCACCATCTGCTGCGTGGAAAAGCTCACCAGATTCAGATCGAGTGCCAAGGCCGAGAAGATGGCCGTGCGCTTGACGTCAGCACCCAGCGTGACCTTGCCATTGCCGCCACCGAACTCCACGCCTGCCGAGTTCACGCGCCCTGCACCGGCAATGGCGCGGTCGAATTCGGTCAATGCGCCCGTGATCAGAAAGTCAGGCATGGTCACGCCGAACTTCGCGCCCAGCTGCGCCTGGGCAACCAGATAGTCAGGGTGATAGGGCACGTACACCACGCGTGCACCAATGCGGTTGACCGCTGTACGGACCATCTCGGTGATGTCGCCCGGAATCTCTGCGCCCGCCAAGGGGCTCGACAGGTTGGTGGCATCCAGAATGCTGCGCGTCTGCATGTAGATGATGGGATCGCCATCCTTGTACACGTCAAGCATGTTGCCGAACCGCCCCAGGGCCAGTGAGTAGGAACTCAGGTTGGTGACGGGAAGCAGTTTTTCTGCGTCGCGCTCGGCCATCAGCTTGGATGCGTCGCTGAGCGCGTTTTCCGTGGTGGCACACCCGCTCAGCAGAGCCAGCGCCACCAGCGCGCCTCCCCACCGCATGGTTTTCTTGATCATGATTGTTCGCTATGTCGTTGATGGGATTGCGCCGGCGGGTCTGAGACTCGCGACAGCGCTGGCGCAGCCTCTTCTTCTGCACGCCTGGGAAAGCAAGCCGTTCACCGGCCGGAGTTGATCACGGTGATGTTCTCAACGCCGCGGCCCTCGACGAACAGCGTCACGTTGCCGTTGACCGGGCCCTGGATGACCGGGCTGGCGATGCGCAACGTGCCATCGGCACCCCGCTGAACGTCCGAATACGTCGATCGGATCACGATGTTCTTCTGATCGTCCGGAAGCTTGAGCGTCCCGTCCGGCTGTACCAGCGCGCTTTGCTCCACCAGGGAGTTCTGTGCGATGGCGCGGTTGACGCGCGCCTTGGAACTGACCGATGGATAGACGTTGTCCTGCAGTTTCACGCCGCTCTGGTTCACGTCCTTGTAGTTACTCAATTGCTCGTTGTAGTTCACCAGTTGGGCCTGCGCGCCCACCGCGCAGCAAGCCACTGCCAGCGTGCACCCATAGCGCGCCCACCATCCGCTCGCACGGAGGCCTCTCGATACCGTCTTTTTCATAGGACTGACTCCTCGTTCGACAAACAATGACCCGCTTTTGCCACTACATGCTCAGCAGGTTGACTGCAGGCAAAACAGTGACCGACTGGTTTATCACGCCCGATGAAGGCACCGTGTAGGTGTACCCGGGATTCGCCGCGTAGGCCGCATTCCCGGCCACACCGGCAGCTCCCGTGATGGCGCCACCGATGTTGCGTACGCTGCCAGAGGTCATTCCGGCTGCAGCGGCCGACGTGTTGCCCACGATGGCCACCGTGCCGGTGACGATGCCCTGGTTGATGAGCGAGTTGGAGACACCGCCCGCGAAAGCCCGCCCCCGGTTGCCAGCAATCAGCACGTTGCCTGTCAGCACACCCTGGTTGACGACCGAGTTGACGGTGCCGCCCATCGTCGTGCTGCCGTCGTTGCCTGCAATCACCACCCGACCTGTCAGTTTGCCGCGGTTGTCCACGCTGTTGACCGTGCCGCCGCCCTGGGCACTGCCCCGGTTGCCCATGATGGCGATGTTCGCACCGGTGATGCTGCCGCGGTTGCGCACGCTGTTGACCACGCCGGATCCGTTGACTTGTGCGGTGTTGCCCGCGATGACGATCTGGCTTGCGCCCAGCGAGCCGCTGTTGTCCACGCTGTTGGCCGTGCCGCCACCGCGCACCGAGGCCTGGTTGCCCAGAATGGTGATGTTCGAGCCGGTGATCGAGCCACCGTTGGAGACGCTATTGGCCGTGCCGCGGGTGGCAGAACCGGAATTGCCCATCACCGTGATCTGGCTGCCCGACAGCCGTCCATCGCCCGTCACGCTGTTGATGACGCCACCGCCGTCGGCGCGCCCCTGATTGCCCAGCACCGTGATGCTGCCGCCCTGCACGCTCCCCGCCACGTCCACGCTGTTGGCCACGCCTCCGTTCGACGCGCCCTGGTTGCCCGCCACGGTGACCGACGCACCCTGGACACGCCCTCGCTTTTGCACCCGCACGCTGTTGGACAGCGCCTCTTCGCCGCCGGACTTCGCCCCGCCCTGGTTGCCCGCCACCGTCACGGCAGCCGACTGCAGGGCGCCCTCGGTCAATACGCTGTTGGCCAGAGCCGCCTGGCCGTTCTCTGCCCGCACGGCACCGGCGGTGTTGCCCGTGATGGCCACCTGCACTGCACGCACATCGCCCGCGCCCTGCGCGAAGCTGTTGGCGGCAGCCAGTCCGTCGACGGCCGTCACGCTACCCGCCGTGTTGCCCGCCAACTGGATGCTGCCCGCCTGCAGGCGGGACAGCACCTGCACCGCGTTGGCATTGGCCTGTCCGACACCCTTGCCGAAGGCGGCGAACCCGGCCACCGTGCCCTCGCGCCCTTCGCTGCGCACGCTCGCCGCCGTATTGGCGGCAATCACCACCGACGAGTCGTTCACCTGCCCACTTGCGTTGACCGACAAGGCGTTGGCATTGACGCGGCCACCCTGCGCCTGCAACTGCCTTGCTGTGTTGCCCGCCAACACGGCACTGCTGCGCGACAGCCCCACGGCGCCCGAGCCGTCCAGATAGACCGAGTTCGCCGCCAGCACCCCATTGCTGCTGGAGCCCAGGCCCAGCACCTGGGAAGAGCCACCCTCCGCCCTCACGCCATCGGCCGTATTGCCTGCCAGCACTACGCTGCCCCCGCGAACGGATGCCTGACGGTAGGCGGCCAGCGTGTTGACCAGCGCAGTGCCTCCTGCTGCGTGCACGTTGAGCGCCGTGTTGCCCGCAATGCTCCAGCTCGCCGCACGGTCGATCAGGGCTCCGTCATGCAGCAGCAGCGCATTGGCCGCCGCACGCGCGCGCGCTTCGCTCGATACTGCTCCCGCAGCGCCCGACACGGCACCGCCTTCGGTGGTGATGCCGGCCGCGGTGTTGCCCGCGACCAGGCCCGCAGCAGACAGCTGCGACGCCCGGCCGCCGCCGTTTTCCAGAGCCACGCTGTTGGCCACCAAGCTGCCGCCACGCGCGGACAGGCGGGTGGCCTCGTTGCCCGCCACCGTCACGCCCGATGCGTCCAGTTGCGAGCCGGTCACCGCGATGGCGTTAGCCAGTGCCGCCGACTGCTGAGAAGCCGAGAACAGCAGACCAGCGCCCGCAGAGGCGGCAAAGCCGGTCGAGCGCACATCGCGCGCCGTATTGCCCGCCACCGTGATCGCCGTGCGCTGAGCCCGGCCTTCGCTCAACAGCACGGCGTTGGCGGCCGCCAGCCCGCCGCTGCCGGACACGTTGCGCGCCTCGTTACCCGCCAAGGTCAGCGGTGCCTGCTCCAGGGTGGACTGCCGGTCGGCCACCACGCCGTTGGCCACGGCCCGGCCATTGCGCTCGAAGCTGCCGACCACGCCACCGCCGACCTGGCCCGCCATCCCCGCCGTCTGCACTTGCGCTGCCGTGTTGCCGCTGATGGCAATCGTGGAGCCGCGCACGGTGGCGGCGTCCAGCCACAGGCTGTTGGCCGATGCGCCGCCGCCGGTGGCGGCCACGCCTCTGGCCACGTTCGATGCAATCAGGTGCGAAGGGTCTGCCTCCAGGCGGCCCCGGGTGATCGAGATGGAGTTGGCCAGCGCCGAGGCCGACACACGCACGTCTGCCAATGCGCCTTGCAGGATGGAGGCTTCTCCGCCCCAGGCCTGCACATCGCTCGCAGTATTTCCCGCCAACGTGGCCGTGTACCGACCGGCTCCGGAGCGGTGGTCGGTAAAACTCACCGAGTTCGCCAGCGCGCTGCCCCCGGTGGTGACCACGCCTGAGGCCTCGTTGTTCGTCTGGGTGATGCGCGTGCGCGCCAGCTCGCTGGACGCCATCGACACGGCATTGGCTGCGGCCACGCCCGTCAGGTTGAGTTCCGCGATGGTGCCGCGCCCCACACCGGCCGAGCCGCCGCCGGCCCGCACATCGCGCGCCCGGTTGCCGACCTGGGCAATGTCGGCATCGGTCAGCTGGCTGCGGGCTGCGGTAACCGTGTTGGCCAGCGCGGAACCACCGATCGATGTCACGTTCGCCGCCTCGTTGCCCGCCACCGTGAGCCGTGTCCCTCTGGCCTCTGTCGCATCCAGCAGCACGCTGTTGCCCGACGAGCGGCCGGGCAGTTGCAGCGAGCCCGTACCCAGCAGCAGCTTGCCATCCGCTCCGAAGGCAGCAATGTTCGACGCCCGATTGCCCGACACCGTGATCCGCGATGCCGTCAGCGGCTTGGAGCCTTCGCCGCTGGCGATCAGCGCCACGTTCGCCGTGGCGGCTCCGCCCAGCGCGTTGACGAAGCCCGTGACCTGGTTGCTCAGCACCTGCACGGCGGTTTGCCGCAACTGCATGCCTGCCAGGCCGGCCACATGGGCTTGCGCCGTGCCCACCAGATCCACCTGCATGCCTGCGTTGGCCAAGCCTGAACCCTTGATGCCGGTCGCCGCCACGCGGGCGTTGGAGCGGTTGCCCTGCACTCGCACCTCACTGTTGCCTTCGACCTGCGTGCCCGGGCTGTTCTCATGCCAGCCCAAGCCGCCCAGCATGGATTCCTGCGCACCGGCGGCCAGCGGTGCGACTGCCGTCACCCCCAGCAGGCAGGCCGCGGGCCAGGGAAAGTTCTTGCGGAAGGGGAGTTGGGACCGGTGCACAGGGCTCCTTCACGTAGTTTTTTTCTGGGGGTTCCGACCGCTCTGCCGTGGGCCTTGCCTGGCTGGGGTGCGAGGCACAGGCCCACGGCAGAACGCTGGCGCCTTGGCACGCCAGCGAACGGAGACGTCAGTTGATGTTGATGCTGTTGACGTTGGCAGTGCCGCCAATCGCCTTGATGTCCGTGGCTTCGTTACCGCTGATCGTGAGTTCGCTGTTGCGGATCTTCGAGCCGGTGATGTTGATGGTGTTGACGTTGGCCACGCCTTCCATTTCGAGCTCAGCGACCTTGACACCCACTTTGCCGCCGCCCGAAAGGACGTTCGTGGCCTTGTTGCCGCTCACGGTCAGCCGGCTGTTGGTGATTTCAGAACCGGCCGATCCACTGCCGGAAACCAACCCTGGAACGCTGATGCTGCCGTGCTGGGCGAAGGCCATGCCGCAGGTCATGGACAGGGTGGCGACGGCGGTGATTGCGATTTTGCGCATGAAGAAATCCTTTCAGATCGATGTGAATCAAAGCTGCGACCCGATGGGCCGGCCAGCGAATTCTTCTCGGACACACATACTTCAGCTGTAAATAAAAGTTTCTCCTCGGGCTGTAATAAAGCGCGTCGTCCTACAAAAATAAAGCCGGTATCTCAAGTTCGTGCCCTGAGAGAATCCACGAAAAATGAACCGTTCAGTGCTGATACAAAAATATGTGAACAAAGTTACACTCCACCCCCCTCGGAGGGGCAAAAGATTCTTTGTTAAGGCCCGAAAATATCATTCAGTTACTTTCAATATCATTAAGACACTTTAATCAACATTCAGAATCCAGAAGCCAAGCCGCGGAAAGTTATGGTTTCTGCCGATTAATTCACATCTCTGTCATGAAAAATCTGAACCCTGTTATGCCGCTCAATCGTCTGGTAATCGCCTGCGCATTAACCGCACTGCTGAGCGCCTGTTCACCAGGTAACCAAGGCTTTGATGGCGGCGGCGTCACCTACCCCTCCGACGCACAGATCACCAGCTCACTGCAGCAGCAATTCGCTGGCGACGCCAACAGCGCGTCGGCCCGCGAACTGGTCAAAACCTTGGGTGGAGAAAAGGGCGAGCTGCGCTACCGGATCCAGCGCGTGGTGTACCGGCAAGGGGCATTCGAAGCGCACTACGACGCGGTGCTGCACCTGGGCCAACCGGGCGCGCAAAGCCTCACCGCGCTGTACGCCAGCATGATTCCCGAATCGGACCGGTTGCAGTTGAAGGCGCAGACGCTGGACGCGTACGAGGCATGGCTGAAGCAGCAGGCCGCGAGTGTTGAGAAAAGCGCGCCCGACCAAGCCCGCGCGCTGACCCGCACGGTCGACGTGCTGGGCAAGTGCTACCGCGACGCGCCGGCAGGCACAGACGTGGTGGTCATGCAGGGGCTGGCCGCGCTGCTGTCCCCCGAGCGCAAAGGGCTGTACGCAGAAAAGCTGGCCTCCGACCGCGCCGCCATCCTGTGCCTGCCCACTTGATTGGCTGGCCAGGAATGGGCCGACCTGCGCAGGTCGGCCACCAAGGCTATCCCCAAGGTCAATCGACGATGGTCAACTTGGCCACGCTCAACGCCAGCCACTTGGTGCCGTGGCGCGGGAAGTTGACCTGCGCCCGCGCGTCGTCGCCGGTGCCTTCCAGCGCCAGCACCTTGCCCTCGCCGAACTTGGTGTGAAACACCGCCAGCCCCACGCGCAGGCCATGCGAGGGCGCCGCCTTCTGCGCAGGCACGGGCGGGCTGGCAAAGGTTTCAGATTTGAAGCCAAATCCGGCTCCAGCGCTTGACCCATAAGCGCTACCAGCTATAGATTTAGGAGCGTACGTGCCAAAGCCCTGCTGGCGCGGCGTGATCCACTTCAGCGCCGATTCGGGCAGTTCGTCGAAGAACCGGCTCTTGATGTTGTAGCGCGTCTGGCCGTGCAGCATGCGCGTCTGCGAGTGGCTGAGGTACAGGCGCTTGCGCGCCCGGGTGATGGCCACGTACATCAGGCGCCGCTCTTCTTCCAGCCCTTCGCGGTCATTCATCGAGTTCTCGTGCGGAAAGAGCCCCTCTTCCATGCCGCCGATGAACACGCCGTCGAACTCCAGCCCCTTGCTGGCATGCACCGTCATCAGCTGCACGGCGTCCTGCCCGGCCTGGGCCTGGTTGTCGCCTGCCTCCAGCGCGGCGTGGGTCAGGAAGGCGGCAAGCGGCGACAAGGTCTCGCCCGTGTCGGCGTCCACGATGCCGGCCACCGGAGGCAGCGGCTCGTCGGTCTGCGGCAGCGCCGGGTCCAACCCCTGGCTGGCGGGGCTTTGCGTCAGGCTCGGGCCGTGTTCGTCCACGGGCAGCGCGATGGCGTCGCGGCCAAAACCTTCCTGCGTGACGAAGCTCTCGGCCGCGTTGACCAACTCGTCCAGGTTCTCCAGCCGGTCGGCGCCTTCCTTTTCGTTGCGGTAATGCTCCCGCAGGCCGCTGCCTTCCAGAATCTGGCCGATGATGCCGCGCAGGTTCTGGCCTTGCGTCTGCTCGCGCATCACGTCGACCAGCGCGACGAAGGCACCCAGGTTGGCGCCGGCCTTGCCCGGCACGGCCGACACGGCGTCGTTCAGCGAGCAGCCCGCGCTGCGCGCCGCGTCCTGCAGCACCTCGATGCTGCGCGCGCCAATGCCGCGCGGCGGAAAGTTCACCACGCGCATGAAGCTGGTGTCGTCGTGCGGGTTCTCCAGCAGGCGCAAGTAAGCCAGTGCATGCTTGATTTCAGCCCGCTCGAAGAAACGCAGCCCGCCATACACGCGGTAGGGCACGCTGGCATTGAACAGCGCTGATTCGATCACCCGGCTTTGCGCATTGCTGCGGTAGAGCACGGCGATTTCCTTGCGCTCGAAGCCATCGGTGCGCACCAGTTGCTTGATCTCATCGACCATCCACTGCGCTTCGGCCAAGTCGGTGTTCGACTCGTATACGCGCACCGGCTCGCCCGGGCCTTGCGTGGTGCGCAGGTTTTTCCCCAGGCGCTTGGAGTTGTTGCTGATCAGCGCGTTGGCCGAATCGAGAATGTTGCTGTAGCTGCGGTAGTTCTGCTCCAGCTTGATCTGGCGCTGCACGTCGAACTCGCGCACGAAGTCGGCCATGTTGCCCACGCGCGCGCCACGAAAGGCATAAATGCTCTGGTCGTCGTCGCCCACGGCAATGACGCTGCCGCGCGGCTGAAAGCGCCCTTCCACCGTGTCGCCCGCCAGCTGCTTCAGCCAGGCGTACTGCAGCTTGTTGGTGTCCTGGAACTCGTCCACCAGGATGTGCGCAAAACGGCGCTGGTAGTGCTCGCGCACCGGGTCGTTGTCTCGCAGCAGCTCGAAGCTGCGCAGCATCAACTCGCCGAAATCGACCACGCCTTCGCGCTGGCACTGCTCTTCGTACAGCTGATACAGCTCGACCTTCTTGCGGGCATCGGCGTCGCGCGCCTCCACATCGCCCGGACGCAGGCCCTCTTCCTTGCAGCCGCTGATGAAGTACTGCACCTGCTTGGGGGGAAAGCGCTCCTCGTCAATGTTGAACTGCTTGCACAGCCGCTTGACGGCCGACAGCTGGTCTTGCGTGTCCAGAATCTGAAAGCCCTGAGGCAAGCCCGACAGCTTGTAGTGCGCGCGCAGCAGGCGGTTGCACAGGCCGTGGAAGGTGCCGATCCACATGCCGCGCACGCTCACCGGCAGCATGGCGGCCAGCCGCGCCGTCATCTCCTTGGCGGCCTTGTTGGTGAAAGTGACAGCCAGAATGCCGCCGGGCGTGGCGTAGCCGTTTTGCAGCAGCCAGGCGATGCGGGTGGTCAGCACACGGGTCTTGCCCGAGCCGGCCCCGGCCAGGATGAGCGCATGGCCGGCCGGCAGGGTGACGGCGGCCAGTTGCTCGTCGTTCAGGTTCTGCAGCAGGGGCGAAGTGGACGGGTCAACGCGATGCGCGGGGCCGGTATCGCCAGCGCCGAAAGGCGCTTCTGGCGCGCCGGAAAACAGGTCGTGTGGGAGCATGGCGCCATTGTAGGAAGCCGCCCGGCCCCAGGAGCGAGCAAGGGCGTTGACGCTGGGGTGGTGCCCGCAAGCTCGTCAGCTCACCTCAGCCGGCGCGGCGTGGGCGTGCGGCGCAGTCCATCCACCGCATCGGCCTCGAACCCCTTCCACAGCGTATCGCGCCGCTGCAAGGCGCGGGCCACCTCATCCGGGCGCAATTGCGCCACGGCGGACACCAGGGCGTTGGCCAAAAAGAACGCGGCGGTGTACGAATCGAAGGGCGAGGCGTTGGCGGTGCCCACCAGCAGCGTGTGGTCTGCGCAGGCCACGATGGGCGCAGCCACGCTGTCGGTTATAGCCAGCACCAGGCAGCCTTGGTCTCGAAAATGCCGCGCCGCCATCAGCGCGCCGTTGGAATAGCGGCGGATGGTGAAGACCAGCAGCACGTCTTGTGGCTCCACCCACAGCAATCTGTCGACCGCGAACGGGGCACCGATGCCGAGCTCCTGCACGCCGGGGCGGCACATGTTCAGGTGGGTGGTCAGGTACGACGCCACGGGCGTGCTGTTCTTTTCCGCCATCACTAGCACGCGGCCGGTGCAATCGCTGATCGCCCGGGCAAAGGCTTCGAACACAGCCATGTCCAACCTCTGGCGCGTGGCAGCGATGTTGTGCTGATCGTGCAAGACCGCGTCGTCCACGCATTCCGCCAGGCTGCGCGCGCTGCCGATGGTGGCGGTGGTGCGTTGCGCGGGCGTCTGCAAGAGCGCGGTGACTTCGGTGCGGGCCTCGCGCCGCACTTCGGCCAGGCTGGCATAGCCTAACTTGGCAAAAAGACGAACCACGGTCGATGCACTGGTGCCGGCGCGCGACGCCATGGCGCTGGCTGAGTCGAGCAGCCCGTCGGGATAGTTGCGCAGCAGATGGTCCACCAGCGCACGCTCGCTGGCCGTGAGGGCCGCGGCTTGAAGAACCAGTCGGTCGGTGAGCAGCATTGGAGGGATGTAGTGGCAGCCGACCGGGCGGGCGGCGACAAGAAGCGAATTCAGCCCGCAAAGCATAGCCGCGTGAAGCGTGGAGCAGCACCATTGCAATGAATGTTGCAAACAAATTATGATGACTGAAACATTCATTTCAATCACGCCATGACCACGCTGACCTCCACGCCCCTTGCCTCACTGCCTCCAGCCGCCGCGACGCCCCTGCTCGACTGGCTCGCGTCCCAGGAAGCCGCCATGTTCGAGCTGCTGGCTCAGGTGGTGAACGTAGACAGCGGCAGTGGCCAGGAAGCCGGCGTCAAGCAGGTCGCCGCACTGCTGCGCGCGCATCTGGAAGCCGCCGGCATCACGGTGCAGACTTTGCCGGAGCCTGGCTGGGGCGAATGTCTGCTGGCGCGCATTCCCGGCACCGGTGCAGCGTCGGCTCCGGGCCATCTGCAGTTGATGGGACACATGGATACCGTGTTTCCGGCCGGCACCGTCGCCCAGCGGCCCTGGAGGGTGGAGGGCCACAAGGCCTTCGGCCCCGGCGTGGCCGACATGAAGTCGGGCCTGGTGATGAATGTGTTCGTGGCCGAGGCGTTGGCGCGCTTCGGCGGTAACGCGTCGCCGGTGCAGCTGTTCTTCTCTTGCGACGAAGAAGTGGGCTCACCCGCCTGCCGCACGGTGATCCGCGAGGTGTCGCAGGGCGCGCGCGCCGTGCTGAACGCCGAGCCCGGCCGCATCAGCGGCAACGTGGTGATCGAGCGCAAGGGCTCGTACCGCATCGACTT
Organism: Acidovorax sp. WCS2018Noco2-16; assembly: GCF_031843945.1. Classification (NCBI taxonomy): domain Bacteria; kingdom Pseudomonadati; phylum Pseudomonadota; class Betaproteobacteria; order Burkholderiales; family Comamonadaceae; genus Acidovorax; species Acidovorax sp. WCS2018Noco2-16. The sequence goes on from NZ_JAVTJJ010000008.1 coordinate 159,141, forward strand.
CGAAGTGCAGGGCGTGGCCGCGCATGCCGGCATCAACCCCGCGCAAGGCGCCAGTGCCATCGATGCGCTGGCCCGCAAGATTCTGGCGTTGCATGCACTGAACGGCTGCGAGCCAGGCATCACCGTGAACGTGGGCTTCGTGCAGGGCGGCATGGCGTCCAACGTGGTGGCACCGCAGGCCATGGCCCATGTCGATTTGCGCTACACGGCCGAAAACGATCTGAAAAGCATCCTGGAGAGCATCCACGCGGTGATCGAGGAAGAATCGCTGCCACGCACCAGCGGACGCATCGTGCAGCAGACCGGCTCGTTGCCCATGGCGCGCACGCCCGCTGACCTGCTGCAGATCTACCAGCAATCGGCCGCTCAGGTCGGCTTTGCCGTGGAAGGCGAGTCCACGGGGGGCGCGGCCGACAGCGGCATCACCTCGTCGATGGGCATTCCGTCGCTGTGCGCGCTGGGCCCGGTCGGCGGCTATGCCCACAGCGAGCGCGAATTCTGCGACCTGTCCACCTTCGTGCCGCGTGCGCAAGCGCTGGCGCTGACCCTGCTAGCACTGCGCTGAACGCCTGCACCGCACCCTCTTCAATTCAACTCTCACTTCGACGCACTTCATCACCATGCAATATCTCACCGCCTCCTTGCGTGCTGCCAGCAAAGCTCCATCGCGCCGCGCCATCCTCGGCGCCGGCATGGGCCTGGCCCTGTCCGGCTTCGCTGGCCTGCCGGCGCTGCCCGTCCATGCAGCCGACGACAAGTACCCCACGCGTCCGATCACGCTGGTGGTGCCCTTTCCGCCCGGCGGCTCGGTCGATGTGATGGCACGCCAGTACAGCGAATCGCTGGGGCGCATCCTCGGCGTGCCGATCGTCATCGAGAACAAGCCCGGTGCGGGCGGCTCCATCGGCACGCAATTCGTCGCACGCTCCAAGGCTGACGGCTACACCCTGGTGGCCTCATCGCAAAGCAGCCACCTGGCCAACCCGCTGGTGCAGCCCAACCTGGGCTACGACCCGATCAAGGACTTCGAGAACATCGCCATGCTCGGCCGCCAGCCCAACGTGCTGGTGGTGCACCCCAGCGTGCCGGCCAAGAACTTCGCGGAGTTCGTGGCGTACCTGAAGGCCCAGGACGGCCAGGTCAACTTTGCCAGCGCGGGTGCGGGCAGCATGGGCCAGCTCAACGCAGAAGCCTTTCTGCTGGCCGTGGGCGCGAAGGGCGTTCACATTCCTTACCGTGGTGGCTCGCCGCACATCACGGCCGTGCTGGCCAACGAAGTGCAATTCATCTTCGACAACCTGGTCACGTTTTTGCCCCACATTCAAGCGGGCAAGCTGCGGGCACTGGCCGTGGCGTCGCCCACGCGCATCGCACAGCTGCCCGACGTGCCGACCTTTGGCGAGCTGGGCCAGCCCGGGTTGAACCAGACGTCCTGGACCGGCATCGCTGCCCCGGCCGGCACGCCACCCGCGATCGTGCAGGCGCTGCACAAGGCGATTCGCACGGCGGCCACCGAGCCTGCCATGGTCGAGAACCTCAAGGCGCGCGGCGTGATCCCGCCCGAAGAAATGACGCCCGCCGCGTTTGAAAAGATGATGTCCGACCGCCTTGTCAGCTACGGCGACGTGGTGCGTCGCGCCAACATCAAGCCGGAATGATCTTGGCCTGAGCAACGCTGGGGAACTCAAGGGAGGAACGTCCCGATGCGCCGGTTGAGCGCTTGTGGGAACATGGCGCACCACCCCTTCCCGTCCCCGCCATGCGCTCTTTTCTCACCGTTGCCCTGATCGCCAGCACACCGCTGCTGGCACACGCCCAGTCCACCTGCACCAGCGACGGACAGCCTCAGCCGGTCGCGCTGGTCGAACGCTTTATCAGCGCCGACTGCGAGAGCTGCTGGGCCGAATCGACCAGGCATACGCCCGGCCCCTCTGCAGTGGTGGTCGACTGGATCGTGCCCAGCGCCAGCACAGGCGACGAAGCGCCCCTGGCCGCAGCGGCCACGCGCGATGCACTGGAGCGGCTGCAGCAACTGCAACGCCCTGCTCCAAACAGATCGGACACCCACGTCAGCGATATCGCCAGCCCCGCACCTGGGCGCCTGCGCGTGATGGTCGGCCCGGCAGTCAACGACTACCGGGGCGTCGCCATCAGCGTGCACCGCAAGGGCGCCCGCCCGGCGCCTGCAGCCGGGTACCGCTACACACTGCTGCTGATCGAGACCATTCCCGCTGGTACCGAGGGCACGACGACTCCGCGCCATCTGGCACGAAATGCCCTGCAAGACTCATGGAATAAGCGCAACCAGCTACCAAAAGGTGAGCAGTGGCTCTGGACGGAAAGCCGCTCCATGCGCATTCCGGAGGGCGCAGACCCAGACCGCATGAGCGTGGTGGGCTGGCTGGAAGATGCATCCGGCCACATCGTGGCAGCGGCACAGTCGCGCTGCGCGGCCCCACGTTGATGGGCATGCGCCACGGCAGCGCGGGCACGACGCGGTTATTGCCACAGGGGTAGAATCAGTCACCGGGCCCAAGTTTTTTGGTGTCCGGTTTTTTCATGGTGCCTGCGCACAGCAGGGCTCGGCAACGCCGCACGGCGCGCCCACCGAACCGGTCTCCAAGCCAAGCGCCCCATCGCGTCGGAAATCTCTCCTTCGCGACCTTTCACAGGAGCTTGGAATCTCATGGAAATCTTCGACTACGACAACGTTCTTCTGCTGCCGCGCAAATGCAGCGTGGAAAGCCGCTCCGAGTGCGACACCAGCGTCACACTGGGCGAGCGCAGCTTCCGCCTGCCGGCGGTGCCGGCCAACATGAAGACCGTGGTGGACGAAAAAATCTGCCGCTGGCTGGCAGCCAACGGTTACTTCTACGTCATGCACCGGTTCGATCTGGACAACGTGCAGTTCGTGCGCGACATGCATGCGGCTGGCACCTTCGCGTCGATCTCGCTCGGCGTGAAGCAGCCCGACTACGACACGGTGGACCAATTAGCCGCCGCTGGACTGACGCCCGAATACATCACCATCGACATCGCCCACGGCCATGCCGACACGGTCAGGAAAATGATCGGCTACCTGAAGGACAAGCTGCCCCGCTCGTTCGTCATTGCGGGCAACGTGGGCACGCCCGAGGCGATCATCGACCTGGAAAACTGGGGCGCCGACGCAACCAAGGTGGGCATCGGCCCGGGCAAGGTGTGCATCACCAAGCTCAAGACCGGCTTTGGCACGGGTGGCTGGCAGCTCTCCGCGTTGAAGTGGTGCGCGCGCGTGGCCACCAAACCCATCATTGCCGACGGCGGCATCCGCGACCATGGCGACATCGCCAAGAGTATTCGCTTCGGCGCCACCATGGTCATGATCGGCTCGCTGTTCGCAGGCCATGAAGAATCGCCCGGCAAGACGGTAGAAGTCGATGGCGCGCTCTTCAAGGAGTACTACGGCTCGGCCAGCGACTTCAACAAGGGCGAATACAAGCACGTCGAAGGCAAGCGCATTCTCGAGCCCGTCAAGGGCCCGTTGGCGCACACGCTCATCGAGATGGAGCAGGACGTACAAAGCTCCATCAGCTATTCGGGCGGCAAGAAACTGATGGACGTGCGCAAGGTTAATTACGTGATCCTGGGTGGCGACAACGCGGGAGAGCATCTGCTGATGTGATGGGCACCGCATCCGTTTTCAGCGTACGTTTCTGCGCGCCGCTTGCGGCCACTATGAAAAATAGTGCATAATTCGAGTCTCTGCTTCAGAGCAGAAACGAATTAAAAGTGGGTTCTTAGCTCAGTTGGTAGAGCAGCGGACTCTTAATCCGTAGGTCGAGTGTTCGAGTCACTCAGGACCCACCACTTACAAGCCGCAAGGCAACTAAAGCCGATGCTATTAATTTGATAGCATCGGTTTTTTTATTGGCCAGCCAGATGATCGATCGCGGAATGAGACTGGCCCGTCTGCATGGAGCACGTCGTCCCGGCAGTGGCCATCTGTCCCACCGCTGAATCTCCCAGATCGGCACGGCGATACGGACCTACGCCGCCTATTTGTATGTATCGCACCTAGGCCGCAGAAGCTCAACCGGGTGCGCCATGTCGATACATACAGTAATCGAAGAACTGTTCGAGCTCGGTGGACTTGTCGAACACTGCCTTGGCGCCCAAGGTCATGCAGCGTTCTCGCACGTCGGGGGTGGCAAAGTTGGTGAGCACCACGACTTCACGCTCCGGATCCCAGGGGCCGAGTGCTTTCAATACGTCAAGGCCCGAACCGTTGCGCAAAAACAAGTCGAGCACCATCAAGCTCCACTGATGCGGAACATCACGCGCCGCTTTGATGGCATCCATAGCGGTTTCCGCGAAAGCGACGACCTGAATGCCGGCTAGCTCCGACATGGCGGGCATCAAAGTGTCGCGGATCGTTTGGTTGTCTTCGACAAGAATGGCGTAGAGGGGCATGAGGGGATAGGTCGATTCGCCGGCCAACTGCAGCAATCCCGACTTTGCTGGGCTGATCACCCACACACCGTAGGACGACGACCTTGGCCGTCGTATGAAAGGCTGAAACCCTCGCCCATCGAGAGTAAGGGCTAACCGCAATGCGACAGAAGCTTTTAATTGGAGCGCCGCCTGTCGATCATCTTGGGGATGCGTATCAAAAAGGTCGTGCCCTGGTTGAGCCCCGCACTGACCGCCTTCACCTCGCCATGGTGAAGCTCCACAACGCGCTGAACCAGCGCCAGACCGATGCCCATGCCATCGGCAGCCAGCGCTGACTTGCGGTCGACTTGGGCGTACAGCTCAAAAATGCGTTCAAGCTGGTCATCCGACAAGCCGATTCCCGTGTCGCTCACCCGAAGCTCCACATGTTGCTCGTATTGCGTTGCGGCCAGTTGGATCGTGCCACCCTCGGGCGTGTATTTGATGGCATTCGTCAGCAGATTCACTAGCACCTGCACCATCTTGGCCGAATCTACCTTGATGCGCAGACCCGGAACGCCGGGCTCCAGTACGAAGCGATGGCCTGCAGCCTCAGCCTGGGCTTGGACGGCCTGGGCCGATGCCAGCAGCAAGTCCGACACCCGGCATTCGTCCAGGTTCAGCTCGACAATGCCCAACCGAATCTTGCCCAGCTCGACCAGCTCTTCGACCATCACCGACATGCGGCGCAGTTGCGCGCGTATGACGTCGAGCGGCCTCAGCTGCTCATTGGAACCGGTCCGCGCACGCAATACCGACTCGGCCAGCGCGATCGAGCTGAGCGGGTTGCGCAATTCGTGCGCCAGCGAAAGGATGAAGTTCTCTACCCGCTTTTCCTGTAGTTCCTGTTCTGCGGCGACTTGGCGGGCCTCCCGTGCATCCATCAACGATTTGACAGCAGCGCCCACGAACACCGCAAGGTTCTCGCAGATGCGCGCATCTTGCCGGGTAAAGCCTCGCCGGTTGTCGTGCACCCCCACCCACAAAGTGCCGACCGGAATCCCATGGAGCGTGAGCACAGGCACCATGAGTCGCTCGGTCATCGCAGGAAAACCGTCCTGCCCGGGTGCATCCAGCACGGTCGGACCGATGAGAACGGCTGTGCCTGCGTCCAGACAAACGGCGCACGGACTGGCTTCACGTGGCAGCACTCTTGACTCCAAGGCGTGCAGCACGCCTCTGACCGCAGCCCATCGGAACACGGGGTTGGACTGATCGTCCTTGTCTTGCAAACTGATGCCGGCAGTCTGGCCGCCCGTGAGATCCAGCGCGACCTGCGCGACCCGACCCAGCAGTTCCTCGGGGGAACTGGAAAGCATCGACGCCAGGCGCATGAGTGTTGCGATCTGGGCAGCGTCTTGATCTTCACGCGAAGGTCGCTGATCCAACAATTCGGTCAGTACCTTGACCTCCCGGTACCTGGCGCTCAACGAGCCATGCATGAGACTCCTCAGCTCTGATGTTCGGACCATGGTTATAACTGTGTTTATCCGCAGTTCGATGTGTCTTTTGACATGTTGCCATCGCGGACTCGCCCGTGCTTTGCCGTCGTATCGTTGGATGGGAGGTCGCAAGTCGTTTGGGTGTGTCCGCTCAACCCAGCACGTCGCCCACGGCATGGCTGCGCATGGACAGCAACGGGCTTGGCCTACAGCCCACCCCATCGCCCGCCGCTAATGTCAAGGCTCTCACCCCTTAACTTCCAACCGCCGCAAGGCATGGAGACCGCCATGAGCGCAGACAATAACGCCGCCGCCGCCCGTATTTCTCTGGACGACACTGCGTCCGTAGCCCAGTGGGCAGACAAGCTCGACGTCACCGAGCAACAGATTCAGGACGCAGTCGCCACCGTGGGCGACAAAGCGTCGGATGTGGAGTTGCACCTGAAGGGCACGCGCAGCACCACCAACGACGACCGGATCGAGCAGGCAGGCGCAGGCAACGCCTGACGGTTTCAGTTGGAGCCGCGCGCGCGGCGCGCACAACACCCCAGGTGATTTGAATGCGCCCGCATCCATAATCGCCGCACCATGCTGCATGCCCTGCGTTCCACCCGCCAATTCGCCCGCTTTGTGCTGGTGTGGTTCGGTATGGCGCTGGGCGCAGCTGCAGCCTCGCCATTGCTGCAGGTGGCTACGCCTGGCGGTGCGCTGACGGCCATCTGCTCGGGCGACGGCGCATTGCGCCAGGCCGTGGGCCCAGACGGTGCTGAGCCGACTGCAGCGCACATGCATACGCTGGACTGCCCTTTGTGCACAGGGCCCGCCATTTTCGGAAGCTCGGCCGTGACGCGGGCCGAGATGGCGTTCTGCGACGACGTGCTACCGGTGCGCGCCTTCATATCGCCAACGACTCGGCAAGCCGGCGCCTCGCTGCCGCCGCGCGGGCCGCCCGCGTGAACAGCACCTCTCGCCCCTGCTGCGCCCTGCCACCGACGTCGATGGCCCATCGGCTTGCCTTTTCGCACCGGTGGCCCAGCGCTCAAACCATCCATTTGCTAAAGAATCGTTCATGAAAACAACCTTTTCCACCCTCACACTCACCGCCGCGCTGCTCGCGGCAACCGCCACCGCCCAAGCCCAGGTCACCGTGCAAGGCGCCTGGGTGCGCGCCACCGTGCCGCAGCAAAAAGCCACCGGCGCCTTCATGCGCCTGCAATCCACCAAGGACACGCGCCTGGTGTCGGTCAGCACCCCTGCCGCGCCGATTGCCGAAGTCCATGAAATGAAACTGGTGGACAACGTGATGAAGATGCGCGCGGTCAACAGCGTGGACGTGCCCGCCGGCAAGCCGGTGGATCTGCAGCCGGGCGGCTTTCACGTGATGCTGATGGACCTGCCCGCTGCCGTGAAGCAGGGCGACACCGTGCCGCTGACGCTGGTGTTCGAAGGCAAGGACGGCCAGCGCGAAACCGTTCAGGTGCAGGCGCAGGCACGCGCCGTGGGCGCTGCGGCACCGGCCGCCGGCCATGGCGATCACGGCGGTGCGCACAAGCACTGACGAGCGCGCCACCCAGCCGTTCGGCAAGCGGGAATGGGCCGGCACAATGCAGCCTGCATGCCCGCCGCCCACCGCTCCTCTCTTTCTCGCTCCCGCTTTTCCGTGCCTTTGCCGCCACCCGCGCCGCGCCTCAACCGAGGACGGGTGTGGGCGCCGGCGCTGCTGACCTGCCTGCTGATGGCGGCGGGCATGGCGCGGGGCGGCCCGATCCGCATTGCCGACGACCGCCAGCAGACGCTGGAGCTGCCGCGCCCGGCGCTGCGCATCGTGTCGCTGCAGCCCTCGCTGACGGAGACCGTGTGCGCCCTGGGCGCGTGCGATCGGCTGGTGGGCGTGGACCGCCATTCCAACTGGCCCGCCGCCGTGCGACAGCTGCCACAGGTGGGCAGCCTTGCCGAGGCGAACATCGAGCGCATCGTCGCTTTGAAACCTGACTTGGTCTTGCTGCGCCCGCGCAACCGCGTGGCCGAGCGGCTGGAAGCGCTGGGCATCAAGGTGCTGGCGCTGGATGCACGCACGCACGCCGACATGCGTCGCCACATGGAGCTGGTGGCCCAGGCCATCGGCCAGCCCGGTGCGGGCGAGGCGCTCTGGCGGCGCACCGATGCGGCGCTGGACGCAGCCAAGGCGCGCGTGCCTGCCGCGTGGAAAGGCCGGCGCGTGTACTTCGAACTGCACGGCGGCGCGGCCGCTGCCAGCGAGGCTTCTTTCATCGGCGAGACGCTGACGCGCCTGGGGCTGCGCAACGTCGTGCCGGCGCAGCTGGGCCTCTACCCCAAGCTGGGCCCGGAATACGTGGTGCGCGCCGACCCCGACCTGCTGATCACCCACGCCGGCCGGGGCGCCCCACCGCCTGCCGCGCGGCCTGGCTGGGGTGCGATTCCCGCGCTGCGCGCCGGGCGCCTGTGCCGCATCGGCGAGACGCATTTCGACGTGCTGGTGCGCGCGGGGCCACGCATAGACGAGGCCGCGATGGAGATTCTGGCGTGCCTGGAATCGGTGGACAGGCGAGCGCACCTTGAATGAGCCGCTGGCAATTGCTATGAAATAAATAGCTGCTAGCGCTTGCTGCTCAAGCGATTGATAATCTTATCTATCTCAAACCCTTTTGAATCAAGCGCAAGCAGCTATTGTTTCTGCAGCAAACGATGCTGTTTGCTTGACCAGCCGTCCACCCAGCAATCAGCCTGGCACCGCCTGCCACGCATCGGCTGACAGGTAGCGCGCCTGCCACTGCGCGGCCAGCGCTGCCGCCCGGTGCAAAGCGACGCGCCCGGACTCGAAATCGACGATGCACGCCGTGTGCGCCGCAGCCGGGCGCGGCGGCTGCTCCCGCGTGCGGCCATCGGTCAGCAGCCACAGCCAGCCTTGGCCGTGCCTGCCTGGCCCGATGGCGCGCGACAAAACCTGCGCCGCCCGATCCACCCCGCGCGCCAGCGGCGTGCCGCCGCCGCCGCCGATGGGCGTGACCCAGTCGTCGTTCCACGCGCCGGCCTTTTGCGGCGGCAGACGCAGCTCCACCCGCGCGCCGGCAAAGCAGACCAGCGCCACGTCGTCTCGTTGTCGATAGGCCTCCGCCATCAGCGCCAGCAGCACGCCCTTGGCCCGCGCCAGCGCGCCGCTGGTGGCCATGGAGGCCGAGCAGTCCAGCACGAAGCAATGCAGTCGGCCGTCTTGCACGGGCGACGGACGGCGGTGCAAGTGCTCTGGCCGCAACGGCCCAGCACCGCGTGCGGTGAAGGTGCGCGGCCAGTCCCAGCTGCCGTGGTCGTCGCCGCCAGTGCGCGTTGCCAATGCCGGCGCC
>NZ_JAVTJJ010000009.1:0-161311 GCF_031843945.1 Acidovorax sp. WCS2018Noco2-16
CCAACACCCACACGGGCCATCGCTTTGCTCGGCCTGGGGCGCGGCGCAAGCGCCTGCGCAAAGGGCCGAGCGCAGCGATGGCCCGTGTGGCTCCCCCACTCCCGTGTGGATGCGCCTGTGTCGGGCAGGGCGTGGGGTGAGCGGGTGCGCCGCAGGACGCACACGCATCGTTGTCTAGCTCGCCGCGGCTGTCTGAACGTAGCTGCAAAGCAGCGCAGTGAGTTCCGCGGCGCATCCCACGCCCTGCACGACACAGGTTGCCCCGCTCGCCGCAGGCGAAAGGGGTCGCAGACAGTCGGGTCGCCTTTCTTTTGGGTACTTTTCTTTGGCGAAGCAAAGAACAAGTACCTCGCCCGCCGGGACGAGACCCGGCCCCGGGAAACAAACGCAGAACAAAACCCCAAAAGACTAAAGCTGAAACCCCACAGCCCTAACCACCCCCTCCCCCACATCCCGAACCCACGAAGGCCGCCGGGCAGCGTAAGGCACAGCCAGCCCCACCTGCGCCTCGCACCACCGCGAAAGCCATCCCACCTCTACAGGTGAATAGAAAACAGCCATCGCCTCGTAGTTCAAGAACAGACTCCGCGCATCCAGATTCAGCGACCCCGACATCGCCAGGTCATCGTCGATCAACACCGCCTTGGCATGCACCATCCCCGGCGCCAGCCACACCTGCGCGCCAGCAGCCGTCAGCTCACGCAACGCCCGCTCGCGCGCCCAGTCCGCCAGCCGGTGGTTGGACCTGGCAGGCACCAGCAAGCTCACCTGCACACCCCGCCGGCAGGCCAGGCACCAGGCGTCCAGCAGCGCGTCGTCGGGCACGAAGTACGGCGTGACGGCCACGATGCGCTGGCGGGCGTGATAGCCGCCCGCCAGCAGCAGCGCGTGCACGGTGTCGTCCGCATGGTCAGGCCCGCTGGGCAGCCACTGCACCAGCGGGCCGTGCGATGTCGCTGCGGGCGGCAGGCGGGGCAGCACGGTGCGCGCCAAGCGGCCGCTGGCAGACTGCCAGTCGGCGCCGAACTGCGCTGCGGCCTGCGCGGCGACGGCGCCCTGGATCTCGTAGCTCAGGTCAATCCACGCCGGTCGGCCGGACCGGTCGAGAAAATACTCGCAAGCCAGGTTTCGCCCGCCGCTCCACAGGCGCACCCCGTCGGCCACCACCAGCTTGCGGTGGTTGCGCAAGTTGGTGCGCCCGCGCAGCGGGTTGTGCAGCACGGGCATGAAGCGCTGCACCTGCACGCCGCCGCGGCGCAGCTCACGCAGCAGGCGGCGCGGCATGTGCAGGCTGCCCACGGCATCGACCAGCAGGCGCACGGCCACGCCACGTTGCACGGCACGCAGCAGCCCGCGCGCGACGCGTTCGCCGATCTCGTCGGCGCCGAAGACGAAGGTGCACACGTCCAGGCTGCGCTCGGCCGATTCGATGGTGTGCAGCAGGCCGCGCAGCGCCTGGGCGCCGTCCTGATGCAGCTCGATCGCGTCGTTGCGCACGGCGGGTGCCAGCTCCATGGAGGCCAGCAACTCCATCGCCCACACCGGGCCGCCGGCGGGCAGCGGTTCGACCTCGGCACCCCTGGCCGCCCGAGCCCGGCGCAGCGGCCGTGCGAACTTGCGGGTGCCGAACAGCAGGAACAGTGGCACCGCGACATACGGGAACGCAATGATGGCCACCACCCAGGCCATGGCGGCCGAGGGGTGGCGCCGCTGGTGCCCGATGCGCGTGCCCATCACGTAGACCAGCAGCCCCAGGGCCACGAACGCGGCATGGCCGACGCCGGAGAGAACGGCCAGCCAGGTCATGCGCCGCGCTCCTGGCCGGCCACCGCCGGCTCGGCCGCACTTGCATGCAAAGGCAGCGACACCGTCACGCGCAGTCCACCCAGTTGCGGCGATGCATCCAGCACCACGGCCGCGCCATGCATGCGTGCGATGGTCTGCACGATGGACAGGCCCAGGCCGCTGCCCGCGATGGCGTCGCCATCGGCCTCGGACTGCGCTGCGCGGTGAAAGCGCGCCATCACCTGCGTGCGGTCTTCCGGCGCGATGCCGGGGCCGCTGTCTTCCACGGTTAGTTGCACCGCCGTGCCGCCCCGCTCCGCCACCACGCTCACGTCTACCGTCCCGCCGGCGGGGGTGTATTTGAGGGCGTTGTCGATCAGGTTGCGCAGCAGAATGCGTAGCGCTTCCGCATGGCCGGGGACGGCGGCGGCATCGGCTGGGCCCAGGCCCAGGTCGATGTTGCGCGCCTGCGCGTGAACCGCAGCGTCCACCACCGCCTGGCGGGCCAGGTCGGCCAGCACCACGGGCTGCGGGGGCGTGCCGGCGGTCAGGCGGGCCTCTTGCCGGGCCAGGGCCAGCAATTGCTCGACCAGTGCCGTGGCGCGGTCGATGCCGGCGGCCAGCCGCGCCACGGCGCGCTCGCGCGTGTCGGCATCGGGCGCGCGCTGCAGGCCCTGCACCTGCAACTTGAGTGCCGCCAGCGGAGAGCGCAGCTCGTGCGCGGCATCGGCCACGAAGTGCTGTTGCGCTTCGAACGCGTGGTGCACACGGCCCAGCAGCAGGTTCAGCTCATCGACCAGGGGACGCACCTCGGCGGGCAGTGCATCGCCATCGACCGGCGAGAGATCGCCCGCCTGCCGCTGGGCCACCTGGCGGCGCACGCGCTCGACCGGCGCGAGCGAGCCGCTCACCGCCCACCACACAGCCAGCGCCAGCAGCGGCGCCAGCAGCGCGATGGGCGCCGCCGTGCGCAGCGCCAGCGAGCGCGCCATGTCACGGCGCACGGCCATGTCCTGCGCCACCTGAATCACCTGCGCTTGCGTCTGCACCGACAGCACACGGTAGGTCGTGTGGTTGGCCCGCACGTTGGAAAAGCCCAGCACCGCACGCTGCGGCAGCGCCGCGCCCACCGCCGACTCATACACGCGTAGCCCGTCGGACGACCACACCTGCACCACGAATTCATGGTTCTCGGGCTCGCCCGGCAGCAGCGGCGCATCGCCTGAAGGCAGCGAAGGCAGGCCCGGGCGCAGCGCCTGCGCCATCTGCTGCATGTGATAGTCGAACAGCACATCGGCCTCAGCCAGCGCGGCGCGGTAGGCCAGGCCCACTTGTGCCAGCGCGGCGCAGGCAATGGCGGCCAGCAAAAACCACAGCAGCCGGGCACGCAGCGAATGTGCACGCCGGGTCGTGGCCGGATGCGTATCCGAGCCAGTCTCTTCTGCGCCCGCGGCCGGCCCGCTCATACCTTGGGCACCATGTAACCCACACCGCGCACGTTCAGCACCAGGTCGGCGCCCAGCTTCTTGCGCAGCCCGTGGATGTAGACCTCCACCGCGTTGCTGCTGATCTCTTCGCTCCAGCCGTAGAGCTTTTCTTCCAGTTGCTGGCGCGACAGCACTGCGCCGGGGCGGGCCAGCAGCGGCTCCAACACGGCCCATTCGCGCGCCGACAGCACCACCGGCTGGCTTTGCACGGTCACTTCGCGTGTGGCGGGGTGGATGACGACACCCCGGTGTTCATAGGCCGGCTCGGCCCGCCCCGCCGCGCGGCGGGTGAGCGCGCGAATGCGGGCCAGCAACTCGTCCATGTCGTAGGGCTTGAGCAGGTAGTCGTCGGCGCCGGCGTCCAGCCCCTGCACGCGCTCGGCCACGGCGTCGCGTGCGGTGGCGATCAGCACCGGCGTGCGGTCCTTGCGCGCGCGCAGATCGCGCAGCACGTCCAAGCCGTCGCGGCGGGGCAGGCCCAGGTCCAGCAGCACTGCGTCATAGATCTGCGTGCGCAAGGCAGCGTCGGCCATAGCACCGTCGCGCGCCCAGTCCACTGCGTAGTGCTCGGCGCGCAGCAGGTCGTGCACGGCCTCGCCGATCATGGTGTCGTCTTCGACCAGCAGCAGGCGCATACCGACGGCTCCCGTCAGACTGGCGCCGCCGCCACCTGCGCACGCACGCAGACAGCGCAGCGATGGAGGGTGTGGATGGCGAGGGGTTCGGTAGGCGCAGGCATGCAGCAAAGCATAGCGGCAGCCTGTGGCCGGCAGGGGTAGGACGGCTTCAACCGTATGCCACGCCCTGCCGGCACGCCAGCCCGGTCAACCCAGCCGCACCGGCACGAAGATGCGGTCGCCATCGCGCTGGATCAGCAGCGCTACCGACTTGCCAGCCTTGGCCACGGCTTCGCGCACCTGGTCCATGCCCTGCGCGGGCGTGCCGTTGATGGCCAGCAGCACGTCGCCCGGCTCCACCCCCGCGATCGCTGCGGGGCCACGCACCTGCTCGATCAGCAGGCCGGCCTCCACGCCGGCTTCGCGCCGCTCCTGCGGCTTGAGCGGGCGCAGCGCCAGGCCCAGCTGGCCCTTGCCCACAGCCTGGTCGGCGGCGGCGGCCTTGGCGGACTTCTTGTCGCTGGCATCGCCCAGCGTGGCGACGATCTCTTCCTTCTTGCCGTGGCGCCAGACTTCCATGCGCGCCTGGCTGCCGGGCGCGGCCTGCCCCACGAACGCAGGCAGGTCGCCCGAAGCCACGATGGGCTGTCCGTCGATGCTGCGGATCACGTCGCCCGACTTCAAGCCCGCCTTGTCGGCCGGCCCGCCCGGCTCGACGCCCGCCACCAGCGCGCCTTCGGGTTTGTCGAGCTGGAACGAATCGGCAAACGCCTGGTTCACCTCCTGCACCGACACGCCCAGCCGCGCATGGCTGGCCTTGCCGGTAGCCAAAATCTGGTCCTTCACCTTCGCCGCCACTTCGATTGGAATGGCGAACGACACGCCCTGGTAGCCGCCCGAGCGGCTGTAGATTTGCGAGTTGATGCCCACCACCTCGCCGCGCGTGTTGAACAGCGGCCCGCCGGAATTGCCCGGGTTCACCGCCACGTCGGTCTGAAGGAAAGGCACGAAGCTGTCGTCCGGCAGCGCGCGGCCCTTGGCGCTGACCACCCCGGCCGTCACGCTGTTTTCAAAGCCGAAAGGCGAACCGATGGCCAGCACCCATTCGCCCACGTTCAGCGACCGCGTGCTGCCCAGTTGCACCACCGGCAGGTTGCTCGCGTCGATCTTCAGCACCGCGATATCGGTCTTGGGGTCGGAGCCCAGCACCTTGGCGCGAAACTCCCGCCGGTCGGTCAGCTTCACCGTGACGCTGCTGGCGCCCTTGACCACATGCGCATTGGTCAGCACCACGCCGTCCGCACTGACGATGAAGCCCGAGCCTTCGCCCTGCATCGGCACCTCGCGCTGATGCGGCATGCGCCCGCCGCCCGGCATGCCAAAGCGCTTGAAGAATTCATAGAACGGATCGTTGGGGTCGATACCCTGCGCGCCACGTTGCTGCGCGGCCGGCGTGCCGTCGTCATCGTCGTCATCGCCCGCGCCGCCCAGCGACGTCTTGGTGGTGCCGGTGACGCTGATGTTCACCACTGCCGCACCGTTGCGTGCGGTGATCTGCGCAAAGTCGGGCATCGCCACACCGCCACCCGGCAACCCGCCTGGCGCAGCAACCGCTGACACCGGCACCTGCTCAGCCGTGGCCGCATGCCCGGGCCGCATGTTGGTGACCAGCCCGGCACCGGTCGCCCCGATGGCGCCCGCAGCGACCAATGCCAGAGTCAGGCGGCGAGGAGTGGAGAGGATGGAGTTCATGGCAAACCTTTCAGTGGGTTGTTGCATGAACGGCAGTGTGGGAGCTAAGACTTAGGCGAGGCTTAGGTCCCAGGCATGCAAACATCGGCCGCGGCGTTGGAGCGGCCAGTCCTCTCATCCCTTTGCTATTGCGAGAACATTTCCCGCTTGCGCGCCTCTTCCTCCTGGCGGCGCCGGTTTTCGACGCAGACGGGATGGTTGGCAGCACCCGGTGCCTGACATTCGCGGTGCACGCACATCGGGCGTGTCAGCAGCGAGGAGCTGGCGCAGGCTTCGTCGGGACCCGGGGCGCGAGCGGCGCGCTGGGGTGCTGCGGGCGCAGGGGCTGCTGGCGTTGCAGGTGCAGGCGCATCGCTGGGCACTGTGCCGGTGGCAGCGGCTGGCGTTGTGCCGGCGGCGGGGGCGTCACGGCGCGTCGCGGTTTTGGCCGGACGCGGCGCTGGCGCGGTCACGAACGCGGGCGGCGGAGCATCGGCCGATGCAGGCGTTGCAGGGGCAGTCGCTGCCTGAGTGCCCGCGGCTGAAGCTGCCAGGGCAGCGGAGGCCGGCACGGCGGACGGCTCCGCCATTTCCGTGATGATTTCGCTATCGGGTGTGCGAACCGGCTGGGAGGCAGTCCGCCACCACAGCGCGGATGCAATGGCGACCATCACGAGCGCGCCGAGCAGCGCAGCGACCAGGACAGGCGACTTCTTCAGGTTGACTGCGGCTGCCGACGGCTGATTGGAGGATGTCAGTGTCTGACCGCCACCACCCGCCACGTCGGAGCCAGCAGAACGCGGAGCCGGACTGCGCTGGCTGGCCTCTGCCGCGCGCCGCGGCTTCGCAACGGGTGTAGTAGCGGCTTCTTCCACGGGCAGCACCAAATCGGCAATAGCCTTCTCGGGCGCCGGTGGGGCGGCGGGCGGCACAACGGCCACTGCTGCCCCGACTGCGGCCTGCTGCTGTGCCAACACATCGGCCAAGGTTTGCGGAACGCGCGTCGTGGGCATGGATACCGCGTCGAGCACGACTGAGGCGGACGACACAGACAGGTTGGCCGCATCTGCAGAACCTGGTTCGATCCAAACATCGCCCAGTTCGGCGCGGAAGTCGAAGTGCTCCAGCCCCAGAGCCGGCGCCTGCAATTCCAGAATCTGCGCGAACGCATCGATGGACTGGGGCCGATCTTGCGGGCGCAATTCCAGCGCCTGTGCCATGGCGGCGACGAACGGCGCCGAATATTCAACGCCGAACTGCTTTTGCACCGTGCGCGCCACGCGCGAGAAAGGCACCATGCGGTCGCGGATGGAGCGCAGCGTGGCGGGCAGCGGCGTGTCGTTGCACAGGCACCCGTGCATGACCGCTGCCAGCGAATACAGATCGCTCCATGGCCCTTGCTGCAGGTCGCTGCCAGCGTCGGTGTATTGCTCGATGGGGGCGTAATTGACCTTCAGCACGGCAGTGTGCTGGCGGTCGCGGTCGCTGATGGCGCGGCGCGCGGCGCCCAGATCCAGCAGCACAGGGGGCCCCACGTCCTGCAGGAAGACGTTGTCCGGCGAGATGTCGCGGTGCAGCATCTGCGCGTCATGCAGCACCCGCAGGGCGCCCAGCACCGACCACAGCACCTTGCGCAGCAAGGCCTCGGACGGCGGCGTGCGCATGTGCGCGCGCGCCTGCTTCAGCGTCATGCCGCCATAGAGCGGCATCACCATGTAGGCGGTGTGATTGGCTTCCCAGAAGCGGAACACCTTCACCAGCGAGGGATGGTCGAACTGCGCCAGCAGACGTGCCTCGTCCACGAACGATGCAAGGCCGGTCTGGTACGACTGCTCGTCGGATGAGGAGCGTACCCACAGCGACTGGCCTTCCGCACGCCCCGCCAGCGACGAAGGCATGTATTCCTTGATGGCGACGAAGCGCATCAGGGAATGGTCGAACGCGCGATACACCATGCCGAAGCCACCCACGCCCAGCAGCGACAGCACCTCGAACTCACCCAGGCGTGCACCGGGCTCCAGCGCATCGACATGGTTCACGGCGCTGGCAGATAGGGGACTGGGCATGGTGGAAATGAACAAAAACGGGGAGGCGAAAAGGGGAGGCGAGCAGCGTCCCTCCCAATCGTAGCGTGCGCTGCAGCCAATCCGCGCGCCATCATCGGTGAAGAAACGCCACCCAGGGCGACAAAAGTGCTCCGCGCCCGTGGAAACAGCGCCTAACGACACACCAGCGGCCGCGCTGGTTACCATTGGGCAATGTTCAGTTATCGCCACGCCTTCCATGCAGGCAACCACGCCGATGTGCTCAAGCACACCGTGTTGATTGCCACCTTGCAGCATTTGACCCAGAAAGACGCGGCGTTGACCGTGCTCGACACCCACGCGGGGGCCGGGCTTTACCGGCTGGACGGCGACTACGCCAACACCAGCGGCGAAGCGGCCGACGGTATCGCCCGGTTGCTGGCGACCGCGCCGGCTGACGCCAAGGCCCCGGCGGTCAAGCTCACCCCTGCGTTGCAGGCCTACCTGGACGTCGTGCGCGCCTTCAATCAGGGCACGCAAACGCGCGTTTACCCTGGCTCGCCCTTCATCGCCCACCAACTGCTGCGCAGCCAAGACAAGCTCAAGCTGTTCGAGCTGCACCCGACCGACCTGCGCTCGCTGGCCGGCAACGTGGCCCAACTGGAAGCCGGCCGCCAAGTGGCCGTGCTGCACGAAGACGGCTTCGAGGGTGTCAAGAAATTTTTGCCCCCACCGGCTCGCCGCGCCCTGCTGCTGTGCGATCCCAGCTATGAAATGAAGAGCGACTATGGCCGCGTGCTGGACATGGTGGCCGACTCGCTCAAGCGCTTTGCCACCGGCACCTACGCCATCTGGTACCCGATCATTCCGCGCCCTGAGGCGCACGATCTTCCGCGCCGCTTGAAGACCATGGCAGTCAAGGCCGGCAAGCCCTGGCTGCACGCCACGCTGACGGTCAAGAACAGCAAGCTGGTCGAAAACGCGGAAGGCGAGAAGCGACGCCCCGGCCTGCCCGCCAGCGGCATGTTCCTCATCAACCCGCCGTTCACGCTGAAGGCCGCGCTGAAAGACGCCCTGCCGCAGATGGCCGAGCTGCTGCAGCAGGACCGGCACGCCGCGCACAGCCTCGAATCGGGCGGCTGACGCACCGAGCAGCCCCGCAGACGCCATGCGTCGTGGGGCACAGGCTTTTGTTTACTCGCCCACGTCCTTTTCAGGGCAGCCCGCATCGTCTTCCGGCGCCAGCGCCGTGATGGCTACGGGCTTGGTGCCCAAACCCAGCATGCCCAGCTGCTTTGCCGCAGCCTGGCTCAGGTCGATGATGCGGCCACCCGTGTGCGGTCCCCGGTCGTTGATGCGCACCTGTACCGCCCGGCCGGTCGCCAGGCTGCGCACGCACACCCGCGTGCCGAAGGGCAAGGTGGGGTGGGCAGCGGTCAGCGCATACATATCGAACCGCTCGCCGCTGGCGGTGCGACGTTTATGGAATCGCGCGCCGTACCACGACGCCATGCCCTGCTGATCGGGTTCTGCGTCGTCGTCTTCGAGCGGCTTGCGCAAGCCTCCGCCGGGTTTGTCGCTGTCCAGCGAATACATGCCGTTGGGCCCCGGAACGCCGGCGGGTGCGATGGACGGAACGACGGTGGAGATGGGGGGCAGGTCGGCCTCGCGGCGTGCCCGGCTGCCAGCCGCTGATGCCTGCTGGGAGGCGGCCTCGGCCTTGGTGTCAGCACCTGTCGCCGCCTGATTCTTCCGGGGTGGCACCAGCGTGCGCAGTGGCGGACTGTCTGCTGCGGGCTTTTCACCGGAGGCGGGCGGAGAAGGTGCAGCGCAGGCGGCGATCAAGCAGACCCCCGCGAGCACGGCGCCCCAGCGCACCGCACACTGTGCGGCGTTCACCATGGAGGGACGAAAGGCGGCTGCCGCGATACGCCTCATGCGGGCTGCGCCAGAAGGTGGGCGAGACGGCTTGCACCGCCACACCACCAGGGGGCGAAGGAAATTTTCATCGGCGCGATGTTAGCCGAGCCATCCGCGGCCGCGTAACCAAGCGCAGTCTGGGGCTGCGTGGGCCGATGGCAAGACCCTATAGCCCCAGACGACGGCACAGCTCCAGCGTGGCACCGCTCTGGTTCATCGTGTAGAAGTGCAGCCCCGGCACGCCGCGTGTGCGCAATTGCTCGCACAGTTCGGCCACTACGTCCAGGCCAAAGGCGCGAATGCTGGCCACGTCGTCGCCGAAGCCCTGCAGGCGCAGCCGTATCCAGCGCGGGATCTCGGCGCCGCAGGCGTCGGAAAAGCGCATCAGCTGGGTGGAGCCCAAAATGGGCATGATGCCCGGCACCACCGGCACGTCCAGCCCCAGGCGCCGCGTGTCGTCCACGAAGCGGAAGTACGCATCGGCGTTGAAGAAGTACTGCGTGATGGCCGAATCGGCACCCGCGCGCACCTTGGCGGCATAGGCCTGCAGGTCGGCTTCGGGCGAGCGGGCCTGCGGATGCACTTCGGGGTAGGCCGCGACTTCGATATGAAAGTCGTTGCCCGTCTCTGCGCGGATGAAGGCCACCAAGTCGCTGGCGTAATGGAATTCACCACCCGCGCCGTAGCCGCTGGGCAAATCGCCACGCAACGCCACCAGGCGGGTGACGCCCATGGCTTTGAGCTGCGCAAGCTGGGTGCGCACCGTCTCTTGCGTGGCGCCGATGCACGAGAAATGCGAAGCCGCGCTCACGCCTTCGGCCAGTATCTCTCGCACAGTGCTGAACGTGCCTTCCTGCGTGGAGCCGCCGGCGCCGTAGGTCACCGAACAGAATTCGGGCCGGCGGGCGTAGAGCTGCTGGCGCACGGTGCGCAGCTTCTCGGCACCCTCGGGCGTCTTGGGCGGAAAGAATTCGAAGCTGACCGGGAACGCTCCCGATCTGGCCGCCGATGCGGCGGGCGCATCGGTCATGCTGGTGGTGGTAGTGGTAGTGATGTTCAAGCCGCACTCCTTGCGTGAATGAAGAACTCGCGGTTGCCGTCGCCGCCATCGACCGCGCTGTCGTACCAGCCCAGCACCTGAAGGCCCTCGGCCGCGCAGCAGTCGCGGATGCGCTGCTCGACCAGCGGGTACATCGCCACGTCGCGCACGATGCCGCCCTTGCCGACCTGGCCGGGCTGCAGCTCGAACTGCGGCTTGACCAGCATGAGCAGGTCGCCACCGGCCTTCAGCAGAGGCGCCACGGCAGGCAGGATCAGCGTGAGCGAGATAAACGACACGTCGCCCGTCACCAGGTCGAACACCGGGGTGACGTCGACCTGTTCCAGCCCCGCACGCCGGCGGCGCACGGTGGGCAAGGCGCCCTGGGCACGGGCACGCGCCCTGGCTGAACGCTCGGCCTTGAAGGCCTCCACGTCGTGTTCCTTGGCGTCGTCGCTGTCGTCGTACGCTTCGTCGACCAGGCCGCCGTTGCGCATCCAGCTGTAGGGCGCCTCGGGCTGGGTGTCGTTGTCGTCCGGGTCTTGCTCGACCTGCTCGGACAACGCGTCTTCGCAGGCCTCCCGCAGCGATGCGGCCGTTACGGAACGGGCGTTCAGGCCTTCGACTGCCACCACGCGCGGGTCTTGCCGCAGGCTGTCGTGCAGCTGGCTGTGGCCCACGTCCACGCCGATCACCTGCACAGCGCCCTGCTGCAACAGGCAGTCGGTGAAACCGCCGGTGCTCTGGCCCACGTCCAGACAGCGCCAGCCGGCCACCTGCAGGCCGGTGGTCTGCAGCGCGCCTTCGAGCTTCAGGCCGCCGCGCGACAGGTACCGCGCTTCGGATTGGTCCAGCAGCTGCACTTCGGCGATTTCTGGAATGTCGTCGCCGTTCTTGGCCACCTTGTGCCAGGGCAGGCTGGCCGCCAGCCGCCACTGCACACCGGCGGCGATCAGGCGCTGCGCCTGCGACCGGGTCGTCGCGTGGCCCTTGTCCACCAGATACACGTCTGCGCGCATGCACCCATCCTTTTTTTAGAGTCAAATAGGCCTCTAGCGCTTATCCATCAAGCGCTATTAGCTATTATTTTTATAGCAAATCAATTATCAACCAAGCCACAGGCCGGCAGGCCACCAAGGGCTTGCCGGCCTGTCGCCACCGATCCGCCCTGCGATCAGTAGCGGTACGTGTCGGGCTTGTAAGGGCCGCTCTTGCTCACGCCGATGTACGCGGCCTGCGTGTCCGTCAGCTCGGTCAGCACGGCGCCGACCTTCTTCAGGTGCAGGCGCGCGACCTTCTCGTCCAGCAGCTTGGGCAGCACGTAGACCTTGCCGACTTCATAGTCGCCCGGCTTGGTGAACAGCTCGATCTGCGCGATGGTCTGGTTGGCGAACGACGACGACATCACGAAGCTGGGGTGGCCCGTGCCGCAGCCCAGGTTCACCAGGCGGCCCTTGGCCAGCAGAATGATCTTCTTGCCGTCCGGGAAGGTGATGTGGTCCACCTGGGGCTTGATCTCTTCCCATTCGTACTTCTCGATCGACGCGACGTCGATCTCGTTGTCGAAGTGGCCGATGTTGCAGACGATGGCCTGGTCCTTCATCTTCGCCATCGTGTCATGGGTGATGATGTCCTTGTTGCCCGTCGTGGTCACGAAGATGTCGGCCTTGTCGGCGGCGTAGTCCATCGTCACCACGCGGTAGCCTTCCATCGCGGCCTGCAAGGCGTTGATGGGGTCGATCTCGGTGACCCACACCTGGGCGCTCAATGCGCGCAGCGCCTGGGCGGAGCCCTTGCCCACGTCGCCATAGCCGGCCACCACGGCGACCTTGCCGGCGATCATCACGTCTGTCGCGCGCTTGATGCCATCCACCAGCGATTCGCGGCAGCCGTACAGGTTGTCGAACTTGGACTTGGTGACCGAATCGTTCACGTTGATCGCGCGGAACAGCAGCGTGCCCTTGGCGGACATCTCGTTCAGGCGGTGCACGCCGGTGGTGGTTTCTTCCGTCACGCCGATGATCTCGGCCGACTTGCGCGTGTACCAGGTCGCATCTTCCGACAGCTTCTTGCGGATAGAGGCGAACAGAATGCGCTCTTCTTCGCTAGCGCCATTGCCGGCTACCAGGGACGCGTCTTTCTCGGCGCGCTGGCCCAGGTGCATCAGCAGCGTGGCATCGCCGCCGTCGTCCAGAATCATGTTGGGGCCTTCGCCCGCACTGCCCTTAGGCGCAAAGTCGAAGATGCGGTGGGTGTAGTCCCAGTAGTCTTCCAGCGACTCGCCCTTGATGGCGAAGACCGGCGTTCCCGCGGCGGCGATGGCGGCTGCAGCATGGTCTTGCGTGGAAAAGATGTTGCACGATGCCCAGCGCACGTCAGCGCCCAGGGCCTGCAGGGTTTCGATCAGCACAGCGGTCTGGATCGTCATGTGCAGCGAGCCGGTGATGCGAGCGCCCTTCAGCGGCTGGCCGGCGGCGAACTCTTCGCGGATGGCCATCAGGCCGGGCATCTCGGTTTCGGCAATGCGGATTTCCTTGCGGCCCCAGGCGGCAAGGGAAATGTCGGTGATGGCCTGGTCGGCTTGTGGCTTGAGAACTGCGCTCATGGTTTTCTCCAATCAAGGATGGGTATGAAAACCACGCGAGCCGGGGCAAGAGATGAAGGCAGTCACTCACCGCACCGGAACAGCGTGGGTGAGCGTCGTTGCGAAGATACCGGCTTCCGAGCCTCACGCCCCGCTGTTGGGTGACGCTGCAACGCTCCTCGGAAAGGCGCGTATTGTACAAAACCCGCTGGTGCCTGCCCGGGTCAATCGCTGGCGCGGGTGTGATGGGGGCCGGCAGCTCTCAGCCGCACGGCACCCCCCAGGGCCAGCATGAGCAAGGCCATGCAGAACAGCACCACCGCGGGCCACTGGCCCTTTTCCCAGAACCCACCCGCCACCACGCCCAGAACGCTGGAGGCCATGTAATAGGCCAACAGGTATATCGACGATGCATGGCCCTTGGAATGCAGTGCCGCCGCGCCCACCCAGCCGCTGACCACCGCATGCCCGCCGAAGAAGCCGAGGGTGATCAGGCAGATGCCGGCGATCATCGCAGCCAGGTGCGCAGGCAAGGTCAGCAGCACGCCGGCGGCCATGAGCAACACACAGCCGATCAGCACCACCGGGCGGCCCAGCCGGTCGGCCAGCGCGCCCGCCCAGGGCGACGCGCACATGCCCAGCAGATAGGCGCAGAAGATCAGCCCGATCTCGGCCTGCCCCAGCCCGAACACTGGCGACGACAGGCGAAAGCTCACCAGGTTGAAAACCGACACCAGTGGACCCACCAGCAGGCATCCCACCGCAATCAGCAGGGGCAGTACCGGATTGCGCAAATGGTCACGCCAGATGCGGGCCTGCTGGCGCACGCCCCCGCTTGCCGCACGAACGAAACGCCGAGAAGGCGGCAGCAACAACACGAAGCCGATGGCGACCAGCAGGTCGATCACGCTGACGATGACCATTGCCTGGCGCCAGCCGAAGGCATCGGTCAAAAGCCCTACGCCCACCCGGCCGACCATGCCGCCAAACGCGGTGCCGCCGATGTACAGCCCCATGGCGAAGCCCAGGCCGCGCGTGTCGATTTCTTCGGCCAGGTACGCCATGGCCACGGCGGGCACCCCGCCCAGCAGCACGCCTTCAAGCGTACGTGCGGCGAGCATGGTGGCCCAGTTGGGCGACAGCCCCGCCAGCAGGTTGCACAGCGCGGCCAGCGCCATCGAGCCGAACATCAGCCAGCGGCGGCCCACCGCCTGCGACACCACACCCGCCACCAGAATGGACACCGCCAGCGCAGCGGTGCTGGCCGAGAGCGCTACGGAGCTGGCCGCCGCACCGATCTGGAAATGCCGCGCAAATTCCGGCAGCAGCGGCTGCACGCAATACAGCAGCGAAAACGTGGCGAAGCCTGCGAAGAACAACGCGATGGTGATGCGCCGGTACGCGGGCGTGCCCACCTCCGCACCGGCTGGCAAGGTCGTTTGGGGCAAAGTCGGGCGTTGGGAAGAAGTCGTCATGCAAATCGCCGCAGCGGATGTGGGTCGCGATTCTGCTCGGGACTGCCGGGCTCTGTCCAACAAGAGGCTCGGAACCTGCCCAAGGGTTGCGCCGCTAGAATCCCAGCGATCCATTCCGGCCTGCGGCAGTGTGACTTCACCCCACGCGCACGGCCCTTGCGGGGCGCCTAGCGCTGCTGCACGCCTTTACACGCCTATCCGAGCTGCCCCTTGTCTTACGCCCCAGAAACGCGGCGCCGCCGCACTTTTGCCATCATTTCCCACCCTGACGCGGGCAAGACCACGTTGACGGAAAAGCTGCTGCTTTTCTCGGGCGCCATCCAGATTGCCGGCGCGGTAAAGGGCCGCAAGGCCAGCCGCCACGCCACCAGCGACTGGATGGAAATCGAAAAGCAGCGGGGCATTTCCGTCGCGTCCTCGGTGATGCAGATGGCCTACCGCGACCACGTGGTCAACCTGCTCGACACGCCCGGCCACAAGGACTTTTCGGAAGACACCTACCGAGTGCTGACTGCCGTCGATTCGGCCCTGATGGTGATCGACGCTGCCAACGGTGTGGAAGCGCAGACGCGCCGCCTGATTGAAGTCTGCCGCCAGCGAGACACACCCATCATCACCTTCGTCAACAAGATGGACCGCGAAGTGCGCGACCCGCTGGACATCATGGACGAGGTCGAGCGTGAACTCGGCATGCCCTGCTGCCCCATGACCTGGCCCGTGGGCCAGGGCAAGCATTTCGGCGGGATCATCAACCTGCGCACCAAGGCCATGACGGTCTTCGAGAGTGGGAGCGAGCGTCGTCCGCAAGACTTTGAAGCTATCCCGCTGTCGAATGAAGACGCCTTGCGCGGGCGCTTCGGCGCTGAGTTCGACACCGCGCTGGAAAGCATGGAGCTGGCTGTAGGCGCATCGCCCGCCTGGGATCAGCAAGCCTTTCTGGCAGGCAAGCTCACGCCCGTATTCTTTGGCTCCGGCGTGAACAACTTCGGGGTGATGGAGGTGCTGGACGCGCTGGTCGACATGGCCCCCTCGCCCGGCCCGCGCGTGAGCACGCTGCAAGTCAACAAGCAGCCGGTGGTCAAGACGATTCAGCCTGAGGACGAAGGCTTTTCGGGGGTGGTGTTCAAGGTGCAAGCCAACATGGACGCCAACCACCGCGACCGCATCGCGTTCGTGCGTGTGGCCTCGGGCCGGTATACCCCGGGCATGAAGCTCAAGGTACAGCGCACCGCCAAGGAGCTGCGCCCGACTTCTGTCGTCACCTTCATGTCCCAGCGCCGCGAAGCGGTGGAAGAGGCGTATGCAGGTGACATCATCGGCTTTACCACGCACGGCGGAGTGCAGCTAGGCGACACCATCACCGACGGCGCCAACCTGCAGTTCACCGGCCTGCCCTTCTTTGCGCCAGAAATGTTCATGACCGTGGTGCTGAAGAACCCGCTGCGCACCAAGCAACTGCAGCAGGGCCTGGCGCAATTGGGGGAAGAAGGCGCCATCCAGGTCTTTAAGCCTGATGCGGGCGGCAACATGCTGTTGGGCGCCGTGGGGCAGCTGCAGTTCGAAGTCGTGCAACACCGGCTGAAGACCGAGTACGACGCTGACATCCGGCTGGAAAACTGCCAGTACACGGGCGCGCGCTGGATAACGGCCGACAGCCCTGCCGAACTGCGCGCATTCACCGACGCTTATCCGTTGTGCCTGGCGCACGACGCCGCCGATACGCTGGCGTATCTGTGCACCAGTCCGTATGACGTGCGACTGGCGCAGGAGCGGTTTCCGAAGATTCGGTTTCACCCATTGCGCGAGCATGCGGGATTGGCTTTGCAGGCTGCGGAGTAAAGTATGAAGAGTATTTTCTTGGATGATCCGAAATCAAATTTCAAACCATTTGTAATAATCCTATTTTTACTTTTATTTGTTTATGGATTCTGGCTCTCGGTGTTTTGGCCTGGAGTTTTAGGAGAAGACAGTTACTCTATTCTATTAGAAGTTGAAAACCCTGGAATTCATAATTCAGGAAAACCGGCATTCTGGCTCTATTTTGTAAGAATATTTTATGAAAATAGCCGTCTGGCAGAGTTGCCCATTGCAGCTTTGCTGACTGTTGCCGCTGTGGTTTTTGCACGAATTATAGGATGGTGCTGGTCTGAGCGTCTCTTTAAGACCGCGCTCTTTTGTTTTATTTTTATTTGTCTTGCACCCCATCTTATTTTTTTCATGGGGAACTTATATCCCGATGGCGTTTATTCAGCATGTGTTGCAGGTTTATTATTTGAGATTTGGCTGGTGGCAACCAAACGCCGAGCCTCGGCATCAAACCTTGCAATGCTCGCGATAACAATTCCTTTTGCGGCATTTGCGCGACCTAACGGAATTGTATTTCTTGCTCCGGTTGCCATACTCCTGTTTTTTACCGTCAAATCTAGTCGCATTTGGATTGCAGCAATACTTATCGGGTGGTGCTCTATTATGGCCTTTGCCACCGCCAATCAGGGATCAAGAGGACACGGCGCACTATATCCGCTAGTCATCTTTGAAACCGTCAACTTTCTCCAGCCAAGGCCCATGAATTTATGGACCGCGTCGCCACGAGTATCAGCACTCACTATTGAAACACTTAAAAAACATAAGCCAATCGATAACTACTTGAAATTCTATGACCCAGATTATTGGGACCCATTGCAGTTTCAACCCGAAGGCCCACGTGCACTTACGTTCCCGCGAGAAGATCAAAAAATTATAGTCCGCGAATTTTTCACATATAACCTGTGGCGAAATATTCCAAAATTCCTTGCAAGCAGAGTCAATATCTTCATGGTTTCGGCTTTTGCTCAAGGAGGCATTCCCAGCTTTGAATATGCTGAGCATGTTTTGAAAATCCTCCACACAAACTCATCGTATCGAAAATTCGCACTAAGCAAATCGGAAGAAGTCTTAAAAAAAATTCATGAGGCGAGTTATAACACTCGAATGTTATTTTGGACACCATTTCTAGGAATTGGCTTATTAATATGGTCTCTTGTTATAGGAATACGGGAGGGAGACGCAGCACTACTGATAATTTGCACTCCCATGGCGGTGCAACTAATTGCTATTTTTGCGTTCTCCATCGCCGGGGAATACCGTTACTTGCTGCCTTTTTTCACGCTACCCCTAGTTCTCCTTCCCGCTTGGGCGACCCGTCGCGCCACTATTCCAAATTGATAAGCTTCCCATATGTCTTTACTACTCACAATATCAACGATACTTTGTGTTTTTGGAATCTCGATTGGACAGATGCTTTTCAAAAAAGCAGCTACCGCACTTCCGCCAGAAGCAGTCTGGCAAGACTGGCTTTTTAATGGATGGTTACTTAGCGCATTCGCGCTTTATGGACTGACCACAATCGCATGGGTTTGGATTCTTAAGCATGCTCCATTGCACATTGCCTACCCATTCATGGGATTGGCTTTTTTAATTGTCCCACTTCTAGGTTGGTTATTTCTTCAGGAGCCGGTTCATCCGAGAACATTTATCGGCGGCGCGCTCATACTAGCTGGCATAATCGTGACAGGACGTACCTAAAATGCTAATCGAAGCTCAAAAAAAAATAGCGGTGGCGATTCCCAGCTACAGGGTAACAGCTCATGTACTAGCTGTCATTGAAGCCATTCCCGATATAGTCACCCGCATTTATGCAGTGGACGATGCATGCCCTGACGGCAGTGGCGCCTTTATTCAAGAAAATTGCAAGGATCCTCGAGTTGTTGTATTGTTCAATACTGAAAATCAAGGTGTTGGAGGGGCTGTTATTAATGCTTATCGCCAAGCAATCGAAGACAGCATGGATATAGTTGTCAAAATTGACGGGGATGGCCAAATGGATCCGAAGCTTTTGCCATTTTTTTTAAGGCCCATTTTATTGGATGAGGCAGATTATACAAAAGGCAATCGATTTTTCAGGCCAGAATCCATTCGCGGCATGCCATCGATCCGTGTCTTTGGCAACGTTATGCTATCCTTCATTACAAAACTTAGCTGCGGTTATTGGTCGAATATGGATCCCACTAACGGCTACACGGCCGTGCACACCCGTGTTCTTCGTGAAATTCCACTAGACAAGTTAGAGCGGCGTTATTTCTTTGAAACTGATATGCTGTTCAGGCTAAATGTCTTGCGGGGCGTGGTTTGCGACATTCCCATGGATTCAATTTATGCCGATGAGGAATCACACCTCAAAGTGCGCAAGGTATTACCTGAGTTCCTGGGAAAGCACGCGTCGAGACTTGTACGCAGATATGTTTACAGCTATTTAATTAGGGATTTCAATGTCGGTACCTTATATAGTATATTTGGCATACTATTTTTAATAATTGGCTTAGGCTTTGGAATGTGGCATTGGATATTGAGTGCGGTAACCGACCAGACTGCGAGTAGCGGCACGGTTATGCTTGCGGCGCTCCCGATTATAATTGGGATCCAATTTTTAATTGCATTTTTGCATTATGATGTAAGCAATGTGCCTACAAAAGCGTTAAGCCCCCAGCTTTCTTACGCTGCCGCGATTCATTCGAAGCTAGGAATTCAGGATTGACCTCATGAATCAGTCGCTCTTTCGTTCGGGGCTATTTATTAGCTTTGGATTTGCCCTCATATTCCCCGTCAGCTCCCAGAGCATTACGCACCCGAAACTGTGGGTAGTGCCAGCCATTGAAGGCCTTCAGCTCTGCGATGCGGCAGTGAATGATCCGAATATCAGCAACCTAGAGATCGCCTACGCAAAATGCAAGGAACTCAAGGACGACGGCGCAGCGGCGGTGACGCGCCTTCTAGACACCTTAGAGCCGGGCGGGCCTAAGGGGAACGTTCAAGTTGGATACACAGCCACCCTGCAGTTGCTCGATCTGTACCGCCAGACGCCCAAGGGCTGGGAAATCGATGAGGACAAGGTCAACGCGTTTTTTCGTACGGTGGAGAAGATCAGGCGGCCGGTCGTGTTGTATCTTTCTTCCAGTCATTTCGACTCGCAGGGCCCAATCACCCACGAGTTACGGAAGGATCCGCGTAACGTTATGCAATTGAAGGATGGCAAGCCCCTGGAATTGGGCTATTTCGGTTACAGCATCGTGCCCTACACGTTGTTGCCCGATGCCACCATCCCGGTCAATAAATATCGGTTTGAGGCTTTGCGCTACGTTGCCAAGCGCATTAGGGCGCTGCCAGCTGCCGTGCAGCAACGGGTGGTTGCGATCACTTTAGCGGGCGAACTTCATCAGATGTTCCCGGACTTTGAAAACGGCATGGGAGCCTATTCCGATATCAAGGTAACCGACTATAGCCCCGGCTCCGTCGCGGGTTTCCGCACTTGGCTTGAGAGGAAGTACGGCACGGTCGGAAGGATGAAAGCTCAGACGGGTCTGGGCTATACGGCTTTTAATGTCATCGACCCGCCATCCAAGGACATCCGCAAGGAGCCGCTCACTATGTTCGGCGATCACTACGACGCCTTCGCGGACGGCACGCTTCCACTCTCGGGCTGGCTATGGGACCCGTTGAAGAAAATCACCCGACTCGATCTGTACGTTAATGGGAAGCGTGTGGCAGAAGTGCCCTATGGCCTGAATCGGCTGGATGTCTACCGCGCGGAAGCCGCAATCACTAGCGCCAATACCGGCTTCCGGTACGACTTGGACTACAGCCGGATGCCCGCAGGAAAGCACCGCACGCAGATCATCGCCGAGACAGCCACGGGCAGGTTCCAGCTGGCCGAGCGCGATTTCGTCGTGGTGTCCAGGGACCAGAGCCGAGTTTCCGACAAGATTCCCGGTTCGGTGACGGGTTTGAAGGAAGCTGACAAGCTGGAAGGCGTCCGATCATGGCTAGACCTGCCCAAATCGCTGCAGGACGTGTATTTCAATCCACTGGCTCGCGACTGGAATGAATACCGCGAAACGCAGGTGCGCGACTTTCTTTCGGCGTTCAATGATGTTGCTCTGAAAGCCGGGTTGCCGGCCGACAAGCTCTATTCCCACCAAATTATGCCGCAGGTCAATTCCACGTGGAATCCGCAACTTTTCGCGGTTGGCTCGAGCATGGCCTCGGATGTCTCGTGGAAACAGGGACTCAACATGTATGGCGGTGCGGCGGACAGCGCGTGGGTCCGCAAATTCCTGGCAGACCGCAAAATCACGGGCTACGGCGTGCCCGAGTTCAATCCTCAGCAGTGGAAAACCAAGGGTGTGCACCTGGCAGCCCTACAGAGCCATCTTCAAGGTGGGGCTCGGTTCGTTAGTCCCTACTACTTTTCAGTGATCCCGGAAAAGTTTAAGGGCGCCGCCCAACATGGTGTCAACCGGATGGAGATAGGCCCGAACAATCCGGCGGACGGCTCCGATGCCTTCTACCAAGCGATCATTGAGTTTGCGCGGCAGTGACGCGTTGCCCAGCATATATTTTGCACCCCTCCATAGAGACCTTTAGCAGTTTCGAGGACACAGGCTGGTGAGCTCAATGCAAGGGGCCAGCCCCGTATGGCGGAGTCGGATGACCCCGAAAACACTTAGCCGATTTAGATCACCGCCTCAGGCGCTTCATATTTACAAGCTGACCCCTTCTTTACATCGCTGACATTCTGCGCCAATGAAATCTTTAGCTTTGTGGCCTGAGTGCGACGCAGCACGCATCCGTGGCGTTTTTACCGATATTGACGACACCTTGACAACCGACGGTGTCATTACTCCCGAAGCTCTCATCGCACTTTCTGCCTTGAAGGCTGCGGGCCTCATCGTGATTCCCATCACGGGCAGGCCAATTGGGTGGTGCCAGGCGTTCCTCGACGGCACCCATGGCATGCCCTTGCCGGTCGACGCTATGGTGGCCGAAAACGGCGCGGTGGCTTTCGTCCGTGGCAATCGAGCGCCCAATACGAACGCCGCTCTGCCGGAGTTTGTTAAACGTTACAAGGAAGACGGCGCAACGAGGGCAGCGCACGCGGCTCGTTTGGCAGAGATCGCAAAGCAGGTGGCTGCCGAAGTGCCCGGCGCAGCGCTGAGTCGCGACAGTGCCGAGCGAGAAACTGATATCGCTTTCGATTACGCCGAGTTTGCTTGCCTTCCCAAAGAAATGGTGCGCCAAGTCCTAAAGGTACTGCAGCGATCCGGTCTGCACACCACTGTGAGTAGCATTCACATCCACGGCTGCTTTGGTAACGTCGATAAATGGCAGGGCGCCCGCTGGATTGTGCGTGAGTACATGCAGAGAGACCTAAGCCGGGAACTCGCCGATTGGGTCTTTGTTGGCGACTCAGGTAACGACCAAGCTATGTTCCAGCATTTCACTAACAGCGTGGGAGTAGCCAACATTGCTCGCTTTGTACCGGAACTCCAGAACTTGCCACGTTACATCACCCGAGAAGAACGGGGTGCAGGATTCGCCGAAGTGGCGCAGGCCATCCTGGCGGCACGACGGGTGAAACAGCCGATGATGGCCCATTGTCAAATCACCTGAGCACTTTTTTTCATCGCGTGCAAAACCCAAGGCTTTTTTAAGCTCACCACGTCTGAGCATTCACAATGTTTCTAATGTGAATAATCGGAGCTATAGAAGGTATTTTGCTGAACCCGTGCGCGCCCGGAAAGGAGCAAGTATTGTAGGACGCCCGGCTGTGCCGAAACGATGTTATGTCATTTAGTAAACGCGCGTTATACGTTGTTTGACGGCGCTTACCTCTCGAACCATGTTCGGCGTACGGCGCCCATGCCCCTAATTGTCGGCCGCTTGTTCGATTAAGCAGGGGCAAGAGATATCGTGGTAGAACTGCTAAAGTCACCTACTATGGACCCGATCAACACACTCAGACAATGGCAGGCCCTCGACCGTTCACGCCCTACCCTGCCCGGCGAAAATCTTTTGGTGGCAGGCCTTGGCCTGGCGCTGATTGCCGTTTCATTGCGGTCTGATCGTCGCGGCACGGCGGCGGTACAGGCTGCGGCGGGGGGTGCTTTGCTGCTGCGTGCAGCACGCAACTGCGATTACCTGACCCAGTCGCCTGAGCCGCGTCGGGCGCCCGCTTGGGATGCACATCTGGAAGATGCGCGCGCTCTGGGTCTGGACTGATCCGAGAGCGACTTTATCGGCGCAGCCGATGCAGGGCGAGGCCCTGGCCTTGGGGTATGAGGCCAATAACTAGCAGGGTCTCTATCAATCCTTCAATCAATCAATATTCGATATCAAATAGGCCGCTAACGCTTATGCAGCAAGCGTTAGTAGCTATTAATTTTGTAGCGAATGCTGACTACGGCGCTTTCGCCAGGCCCAGTTTTTCTACCAGCGCCTTCTCGCGCGCAAAGGTGGTTTCGGCAAACTTTTGGTACGCAGGAGTGCTCATGTAGATGGGCACCATGTCGTAGCGACCCAGCGCTGCACGGTAGCTTTCCTGCTCCATGGCTTGCTTGAAGGCGTCATGCAACCGGCGAACGACGTCGGGTGGCGTGCCGCGCGGCGCGCCAAGGCCGAAAGGCGAGTTCTGCACCACGTCGATGCCCACCTCCTTGAGCGTGGGCGCATCCGGAAACTTGGCCAGCCGCTCGGCGCCCCAGGTGTTCAGCACCCGCAATTTGCCAGCTTCGACCTGTGGCGCAAAGCCGGTGGAGTCGGCTGCGGCCATCAACTGCCCACCCAGTGTGGCCTGCATCAGGTCGGCGCTGCCCTTGTACGGCACGTGCAGCAGCTGAATGCCCAATTGCTGGGCGATAAGTTCCATCGTCAGGTGGGGGCTGGTCAGCGTGCCGGTGGAGCCATAGCTGAGCTTGCCGGGGTTGGCCTTGGCATAGGCCACGAAGTCGGCCCAGGTCTTGAAGGGCGAGTCGGCAGGCACGACCACGCCGAAGGCATAGCCTGTCAGGTTCAGCACATAGCTGATGTCCTTGACCGGATGCCAGTTGATCTTGGTGGTGTAAGGCAGGCGAAAGACACCCAGTGGGATCTGCGCGACGGTGTAGCCGTCAGCCGCTGAAGTTTGCAGCGCCTGTGCGGGCAGCGTGCCGCCAGCGCCGGGTTTGTTGTCGATGATGACGGGCTGGCCCAGCACCTTGCCGGCCTCCTCGGCCAGCATGCGCATGGTGATGTCGGTAGGGCCGCCGGCCGGAAACGCGACGATCAGTTTGATGGGCTTGGAGGGAAAGGCTTGCGCGCGGGCGACGAATGCGGGTGCGGCCAGAGTGGCTGCGGCGAGTTGCACGAGATGGCGACGATGCATGACTACGGAATTCCTTCGGATACGGACACAGAGGACGATGTCTCTATTGCACCGCATACCGAGCCATGCGCCCACGCCGGAAACCCTGACGACTGTCCCGCACGCGTCAATAGGGCGTCTTGACTCTGGGAATGGAAAAAGGCCCAAGCGCTTTAACGCCTTACATCTGACGCTATTTATCTAATAGCAGATGCAGATGCACTTCAGCGACTTGCAGTGACGGCAGCATGTGCCCGGGGCTACTTCCTACAGGCCTCGCCGGAAGGAGCCGACAGCCCAATGCCCGAGCGCCCCCTAACTTCGGTGACGTTGCCTGCGCACGCCCGACGCCCTTCGCACCAACAAACGATGGAATCACCACGGTTCCTACCATCCGTCTTGCCTTCCGATGTTTCCACGTTCCCCGAAAGGAAGCTCCATGTCGCCGCACCGTATCGCGCCCATCGCCATGGGGTTGCTGTTCGTGCTCATCGGGCTGGTGGTGGGCACCGCTGGCGTGTGGCTGATGGCGCTGGGCGGATCGTGGTACTACCTGCCTGCGGGGCTGATGATGGTGCTGACCGGCCTGCTCCTGCTGCAAGGCAGTCCGTCGGCCCTGTGGGCGCATGCGGCGCTGCTGGCAACCACACTGGCGTGGTCGCTGTGGGAATCAGGGCTGGACGGCTGGGCGCTGGCTGCACGCAGCAATGTGGTGTGGCTGCTGGGTTTGGTCATGCTGACCCCGTGGTTCACGCGGGGCCTGGATGACTCGGTACCGGTTGCCGCGCGCCGGGGCCTGGCCACTGCGCTCGCCTCGTTTGCCGCCGTGGGCCTGGGTGCAGCGCTCTATTCCAGTCCAGCGACAGATCGGACAGCCCGGGCCGACTCGGCGGCTGTGAGCCTGGGTGTATCGCCAAAGACTGCCTTGGTGGCAGACGGCGCCATGGTGCGTTGGCCTGCTGAACGCAGTCAGCACCTTGCGGCACGTGCGCTGCCTGCCGTGCTGGAAGCACCAGAGATGCTGTCGTCGCCTTTGCCTCCGACCTCGACATGCCCCAGCGTTCTGCTCGTGCCCGCTGCGCAGGGGCGCTTGGTCGCGTTCGATACGGCCGAAGGCTCGGATTGCACCGACACGGCCGATGCCGGCGGTGAAGGCGGTGATGGCCAAGGCTTGAACGTCATCGAATTCCCGCCGTTCAAAGGCTTCATCGATCAGGTCAGCTGGCATGCTGCCGCAGATGCACTGCACGGCGGTGCCGGCTCGCCTGCCCTGAGCGGCGCCGATATGTGGGGGCTGACGCTCTTCGATCAGCTGGCATGTCGCATCGCCTTCGAAAAGATGCGCTTCGATGGACGCTTTGCGCGGCCCATGGCAATGGGGCTTTTGATGCAGATGCCACAGCCTGGCGGGCGCGAACTGGTGGCGTCCGGACCGTCAGCCCTGGTGTTCACCGCCGAAGTCGTGACTTTGCCCAGCGACGCCGCATCGCGCCGCCTATCCGTGCCGGCCGCTGGCGCCCCGCTCATGATTCGCGCAACCGCGCCTGCACTTGCCGCCGGCCCTGCGCACGAAGCCGGCAGTTCGCCAGCAGCGCCTTACGGAGTGCGGCTGCAACCTTTTCTATCGCCCATCGGCCTGCCTTGCCAGGCACCGCCCTGGCGGCTGCATCAGCCTCCTGCGGCCCAGCGGGTATTGCAGCAGCCACCGGCAGGATCCGTAGTGCCGGGCTATCTGCGTTCGGGTCGTCCGGTGGCAGCAGCCGAAGCGGATGCTCCTGCGCTCTAGGCACCGCGCTCAAGAAATTTGAGCTAAATCGGCCTGCAGCGCTTTACCTATAAGCGCTAATAGCTACTATTTTTATAGCTAACGTGTAGGACTCGCCACATTTACACGCTCGACCTGCAGTGGGTGCGCGTCGCAGCCCGTCCCTGCCGATATCCAGCGCCGCGCCAAGCCACGCAGCCAGCGCAGGGCCCACGGTCTTCGCCAACCGGTAACGCCGGCCGGGTCGGTCAGCAAGCCGCAGCGGTACTGCACAGCGGACTCGTCCCAGCGCAACGCCATGCAAGCGCCGTGGCGCCTGCGCGATACCAGCATGCCCAGCGGACAGGGCTCTGCCAGGCAGCACAGGCCGCAGCCGTTGCATGGCGTGCCCCACGCGGGCTGTGCCGGGGCGTCGGCATGCCACTGAACGGTTTGCCAGTCGGCTGACGGCAAGGCGCTGCGGTCGGATGAACCATCGGGCATGGTGGAAGCTGGGCGCAGGATGAACTGAACGGAAGCGTGCATTTTGCTCTCGCCGCCCGCTCAACGGGCGCGCCCAGAGTGGCTTCAGAACGGAGAAAAGCGCCCGCAGGCGCCTTCCACTTGGGTCGCAACCCGCCACCTTGCAGACAGCGGGTCAGCACGCCATCAGTGCTGCAGGATCTTGTTGAGAAATTCCTTGGTGCGCGGTTGGCGGGCGTCCGGGTTGCCGAAGAAATCGTCTTTGGGGCAGTCTTCCAGAATCTTGCCGCCCACGTCCATGAAGATGACGCGGTGGCCGACCTTGCGGGCAAAACCCATTTCGTGGGTCACGCACATCATGGTCATGCCTTCGTTGGCCAGCGCTACCATCACGTCCAGCACTTCGCCCACCATTTCGGGGTCGAGCGCCGACGTCGGCTCGTCGAACAGCATCACGATAGGGTCCATCGACAGCGCACGGGCAATCGCCACGCGCTGCTGCTGGCCTCCCGAGAGCTGACCCGGAAACTTGTCCTTGTGCGCCGACAGGCCCACGCGGTCAAGCATCTTCAGTCCGCGCTTCTTCGCCTCGTCCTGGCTGCGGCCCAGCACCTTCACCTGTGCAATGGTGAGGTTTTCCGTCACCGACAGGTGAGGGAACAGCTCGAAATGCTGGAACACCATGCCGACCTGGCTGCGCAGTTTGGGCAGGTTGGTCTTGGGGTCGTGCGCAGCCACGCCGTTCACCCAGATCTCACCTTTTTGCACCGGCTCCAGCGCATTCACGGTCTTGATCAGCGTCGACTTGCCAGAACCCGAAGGGCCGCACACCACGACCACTTCACCCTTTTTGATGGTGGTAGAGCAGTCGTTGAGCACCTGGAAGCTGCCGTACCACTTGGAGACGTTCTTGAGTTCAATCATTTGCTTTATTCCTCACTCACTCAATTCACTGTTCGTCAGTTCGTTGTTGCTGCCGGGGCGATCAACGGATGATGGCAATCTTGCGATGCAGCCGCTTGACGAGCCACGATAGCGCAAAGCACATCACGAAGTACACCACCGCAGCCAGCAGGTAGGCCTCGATGGGCCGCCCATAGTTCTTGCCGGCCGTCTCGAAGCCCTTGAGCATGTCGTAGGCGCCGATGGCGTAGACGAGCGACGTGTCCTGGAACAGGATGATGGTCTGCGTCAGCAGCACGGGCAGCATGTTGCGGAACGCCTGCGGCAGGATCACGAACTTCATGTTCTGGCCGTACGTCATGCCCATCGCCTGGCCGGCAAAGACCTGGCCACGCGAGATGGACTGGATGCCGGCCCGCATGATCTCGCTGAAGTACGCGGCCTCGAAGGCTACGAAGGTAATCACCGCCGACATCTCCGCGCCAATGGGCTTGCCCACCATGAAGGGCACCAGCAGGAAGAACCAGAGAATCACCATCACCAGCGGAATGCTGCGCATGCCGTTGACGTAGATGGTGGCGGGCACTTCCAGCCACTTCTTGCCCGACAAACGCATCAGCGCCAGCACGGTGCCGAACAGAATGCCACCGATGGTGGCCACTACCGTCAACACGATGCTGAAGTAGAAACCCTTCAGGACGAACCTGCTGATGATGTCCCAGCTGTAGAACGAAAAATCGAGATTCATCATGTCAGTGGCCTCCTGCGCCGCTGGACGCGATGAAGCCTGGCACCCGCGAACGCTTTTCGATGAACGCCATGATCCGGTTGATGGCGAATGCGGAGATCACGTACAGGCCAGTTACCGCCAGGTAGACCTCGATGCCGCGAGACGTTTCTTCCTGCGCCTGCATGGCGAACATGGTGAGTTCGGCCACCGACACGGCAAAGGCCACGGACGAGTTCTTGAAGATGTTCATCGTCTCGCTGGTCAGCGGCGGAATGATGATGCGAAACGCCATGGGCAAGAGCACGTAGCGGTAGTACTGGAACGTGGTGAAGCCCATTGCCATCCCGGCGTAGCGCTGGCCACGCGGCAAGGCCTGAATGCCCGCACGCACCTGCTCGGCAATACGCGAAGAGGTAAAGAAACCCAGTGCCAGCACCACCAGAATGAAGCCCGACAGGTTCTTCATCACGGGGAACATCGCCGGCACCACGTGGTACCAAAGAAAAATCTGCACCAGCAGCGGGATGTTGCGGAACAGCTCCACCCACGCATTGCCGAAGCCGACGAGAAATTTGTTGTCCGGCAGCGTGCGAATCGTGCCGATCACGGAGCCGATGACCAGCGCGATCACCAACGCCAGCAGGGCGACGGACACCGTCCAGCCCCACGCGGAGAGCATCCACTGCAGGTACGTCGGGTACTCACCGCCCGGATCCTGCAGGAACACTTGCCAATCCCAATTCGATCCCATGGGAATTCCTTTTTTAATGATTTGTCATCCACCGTGCTCCGGCGGCTTCAGGGCCTGCTTACAAAAAACGCCCACTCGCGTGGGCGTTTTTGACGGAGACGGGCACCGGAGTGCTTAGTCCTTGAGCGTGTACTCTTCAGTAGGCTTGTCGTTGGGGTTGGCCCATGCAGCTTTGGTTGCATCGCTGGCTGGCAGGCCGATCTTCACGTTGTTCGGCGGAATGGGTTGCAGGAACCACTTGTCGTAGAGCTTGGCCATCTCGCCGGACTTCATCATCGCCTTGATGCTGTCGTCCACCACCTTCTTGAAGGCCGGGTCGTCCTTGCGGATCATGATGGCGATGGGCTCCACGCTCAACGTTTCGCCAACGATCTTGAAGTCAGCTGGTGCCTTGGACTTGGCGATGTTGGACGCCAGAATCGAGCCGTCCATGATGAAGGCGTCAGCGCGGCCCGATTCCAGCAGCAGGAAGCTGTCGGAATGGTCCTTGCCGAACACTTCCTTGAACGTCAGGCCATCGGCACGCTTGTTCTTGCGCAGAGTTTGCACGGACGTGGTGCCGGTCGTCGTGGCAATGGTCTTGCCGTTCAGATCCTTGATGGTGGCGATGCCGGAATTGGCCTTGACGGCGATGCGCACTTCTTCCACATAAGTGGTGACGGCGAAAGCGACATCCTTCTGGCGAGCCTGGTTGTTGGTGGTCGAGCCGCACTCGATGTCCACCGTACCGTTTTGCACCAGCGGAATGCGGTTTTGCGACGTCACGGGCTGGTACTTGGTGTCCAGCTTGGCCAGGCCCAGGTGCTTTTGCACGTCGGAGATGACCTTGGCGCACACGTCGTAATGGAAACCGGTGTACTTGCCGTCGCCCAGGGTGAAGGAGAGGCCGGATGACTCACGCACGCCTTCGGTAATCGTGCCGGACGCCTTCACCTTGGCCAGCGTGTCGCCAGCCTGGGCAAAAGCGCTGCCTGCGGCCAGAGCGGTAATGGCCACAGCCAACAGATGTTTCTTCATGAATATCTCCTTAACTTGCGAATACAAAAAAACAGAGGCTTTCATTCTAGGGGCGGGTGCCACGCAGACAACCCGCGTAAACCAGCCTCTGGAACAGGGGGTGCCCGGCCGTCATGCAGCCGGTCAGAACGGGACCTGATCGGTGGGGTATTTCCAGAAATCACGCAGCAGATAGCTGACAGGAAGATTCAGCGCCCGGTTACTGGGCGGAATGGGTTTGGCAAACCACTTGTCGTAGATGGGGTAGATCTCGCGACTGGTGATCAGACGGCGCATCTCGTCGTCCACCAGCTTCTTGAATTCGGGGTCGTCCTTGGGCAGCATGATCGCCAGGGGCTCGGTGGTAACGAAGCGTCCCACCACCTTCAGCGCCTTCGGGTCGGGCCGGTTGGCGGCCAGGCCATAAAGCAGCACGTCGTCCATCACAAACGCGTCGGCTTCGCCCTTTTCCACCATTTCCAACGCCTTGCCGTGCTCAGGAGCTTCCAGCACGGTGATGGCCATGCGCCGCTCGCGGATCACCTGCTGCACCGCCTTCAGCGGGGTAGTGCCCTGGGTGGACACCAGCTTCTTGCCTTCCAGGTCTTCCAGCCTATCGACCGTGCTGGCGCTGCTCACCAGCAGGCGCGCACCGGTGATGAAGTGCGGAATGGTGAACGCCACCGACTGGCGCCGCTCGGCGTTGTTGGTGGTGGATCCGCATTCCAGGTCGGCTTGGCCCTTGCGAATGGCATCGATGCGATTGGCTGGTGTGACCTGGAGGAATTCAACCGGCATGTCCTTCATGCCAGTCTTCTTGCGCACCATCTCGGCGATGCGCAGGCACAAGTCGATGGCATAGCCCACGGGCTTGCCCGCATCCACATACGAGAAAGGTACAGCCATTTCACGGTGGGCGATGACCAGCTTGCCGCCACCAGCGATCCGCGGCAAAACACCTTGCGCAGACGTGCCCAGGGCGCAACTGAGCGCAACGAGCCCGACAGCGAATTTCCAGTGCCTCAAGATCATGAAGGGTTTCGAAATGTGAAGATGCAAACCTGAAGCAAGCTTTGCGCCAGCATACGCCGCGCATTTCTGCGTGCAGCGATTGAAAGCGCTGTCCATGGCTTGGAAACCGACTGTAAATGCGGTGTCTCTGCCTTACCAATGCCAATGCGGACCAATGTTATGCGCAACTCACATACATCGGGTTAACCCTTGCATAACCTTGGGTGCGAAAAACGGCTTTCAATCAGCCTGAAGCTGCATGTACAGCCGCCCCGTCCCATTCACCCAGCAGAACGCACCAATTCGGAGCTTTGGTTCTGCAAGTAAGACCACAGCGATTGCGCCATGCCCTTGGCGGGCTCCTTGCCGGAGGGTTTTTCGCGGTACGCACGCACCTCCATCACCATCTGCAGATCGTCTACTCCGGACGGAGCTGCGCTGACGAGGCGCCGGGCACGCAGCTCTTTCTTCACCGCGCTGTGCGGCAAAAAGGCCACGCCGTGCCCCTCCAGCGCCATAGCCTTCAGGCCTTCGGCCATGTCGGTCTCGTACACCCGGTCAAGGTGGATGGCGGTGCCTGACTGCTTGAGGATCAATTCGGTGACGCGGCCCAGATAAGCGCCCGGAGCGTAGCCCAGATAGGGCAG
Source organism: Acidovorax sp. WCS2018Noco2-16 (assembly GCF_031843945.1). NCBI lineage: Bacteria > Pseudomonadati > Pseudomonadota > Betaproteobacteria > Burkholderiales > Comamonadaceae > Acidovorax > Acidovorax sp. WCS2018Noco2-16. The sequence goes on from NZ_JAVTJJ010000009.1 coordinate 31,142, forward strand.
CGGCTGGCCTGGCCGGCCTGGAAGGCAAAAAAGCGGCTGCCCGTCTGCACCGGCCTTGGCGTAGGGTGAAATCACCTCCTGCCCCAAGGTCACCATTTCATACCGGTCGGCGTCGAGCTGAAAAGGTTGCGAGGGGTGGTGGTAGGCAATCAACACATCGCAGCCGCCTTCCACCAGGCGCAAGACCGCGTCGTGCACGTTCAGCGCGATGAGGCGGCTCTTCAGAGGCCCGAACTTCTCGCGCAGTCCGGACACCCAGGCCGGAAAGAACGTGAAGGCCAGCGTGTGCGGCACGGCGAACTCGATCATGTCCTTGCCCGCGCTGGTGTGGGCGCGCAGCATGGCGCGGGTGTTCTGCAGCGCCTGCAGCATCTCCAGCGACTGGTCGTACAGCGTCTTGCCGGCCGCGGTCAGCCGCGTGGGGTACGAGCTGCGGTCCACCAGATCGGTGCCGGCCCACGCTTCGAGCGCCTGGATGCGGCGCGAGAAGGCCGGCTGCGTCACATGCCGCAATTGCGCCGAACGGCTGAAGCTACGCGTTTCTGCCAGACTGACGAAGTCTTCAAGCCACTTGGTTTCCATGGCGCGCATTATGTTCGCGGCAGGAAGCCGGCCAGCGGATGCTGCACTGCGGGAACACCCCACGCCGATGCGCGCACCTTTGGTTGCAAAATGCCCCGTAGCGCCCACCGCGCCGTTTTTCGTCCAGGCCGCCAGTCCACAACACTGGCCGGCAGAGTGACCTTCTTGCCGCTTTGCCTCCTTGTTCGATTCTCCCGACTCTCTGCCTTCCATGTCCGCACATCCCCCGTCCGGCCCCACGCCGGACGCCACCGCCACCGCCACTGCCGCCGGCGATGCCCACGCACCTCCCCGCTCCCTGCGCATCGAAGACTGGCTCACCGTCATCGTGATGGCGCTGCTGGCGCTAATCACCTTTGCCAACGTGCTGGTGCGCTACTTCACCAACTCCTCTTTTGCCTGGACGGAAGAGATCTCCGTGTTCCTGATGATCGTGCTGGCGCTGGTGGCGGGCTCGGCCGCCGTGGCGCGCGACCGGCACATCCGCATCGAATGGTTCGCCGAACGCGGCTCGCCCGCACGGCGCCGCTGGCTGGCGCAGTTCGGTGCGGCGCTGGTGGCCCTGCTGTTCGGCGTGGTCGCCGTGCTCAGCGTGCGCGTGGTCTACGACGACTTCCGCTTCGACGAAACCTCGCCCGGCATCGGCGTGCCGCAGTGGTGGTATTCGATGTGGTTGCCCATTCTGTCGCTGCTGATCACCTGGCGCGCCATCGGCCTCTACATCCGCCGTGGCCGCCAGCCCGATGCGTTCTTCACCGACGCCGGCGGCGATGTCCAGGGCTTGCCGCCGGAGCGCAAGCCATGATCGCGACGCTGCTCTTCGTCGCCTTCCTCACGCTGATGTTCGTGGGCGTGCCCATCGGGGCCGCATTGGGCCTGGCCGGCGTTACGGCCATTGCGCTGGCCAACTATGAAACGCAGTGGCTCGGCTTGCTGGCCGTGCCACAGAACTTCTATGCCGGCCTGGGCAAATACCCACTGCTGGCCATCCCGATGTTCGTGCTGGTGGGCTCCATCTTCGACCGCTCGGGTGTGGCGCTGCGGCTGGTGAACTTCGCCGTCGCCATCGTCGGACGCGGGCCGGGCATGCTGCCGCTGGTGGCGATTGCGGTGGCGATGTTCCTGGGCGGCATTTCGGGCTCGGGGCCAGCGAACGCGGCGGCCGTGGGCGGCGTGATGATCGCGGCCATGTCGCGCGCGGGCTACCCGGGCAGCTTCTCGGCCAGCGTGGTGGGCGCGGCCGCGGCCACCGACATCCTGATTCCGCCCTCGGTGGCGTTCATCATCTATTCGGTGTTGGTGCCCGGTGCCTCGGTGCCCGCGCTGTTCGCCGCCGGGATGATTCCCGGCGTGCTGGCCGGCATCGCGCTGATCGTGCCGGCCGTGTGGCTGGCCCGCAAGCACAAGATGGGCGCGCTGGAATCGTCCATGCCCCGCCCCGCATTCTGGAAGAGTCTGCGCGAGGCGAGCTGGGGCCTGGCAGCGCCGGTGCTGATCCTGGGCGGCATGCGCGCCGGCTGGTTCACGCCCACCGAAGCCGCCGTGGTAGCGGTGTTCTACGGCCTCTTCGTGGGTATGTGCATTCACCGCACTATTTCGCTGCGCGATCTGTTTCCCATCCTGCGCGAAGCAGGCGAGCTGTCGGCCGTGATCCTGCTGGTGGTGTCGCTGGCGGGCATCTTCGCGTTCTCGCTGTCCACGCTGGGCGTCATCGACCCGGTGGCCAACGCCATCGTGCATTCCGGCCTGGGCGAATACGGCGTGCTGGCGCTGCTGATCCTGCTGCTCATCACCGTCGGCATGTTTCTGGACGGCATCTCAATCTTCCTGATCTTCGTGCCGCTGCTCTTGCCCATCATGAACCACTACCAGTGGGATCCGGTGTGGTTCGGCGTGATCCTCACGCTGAAGGTGGCACTGGGCCAGTTCACGCCGCCGCTGGCCGTGAACCTGATGGTCTCGTGCCGCATTGCGGGCGTGCGCATGGAATCGACCGTGCGTTGGGTCGGGCCCATGCTGCTGGCGATGGGCGTGGTGATGCTGCTGGTCATCGCGTTCCCTCAGCTGGCACTGTGGCTGCCCGCCCGCCTGGGCTATTGAATTAGTTGAGTGAATGAATGAATCGAGTGAGTTGAATCCAAACAAGCCAAGGAGACTGAAACCATGAAACTGCGCACCTTCCTCACTTCGGCCGTAGCCGCCGCCGCTGCACTGGCCTTCACCGCTCCCGCCGCGATGGCGCAGAACTACAAGAGCGAATACCGCATGTCGCTGGTGCTGGGCACCGCCTTTCCGTGGGGCAAGGGCGGCGAGCTGTGGGCGGGCAAGGTGCGCGAGCGCACGCAGGGCCGCATCAACATCAAGCTCTACCCCGGCGTGTCGCTCATCCAGGGCGACCAGACGCGTGAATTCAGCGCACTGCGCCAGGGCGTGATCGACATGGCCATCGGCTCGACCATCAACTGGTCACCGCAGGTCAAGCAGCTCAACCTGTTCTCGCTGCCCTTCCTCTTCCCCGACTACGCCGCCGTCGATGCGGTGACGCAGGGCGACGTAGGTAAGAGCATCTTCCAGACCCTGGACAAGGCCGGCGTGGTGCCGCTGGCCTGGGGCGAGAACGGCTACCGCGAGATCTCCAATTCCAAGAAGGCCATCAAGAGCCCTGCCGACCTCAAGGGTATGAAGATCCGCGTCGTCGGCTCGCCGCTGTTTCTGGACACCTTCACCGCTTTAGGCGCCAACCCCACGCAGATGAGTTGGGCCGATGCGCAACCCGCCATGGCCAGCGGCGCCGTGGACGGCCAGGAAAACCCCGTGTCGGTCTACATGGCCGCCAAGCTCTACACCGTGGCGCAAAAGCACATCACGCTGTGGGGCTACATGAACGACCCGCTGATCTTCGTGGTCAACAAGGACATCTGGAACAGCTGGACGCCCGCCGACCGCGAGATCGTCAAGCAAGCCGCCATCGACGCCGGCAAGGAACAGATCGCCATCGCCCGCAAGGGCATGGTCGAAGCCGATAAGCCGCTGCTGAAAGAAATCGCCAGCCACGGCGTGACCGTGACCCAGCTCAGCGCCGAAGAGCGCGAGGCCTTCACCAAGGCTACCCGCCCGGTGGTGGACAAGTGGAAGGGCCAGATCGGCGCCGACCTGGTGGGCGCGGCCGAGAAGGCGATTGCGGCGCGCAAGCCCTGAACGAACGACCCGTTCACACGACCCGAAGCCCCGCACTGACGGCAAAGCCAGGCCAGCTAAACCCGTTCGCCCTGAGCCTGTCGAAGGGCTTTTGCGTGCCGTGCCATGGCTTCGACAGGCTCAGCCCGAACGGACTTTTCTTCACTGACCGGCATTGCCCGATGCCGGGCTTTTTTTGCCCGCCCTACCGCAACGCAGGCGGGTGCTTGACCGCGTTCTTCGCCAGCTTGCGCGCCACCGCGGCCTCCAAGTCGATGCCCGTGTGATCGGCCAGTTGCAGCAGGTACATCAGCACGTCGGCCATCTCTTCGCCCACGCGTTCGCGGCCTTCGGTTTGCTGCGTGAGCGACTGCGACTGCTCGGGCGTGAGCCACTGGAACAACTCCAGCAGCTCGGCAGATTCCACCATCAACGCCATCGCCAAATTTTTGGGCGTGTGAAAGGGCTGCCAGTCCCGCTCGGCGGCGAATTCACGCAGCCGCTGCTGCAAGGCTTGCATGTCCATCACAACTCCAAAAACATCAATTTGCTATTATATTCATAGCTATAAGCGCTTATCAGTAAAGCGCTAGAGGCCGTTTTGAGCACTATTTTGCTGCAGCGCCCACATGCTGGCGTAGCGCCCACCGCGCGCCAGCAGTTCGGCGTGCGTGCCGCGCTCGACGATCTGGCCGGTGTCCATCACCAGGATCTCGTGCGCGTCCACCACGGTGGAAAGGCGGTGCGCGATCAGCAGCGTGGTCTTGCCTTGGGCGGCGCTTTGCAGCTCGGCCTGGATGGCGCGTTCGTTGGCGGAATCAAGGGCGCTGGTGGCCTCGTCGAAGATCAGGATGGGCGGGTTCTTCAGCAGCGTGCGGGCAATCGCCACGCGCTGCTTTTCACCGCCCGAGAGCTTCAGCCCGCGCTCGCCCACCGGCGTGGCGTAGCCCTGCGGCGTGGCCGATATGAAGCCGTGGATGCGCGCGGCCTGCGCAGCGGCCTCCACCTGGGCTTGGCTTGCGCCGGGCTGGCCGTAGGCGATGTTGTAGGCGATGGTGTCGTTGAACAGCACCGTGTCTTGCGGCACGATGCCGATGGCGCGCCGCACGCTGTTTTGGGTGACCGCGCGCAGGTCGTGCCCACCCAGGGTGATGCGGCCGGCCTGGATGTCGTAGAAGCGGTAGAGCAGCCGCGCCAGCGTCGACTTGCCCGAGCCCGACGGGCCGACCACCGCCACCGTGCGGCCGGCGGGAATCTCGAAGCTCACGCCGCGCAGGATGGGCCGGGCCGGGTCGTAGGCGAAGTGCACGTCTTCAAAACGCACGGCGGGCGGGCCGTCCAGCGCCAGCGGCACGGCGCCGGGCGCGTCGTCCACCTCGCGTTCGCGGTCCATCAGGGTGAACATCTTGTCCAGGTCGGTCAGGCTCTGTTTGATCTCGCGGTAGATCACGCCCAGGAAGTTCAGCGGTATGTACAGCTGGATCATGAAGGCGTTGACCATGACCAGGTCGCCCACGGTCATGCGGCCGTCGGCCACACCCTGCGCGGCGCGCCAGAGCATCAGCACCAGGCCGGTGGCGATGATGATCTGCTGGCCGGCGTTGAGCAGCGACAGCGAGGTCTGGCTTTTCAGCCGCGCGCGGCGCAGGCGCTGCAGGCTCTCGTCGTAGCGCTGCGCCTCAAAGGCCTCGTTGTTGAAGTACTTGACGGTCTCGTAGTTCAGCAGCGAGTCGACGGCCTTGGCATGGGCGGCGGAATCGAATTCATTGGCCTGGCGGCGAAAGTGCGTGCGCCATTCGGTCACGCCGACGGTGAAGCCGATGTAGAGCGTGAGCGCACCCAGGGTGATCCAGGCGAACCAGGCGTCGAAGCGCACGGCCAGCACGGTGAGCACCATGAACACTTCGATCAGCGTGGCGCCGATGTTGAACAGCGTGAACGAAATGAGCGACTGGATGCTGCTCATGCCGCGCTCAATGTCGCGCGTCATGCCGCCGGTCTGCCGCTCCAGGTGAAAGCGCAGCGACAGCGCGTGCAGGTGCTCGAAGGTCTGCAGCGCAATGGTGCGCGCCGCGCCCTGCGTGGCCTTGGCGAAGACCAGCTCGCGCAACTCGGTGAAGATGGACGTGGAAAGCCGCAGCAGCCCGTAGGCCAGCAGCAGCGCCACGGGCACCACGACCACGGCGGCCGGGTTGCCGGGCGTGAGGGTCATCGCATCGACCAGGTGCTTGAGCAGCAGCGGCACGCCCACGTTGGCCGTCTTGGCCGCAATCACGAACACCAGCGCCGCGATCACGCGCCACTTGTATTGCCACAGATACGGCAGCAGCCGCGCAATGGTGCCCCAGTCAGAGCGTTGGGAACCCGGGGCGGGAGCCAAGGAGGAAGGTGCCGTGGAGTGCGGCGCTGAGTGCGGGGCAGAGTGCGAGGCAGGGGCGGCGGGGGAAGGAGCGGGGTCGCCGTGAGGGCGCATGAGGGACAATTCCAGTTGTTGTTTTTACCGAGATTGTGCCCATGACCGAATCCACCAGCGCCACACCACCGGCCGCGCCTGCCGACACCGCGCTCACCGCGCTGCCCATCGACAAGGAATTGGTGCTGAAAGTCATCCCCATGCCGGGGGACTGCAACGCCAACGGTGACATCTTTGGTGGCTGGGTGATGGCGCAGGTGGACCTGGCCGGTTCGGTGCTGCCCGCGCGCCACGTGCAGGGCCGCATGGCCACGGTGGCGGTCAATGAATTCGTGTTCAAGCAGCCGGTGCGGGTGGGCGACATCCTGTCGTTCTTTGCCAGCGTGCAGCGCGTGGGCCGCACGTCCGTCACCGTGCAGGTGGAGGTGTATGCCGAGCGGTTTGCCGCGCAGGGCCGCTACGTGAAAGTGACCGAAGCACGCCTGACCTATGTGGCCATCGACGCCGCCGGCCGGCCCCGGCCCATTCAGCCCAGCGCACCGCAGGCGTCAGCCGACGCAGCAGCCGAACGACGCTGACCATCAGTCTGGGTTGAGGATGCGCGCACGCGATGCGTGCGCGCCATGCTTGCAGTAACGAAGCCGCCACAGTCACCCCGCAGCGCCGTGATGCGCAGGGTGCCTGTGGCGGCTTCGTTATTGGAGGGCTGGCCGGCGCCGGCGCCGAATGGCGCGCCAGGCCGGGCAGCGACCGCTGATCGGTCGATCGATCAGGCGGCGGCGAGCGCCGGTGATTCGTTGCGGGCTGCGTAGGCGGTAGATGCCGAGGCGCTGCTCTGGCCCCGGGGGCTGGCGCCGCCGGCTTCGATCTCGCCCGACAACTGGCCGCCTTCTTCGATCACCACCTTGCCGTAGCGGATCTTGCCCGTGACCTTGCCGGTGCTGTAGATCACCAGCTTCTGGCGCACGATCAGCGTGCCGTCGAATTCGCCATGGATCTCGGCGATGTCGATCTCCGCGGAGCCGCGGAACGCGCCCTGCTCGGCGATCTGGATCACGCGCGAATCCATCGTGGCCTCGACCGTGCCTTCCACCACCAGCGTGTCGCAATCGGTGATCTCAACGCCCTTGAGCTTGATGTTCGGGCCCACGGTGAGCTTGCTGCCCACGCCTTCGCCGGCAGGAACGGCCGACGCGGTGCTGCTGGTCAACGGCTTGTTCACGGCCGGGCTGGCCGTCAGCGGGTTGCTGGTGGCAGCAGCGCTGCCGGGCGTGGTGGCGCCACCGAGCACGGAATTGGATTGGCGGGGCTGGAACGCGTCGGGTTCACGCTTACCGAAGAAGGGGTTTTGCACGGCCATCAGATCTCCTTGAAAAGAAGCCATGCTAGAAGTGGTGACGGGCTAAAGATCCCTGCGTTACGAAAGAACGGTAACGAAACCGCTCGTTCGTAGCATGCGCTTGCAGTGTTTTCAGCAGAACACAGCCACGCGGTGTGGCAGCGCAGATCAGGCGACGATGTAGGCCGCCGCGCCCACCGCCAGCAGCGACCCATCGGCACCAAAGAATTCCATGCGCGTGTTGGCCACGCGCGAGCCCAGCCGCAGCACCTCGGCACGCATCGTGAAATGGTCGCTGCCCACGCCGGGCCGCAGGTAGTCCACGCGCAGGTCGATGGTGCCCAGCCGGGCGAAGCGTTGCAGGCGCTGCTCGGGCGACTCGTCCATGTGCCGCGCGCCGATGGCGGCCATTACCGCCAGGCCGCCCATTGCGTCCAGCGCAGCGCTGATCACCCCGCCGTGCAGCCGCTGGTGGCCGTAGTGGCCTACCAGGTCGGGCTTCATGTCGATGCGCGCCGCCACCTCGTCGGGCAGCACGCTGTGCACCTTCAGGCCGAGCAGGCGGTGGAAGACGATGCGCTCTTCGAAGATCTCGGTCAGGCCGGCGATGAACTCGGGCTCGAAGGTGGGGGCGGGTTGCATGCGCTGGGTGTCGCCAATCGTGATGCTATTATTTTAATAGCTACTAGCGCTTGATGGATAAGCGCTAGAGCCGTATTTCATTCAAAAAATCCAGCTCGCACTGAAGTCAGGGCGCCGCTTCGGCAAGACGGCGTCGCCCGCCTGCGGCTTGCCCGATTTCAGTTCGCGCTGAAGTCAGGGCGCCTTTTCTCCATGAACGCGCTGAACGCCTCCCGCGCCGCTGGCTGCACCAGCATGCGGCCAAAGCTCTCGCCCTCCTGCGCGATGCGCTCCAGCACGGCGGGCTGCTGGTCGTGCTTCATCAGGCGCTTCGTTTCTATCAGCGACGAGAGCGGCTTGGCCGCCAGCTTGCGGGCTTGCGTTTGCGCGACCATGTTGCATTCGGTCGGCGGCACCACACGGTTGACCAGGCCCACTTCCAGCGCGGCTTCGGCCATGAAGGGCTCGCCCAGCAGCAGCGCCTCGGCCGCGCGGTGGTAGCCGAACATGCGCGGCACCAGCAGGCTGGAGCCCGCCTCGGGGCACAGGCCCAGGTTCACGAAGGGCATGGAGAACGCCGCGTTGTCGCCCGCGTAAACCAGGTCGCAATGGAACAGCATGGTGGTGCCGATGCCCACGGCCGGGCCGCACACCGCCGCGATGACCGGCTTGGGGAAGGTGGCGATGCCGCGCAGGAAGCGAAACACCGGCGAATCCTGCGTGGAAGGCGTCTGCTGCAGAAAGTCGCCGATGTCGTTGCCGGCGCTGAAGATGGCAACGTCGCCCTGCAGCACGACTACGCGCACGGCGGCGTCCTGCGCGGCGGCGTCGAAGGCGTCAGCCAGCGCCGCGTACATGACACGGGTGATGGAATTCTTCTTGTCCAGCCGGTTGAAGGTGATGGTGGTGATGCCGGCTTCGGTGTGGACGAGGATGTCCTGCGAGGCGTTGGCGGGCGTTGTAGCGGGAGTGGTGGTGTCGGTCATGTCGGGAATCCTTTGCTTGGGGTCTGCGCGGTCATTCTTTGTAATAGACGATCTGGTGGCTGCTGGCCAGCAGGCTGCCGGCGCGGCTCCACAACTGGGCGGTCTGGTCGAAGAACCCGTTGCGGAATTCCTGCGCCCGCGCCTGGCCCAGCAGATGGTCTGCGCCGGTGGCGTGCAGCTGCGCGCCGCTGGCGTGAAAGTACACGGTCAGCGACACGGTGCCGGCCGGCACGCGGTGCGCGCGGCGCAGCCAGACACGCGGGTAGAACACATCGGCCAGCGCCGCCAGCGCGCAGAAGTCGAGCGGGCGGGCGGGCTCGTCGCGCATCCACAGCCGCGTCAGGCTGCCTTCGCTGCGGCTGCTGCCGTCCCAGCGCTGGGGCATGTCGCCGGTCACGGGGCGCAGGTCGTAGCGGTCGAGCCAGCCCACGCCCAAGCCTTTGCCCAGTGGTTGCAAAGCGTCGGGTGCGGGCGCATCGGGCATGGGCGTGTCGGTGGCGCTCCAAGTCTCGCGGCGCGCGGCCGTTACCGCCGTGCCGGTGGTGGTGGTCACCGGCTCGCCGTCCGGGCCGGGCTGCACGATGGACAACACCCAGTGCTGCGTCGACCGGTTGGTGCGCACCGGCGTGGCCTGCACGGTGAATGCGCCCTCCCCCACTGCGCCGGCGTAGTTGACGGTCAGCGACAGCGGCTCGCCCAGGCGCTGAGGGTGCTGCATCACGGCCTGCAGCAGCGTGGCCGCGGTGGCCCCGCCGAACGGGCCGACCATGTTCCAGTAGGCAGGCGTGGTGCGCCCGGTGTACCGGTCGGCGCCGGCGGGCTCCAGTTGCAGCGCGTCGTCCAGAGGGTGGAGAGTGTCGGAATTCATGGTGTGCGAGTGTGCCGTGGAACCTCTGAAAGCGTCGTCATGCCGGTGACTGAAAGATGGACAGCAGCCTCTGATGCGGGTCGTGGAAGTTCGACATCGGACGCCGTGGAACGGGCTTGGTCCGGCCACTGGGGTCGTACCCCATCCCGCGTGTCAGCGCCAGAGATGGGATGAAGCGACGTACCCGCTCAAGGCGATGGACCGTTACACGCGCTCAAAAATACCGGCTGCGCCCTGCCCCATGCCCACGCACATGGTCACCATGCCGTACTTGAGGTTCTTGCGGCGCAGCGCGTGCACCACCGTGGCCGCGCGGATGGCGCCCGTGGCGCCCAGCGGGTGGCCCAGTGCGATGGCGCCGCCCATCGGGTTCACCTTGGCCGGGTCCAGCCCCAGTTGGCGAACGACCGCCAGCGACTGCGCGGCAAAGGCTTCGTTCAGCTCGAACCAATCGATGTCTTCATGCTTGAGGCCCGCATAGCGCAGCGCGGCCGGAATGGCCTCGATGGGGCCGATGCCCATGATGCTGGGCGGCACGCCCTTGCTGGCAAAGCTGACGAAGCGCGCCAGCGGCGTGAGGCCGAAGCGCTTGATGGCCGCTTCGCTCGCCAGGATCAACGCACCCGCGCCATCGCTGGTCTGCGAGCTGTTGCCAGCCGTCACCGAGCCGCGCGCGGCGAACACGGTCTTGAGCTTGGCGAGGCCCTCCAGGCTGGTGTCGGGACGTGCGCCTTCGTCCAGCGACACGGTGCGGGTCTTGGCTATGCTCTCGCCCGTCTCCAGGTTGGCCGTGCGGTCGGTCACCTCGATGGGCGTGATCTCGTCGGTGAACTCGCCCGCCTGCTGCGCGGCCAGCGCCTTCTGGTGCGACAGCAGCGCGAAGGCGTCCTGGTCTTCGCGCGAGACCTTCCACTGCTGCGCCACTTTCTCGGCCGTCAGGCCCATGCCGTAGGCGATGCCCACGTCGCCATCCTTGGCGAAGATGCTGGGCGACAGCGAAGGCGTGTTGCCCATCATGGGCACCATGCTCATGCTTTCCACGCCGGCGGCGATCATCACGTCGGCCTCGCCTACGCGGATGCGGTCGGCGGCCATCTGCACCGCAGACAGGCCCGAAGCGCAGAAGCGGTTGACGGTGATGCCGCCCACGCTGGTGGGCAGCCCCGCCAGCACGGCGCCGATGCGCGCCACGTTCAGCCCTTGAGCGCCTTCCGGAATCGCGCAGCCGCAGATGATGTCTTCGATGGACGCCGGATCCAGCCCCGGCACCTGGGCCAGCGCGGCCTTCAGCGTGGTGGCCAGCAAGTCGTCAGGCCGGGTGTTGCGGAAGAAGCCGCGGTGCGACTTGCCGATGGGCGTGCGCGTGGCGGCGACGATGTAGGCGTCCTGCATTTGTTTTGCCATGGAGAAGGCTCCTTGAATCAATCAGTCGATCAGTCGATCGGTCAGTCAGTCGGTTACTTGGCGGGGCGGCTGGATGGAATCCAGGCCCAGGTGAATTCGCATTCGACCGGCTCGATGCCGGCCTCGTCCGTCACGGTGACCTGCACCTGCATCTCGCCCTTGTCGTTGTCGCGCAAGACCTGGCGCTGCGCGTCGGTCAGCACCGCCACCGCACGCAAGGCGCCAGTGGCCCGCTTGCGAAAGGCCATTTTCAAATCCTTGGCGAGCGGCAGGCAGTCGTCGCGCACGTTCAGGCCGATGGCCATGCCGGTCGCCGTCTCCGCCAGCAGGTTCATGGCGGAGGCGTGGATGCCGCCGATATGGTTCTGCACACGGTGCTCGTTGGGCAGGCGCACTTCCACGCGGTTGGGCGACATCTCGATGAACTCCACCCGCGCCGTGCGGGTGAAGGGCACGGCACGGCGCAGCACCAGGTTGCGCACCCAGGGGCGCAGAAACTTCGGCACGTCGTCGAGTTGCTCGAGTTGAAGCTGCATGCGGTTGGGCGGAAAGGCGGAGGCAGGGGTCGTCATGCGGTGTTCAGTGGCACGCCAGTTGCAAGTCAGTGGCAGGTCAATTGCGTAGAGGCTTGCCGGTGCTCAGCATGCCCAGAATGCGTTCCTGCGACTTCGGGTGCTGAATGAGCGCGCAGAACGCCTTGCGCTCCAGCGCCATCAGGTATTCCTCGCTCACCAGCGTGCCGGCATCCACGTCGCCGCCGCAGACGATCTCGGCGATCAGCGTGGCGATGTGCTGGTCGTGGTCGCTGACGAAGCCGCCGTCGCGCATGTTCACCAGCGAGCCGCGAATAGTGGCGACACCGCTGCGGCCCGCTACCGGGAACAGCCGCTTGTTCGGCGCACGCCAGCCGCTGGCGGCCATGGCCTTCGCTTCGTTCAGCGCGACGAACAGCACCTCGTCCTTGTGCGGCACGACGATGTCGCCGTCCAGCAGGTAGCCGAGCTTCTTCGATTCCAGCGCGCTGGTGCCCACCTTGGCCATGGCAGCGGCGGTGAAGCCTTCTGTCAGGAAGGGCAGCAGGTCCTTGCCCGTGGACGCGGCGGCGCTCTCGGCCGCGCGGCGCGCGATGTAGGTCAGCCCGCCGGCGCCGGGCACCAGGCCCACGCCCACTTCGACCAGGCCGATGTAGCTTTCCATGTGGGCCACGCGGCGTGCCGAATACACGGCCAGCTCGCAACCGCCGCCCAGCGCCATGCCGTGGATGGCCGAGATGACGGGCACCTGGGCGTAGCGCAGACGCAGCATGAGATTCTGCAGTTCCTGCTCTACGCTCTCGATGGCCGAGATGCCGGCCACGACGAAGGCCGGCATGGTGGCCGCAAGGTCGGCGCCCACGCTGAACGGGCCATCGCCCGACCAGATCACCAGCGCGTCGTATTCGCGCTCGGCGGTGTCGATGGCTTCGACGAGCCCTTCCATCACGTCGGGGCTGATCGCGTGCATCTTGCTCTGGATACTGGCAATCAACACCTTGCCATCAAGTGTCCAGGTGCGCAGCGCATCGGACTCGGACACCGTGGTGCCGGCCGTGCGCCAGTCGGGTAAAGCCTCGCCCAGCAGCCTCTCGGGGAAGTGCTGCCGCTCGTACACGGGCAACTGGCGGCGCGGCACGAACTTCGACTTTGAAGCACTCCACGAGCCTTCGGCCGTGTGCACGCCGCCGGCATCGGCCACCGGCCCTTTGAAGACCCATTCGGGCAGCGGCGCCTTCGACAGCGCCTTGCCCGCATCGATGTCTTCCTGAATCATCTTCGCCACGTCGAGCCAGCCGGCTTCCTGCCACAGCTCGAACGGGCCCTGCTTCATGCCGAAGCCCCAGCGCATGGCCTGGTCCACGTCGCGCGCGTTGTCGGCAATCGTTGCCAGGTGCACGGCGGCATAGTGAAAGCTGTTGCGCAAAATGGCCCAGAGGAACTGGCCCTGCGCACCCTCGGCATTGCGCAACAGCTTCAGACGCTCGGCAGCGGGCTTCTTGAGCATGCGGGCATACACCTCGTCGGCCTTCTGGCCGCCAGGCACGTACTCGCCGCTTTCCAGGTCGAAACGCAGGATGTCGCGGCCCACCTTCTTGTAGAAACCGGCCTTCGATTTCTGGCCCAGCTGCTTCAGTTCGATCAGCTTGTTCAGCACCTCGGGCGTGCCGAAGCTGCCGTAGAACGGATCGGTTTCTTCCGTCAGGTTGTCCTGCAGCGTCTTGACGACGTGGGCCATCGTGTCCAGCCCCACCACGTCGGCGGTGCGGAAAGTGCCGCTGGAAGCGCGGCCCAGCTTCTTGCCGGTCAAGTCGTCCACCACGTCGAAGGTGAGGCCGAAGTTCTCCACCTCCTTCATCGTCGCCAGCATGCCGGCGATGCCGACGCGGTTGGCGATGAAGTTGGGCGTGTCGTGCGCACGCACCACGCCCTTGCCCAAGCCGCTGGTGACGAAGGCTTCGAGCTGGTCGAGCACTTCAGGCTTGGTGGTGGGCGTGTCGATCAGCTCCACCAGCGTCATGTAGCGCGGCGGGTTGAAGAAGTGAATGCCGCAAAAGCGCGGCTTGATGGCATCGGGCAGCGCCTCGGACAGCTTGGTGATCGACAGGCCCGAAGTGTTCGATGCCACGATGGCCTGAGGCGAGACGAAAGGCGCGATCTTCTTGTAGAGATCGAGCTTCCAGTCCATGCGCTCGGCAATCGCCTCGATGATGAGGTCGCAGCCGCGTAGTTGCTCCAGATGCTCTTCGTAGTTGGCCTGGCCGATCAGTGCGGCGTCTTCCACCACGCCCAGCGGCGCGGGCTTCAATTTCTTCAGGCCGTCGATGGCCTTGGTGACGATGCCGTTCTTCGGGCCTTCCTTGGCAGGAAGATCAAAGAGAACGACCGGCACCTTCACGTTGGCGAGGTGGGCGGCGATCTGCGCGCCCATCACGCCGGCGCCGAGCACGGCGACTTTCTTCACTTGGAATCGGGACATGTGTGGTTTCTTGTGAATGGTTGGGGGCTGCGCTTACTGCACGCGCTGCCAGACCTGTGTGCGCCAGAAGGGGCCCAAATAGCCGCGCACTTCCATCTTGGCGCCGCCGTCGATGGGCGTGAAGCTGGCGCGGTATTCCTTGCCGCTTTCGGGGTCGATGATCTTGCCGCCCTCCCACACGTCCTTGCCTTCGGCCTTCTTGCCGCCGCGGATGATCTCCAGGCCGGCGATGGGCTGGCCCTTGCGGTCGTCCGTGCACTCGGTGCAGGTGGCATCGGGCGCCGTGTCCTTGCGCAACGATTTCTCGATGCGACCGGTGAGCAGGCCAGCGGCTTCGCCGATGCGGATCTGCGCCTTGGCCTCACCGGTTTTGTCGTCGATGCTGCGCCATGTGCCCAAGGGCGACACCTGGGCCCATACGGGGGCGGAGATTGCTACACAAAATATAGCTGCTAGCGCTTTATTCATAAGGACTCCGGGGCAAAAAGGCTTAGAAACGTGAAAGGTAGCGGGTCGCTCAGGCCAGCGCGGCGTCGGTGTCCATCAGCGGCATGGCACCAGCACGCGCGGTGCGCATCAGCGTGGCCGTCTCGGGGAACAGCTTGGCGAAGTAAAAACGCGCGGTCTGCAGCTTGGCGACGTAGAACGGGTCGGTGTTGCCATTGGCAATCTCGCGCAGCGCCACCTGGGCCATGCGGGCGAACAGGTAACCGAACACCAGGTGACCGGCAACGCGCAGGTAGTCCACGGCGGCGGCGCCCACTTCGTCGGGGTTCTGGAAGCCCTTGAAGCCGATCTCGGTGGTTAACTTGGTCATCTGGTCGCCCAGGTAGGCGATGGGGTTGATGAACTCGGCCATCTTCTCGTTCACGCCCTCTTCCGCCACCAGTTGGCCCACCAGCTTGCCGAATTTTTTGAGCGTGGCGCCGTTGTTGCCCAGCACCTTGCGGCCCAGCAGGTCCAGCGACTGGATGGTGTTGGTGCCTTCGTAGATCATGTTGATGCGGTTGTCCCGCACGAACTGCTCCATGCCCCATTCCTTGATGAAGCCGTGGCCGCCGAAGACCTGCATGCAGTGGTTGGTGGCGATGTGGCCGTTGTCGGTGATGAAGGCTTTGACGATGGGGGTCAGCAGCGCCACCAGTTCGTCCGAATCCTTGCGCACCTTCTCGTCGGGATGGCTGTGCGCCTTGTCCAGCAGCAGCGTGCAGTAGATCTGCAGCGCGCGGGCGCCTTCGGCATACGCCTTGGCGGTCAGCAGCATCTTGCGCACGTCCGGGTGCACGATGATCGGATCGGCGTCCTTGTCCTTGGCCTTGGTGCCCGACAGGCTGCGCATCTGCGTGCGGTCCTTGGCGTAGGCCAGCGCATTCTGGTAGGCCACCTCGGTCAGCCCCAGCGACTGGTTGCCCACGCCCAGGCGAGCGGCATTCATCATCACGAACATGGCCTGCAGACCCTTGTGCGGCTGGCCCACCAGCGTGCCGATGGCACCGTCGATGGCGATCTGCGCGGTGGCGTTGCCGTGGATGCCCATCTTGTGCTCCAGCCCGGCGCAGAAGATCGGGTTGCGCTCGCCCAGCGAACCGTCGGCGTTCACATTGAATTTGGGCACGATGAACAGGCTGATGCCCTTGCTGCCCTTGGGCGCGTCGGGCAGGCGGGCCAGCACCAGATGCACGATGTTCTCGGTGAAGTCGTGCTCGCCCGCGCTGATGAAGATCTTGTTGCCGGTGATCTTGTAGGTGCCCTCGGGCGCGCCGGCCACGGGCTCAGCCTTGGTGCGCAGCAGCCCCAGGTCGGTACCGCAGTGCGGCTCGGTCAGGCACATGGTGCCGGTCCATTCGCCGCTGGTCAGCTTGGGCAGATACAGCTTCTTTTGCTCGGGCGTGCCGTGTGCGTGCAGCGCTTCGTACGCGCCGTGCGACAGGCCGGGATACATCGTCCAGGCCTGGTTGGCGCTGTTGAGCATTTCATACAGGCACTGGTTCATCACGAACGGCAGGCCCTGACCGCCGTATTCAGGGTCGCACGACAGCGCCGCCCAGCCGCCTTCGATGTACTGCGCGTACGCGTCCTTGAAGCCCTTGGGCGTGGTGACTTCGTGCGTGGCCTTGTCCAGCGTGCAGCCTTCTTCGTCGCCGCTGATGTTCAGCGGGAACGCCACGCCAGCCGCGAACTTGCCAGCCTCTTCCAGCACGGCGTTGATGGTGTCCACATCCACCTCGGCATGCTGGGGCATGGCCTTGAACTCATCGGTGACGTGGAAGACCTCGTGCAGGACGAATTGCATGTCGCGCAGAGGTGGCGTGTAGCTGGGCATGGTGACTCCTGAAGTGTTATGAGAAGAGAAGAAAAGACAAAGAAGAAAGCGTTGTCGAAGAAACGGAAACGGGGCAGCGCCTCAGGCCGTGCCGTAGCGCGCCAGGATGTTGTCGAAGCCGGCGTTGGCGCGGTCGATGGAGCCGGGAGTCTTCAGAAAGCGTGCCTCGTAATGCAGCGCCAGGATCAGGCCGTGGATCTCGAACAGCATCTGCTCTGGGTTGACGTCGGCACGCAGTTCGCCCAGTTCCATCGACTGCTCGATGGCGCGCTTCATCGCGGCCAGCCAGGTCAGTACCGAGCTGGCCAGTGCATCGCGCACCGGGCCGGCACGGTCGTCGAACTCCACCGCGCCGCTGATGTAGATGCAGCCCGAATCGATTTCGATGGAGGTGCGCTGCATCCAGTTGCCGAACATGGCGCGCAGCCGCGCCACGCCGCGCGGCGCGGCCATGGCGGGGTAGAACACTTCCTGCTCGAAGCGGGCGTGGTATTCGCGCACCACGGAAATCTGCAGCTCCTCGCGCGAGCCGAAGTGCGCGAACACGCCGGACTTGCTCATGCCGGTCACGTCGGCCAGAGCGCCGATGGACAGGCCCTCCAGCCCGATGTGCGTGGCCAGGCCCAGAGCGGCCTCGACGATCACCGCCTTGGTCTGCTGGCCCTTTTGCAAGGCGCGCCCGTCGCGGGCTGCGGTGCGCGCGGGTTTGGTGGGAGAGGACGTATCGGACATGAGCAAAATAAAACGAACGGTCGTTCTATTTTGCATGAAAAGCGGTGCGCCAGGTCAGTTCCTGCACGCCGCGCGGGATTTCCAGGGAAAACCCTGAAACCCAACCCCAGCCGCCGCCAACTGGCTCTTGGCCATCACCAAGCCGATGGGTTACGGCCCTGGTTTCACACCAGCAGTTGCAGCGACGCGTCCAAATGCTCGGTGGGCGAGCGCCGGAAGCCCGAGCGCGCAAAGCGCTGCAGCCTGCCGCGCACCAGGTCGCACAGCGCCGCGGCGCGTACTTGGGCATCCACGGTGGGCATGGCCGAGCCGGCAGCGTCGGCCGCGGGCCGCAGGCACAGCCGCAACGACGACTCGATGCGCTCGAAGAACTGGTTCATGCGCTGCAGCAGGCGCTCGTTTTCCAGCACCAGCGCATCGCCCACCATCACGCGCACCATGCCGGGGTTGCGCTCGCCGAACTGCAGCACCAGGGCGGCGATGCGGGCGGCGCGCTGGGCGCCGTCGGCAGGGCCTTCGCTTTCGGCGGGGCGTTCCATGATCTGGTTCACCAGCGTGAAGATGCTTTGCTCGATGAAGTCGATCAGGCCTTCGAACATCTGCGCCTTGCTGGCGAAGTGGCGGTAGAGGGCTGCTTCGCTGACCTCCAGCCGCGCGGCCAGCGCTGCGGTGGTGATGCGCTCGGCGCCGGGTTGCTCCAGCATGCCGGCCAACGTCTGCAAGATTTGCACGCGCCGCTCACCGGGCTTGGGCCGGCGCCGCGTGGCTGCAGGGGCCGCAAGGGCCGCGTTTTGCACCCCAGCGGATGTGTCGGTGTCTGCCAAGGGGGCGAGTGTGTCGGTGGCGGGAGGGAGTTCGGACATGGCAGCCAATGTGTGCAATTGATTCTCGCACAGCGGTCTGACCGCCTTTCTTCCAGCGACGGGTGGCTGGAACGCAGCTCAGGGCGGTCCGGATTCGGCCGTGAACCGCACGGACACCAGCAGGCCGTGCCCGCCTGCGCCCGGCTCCAGCGTCAGCACGGCGCGGTGCACATGGGCGATCTCATCGGCAATCGCCAGCCCCAGGCCCGTGCCCTCCCCTTCCGAGCCCGGCAGCCGGTAAAAGCGCTGCTTGACGCGCGCCCGCTCGGCATCCGGCACGCCCGGGCCGTCGTCTTCCACCTGCAAAAAGGCCTGGCCGGGCTGCCCGCCTGCCGCCGCCTGCACGCCGCTGCGCAGCGTGACGCTGCCGCCGGCCGGCGTGTATTTGATGGCGTTGTCGACCAGGTTGGACAGCAGCTCGCGCAGCAGCCAGCCGTGGCCGGCGGTGCGGGCGGGCTCCGCTTCCAGCCCCAGGTCGATGCCTTTGGCGGTGGCGGCGTCCAGAAAGGCCTCCAGCAGGCTTTCGCACAGCGCCTTCAAATCGACAGACTGCGGCGCCTGCGCGTCAAGGCTGCGCGCGTCGGCCCGCGACAAGGCCAGCAGCTGATGCGCCAGCTTGGACGTGCGCCGCGTTGCCTGGCGCAGCTTCTGGATCTCGCCTACTCCTAAAACAATAGCGCCCTGCGCTTTACCATCAAGCGCTAGCGGCCTATTTGACTCATATTTCCGCCTCTCGCCATCCGCGTGCCCCCCTGCAGCCTGGGCCGCCAGCGCCCAGGCTTCCACCTGCGCCTGCAAGCCGGCCAGCGGCGTGCGCAGTTGATGGGCGGCATCGGCCACGAAGCGGCGCTGGCTCTCGGCCTGCGCGTTCACCAGCGCAAACAGGCGGTTGAGCGAATCAACGAGCGGCCGCACTTCGGCGGGCGATGCCGCTTCGTCGATGGGGCTCAGGTCGCGCGGCGAGCGGCGCTCGACGGCGCCGGTCAACGCCACCAGCGGCTTAAAGGCGCGGCGCACGGCCCAGTGGATGGCCAGCGCAGCGGCGGCGATCAGCGCTAGGTTGGGCAGCAGCACGCGCAGCAGCATCTGCCGGCCCCACTGCTGGCGCGGATCAGAGCCGTCGGCCAGCGCCACCACCAGTTCGCCAGCGCTGGTGCGGCCGCGCTGCACGGCCACGCGGTAGATGACGCGTTCATGCTCCACGCTGTGGAATTCTGGCACCTGGGTAGTGGGCACGGCGTTGCCCAGCCAGTCGTCGCCCAGCAAGACCTGGCCCGACAGGTCCTGCACGCTGAAGCCGGAAAACCCGCTGTTCTGCCGCAAGAACTCTTCCACCGGCGGGGCCAGCAGCAACAGGGGCTGGCCGTCGTCGGTTATGGCGGGCGACAGGATCGAATCGGCCAGCGCAGGCAACAGCCGCATTAATCGCTGGTCATGCCGGCCGGCGGCCTCGTCGGCCGAGCGGTAGTCGAGCCAGGCGCCGGCCAGCGCCAGCAGGCACAGCGGTGCGACCAGCAGCAGCAGGAGCCGATTGCGCAGGTCGGATGTCACGGGCGGTAAGCGCGGGGGGATGGAGGAAAGCCGGGCCGCTGCGTGTGCTGCCCGTGCCCGGTCATTCGCGCGGGGGCTGCAGTTCCAGCCGGTAGCCGAAGCCGCGAATCGACCGCAGCGCCACGCCGTAAGGTTCGAGCTTGCCGCGCAGGCGCGAGACGTAGACCTCGACGGCGTTGGGGGTGATCTCCTTGTCCCAGCCGGTCAGCGCCTGCAGCAGCTTGTCTTTGCTGGCGGGCTTGGGCGCGTTGATCAGCAGGTATTCCAGTACCGTCCATTCACGCGGGCCCAGCTCGATCGGCTGGCGCGCAAGCGACCCGTCGCCCGCGCGCACGGTGACGCTGCGGTTGGCCGTGTCCAGCTCCAGCGGGCCGAAGCAGAGGATCGCCGTGGTGGCGGCCTGCGACCGCCGCAGCAGCGCCCGCAGGCGGGCCAGCAGTTCGGGCAACTCGTAGGGCTTGACCATGTAGTCGTCTGCGCCCAGGTCCAGCCCCTGCACCCGGTCGTGCAGCGCGTCGCGTGCGGTCAATATGAGGACGGGCATCGAAGGGTGCGCCATCTCCGGGTGGCGCAGACGGCGGGTGAGCTCCAGCCCGTCCATGCCCGGCAGGCCGATGTCGATCACGGCCGCGTCGAACGATTCGGCCTGCAGCACCTCTTCTGCGCGCTCACCGCTGCCCACCCAGTCCACCGCGTAGCCGGCATCCGTCAGGCCCAACTTGATGCCGCTGGCCAGCATGACGTCGTCCTCGACCAGAAGGAGCCTCATTTCAGCCTGGCGCCTGTTGAACCGTACGCACCGGATGCCATCGACGCGGCCCTCCCAGTCCGATGGCTGCGGAGCAGGCCACGCCAGCAGACGCCGTGGAACTGGCTCTGCCAGGCCACTGGCGTCGTCCCCCCGAGGGGAAGGCGCTGCAGGCGACACAGGGGGGCTGATTCATTCTCAGTGGCTACGAATCATCGTGCCGTAGGCCTGGTCGGTCAGAATTTCGAGCAGCATGGCGTGCGGCACCCGGCCGTCGATGATGTGCACGGCGTTCACCCCGGCCTTGGCGGCATCCAGCGCGCCGGCGATCTTGGGCAGCATGCCGCCGGAGATGGTGCCGTCGGCGAACAGGCTGTCGATCTCGCGCGAGGTCAGGTCGGTGAGCAATTCGCCCGCCTTGTTCAGCACGCCGGGAATGTTGGTCAGCAGCACCAGCTTTTCGGCCTGCAGCACCGTGGCCAGCTTGCTCGCCACCACGTCGGCGTTGATGTTGTAGCTCTCGTTGTCTTCGCCAAAGCCGATCGGGCTGATGACGGGAATGAAAGCGTCGTCTTGCAGCGCCTTGACCACGCTGGGGTCGATGGAGACGATGTCGCCCACCTGGCCGATGTCGTGCTCGATGCTCGGATCCTTGTTGTCCAGCATGCGCAGCTTCTGCGCGCGGATCATGCCGCCGTCACGCCCTGTCAGGCCCACCGCCTTGCCACCGGCCTGGTTGATCAGGCCGACGATGTCCTGCTGCACTTCACCGGCCAGCACCCATTCCACGACCTCCATGGTCTCGGCATCGGTCACGCGCATGCCCTGGATGAATTCACCCTTCTTGCCCAGCCGGTTCAGCGCCGTTTCGATCTGCGGCCCGCCACCGTGCACCACCACCGGGTTCATGCCCACCAGCTTGAGCAGCACCACATCCTCCGCAAAGTCGGCCTGCAAGGCCGGGTCGGTCATGGCATTGCCGCCGTACTTGATGACGATGGTCTTGCCGTGGAACTTGCGGATGTAGGGAAGCGCCTGGGCAAGGATCTCGGCCTTGTCGCGAGGGGCAATGGATTGGAGGTCGGTCATGGGGCACGCCATCAGGCAAAGCGAAGGAAGAGGCGCAAATTGTGCCGCAACTGTGCGGCACTGCCGCGTCAGCGGAAACGCAGGCCGGACCCAACGGCCAGGAGCGGGTCACAAAATCAGCGAAGCGGCGCCAGCCCAGCGCCGCAACCACGCCAGGAAGGATCTGCCAGCCGCGCTCAGTGGCGCAGCCAGTGCGGCACCTTGAATCGCACGATGCCCAGGTAAGCCGTCACATACAGCGCGCCGAAGATGCCGCAGAAGGTCATCAGCACGAGCGTGTTGTTCCAGAACAGCACCGCCGGCACGACGGTGAGCATGGTGAAGCCCCAGAGATAGGGCGAGGTGCGGTTGTTGCGCATCAGCACGCGGCGCGACTCGTCGTCGTGGAACACGCCACGCACGATGCGGCGGTAGATCAGCTGGTGAAAATGCAGCGCATCGGCCACGCCTGGCGACACCCCGCGTGCCAGCTTGCGGTAGATGGAGAACAGCGTTTCCCAGACGGGGTAGATCAGCAGCAGCAGCGGAAACCAGGGCGAAACATCCGGATTGCGCTGTACCAGCGAAATGCTGGCCAGGGCGATCACCACCCCCCACACATACGCACCGCCATCGCCCGCGAACAGCATGCCGCGCGGGTAGTTCCAGACCAGGAACCCACCCGTCGCCGCCGCCGTGCACACCAGCAGCGCCGCAAGTGAGCGATCGCCAACCTGAATGCAGACATGGGCAAGCGCTAGGCAAATGATGAGCGCGACCATACCGGCAAGGCCGTTGTAGCCATCGATGATGTTGAAGGCGTGCGGGAGGCCGGTGATGGCGAGCAGCACGATGGCAAAACCCAGCCAAGGAATCGCAGACAGTCCCGCATCGAGCCAGGGCAGGCCCAGCCGGGTGACGTTCAGGCCCAGCAGGCAAATGGCCAGCACACCTGACAAACCTGTCAGTGCCAGCCGGTAGCGCACCGCCAGCCGCTGCGTCAGGTCTTCGGCAATGCCGCCCAAGGCTGCAGGCAACAGGACGAGAATCCAGCACAGCACCCAGTCACCCAAACGCAGCGATGCCGCATCGCCGTTGCCGTTCTGCCAGATGCCCAGCAGCCAGCTGACCAGAATGCCCAACAGCAATGCCGCCCCTCCCAGCCGAGGCACCTCACCCACGTGAAAACGCTGGGGCATGCTGGCGCCGTACTCCACCGCGTGCTCGCTCATCCAGCGGATGATGAAACCTGCTGCGAAAAGGGCAACGAAAAAACTGACGAGCGACAACCAGATCATGACGGGCCGATGGTACGCCGAGGGGATGTATCCATGGGCAACATCAACTTGGCTTGGCGATACACCGGGGAGAACCACAACCGCAGAAGACTGCGCACATGCCAGGCCAGATGCTGGATGCGGCGATGGCTGGCGCGCTGGCCGGCATGAATGACGGACACTGGCGCACGCACCAGCCTGAGCCCGAGCAAGCGCAGGCGCAGGCTCAGGTCCACGTCTTCGCAATACATGAAGTAACGCTCATCGAAACCACCCACCTTCTGCCAGACTGGAGTGGCGATCACCAGGCACGCGGCATTCACCCAGTCAACACGGGCCTGCGTCTGCCCCAGGACCCGGCGCCGCCAAAGTGCCTTTGGGCTGGGAAGTTCCCGCTCGCTGTCCTGTATTAGGCCCTGCTCGTCCAACTGGATCGGATAGGCACAACCCGTTCCGGACTGCACTGCCGCCGCAACCAGTCCCGAGAACGGGTCTGCGTCTACAGCACGCAACCGGACATCAGGGTTCAGAATGCAGATGCACCCCTCAGTGGCACCGGCCAGTGCCTGGTTGTGATTGGTTCCGAAACCCTGCGGGCGGATGTTGCGGCGCACCTGCACTGCGAATGGCCAAGCGACATCAATATGTGGAGCAGGCTCGCCCGGAAGATTCAGTGTTACCACGACGCGACAGATTCGCTGCGCGCCCACGCGGACAAGATCCCGCAGGAGTTCATCCAGCAGCATCCCGTGACCATGACTGACTACTGACACGACCAAGTCGCAGGAAGGTGCTAAAGGGGAAGACATCGGGCGCTATTGTCGTCGGATTGCAAGCCCCACCCGCCCGGCTTACAGGCACGGCGCTGCCAGGGCCGCTTCACCGCTTGGTCATAATCGCGGGATGACGCAAACAATCGAGGATTTGCACGTCTATCTGCGCACCATTCGGCAGGACGAGCGAACATCCCTATCCGTGCTGGCGAGCCTTATCCGCGAAGGCACATCCGTTCTTGACCTGGGCTGCGGTAGCGGTGCGCTGGGCCAGTATCTGAAAGAAACCCGATCAACGACGAGCGACGGCCTGACGTGGAGCGAGGCTGAGGCCGCCCATGCACGGCCCCACTACCGCCATGTGGTGGTGGCAAACCTGGAAACCTGCGACCTGCTGGCACTGTTTGCAGGCAAGACGTACGACTACATCGTCTGCGCCGATGTGCTTGAGCACCTGAGCCAGCCCGAGCGGGTGCTCGAAGCCTGCCGCTCGCTGCTAGCTCCCGATGGCCGGCTGTTGACGTCCGTGCCCAACGCTGGTTACGCGGGTCTGGTGGCTGAACTGCTACAAGGTGACTTCCGCTACCGCCCCGAGGGCCTGCTCGACCGCACCCACTTGCGCTTCTTCACCCGCCGTTCGTTGGCTAGGTTCATGGGAGAGCACCGTTGGGCCCTGGACAGCCTGGACACCATTCGCCGAGAATTACCTGAATCTGAGTTCCGCGTCGCCTTCGACCAGTTGCCGCCCGCAGTGGCCCGGCACCTGCTGGCGGTGCCCGACGCACTGACCTACCAGTTCATCGGTGTGGCGCGCCCTAGTGCCGAGGCGGTGCTGGTAGACCAGGCCGGAGCGCCGGATTCTGAGCCTGCTGCAGCATTGTTCACCGCGCAGTTGTATTTGGGCCATGACGGCCAGTATTCGGAAGACAGCAAACTATCGGTCGCGGGCACCATCGGGCGCGAGCGCCAGACGCTCCGATTCGCCCTGCCGCAGTCCGACAACCTCACCCATTTGCGGTTCGACCCTGCCGACCGCCCTGGATTCATGCATCTGTATGGCATCACCTTGCGCGATGCCGATGGCAACGCCGTTTGGAATTGGTCTGCGGAGACGGCCCCTGGCACCCTGCTGGCCGAAACAACCCACAGCCAATTGGTATGGCATGCCCCGCTAGTTGCCGCAGCCCCTGCAACCTTGCTGCTGCTTACGGGAGAAGATCCCTGGGTCCAGCTGCCCATCCCGCCGCAACGCGTGGCGCAAGCCGCTGCCGGTAAGGGTGCCGTGCTGGAAGTCGAATTCGGCTGGCCCATGTCTGCCGATTACTTGGCGCTGGCTGGCACGGTGCGCCCGCTGCAAAGCGAGATCGTGAATGTCCAAGCCAAGGCGGCTGAGGAGCAGGAACGGCTGCGGGGCGACGTTCGCGACACCGAGCAGGCTCATCTGCGCGCTCGTGAGCAGGAACGGCTGACAGCGGAGGCTGCTCGCCTCGCGCTGGAGGAGTCCAACCGGCAGGCGCTGCAGGCAGCCTGGCAGGCGGCCGAGCAAGCCAGGCAGGCCGCCGAGACGTCAGCGCGCGAAGAGTTCGCTGCCGCACAGGCGCACTGGAATGGGCTGGTAGACACAGCGCGGGTGGAACACGACCGCCTGTTGGGGCTGCATAAGGCGATGGTCAACGCCCGTGACGGGCTGCTGCGGCAACGCAGCGAACTGCTTCAGGAGTCCGCGCAACACCGGCGGCAGGCGGAGCAGTTGGAACAAGACCTGCTGCGCACCCAACGCGAATTCGCCGAACTTGCGCATCACCTGAAATCCATCGAAAGCTCCACCGTGTTCCGCGCCACCCGCCCCATCGTGCACGCCAAGATGCGCGTGGACCGCCTGCTGGGCCGCGCGCCGCGGCACACTGCCCCCACTCCTTTGGCGGGATCCCACACACCAGGAGGCGCACGCCCGATGGCGCCCACCGACCACCCCGTGGACGTGATCGTGCCGGTGTACCGAGGCTTGGCTGACACGCAACTGTGCATTGACTCCGTGCTGGCCAGCCCGGTGCGAGTGCCCTATCGGCTGGTGGTCATCAACGACTGCAGCCCTGAGCCTGAGGTGACGCAGTGGCTGCGCACCCGCGCCGCCCAGGACAGCCGCATCATGCTGCTGGAAAACGAGGAAAACCTGGGCTTCGTGGGCACCGTCAACCGCGGCATGGCGCTCAGCGACAGCAACGACGTGCTGCTGCTCAACAGCGACACCGAGGTGGCCAACGACTGGCTCGACCGCATTCGTACGGCCGCCTATGGCGATCAGCGCATCGCGTCGGTCACGCCGTTTTCCACCAATGCCACTATCTGCAGCTACCCTGAGTTCTGCAAGGACAACGCCCTGCCGCCGGGCTACGACACCGCCCGCATCGATGCGCTGTGTGCACGCACCAACCCAGGCGCGGTGGTGGATGTGCCTACCGGCGTGGGCTTTTGCATGTACATCCGCCGCGACAGCCTGGACCACGTGGGCCTGTTCGACACCGAAAACTTCGGCAAGGGCTACGGCGAAGAAAACGACTTCTGCCAGCGCGCAGCACAGGCCGGCTGGCGCAACCTGCATCTGCTGGACACGTTCGTGCTGCACACCGGCGGCGTGAGCTTTGGCGACAGCAAGAGCCCGCGCGAGCAGGCTGCGATGGCCACTCTGGCCCGACTACATCCCAACTACGCACGCGACGTACACGCCTTCGTGCAGGCAGACCCGGCCCGCCCGTACCGCCTGGCTCTGGACGCTGCGCGCATTGCTGAATCAGGTTTGCCCGTCGTCCTGAACGTGCTGCATGATCGCGCTGGTGGCACGGTGCGCCATGTGCGAGAACTTGCAGCGCATCTGGCTGACCAAGCCGTATTTCTGACATTGACGCCGGGCCCCAGCCACAGTGTGCTGCTGCGATTTGCCCGTGAAGAAGAAGGCTTCCAGCTGTCCTTCCAGCTCGGCTCTCAACACGCCGAACTTTTGGACGTGCTGCGCCGCCTGGGCGTGGGCCACGTGCACTTCCACCATCTGTTGGGCCATGACACAGCGATTCGCGATCTGCCTTACCTGCTGAATGTCTCCTACGACTTCACCACGCATGACTATTTCAGCTACTGCACCCATATCTCGCTGACAGGCACGGGCAACAGCTACGCTGGCGAACTCGGCCCCGGCCAGTGCGCCTGCTGCCCGCCCGACATGGGCGCACCGTCGCATGGCAACGTCACGCAGTGGCGCGCAGCCAATGCACGGCTGCTGGTTGGCGCTCGCCATGTGCTGGCACCCAGCCACGACACGGCCCGCCGCATCTCGGCCTTCGTGCCGGCGGTGCACGTCCTGCCGATCCCACATACCGACGTCAAGGACGCCACCTCGCTGCCCTTGCCAGCACCACGCACTCTGCACGAAGGTGCGGCCCTGAAGATCGTCGTCATTGGCGCGCTAAGCGTGATCAAGGGTGCGGACGTGCTGGAAGCAGTCGCCCTAGAGGCTGCCAAGCGCAACGTCCCCATTGAGTTCCACCTGATCGGTTACGCCTACCGCCATCTGCAGACCCAGCCCCGCTCTCGGCTGACCATCCACGGCAGCTATGCGGAAGAAGACCTGCCGCGCCTCATCGAGTGGCTGCAGCCCGACCTGGCGTGGTTCCCCGCGCAATGGCCGGAAACCTACAGCTACACCTTGAGCGCTGCACTGCAGGCGGGTTTGCCCGTGATGGTCAGCGACTTGGGTGCTTTTGCCGAGCGAGTGGCTGGCCGCCCCTGGAGCTGGATCGGTGACTGGGATCAGACACCCAAGGCCTGGGTCGATGCGTTTATGGCCATGCGCGACGATCACTTCGCCACCGGGGTGCCGCCCACGTTGGCGCAAAGCCAACCCAAGCCGTTGCCTCTCATCGAAGTGCCGGACTGGCACTACAGCACGCATTACCTGCGTGACCTGCCGCTGCCCACAGTGCCCGAAGGCAGTGCCGGTTCGGTGCTGGCCCCCAGCCAGCTGCAAGGCTTGGTGCCGCAACCCACCACTACCGACCAGGCCAAGTCGGGCGTGCTAGATGCCATCGTGTACCTGCGATCCCTTCCCGTGTTACGGGGAGTGGCGCGCAGCATTCCCGCGCACTGGCAACGACGCGTGAAGAATTGGCTCAAGGCCTGAGACAGCTTTCGGGCGCCGGCTGCCCCGGCGCCCGGCAGCGGACTTGAGCACTCAGAAGTACCAAAACAATAGCAGCTAGCGCTTGATACATAAGCATTCGAAGTATTTTCGATACTCAAAGCCTTATGTATCAAGCGCTAGCCGCTATGATTTTTGATCAACAGATACCCTGCGACGTCCAAATTGCTTTCAAAGCCACAACGGCGGCCACAGCCACCGATGTCTAAGAACCGGCGCTTGGGACGGCTTGCAGGCAGCCCACGAGCCTACTTACTCAACAGCAGGAAGATCTCGTTGTTCAGCAGCCAGTCGTCCGGGTAGCGACCGCGCAGTTCGGCAGGAATTTCTGTCTGCACGTGCCGACGCTCCTGCCGTACCACGTGGAAGCCCGCAGCGGCGGTGATCTCCACCAGCTCATCCGCGGTCAAGCGGTTCAGCGCCTGATATTCCTTGAACACGAACCGTTTGTAGCCATCCACACCAAAGTCGGCAAAGCCGAAATCCACCTCGGCCGCGTCAATAGGCCCGTCGTGGTCTTCGATCACCTTCCACAACGCATCCTCACTCGCCAGCAGATGGTGCCAAGGCACTTCGTCGTACCGGCGCAGATGCGACCCATAGGGTGAGTAGAACAGCGGCTCGATCTGGATGAAGAAGTAGCCTCCCGGGCGCAGGCAGGCATGCAGGTCGCACAAGATCGGTAGCAACTGGTCCCGCTGCACATGCTCGAAGGTCGACCAGCTCATGATGCCGTCCACCAGCGGCCGGCTGCCTGCCAGCGGCGTGCCTGGCTTGATCGTCTCGAACGTCAGCGCAGACGGAATGCGCGACATGCCCAACTGCTCGCGCGCGATGCGCGGCAGCTTGGCGTATTCCTGACGAATGTCCACGCCATGGATGGCCGTAGCGCCGTGCCGCAATACCAGCGACAAGTCGGTGATGCCGTCCCCGCAGCCGAAATTCAGCAGACGCGCCGTCGGCAGGTCGAGCACGCCGCCCACCCAGTGGTTGACCACGTCGGACGCGTACTCGAAATGCGCGCGAAACCACTCATCGGTGATTTGCTTTGCATCCCATGGGGCGACGCCCCAAAGCTTTTCCTGCAGCCGCAGCATCCAGTTCATGCGCATATCCTTGATCAATGGGTCAACCGCATGATTGCGCGAGTGACACTGCTACCGACGCGGCCTACCTGCCACTCAAGCCGCCATGGGTGGCTGGTGAGTAAAGATGTCCCCATGTTCGCGGCGCCCTACGGCTTACGGCTTACGGCTTACGGCTTACGGCTTACGGCTTACGGCTTACGGCTTACGGCTTACGGCTTACGGCTTACGCAGAACGTAGGCGTCCTGATGGTTCCAGAAGTGCACCAGCGCATGGTGCACCAGCGCGTCTGGCCCCCACACTTCAGCGATTTCGTTCAGAACGAAGGCTTCGGAGGTGAAAGCCGTGCCGTACTCCTGTGCATCGATGGCGTTCGATTCGCTCGAGGGAGCAAAGAAGAATCCATCGGCATCCAGCGTTACGCTGTCGAAATCTGCGGCCTTCTGCCCGTGCGTGCTGAACACCAGCAGACCACCGGGCGCCACGGCATCCTGCAGCACGCGCAGCCACCGCGACCACGTACTGCGTGGCAAATGGCTGAACAGCGACAGAACGAATACCAAGTCGTACTGACCCGGCCAGCGCACGTCTTCCGGCCTGCTCGCCGACAGGAAACCGTCGGCACCGAATGTGGCACACGAAAACTCCACCGCGCTGGGCACCACGTCGGACACGGTGACACGCGGTGCACCCAACGCTTTCACCAGATGCCGCGTGAAGCGGCCGTGACCACTGGCGAATTCGAGCACGCGCGGCGTGCGCAGCAGCGGTCTGTCCACCGCTTCCAGCAACAGCATCAGCTCTGACAGCGTGCGCCAGCCGTCCGCAAAATAGTCCCGCAGCGGGTTCACGCTGGAAGGATGGCCAGCGAAGAACTGGAAGATGTCATCGCTGGGCGAGATGCGGCAGTCCAGCCCGGTCATGTTGGTGAACGAACCCACCAGGCCGTGCTGTTCGATCAAGGCGTGGGCCTGGAGCAAGGCGGTGCAGTCTTCCCGAGCTCGCGCCAGCACCTGCGCGGCGCCAGCGCGATCACCGCGCTCAAGCAATTGGAGGCCTTCTTGCAATAGCTGTGCGCCAGGGCCCGCGTGGGGTGTGAAGTATGTCGTGGTCATGGGGAGCGTCATTATCAGCGGCGAAAACCCGTCGGTAGTCTTCCGATGGATGGGTGGCAGCGGTCGACTGCCAATGAGATGCGAGCCCTTCGCATGCAGGCATGCACCCGAATGCGCATTCAGACGCCGGGGCCTGTCACCTGCAGGTCATGCCCAATGGTGCGGCAGGCGCACCAACCCAGGCAAAGGTTTTGGAAAGATGAACCGGAAGTGCTTGAACTGGAACCACTCGTCGTATACCGCCAACCCGGTCTCATCGAACAAGAAGGCACTGATGACGTAGTCGCCACTGTGCAGCGGCAAATCGGGAAAGGTCAACACCGATTGCCAGGTACCGTCGGGCAACTGCCTGGGCACGGCGCCGTCTTCATGCGTTGCGAGCGAGGTGATTCCCACGCCCTTGGATTGCTCAATCATGAAGCCGATGTGCGGGCGTTCGTCGCCCCGGCCGCGCGCCGTGATGGTGACCACCAGATCCATGCTGTGCAGCACTGCAGGCTGGGCACCCTCTGGCTCACCCAAGTCCTTGACCTCCACCGACAACAGGCAAGCGGCGCCGCCTTCAACCGCAGCCACGGGCGCCGGCGGATCTACCGGCACATCCGACTCAGTGCCCGGCTCCTGTGCAAAAGGCGTTTCACCGGCCAGCGATGGGGCCATCGGCTGGGTGGCCAACTCGATGGCCTGTTGCTCCTGCACCTGCCGTTCACGGGTGTGCAGGTCGTAGGCTGCCAGCACAGGTTCCGTCGCGCCGAACTGCTCCACGTGGCCGGCCTTCAGCCAAATCGCTGCATCGCACAAATGGCGTATGTGATACGGGCTGTGCGAGCAAAAGAGAATGGTGCAACCGTTGTTGCGGAACGCCATGATGCGTTCGATGCACTTCTTCTGGAAATGCTGGTCTCCCACCGCGAGCGCCTCGTCGATGATGAGCACATCCGGTTGAACCGCGGTGACCAGCGCAAACGCAAGGCGCACCGCCATGCCGGAGGAGTAGGTCTTGACCGGACGATCCAGCGCTTCGCCCAGTTCGCAGAATTCAATGATCTCAGGTTCCAGCCGAGCCATCTCGTCATGGTCGATACCGATAAGGCTGCCGCCGAAGTACAAGTTATCGCGACCGCTGAAATCGGGATGAAATCCCGCACCCAGTTCCAGGATGGCGGTGACTCGGCCAACGCGTTCGATACGGCCGGTGGAGGGCTGCAAAGTGCCCGCCAGCAACTTCAGCAGCGAACTCTTGCCCGCACCGTTGTCGCCCACCACGCCAATGCACTGGCCGCGGCGCAGCTCGAAAGACACGTCGCGCAGCGCCCAATGGCTGCGGTGCGTGGCCTTGCCAGTCACCAATGCGCGCAGGCGGGAGCGCGGCGAGGGGTACAGCTTGTATTCCTTGCTGACGTTGCTGACCTTGAGCACGGTTTCGGCAGGCGCGTCCGGATCGAGGGCTCTGGCTGCGACCGGGGATGACTGAGAAACGGAATTTACCGACACTTCGCTCATAGCCAGTCCACCAGTTGGTCGCGGCTGCGCCGCACCACTACGTTCAACGCCAGCGCTGCCACTACAAGCCAAGTACTCAGGGCAATCCACACCGCCACAGGAGGCCACGCCCCTTGCAGAAGCACCTGTTGGTAGCCGATGACCAAGGCCGTCATGGGGTTGAGCCACAACACCCAGCGCCAGTCCTCGGGAAACATGGACAGCGGAAACAGAATCGGTGTGAGATAGATACCCACCGACAGCAGAAAGCCGACGATCTGCACCGTGTCGCGCAAGGCCGCCGCCAGGATGGCCAGCAGATAGCCCAGCAAAATGCTGAGCAGCAACTGCCCGGCCATCAAGGGCAGCATGGCTACCACTGGCAACCGGAACCCGTGCAACGGCGTGTAGACCAACGCCACCAAAGCGATGATGGGCCCATAGATCACAGCACTGGCAAGCACCGCACGGGTGGTAAACAACACCGGCGGTAGCGGATTCTTCTGCAGCATGCCGCCGGCTTCGATCAAGCTGTTCATGCCGCGCGACACCGCATCACAGAAAGCCATCCAGGGCAGGGCCCCGACTACGAGGAAGGTACCGACCGCATGGGGCACACCTCCATCCTGCAGCCTCATCGAAAACACTACGTCAAAAACCAAGTAGTACGCAGCGACGCTAAGCAGAGGCTGTAAATACGGCCAAAGTACACCTACAGCGGTGCCAGCATGCCGCGCGGCCACTTCCCGCTTTGTCAGCACCCAGATCAGCGACCGAGCACTGCTTACCGCTTGCCATTCATCAATCAAAGTTCGCATGGAACACAAATATTTTTCGAAACGGAGAGACGAATGCCGCTACCGGCCCCTTGGAAACGCGTTCAGAGGCGTGCCCAGAAGCGAAAGGAATTGCGACGGTATTTGGCGACTACGGTACATCAGCCGTTGCCGAAGACCGTCGCGCATCAGAAGGACAGATGCAAATACTCCAGACCCGCTTCTGTCAAGGAGCGATACGCACAGTGGTCGGTTTAAAAGTCGCACTGAAGGCAGAAACTGCGTCCTTCTCCACGGTCATGCCTTGCTGAAGCCGCTGTGCTTCCGACACACGGGCTTCTTGAAGAAGCGTGCCGCGCGCCTCCTTCATAAGTTCGCCGCGCACGTCCTCGAATGGTTGCGGCCCTGGCAGTTTCCGCTCTTCAAATCTTATTATGTGGTATCCGAACTGGCTTTCAACTACTCCACTAAGTTCGCCAGGGGTAGTGAGCGCAAAAGCAGCCTGTTCAAACGCAGGTACCATGCGACCGCGTTCAAAAAATCCCAAATCGCCATCCTTGGCTCCGCTACCTTTATCAGCTGAGCTTTCACGCGCCAACTTCCCAAAATCTGCGCCCTTCTTCAGTTCATCAAGCGCAGTTTCGGCTTGTGCACGTGACTCAGGAGTTACACCACTGAACAAAATATGGCGGACGCGAATCTGTTCCCTCGTCACAAAGCGCTCGGGCTTCGCTTTGTAAGCAGCGAGCGCTAAGCCTTCTGCAGCGGCGTCAGAAATTGAGTTCTGGTCGCCAATTTTTGCGAGCCACGCGTCAGACAGTACCCGATCTTTCGCCACTTGCAACGCAGCCGCGACTGCAGGCAGTTCGTTGAGTTTAGCGGCTTCAGCATCAGCGGCCATGGCACGTCGCGCATACAGGTTAGTCGCGATCTGACTGACTGCTGCGGAGCGCGACAGCACTTGGTCTAAGTTTTCTGCTGGAATGCGCATAGCTGCATCGGCCTGAACGTCGCCCACGGTGACCGTCGCTTTTGAACCCCGAACCAAAACAGACGTCGACGGCAACGCGGCGGCGGGCATTGATGCATCGTTAGTGGTTGCAGACCTGCCCGAGGCCTGAGCGGCAGAGCCGGTCACGGGTTGCGCATTTGCGCAAACAGCTATTTGCAACACCGCGAGGGCGACGAGCTTTTGTGATAACCGAAAAAAGTGAGTATGAGAATTTTTAGAGTCATGCATGCGGTCAATTTCCAAAAAAAAAGGCGGGGAAACCCCGCCTTTTTTGATCGCATCTCTGCGACTAAGTGCCCTTACTAGGCAAATTATCGACGCCTAATCTTAAGGCGTAGGCGTAACAGCAGCAGGTGCCAAAGCGCGGGTGAAACGGTGCGGCCACGTGATACCGAAGTTGCCGGACACGCCGTTGCCCACGTCTGGGTTCGTCAGCTTGATGAAAGCAGAACCCAGGATTGGCAGACCAGGACCACCGTTGACCGTGCTGATCAAGCCCCAGCCGTTTTCAGCAATACCAGAAGTCAGGTTTTGACGAGCAACGTTACCGGCCAGCACGGAAGAGCCGGCGTCAGCGAACGACAGCACGCTGGTTTCACCGCAGAAGCTGAAACGGGTAGGTGCGGATGGCGTGCCTGGCGAGAACACTGGCTCTTCACCGGCTTGATCTGGACCCTCTTCACGGTCACGGAAGAAGGAGCCAGTTGCATCCGCTGCTACGCAGATATTGCCGCGCGAATCGATGCTGGTGTTGTTAGGACGGAACCATTCAGCAGTGTCAGTGCCACCAGCCAATACGGAGAACAAGCGATAGTTAGGTGCGTTAATACCCACCACCGACTGACCGTTAGGGGCCGTGCCCGAGGCAGCGTAGTTGGCGACCACGCTGTAACGACGCGTAGGCATAGAGAACACCCAGTCCGTCTTCGCAGAGATCACCGCATCCGTTGCGTACTGGTTCGTCACCGAAGTGGCAGCCAGAGCAGAGGTCAGCAAGTTAGCTTGCGCGAGCGGTGCGGTGTTAGCGAAATTCTGCGTTGCGTAAGGCGTCGACATGTCAGGCAGGTCGTAGTTGGACGCACGAAGCGTCGCAGCACCGGAACCTGGTGCATACGAAGTGCCGTTGGCAACCTGTGCATCCGTACGGAACAGGGGATCCGCCGTGAAAAAGTCAACCGTGCGAGTAGCCGTGTTGGAAACGAATGGAGCAGCAGTTTGTGGGAAATGCACGAAGTTGCCGCGAGCGGACACTCCAGCGTCATCCAAAGCAACCACCGAGGTAGCTGCACCAGAGAAGGTCGTCGTCTGTGGTACGTTGATGATGTACCAGTCGCCCAACAAACCAGAGGTAGGCGTGTCGAAACCCAAAGCGCGGGTAGCCGCTTCATCAAAGTGGTTCGTGATGGCGCGCGAGTTCAGCAGAGTGCGCGAGGCAGAGCCAGCCACCGAGCAAGGAGCCACACCGCTCTTGTGCTTGATTGCGTAGTACAGATCAGGCGCGGTCTCCGTGCCAGAAGTGGTTGGAGGAATGTCAGCCATGTTGAACAGCTCGACATACCCTTCACGGGTTTGGTTGGCCTTGTCTTCGGGCAAGATCGTTGGATTCAGGCGATCCGTCACGAACGAGCGAGCCACATTCTTTTGCAGAGCAGGCACGGTGCAGCTGTTGTCAGCCGTCGTGATTTGCGCCACGCCATTGGCGCCAGCGGTCACAGCAGCGGTCCACACGTCACCAGGCGACAGGAAGACTTGAAAGTCAAGAATATCGTCAGAGTTAGAGGCGCTACGGAAACGCACCTTCACAGCCTTGCCGTTCACGGTGTCGGTGTTGACCACGTGGAACACGCTCATGTTGCCATTTTGCGCGTTGAAGTAAGGCACCAGCAGATTGTGGCCAACGCCAGCATCGGAAATACGCAGCTCAGTGGCGTCGGACGTCGTCATTCCGCCAGTACCGGTACCGACGATCACTTCAGCCGACGCGACGCCTGCCAGGCCCAGGCCACCAATCATGGCAGCAATGCTCAGAGCCAGAACATTTTTCTTCATACAAGGAACTCCAGTTAAAAAAGTTGGTAAGCGCAACTACCACGATTGATTACGCCGGGGAATGTTAGCACAGCGTACGAAGTGGGAGCAGGGAGGGAAAACTGTAATAAAACGCGTTGTTGATGAAATGCAACACACGCCTCTTGTTGAGACACCATGCGCGGCTAGCAAGCGCTTATGGAGCTTCGTAATGCCACCACTGCCCGTCTTCACGAACCCACACGTCGTCCATGTACATCTCTATGCTGTCCAGCTTAAGCAAGGCCAAGCCGGGCTGAACTGCCAGCTTGATACGAGCGACGCACCTCTCAGCCTCACACTTGACGCCCTCTACCTCAGCCGCCTTCGCGCCCAAACCTGCGAACTTCACTCGATATTGCTGGAAGCTTTTCACTTGCCGATACGAAGGGGTGGTCAACTCATAGGCTTTGTCGGGCCTTCCCTCTACTCTGGCTTGCCAAAAATTATGAGCCCGGCTTTTAACGGCTCCCTCTGAGCCGGAAAGGGACGCACATCCGCTCAGAGCCACTACTGCGCCCAGCAGGGCGATTTTCGAAACGAAATGAAAACGGGTCATGTTGTAGAACGTCATTAGGATCTCTGTGAGGAAATGATCATCGGATCAGCCTATTACTGCGCCGGCAAAGGATTGATAGGCAGAGGCAGCTTGGCAGCAGGTAAGGCAGCCGCACCTTGCGTTCGCGAGTTTCGCTCGTCAATGACACGCAGACCTTTGAGACGGTCGCGCAGGTCTTCACTAACCTCACGAATTTCTGGGTCCGTGCGCACCACGCGCGGAGTCAGAATGACCAGTAGTTCGGTACGGTCCCCTGCCCGGCTATTTGTTCCGAAAAGATTACCGACTACCGGGATGTCTTGCAACAGTGGTATGCCACGCTTACCGGACGACTGCGTGTCTTTGATCAGACCCCCAAGCACCACGGTTTCTCCGGAACGCACCGCGACCTTGCTTGTGATCTGCCGTTGAAGGAAGGTGGGCTGATCATTGGCATTGTTGACATCTGACGTGTCTGTCAAAGACTGGTCAATCTGCATTGTGACCAGATTGCCTGCATTCACTGATGGCGTCACGGCGAGATTGACCCCCGTATCACGATATTGATAACCCTGGCTCGTCGCCCCGTTGGTATCACGCAGCAACTGCGTTGGGACGGGAACTTGGTTGCCCACCGACATCATTGCCACATGATTGTCAAGAACCATCAGCGACGGGTTGGACACCATCTTGACCAGCCCTTTGCTGGCCAATGCATTCAAGATCACTCGCACATTGCCCGCTGAATTCAGCAGTGAATAAGTGAAACCTGAACCCGCATTGATGTTGTTCAGGCTGGTGCGGCTGGGCGGCGCACTCAAACCATTCGGCAAAGTATTCATAACGCCTGCGCCGTCGTAGCTTCCAGCCCCACCGCCGAACGCCCACTGCAGCCCGTATTCCAGCGAATCGTTCAGCGTGACTTCGACAATGGACGCGTCGATCAGCACTTGTGTGGGGGGCAAGTCCAGCCGCTTCAGCGTGGGTTCGATCTTTGAGAATTCGCTCTTGGTACCCCATACCAAGATGGAGTTATTGAGTTCATCCGCCATGACACGGATATTGCCTATCAATGCAGTGGTTGTGCCCTGATTCGTTGAGCCATTGTTGTTTGCGCCCTGACTGAACTGACCACCCGAGGCGCGGCTGCCGAACCCGCTATTGCCGCCGAAGCCGCTGCTGTTCCCGAAACCGGAATTACCAAAACCCGAATTGCCAAACCCTGAATTACCAGAGCCTGAATTGCCGAATCCTGAATTGCCAAAGCCTGAGTTCCCCATTTGGCTGGACGTATTGCCATACCCGCCGCCCAGACCAGGCGCCACGCCGCTGTTGGCATAGCCACCACTGGCCGCCCCCCCGCCGAAGATACCGCTAAGCACGCCGGCCAAATGACGGGCATTGCCGTTTTGCACCTTGTAGATATGCAGTTGTGGCTCTGCTCCGTTGTCACTTGGTTGGTCTAGTTTTTCGATCCAGCGGCGCGCCTCTTCCAAATACGATGCACGAGGCGTAACGACCAAAATACTGTTGAGGCGCTCAATGGGCACGATGCGCAACGCACCAAAAAATGTGTTGCTCTCTGTCAGTGCTGCAGCACCTCGCGCTGCGCCCGCGCCCTGCCCGACAGCGCCTGCCGTGCCCGCGGTCACCGCGCCAGCAGGGGAACCTGCCGCACCGCTGCGGCCTGCCGGGCTGCCATCCGCTCCGCCACCCCCCATCAACCGCAAGGCCGTTTCCACCTCTTCGATGGAAACGTGCTTCAAGGGAAAAATCCCCACGGACATGCCTTTGAGCAAGTCAACGTCGAAGGTGCTGACCATGTCGAGCCAGCCTTCAGCCTGCGTACGCGTGCCGGCCATGACGAGCAGATTGCGAAGAGGGTCCACGCGGACGATGGACTCTGGCGGCACCATTGGTCGCAAAATGGACGCCATTTCGCCAGCGCCAATGAACTGCAAGGGGATGACAACAGCGCCATAACCAGGTGGCAGGGGAGTAGAACGGCCCGCTTGGCGAATAGAGCCGCCAATGCCTCGCAGTAGTTCAGGCTTGCCAACGTGGTAGGTGCCTCGAGCGTCCCGCAACATGGCCAAGCCGTTAGCCTGCAGTGCACTTTCCAGCAAGAACACCGCTTGATCTGGTGGTATAGGCGTGCGTGTAGACAACGTCACCGTGCCCGCAAGCGGCGGATGAAGCACATACGGCGCTTTCAAAATGTCGCCGAGCAGCGTGCGAACCACCTCAGAGACGGGCGCTTCTTCAAAGTTGAACGATAGAGGCGCCCCGGTGAGAGGCGGCACAACCTTCGGGGGCGCCACCACAACATCATTGCCCCGCATAAATCGGGGCTTGGATTCGACTGTTCCGTCTTGCGCGGCAGGAGCTGGAGCATCCGCTGCAGCGGTGGGCGACTGCTGCATACCGGAAGGGGAAGCGCTACCACTTTCTGTCAAGGCGGGATTTGTCTGTGCTCCCACAGTCGTGGCGAGTGCAGCGAGAGCCAACGTGGTGAGGGCGTAGCGGGGAAAAGTCATTCTGATTTACCGATCTATCACGGTGAAACTTGCGAGTGGGCAATTAACGCCCACCAAATGTAGGCTCAGCAGATGGAGCGGGCGCGTCTCCTGTTCGCCCAGGCGCCGGCGCCGTTGCGGCACGAGGCGCTGCAGCCGCTGCGGCAGGTGGACTGGACGGAGCAACTGCCGCTGGCGTGGGACTTGCAGCAACAGGCACCGCAGGCACAGAAACCTGCCCACGCTGCACGGGCCTGGCTCCTCGAGTGACAGGGGTGGCGCGGCCAGAAGCAGGTGTAGAGGCACTTTCTGCCCCAGCTGTTTGCAGCAGCGCGCGCTCCAAAGTGAGCACCCGTTGTTGCGCGCCGCGGCCAAAAGTGACCGTCCGCCCCTGGATAGATCTGAGGGTCCAACCTTCCACTGCATCGTTGATTTGCGCTCGACGTTGCTTACCACCGATCAACATGATCACGCCGCCGACACCCTCCCCCTGGAAAACGCCCGATAGACGGGCAGTGCTGAGATTGTCGGGAGGCGGAGCTTGAACCGACTCCGGAGGAGGCGGGGGAGGAGGTGGACGCCGGGTCGCGGAGAAGATGGGTCTGTCGAGCATGGCGACAAAACGGGTGGTGTCTGCGGATCCTATGGGAGGCAGGACTGGCAGCATCGCCTGGTAGTCGTTCAGAACTGGTTCAGGCGGAACCCAGGTGCCGTTGCGCACAGAACCGTCGGGCTTGAGCCAAAAGCCCGCCAACAATAAGGATAGCCCGGCGGCCAGCACCGTCAAAAGATGCAGTGCATACCTTTTCATGGACGCTCCCGCAACACACTGAGGCCGAATTGGACCGTCAACTTGGGCGTGAATTTTGGGTTCGCGCTGGCAAGGCCGCCCACGACTTGGATTTCCAGATCATCAAGAATAATGATGGGCAACTGGCTGCTGAGCACTGCCAGCGCGCTCTGAACCGCGATCAGATCGCCTTCGGTACGAAGCGTCAGGGGAATGCGATCAAAACCTTTTTCATCCTTAGATGGCAACACTTGGCTGCTTCTGATCTGAAGACCTGCAGCGTTGAAAATATCTCGAACCTTTTGCTGGGCCACATTGCCTGTCTGATTGGGATCTTGTGTGGCAGGGTAGATGTACTGCGCGCGCATTTGATTGGCCTTACTCAGCACGCTCGCTATCTCTTCACGCTGAACCTCCAATCCAAGCAGCCGTGCGTGGCGCGGCTCCAACGTGGCAAGCTGTCCCTGTGCCCATCGGTGCTTGCTGGCCACATACCAACCGCCAACGACCAAAGGGTTAAGTACCACCAACAGCGTGCCAACCACCAGAGCTAACTCGCGAACATGTAATTTTTTCATCACGGTGTCTTTCCACCGACCGGCACGGGAGGGGCGGCCCCACCGAACGACGCCCCACCGCTGCCACCTGCACCTGCCGCAGCGATAGGGGCAACACCGGCAAGACCGTTTGAAGTGGGCGCAGCTGAGGTTGCTGGTACTGGCGCCGCGACCGAAGCAGTTTGCGATGAAGCCGTTGGAGCAGTTGAAAGCACAGCAGTGGAGGCTACCGACGCGGGCACCACCACGCCAAACTCTCTCAGGTCAAGCGTGAATTCGATCACAAAGCTCTCTTTGGCAGAGGTGCCGAGACGGGTTGCCGGGCTTGGCGCTTTCACGTCGCGCAACCCAGGTTGCTCACCCAGCAATTGCATCAGGGCAGAAGCATTGCCAGTGATTCCAGCCAGCGTCACCTTGCGCCCTTGCAGTTTGAAGCTTTGCACTGCCGTATCGTCAGGGAGCACCTTGGTCAGCATGTCCAACACACGCAAAGGCTCCAGCCGATCTGACACCAATTCGGACAGCGCACTAAGTTTTTCGATGGATTTCAGCATGGCCTCCCGCTGCTGAACCTGCGGCGCCACCCGCTGTGAGAGTGCCTGATACGATGCTGATGCCTGCAAAGCACGCATGCGTAACTGCAAAGTAGGGGTGATGGCCATTGCCAACAACAGCACTGCGCTAAGGGCAAGCAAGGCGTACCCCGCCTTGCGAAAGCGACGAGCATAGGCCTTGCGCGCGCCCTCTCCATAGCCGCGCAGTACCGCAGGCAATCCGTCAGCGCCTCGCACCCACACCTCGTAATCGGCAATAGCGCCCAGTCGCGCTGCCTGCGATGCAGCGTACGCAGATACTTGCCTGCGTGACGCAAGCATGAGCTCTACCAAAGTGCCCTCATGGGCGCCGCCCCGAGCAATGTAACCCCACACTAGATCGTCGACAGGAAACGGGCTGATGGAGCGAGCCTGCAAGGCAATGGCGCTTTCCAGATCACTGCTGGCGATACGTGGCAGCGTCAGTGTGCGGCGAAGCACATAGTCGTCGGGCAACTCCAGCGCTGTAAAACTAGCTTTGAGCCGACCGACGGGCTGGGCGTACACAACACCACCGCACCAGAATGATTGCCCGCCGTCTGCGTGCAGCAATACCACCTGCGGCTCAGGCGTAAGCCACGACAGCACAGGCCAGTCATTCACCCCCGCCCAAGCGTGACGAATGTCTCGCCAAAGTGTATGGAGGTCGATGCCTAGAAAACGGGCGTCGGAGGAAAGGGACGGCATCTGTTATTGGGTGTTTGCGCGTTGGACAGGCTCAACACTGCGGAAAGTGCGGAAGGTGTGCCACGGAGCGCCATCTGGCATCCGTGCATCTAAAGCGACGTTGCGGGCAATCCGCATTACCGATCCGTCGGCCATGGGCACCCTCGCCTGTATTCGGAATTGCCTCACTGCGGAAATCTCGGTGAGCGACCCATCAATAGAAGACGTGTCCACCCCCACCTGACCCGCTGCCCTTCTGGAAGCGATCTGCATCGCAGCACCTGCGTTGCCGCCGGTCAGCACCATTAACACCTCAACAGGCGCTGCCAATGGGTTTACACGGCCTGAACCGCGTACGTCGGCAGTCAAAAGATCGGCGAGTCTAGCATAGAGGTCATAGTCAATGCCGGGCACTCTTAGCAGGTCTTCTTCTGCTTCGAACCGCTGCCGCGCGCCCCTGGCGTCCGGCGTATCACGCACCGCAATCACGGCCTGCGCGGCAGTCTGTGCCGCAGCCGGAGCAAGTCCTCCTGCGACAGAAAACAGCCGTTCCAATAGAGACGGCGGGGCCGCATTGATATCAATGTATCCACTCAATGGAGTGACCTGCACTTGCATGGAAACGCCGCGATACACCACTTGCGATTGCACCCACTGCGTTAGAGGCTGATTGTTAGCGGACAAGGCCTGAAGCGCAATCTGAATAGCACCGTCACCTAAAGCCTGCGCCTGCACCGACTGCCGTGACAAGGACATCATGCGGGCTTCGTCTCGGATAGACCGGGCCAGTCCGGTAGCGATGACACTAAGAGCCGCCACAATCCATAGCACAGCAATAAGCGCCATGCCGCGAAGAGCGGCGCGCCGGGGTGCGACACCAGCAAATTTGCACCGAGTTTGCACTCTAGCCTCCTCCGAACGTTGGTTCGCTGGAACGAGGGTCGCTGGCTGGCATAGCGCGCAGAGGTACAACGAGTTCAGGCCAGGCACCGTCTGCGGCCTGGACAGAGATCAATACCCGCTGTGGGAGCACATCGACCTCCGCCCAGGATGCAGACCATACCGGTGGCTCATACCGAGCGTCTTCATATTGGAGCGCCACGTTGCTCACGCCAGTCATAAGGGTGTACGACGCCGCGCTGTTCCAGTTAGGCAAAGTGGCGACATCGATCCACGGCGTGTATTGCAAGACCAGCGCACCACCGGACTCAGCGGAATCGACCAATCCAATGCGGAAGTGATATCGCCCTCCGGCGCCATACCGGCCAGGCATTACGCCCACCCAAGCCAACTGCTGTGGCTGGCCGAGAAAAAAGAACTGACTCGAACCCAAAGGCACTGGCATCG
Organism: Acidovorax sp. WCS2018Noco2-16; assembly: GCF_031843945.1. Classification (NCBI taxonomy): domain Bacteria; kingdom Pseudomonadati; phylum Pseudomonadota; class Betaproteobacteria; order Burkholderiales; family Comamonadaceae; genus Acidovorax; species Acidovorax sp. WCS2018Noco2-16. Next base: position 73,616 of record NZ_JAVTJJ010000009.1, read on the forward strand.
CAATCTTCTGTGCTGACACGCGCTCCAGCACTGAACGCAGAAAGCCCTGCGCCACGCGCAATTCATCAGCGCGCTGGAGCCTAGAATCTACCCGCACTTCCGTCTGGGCCGCGGTACGCAGCGCAGAGCCCAGAGCCAACATGATGAGAGACAGCAGGGAAATAACCACCAGCAGCTCCACCAGCGTAAAGCCGCGGGAATGGTCAGCAGCAACCAAAGGCAAACGCCGGTCAATGCAGCCTTTCACCGAGAAAACCCCGCTTCTGGTGGCTTTCGCTGTGGCCGCAATGTGATGAGTTCAAAGTTGCGGTCGCGGTCGCCATCGAACCAAGTGACGACGATCCGCACCTCGTGCAGCGGCGGAATGTTAGCTCCTGACAAGCCGGTGCCGAAAGGAGTGGAAGTGACCTGCCAGCGGTAGCCTGAACTCGCACCCGACTGGCGCCAGCCTTGTTCTGGCACCGCATCACGAAGCGACATGACAGACTCAGCCAACAGAACGGCACGCTGATAGCGCTCCACATCACCCGCGCTGCGGGCTCCACTGCCCATGGCGCGGTAGAGCATGCCCAGCGCCAGCGCCATGATGGCAAACGCAACCAGCAATTCCAGCAGCGTCATTCCGCGTTGTCGCACGATGTGCCTCATGGCGTCAGAGCCTCTTGGCTTACACGCCCCGACAACCAGTCAACGCGCAGCCGTGTCCCAACCTGGGGCGAGCGAAGTATCTCTATGCTTCCGCCAGTTGCTCCACCACTCGGGAGAAACCGGATGGATGCCTGCCCCTGAGGCCCCAATTCCCTGCCTGCAACAATGGCCCGCAGTTGCAGTGGCTCAGGCAATGGTTTGAGGTTCGGCTCCATACCGTAGGCTCGCCCCTGCAGGTCCACCGTGAACCGCACCTCCCGGCCTTCAGCCATGGCCGTGACGCGAGCAGATCGCATTTGGCTGAACATTGTGCGAACAGCATCACGATACTGCGACGATTCGCGGAGCCGCTCAAAAGCAACAGGCACCAATCCAATGACAAGTGCCAGAATGGCAAAAACCACAAGAAGCTCTACCAGCGTAAAGCCGCGCGCGCGACGCATGCTATCAACGAGGCAGAACGACGCGATGATGGCTTACTGGACGTTCCGGAGGTCGGCAGCTTCGCCGTCACCACCCGGAGCGCCGTCGGAACCCAAAGACAGGATTTCAATGCCACCATTCGGGCCAGGACCTGCATACCGATAAGGATGCCCCCAAGGGTCGCTTGGGACACCGCCCTTGAGGTAGGGGCCCGACCATCCGTTCACAGTCCCAGGGCGCTTGACCAGAGCCTCGAGGCCTTCTTCGGTGGTGGGGTACCGCCCCACGTCCAGCTTGAAGAGCTCCAGTGACTTGTCGAGATCAGCGATCTGCACACCTGCCGTCTTCGCCTTGGCTCCCCCTAACTGATTAAGCACCCGAGGGCCAACAAGGCCGGCCAGCAGAGTCAAGATGGCCAGCACTACCAACAATTCGATCAGGGTAAAACCACGCACAGGCCGGCGGGATTGCAGTTGGCCGGCGGTACGGCTCGCACGAGTTTGCGCCATGAAAAGCGGCTCCTTAGAAAAAAATTTATACGGCTAGGTCGTTGATCGACAGGATGCCCAGAAGGATCGACACGATGATGGCTGCGATAAGCACGCCAAGAACCAGGATCAGCACCGGCTCCACCAACGTCAACAGGCGTTTGATACCCGTTTCCACCTCACGGTTCAATATGTTGGACAACTCCAGCATCATCGGTCCGATGCGCCCCGTTTCTTCGCCAACTCGTATCAGATTGATGGCCAACGGTTCAAAGATAAGCGTAGCGGAAACAGCCTGAACCACCTTGCCCCCCTCCTTGACGATAGGTGCCACTTTGCTGAGCGCCTGCTGCAAAACGGTGTTGCTTACGGTGTCAGTGGCAATGTGCAAGGCTGTCAACATGGGAACGCCATTACCTAGCAGAGTGCCCAACGAGCGAGAGAAAAGTGTCAGTTGGTACTTGAGGGTTAACCGCCCTACAAGTGGAAGCCTCAGGAGCCATGCTTGCCACCATGCCCTGCCAGGGGGCGAACGAAACCAGCGCATCAATAACGAAAAAGCTCCGAAGAGCAGCACACCGATGAACAAGCCATAACTTTTGAAAGCGTGCCCGAGTGCCATGACCCACTGGGTCGGCAAGGGCAGCGCATCCCCCATATCGGTAAACAACTTCTCGAATTGCGGAACGACAAAGCCCAGCATTGCGATCAGCGAGAGTACAGCTACTCCCAGCAAAATAGCTGGGTAAATGGTGGCCGAGATCACGCTTTCACGCAGTGCACGCTGACGCTCCATGTGCTCAACCAACCGCTCCATGACCGCCGACATTTGCCCGCTGGCTTCTCCAGAACGAATCATGTTGATGTAGAAGTCACCAAAGAGGTCCCGGTGGGGGACCAGCGCCCGGCTCAGCGGTGTTCCGCCTTTGACCGCATCCAGCACACCCTGCAGCAACAAGGCAACGCTGGGCTTATAGCTCATCTCGATGAGTACTCGCAATGCGTTGTCCAGTGCCAGACCCGCTCTCAACATGATGGATAACTCGGACGTCAGCGCAAGCACATCCGAAGATCTGACAGGGCTTTTGTCCACCCGGGTTTTGCGCGTGGGCGCCAGCATGGCTGCCGCGGTGGCACTGGAGGCCGAGCCAGCTTTGCCCAATGCCGCAGCTGCTGTAATACCCTCGGTGACAGCCAGAGGGGTCAATCCCTGGTCTCGTAAATGCCTGAGCACTGCAGCTTCGTTAACCACGTTCAAGTGGCCCTCGATGACCTTGCCCTCGGCAGACGCGCCCCGCCAGGAATAATCAGGCATCCGACTGATCCTGTGTCACACGCGCCAATTCGTCGAGCGTAGTCAAACCCGCAGCGACCTTACGCAGACCGTCTTCGTACAAGTTGAGCATTCCTGCTTGAGACGCCAAAGCATTCAGGGCATTGGCATCACGCCCGTCGATGATGGCACGCCTCATAGGTTCATCCAGTACGAACAATTCATGAATACCCATCCGCCCTTTGTAACCTGACTGGCGGCACTGCTCACACCCTACGGCGCGATATACCAGCTGGCCAGAGATTGCGAAACGGTTCAAGCCCGTGCGCTCCCTGACCTCAGCACCAGGTTCGTAAGCCTCTTTACAGTGACTGCACAAGGTGCGAACCAGCCGCTGAGCCAGCACGCCATTGACAGCCGAAGTGATGAGGTAACTCTCAACACCCATGTCCTGCATGCGAATCACGGCACCGGCTGCGGTGTTGGTGTGGAGGGTGGATAGCACCAAGTGCCCAGTGAGCGCAGATTGCACCGCGATCTGAGCCGTTTCGCCATCTCGCATCTCACCAATCATGATGATGTCGGGATCCTGCCGCAGGATGGAGCGCAGAGCGTTGGCAAACGTCAGGTTGATCTGCGGATGCACCTGGATCTGGTTAATACCCTCCAACTGATACTCCACCGGGTCTTCGACCGTGATGATCTTGTTGGCGTCCGCATCGATCTTGGACAGCGCGGCGTAAAGCGTGGTCGTCTTGCCGGAACCGGTAGGGCCCGTGACAAGCAAAATGCCGTGAGGTCGCGCCAAAAGCATATTGAACCGGGCCAGCGTGTCTTTCTCAAAACCCATCTTTTCAAGGTCGAGCCGCACACTCGCGCGATCCAGTACCCGCATCACCACGCTTTCTCCGTGAACCGTAGGTACGGTAGAGACCCGAAGGTCAAGTTCACGCCCTTTGACTCGGGTCTTGATGCGCCCGTCCTGCGGCAACCTCCGCTCGGCAATATCCAGATGGGCCAGCAATTTCACCCGGGAATTCACAGCCGCGCTGAGGCGAGGTGGAACAAGCTCTCCCGTATGAATCACGCCGTCCACGCGGTAGCGCACGTGGAGGCCATCATCAAACGGTTCCAAATGAATGTCTGATGCACGCAGGTCGATGACCCGCCCAATGATCGAGTTCACCAAGCGGATCACAGGCGCTTCGCTAGCCAGATCCTTCAGATGCTCGACGAAGTCGCCGCCATCCATGCCGTCGCCAAAGCCATCATCCACGGCCTCTTCATCAGCAGGCGCCTGCTGGGGCTCCGTGAGTGCCTTTTCAATAACGCTCTCTAGCGCAAGGTGAGGGATGATCTGGCGCCCAGTGACCAAGCGCAACGCCTTCAGTACAAACGCATCTTGTGGAGTAGCCATCGCTACATGCAGCGCTTCGTCCTGCACATACAGGGGACAGACGATATTGGCCTGCATAAAGTCGGGCAGCAGGCCCTCCACCTCAGGAATGAACTCAGGAAAGGCATCCTCGGACACCATCGGTATCTCGAGTTGCCGAGCCAACGCCTGAACCACGTCGATTTCGGAGACCAGCCCCAGCCGCACCAGCACTCGGCCCAGCATGCTGCCCATTTCCTGTTGAGCCAACAAGGCACGGTCGACGTCTCGCGCACTCACCTTGCCTGACTGCACCAGAAGCTCACCAATGCGCAGACGCGGAGCCACGACGTCAACGCCCATAGGCTCTACACGTTCGGATAGGGAAGGATGGTTCATGGCACGATAGCAGAGTAACGCCACCAGAGAAGAATGCACTCGTCGCGATGCATGCTCCCTCGGCGAGCAATGGCTTGCAGTGTAGCCGGGCGCCATGGAGGCAGTGCGCCGGATGCCCTGTGCTCAGGACGGCAGCAACTGCACGCGGGTTTTGTGCATTTACAGTAACTGCTAAGCCAACCGACCAAACCACCTGACTCATGCCCGCAGACTTACCCTCAATTCCGCCGTCTTCGACCCGATACGTTCGTTATGCGATCGCACTGAGTGGCGCAGGAATTATCTGCGCAGGTGCATTGGGTGCACTCTGGTTCGAGCGCGCTACACACACTGCCCCCTTAATGCGCGGAATGATGATCGCGCCCATGGTCGGTGTGATTGAGCCGTGCATACTAATTCAACCGCCGAACTCTGATGTACCCGCCAGCCTGGCAAAACGGTGCGGCGGTTCCGACGGTTCTGCTGGCGCGCTGATTGATGCCACGCTGCAGGACTTCAGCCCCACACCTACTTCACCTGTGCGTTACCCGCTGGGCTACACACTGCCTGTGCCGTTGCTGCAACTGTTTAAAAAAGAAGGGCAACGCTGGGAAATTGATCAAGACATGGTCAAGCGATTGGTTCACACAATCCGCGACTCTAACCACCCACTAGTGCTTTACCTTTTCTCCACCCACTTCGCAGCAAACGCTCCTATCGAGCGCGAATTGGCGGAGGACACAGCGAATCTGGCTCAAACAAGAGACGGGCCTCTAGGAGTCGATTCCTATTACGACTCGTCTATTTACAACTGGAGTTTTGCACGTACCGACAACCCCATCACCCAGCGTAGGCTGCAAGCGATACACGCCGTATTGGATGAAGCTTGCGGACTTGAGGAAAAAGACCGCGAAAAGATCCGTGCCATCACGCTGCTGGGAGAGTTGCATCATTTGTTTCCCGACTTTCAAGCGGGCATGGGATACGGGACGCCCTATCGCATCACCGACTACAGTGCAGAGTCCGTTCGTAACTTCCGGAAAAGTTTGGAGCGTGAGTTCCAATCCATCGCACAATTCAATAGGCTGATTGGTAGCAATTATCGATCGTTCAACGAGATTGATCCGCCGTCCAAGGATATTCGTACCGAGCCATTAACTCGATTTTCAGAACATATCGATTCTTTTGCGCACGGAAGCTTGCCCGTTTCGGGATGGGCATTCCTGCCGAATGCGCAGCCAGGCCGGCCTCTACACATTCAGATCTACCGCAACGGCGTGTATGCCGGAAAAGCTGCCGTACAACTGAGCAGACAAGACGTGTTGGCTGCGATGCCTCAGTTCGGGTCGGCCAACACAGGCTGGCGCTTGGAATTGGACTTTCGGCAATGGCCCACCGGCCTGCACCAACTCGATATCTTTTTGGAAGACGAGCCCGGTCGGCTGAGCCATCTGGGTACCCGACAGGTTGCGGTGATGGATAGGCAGCAAAACACTCCGCAGCTTCAGCCCCAGCGGGCTTTGCCCAGATCACTGCCTGCCTCTCCCGCACTGCAGGCTTCAATCGATTTCCCTCAAGAACAGTCGTCATACTATTACAACCCTTTAGTCAACCTGTGGCACGCGTTTCGCTCACGGCAAATCAGCCGGTATCTAGCGTACATCGATAAACCCGTGCAAGCCTCCTGCTTGGCAAGCGTGCCTCGCTACACGCACCAGATCATTCCATTTACCAATCCCAGTTGGGATACCCACAAATTTGCGATTGAAGATTCGCTAAGAAAAAATAGTGGTTCAGGGTTGCGCTTGGGCGTGAGTTTGTATGGGGAGTCGACGTACGGACCGACCTTTTCGGATTGGTTGAAACGATCAGGCCATCACCGTTATGGCGTCACTGAATTTCACCCGTTGAAGGCGATGGATCGCCAAGCAATGGCAGACGTGCTGAAGAGTCACTCTGAACAAGGGGCGGACTTCCTATCCTTCTTTGTCGAACCCACTTGGGAAGGGCAGCGTGTGCCCCGCGGACACAATATCTTCTCGCTCGACCCACTTAATCCCCAGTTCGCTTCGGACAAGCTTTTTCACGCTATGCAGGGGACGCTGCGCGATGAACGATGAGGTTTGTTCAGTGTGTAGCGTTGGTAGTCTCTCATTTCAACCGAAAATTTCAGCATTGGCCAAGGAAACCCCCTGTGCGTCTTTTGCTGAAAGATTAGGCTCCTCTGAGATGTGCCAATCGATGGCAAGCGAGGAGTCGTTCCACAAGATGCAACGCTCATGGGCCGGTGCGTAATAATCAGTGGTCTTATACAGAAAATCTGCAGAATCGCTGAGTGCGACAAAACCATGCGCAAATCCCGGGGGCACCCACAACTGCCGGTGGTCGTCTGCACTCAGCTCGACCCCCACCCATCGCCCAAAAGTCGCTGAGCTTTTGCGAATGTCGACCGCCACGTCATATACGGCACCACTCACCACACGCACCAGTTTGCCTTGGGGCTGATGCAACTGATAATGCAGCCCTCTGAGCACATTCTTGGAACTGCGGCTGTGGTTGTCTTGCACAAACTGATAATTAACTCCCGTCGCTTCATCAAACGCCTTTTGATTGAAGCTTTCCAAAAAGAACCCCCGAGCATCTCCGAACACCTTGGGCTCGATGATGAGGACCTCTGGAATATTGGTTTTGATGATTTTCATTTAATAATTTGAGAAAACAGCGAGTCAAATTGTGTACGCCACTGCGTCGTCGGGCCGACTCAGCAAAGTTTGCTGAAAGAAACTGAGCGCTTCCCTGGGTTTCGTTGGTGTGCTTTCAATATACCCAGCAGGTGAAGCGCAACAGGGTGTTGAGGGAGGTCTTTCAGCACGGCGGTAGGCCAATTCTGATTCCTCGAACAGGCCCTGCTGGTTTCTCAAAACCTCTTGCAACGGTTCTGCGCAAGGGTCGCAGGACACCGAGGTAGACCTCATGGCAGGGCAGGCTCTTTCAAAATGCGCTCAAGGTATTTGCCATACCCGCTCTTGTACAAAGGCTTGGCCAAGCGCTCAAGTTGCTTGTCGTCGATGAATCCTCGGCGCCAGGCTATTTCTTCCGGACACGCAATTTTCAGCCCCTGCCGGTGCTCCAAGGTAGCAATGAATTGTCCGGCCTCGAGCAGACTCTCGTGGGTGCCTGTATCGAGCCATGCATACCCTCGCCCCATGATTTCCACATGCAAAGCATCGCGATTGAGATAAAGCCGATTCAAGTCAGTAATTTCGAGCTCACCGCGTGGTGAAGGCTTCAGTTGCCGCGCCAGTTCGACGACATCGCTGTCATAGAAATACAGTCCGGTGACGGCGTAGCTCGACTTGGGAGCCCTTGGTTTCTCCTCGATGGACAGCACTTTGCCCCGGGCATCGAACTCCGCAACCCCATAGCGCTCCGGATCCAGCACGTGATAGGCGAATACGCTGGCTCCGTGTTCGCGCTGCATGGCATGGCTCAGCAGATCTTCAAAATCGTGTCCGTGGAAGATGTTGTCGCCCAGAACCAGTGCGCTGGGGCTGCCCGCCAGAAACGCTTCGCCGATCAGGAAGGCCTGGGCAAGTCCATCGGGACTGGGCTGCACGGCGTACTGCAACTGAATGCCCCACTGGCTCCCATCGCCCAGCAACTGCTCGAAGCGCGGCGTGTCCTGCGGCGTGCTGATGATGAGAATTTCGCGGATGCCTGCGAGCATCAAGGTGCTCAGCGGGTAGTAGATCATCGGTTTGTCGTACACCGGCAGCAGTTGCTTGCTGATTGCGAGGGTGGCCGGGTGCAGGCGGGTGCCGGAGCCTCCCGCGAGGATGATGCCTTTGCGTGCGGTCATGGGTAGGGTCTTTCTTCCTGTCGGCTTCAGATGGCCTCGGCCAGCATGCGGGCCACCCCGGCCTGCCAATGCGGCAGGGTCAGATCGAACGTGGATTGGAACTTGCGCGTATCCAGGCGCGAGTTGTGCGGGCGCACCGCAGGCGTCGGAAACGCACTGGTCGGGACAGCCGCCACCTCTTTTGCTAGTATTTTTATAGCTGGTTGCGCTTGCTGCGCCTGCGCCAGTACGTATTTTGCATAGGAATGCCAGTTCGTCTCACCGCCCGCCACCAAGTGATACAAGCCCCCATCCTGCGGGCACTGGTGAACATGGCGAAGGGCATGGGCGGTGGCATCGGCCAACAGATCGGCCCCGGTGGGCGCACCCCATTGGTCGTCGATGACGGTGAGCCGGTCGCGCTCCTGCGCCAGGCGCAACATCGTCTTGGCAAAATTGCCGCCGCGCGCGGCATACACCCAACTGGTGCGCAATATCAAATGCCGGCAACCGGCCTGCTGGATGCGTTGCTCGCCCTCCAGCTTGGTGCGGCCGTACACCGACAGAGGTGAGGGCATGTCGGCCTCAGTCCAGGGACGATCGCCGCTGCCGTCGAACACGTAGTCGGTGCTGTAGTGCACCAGCCAGGCCCCGAGCTTCGCGGCCTCTTCAGCCAGCACGCCGGGCGTGACGGCGTTGAGCGTGCGAGCGAAGTCGGGCTCGCTCTCTGCTTTATCGACGGCTGTGTGGGCGGCCGCATTGACGATGATGTCGGGGCGCAACGTGCGCACTGTTTCGGCAATACCCGCGGGGTTGGCAAAGTCGCCGCAATGGTCGGTGCTATCGAAATCGAGAGCGGTGACTGTGCCCAGCACGGAAAGGCTTCGCTGCAGTTCCCAGCCGACCTGGCCGCTTTTGCCCAGCAAAAGAATGTTCATGCTGCAACCGCGTTGGTGTACTGGGTCTGCACCCACTCGCGATAGGCACCGGTCTGCACGCCGGCTACCCATTCAGCATTCTCCAGGTACCACTGCACGGTCTTGCGAATGCCGGTCTGGAAGGTTTCTGCGGGCTTCCATCCCAGCTCGCGTTCGATCTTGCGGGCGTCGATGGCATAGCGGCGGTCGTGGCCTGGGCGGTCCGTCACGTAGGTGATTTGGCTGCTGTAGCTCTGCACGTCGGCGCGTGGACGCAGTTCGTCAAGCAGCGCGCAGATGGTGTGCACGATCTCGATGTTGGGCTTCTCGTTCCAGCCGCCGACGTTGTAGGTCTCGCCCAATCGGCCCGCCTCCAATACGCGACGAATGGCACTGCAGTGGTCCTTCACATAAAGCCAGTCGCGGATCTGCATGCCGTCGCCATACACGGGCAATGCCTTGCCTGCCAGCGCGTTGACGATCATCAGCGGGATGAGTTTCTCCGGGAAGTGGTACGGCCCGTAGTTGTTGCTGCAGTTGGTGGTGAGCACGGGCAAGCCGTAGGTGTGATGCCAGGCACGTACCAAGTGGTCACTGGCAGCCTTGCTGGCGGAGTACGGGCTATTGGGCTCGTACGCGTGGCTTTCAGTAAAAGCGGGCGCATCGGCTGCCAGGGTGCCATACACCTCGTCGGTGGACACATGCAGGAAACGAAAAGCATCCTTGTCGACAGCAGGCAGCCCCTGCCAATAAGACCTCACCGACTCCAGCAAGCGGAACGTGCCCACCACATTGGTCTGGATGAATTCACCCGGCCCGTGAATGGACCGGTCGACATGCGACTCGGCCGCAAAATTGACGACGGCACGGGGGCGGTGCTCGTTCAAAAGACGTTCAACCAGTTCGGCGTCGCCAATGTCACCTTGTACGAAAAGATGCCGTCCATCGGCCGGCAGTCCGGCCAGTGTCTGCAGATTGCCCGCGTACGTGAGCTTGTCGAGATTGATGACAGGCTCATCGGATGAAGCCAGCCAGTCGATAACAAAATTGGCGCCGATGAAGCCTGCGCCGCCAGTGACGAGAATCATAGAAAAAAGAATTCGGAATGGCCAGATGGCAAGGCGCGAATTATCACATTGGCTCATGAGAACACGTAACCATCTTGGAGTGAGCCAGCAGCCAGCAACGCCTGCTGATGCTGGATGCATCGCAGGGTGCAAGTTCATATTGCAGTGCAGCGTGTCGAAAATGAAGGCGTGGAGTAGAGTGATTGCGAGACATTCGCACAACAAGACAGTGGAGGCAGCACATGGCGAAAAAAGCGCCGCGCCGCACGGCTGAACGCATTCTGGAAACGAGCCAGGAACTGTTCAATCGCTTTGGCGAACCCAACGTCTCCACCACCGCCATTTCAGCTGAAATGCGCATCAGCCCGGGCAACCTTTATTACCATTACCCGGCCAAAGACGAGTTGATCAACGCACTTTTCGCTCGGTTTGAGGTGGCTTTGAGAGAGGTTTTGAAAGCTTGCACCGGTGTGCGTACGCTGGAAGATGCATGGCGTTTTCTGCGCGCCTTATTCGAGTTGATCTGGCAGTACCGATTTTTTTACCGTGACCTCAATGACTTGATGTCCCGTAACCGGCAGCTGGAAACCGCCATTCAGCCGGTGATAGGGCACAAAGTACAAGCGATGCAGTCGATGCTGGCCGGCATGCGATCAAGCGGGGTGCTTCACATGGACGAACAGGATGTTCCCGATACGAGCACCAACATGATCATCGTCGCGACCTACTGGCTCAGTTTCGAATACGTGCGCAATCCACGTCACGCACTGGAACCGGCCAGTGCGCAGCTGGCGTTGCTGAGAGGGGTGCAGATGGTGATGAACTTGCTGACGCCCTATCTCCAACCCGAACAACGCAGCCGCCTGGCCTCGTTGACCCAACCCATCGAAACGGACGCATTGGCAGCGGCCTGACGAAACCGCCTTGCTCCAGAAAGGATTACGTCATGCCCTACTGGACTCCATTTTCGTCTGCGGCAGATTACGCCTTCAGCCCCGAAAAGCTGAGCGCAGCATGGCTGCAACTGCACGCCGGAGATGCAGAACCTTACCCCAACGACGCAGGAGCGCTGCAGGCCTGGGGGTTATTTCACGCCGGGCACTTTCAGCAGGCCGAGCAAGCCGGACTGGTCGCAGGTGGCGCCGGCACCACCGCCGCCAACAAAGCCACCATCGTGTACGCGCTTTATCTGGAGCGCAGTGAAAGCCGCCGCCTGGAGCTTCTGGAGTTGGCGGCCGAGCGCTCCCGCCGGCAGGCACTTGCAGACCCTCACAATGCCAATGCTTGGTTCTGGCACGCTTATGCACTAGGGCGATATGCGCAGCGAATCAGCGTAACCAAAGCACTGGCAGAAGGACTGGGCGCCAGAGTGCGCGACACGCTGACGCAAGTGATCGCCTTGGAACCCCGGCACGCCGATGCGCGCATTGCGCTTGGCGCATTCCATGCCGAAGTCATCGACAAGGTCGGGCCGCTGGTAGCGGGGCTGACTTTCTCAGCCCGCAAAGACCAAGGACTGCGCCTTTTCGAAGAGGCGCTTGCCCACAACCCGGCAAGCATCATCGGCAAAATCGAATATGCGAAGGCGCTGATCATGCTGGAAGGTGATGCGCGATCAGGCGAAGCGATGCAACTCTATAAGGCTGCATCGTGCGCCATGCCGCAGGATGCAGCAGAGCACTTGGCCGTAAACCTGGCCCAGCGTAAATGGGAACACCATCTGGCCACGTCAACCCTTGACGAGGGCAATTAGGACTACCCACAAGCTTTCAAATGCGCCGACTCACGCAGGAACTTCGGCAAACCGGCGCGCTGCGATCTCCAGCAGTCCGTCGAAGATCAGGTTTTCAATGAGTTCGAAGGGTCGGGTCATGCTGGGGGCCATCTTCCAGCCCGCACCACCCGTCATCATGCACGCTGGTTCCTCGCCGCAATGCTGAATGACATGCTGCACCATACGCTCCACAGCGCCAGCAATCGCGTAGGTGCCGCCACTGGTCAGCGCATCGCTGGTGTTGGCGGGAAAGAGCCGGACCTCTCCGGTCGGCACGTGCAACCCCGCCGTTCCGGCCTCCAGAGCCCGCAGCATGATGCCGTGCCCCGGCAAGATCAGCCCCCCGAGGAACCTCCCCTCGGAATCGATGGCTTCGACCGTCACCGCAGTACCCACCATCACCACGATCAAAGGTCGCGCCCGCCCCCTGGCCAGCATGCGATGACGCGCGCCGATCATCGCCACCCACCGGTCCGACCCCAAACGAGAGGGATGGTCGTAGCCATTGACCAGGCCAGCCTCTTGCGCGGATGACACTACCCACTGGGCAGGTACATCCCACAGCTCCATCTGTTCGACTACTCGGCGCTTCACGGCGTCGCCAGCAACCACGCACCCCAACATGCGCGAGGGCGCAGGCAGCCCCGCCCACGCACCTTCCGCCAAGCGGTCGATGTGGTCCAGAAACTCTGCGCCGTGGGCTCGCACGGAAGCCATGGGATGCGGCGCGTCGAACAACGCCCATTTGAGGCGGGTGTTGCCAACATCTATGGCCAGGAAAGTCATGTGCGAATTATCACGAGTTTTACCCAGATGCCTGTCACCGAACGGCTCAGCCTAGCCCAAGCAGGGCATTCGCCAGCATCCCGCGCCCAAATGTTAAGAATTCCGGTTCGGCGCATCTTCCGACACCCACAGAGACAGGTGGCCGCTACAGTTCAAGGCTCTTTCAACACCATCAGAGGGCCGATGCCATGGGACTTTTTAATTTCATCAAGGAAGCTGGAGAGAAGCTGTTCGGCGGCAAGGATGCACAGGCGGCTCCCGCATCAGCACCTACGCAGGATGAACTCAATGCAAAAGCCAGCAAGGCGATTGAAACCTACATCGCATCGCAAAACCTGGGCACAGGCAACGTGCAGGTTGCATTCCAGGGGCCCGAAGGCAAGGTGACCGTGAAGGGTGATGCACCCACGCAGGCGGCCAAAGAAAAGGTCACGCTTTGCTGCGGCAACGTGGCTGGCGTCACCAGTGTGGACAATCAACTGGTCGTTACCAATCCGGAACCTGAGGCCCAGTATCACGACGTGGTGCGTGGCGATACCCTGTCGGCGATTGCCAAGAAGTTCTATGGCGATGCGAACAAATATCCGGCAATCTTTGAGGCCAACAAGCCCATGCTGTCTCACCCCGACAAGATTTATCCTGGCCAGAAGCTGCGTATTCCAGCGCTTTAATCGGAACAGGGGCGCCTTTGCGCCCCTCACGTTAACAACACGCCTGTAGCGTCTTATCGATGCGCAGGCGTTTTGCTTTGGCCGCGCTTTCGGTGCTCTGGTACAAGGCCAGCTCACTCAAGACGATCATTCACTCGATACCCAGGAACACGGCGAAAGCCCTGCATGGTTGGGCCGCAATTTACAATCCGCAGCCGCCCCGAACACACTCCGACACAATTTCTTGATTCCGAAAGCTTCCGTTGAACGCCTCCTCCGGCCACGCTCTGCCAGTCGATAACGCCATACCACTTATTGTGGATCTGGATGGAACGCTGATCCTGACAGACATGCTGCACGAGTCGTCGCTGCAGTTGGCGCGGACCAGTCCCTGGCTGTTGCTGCAGGCGCCCCTTTGGCTGGCAAAGGGAAAGGCGAGCTTCAAGAAAGAGATTTCCGACCGCACATCCATCAACCCGGCTTCACTGCCCTACAACCAACCGTTACTTGCCTGGTTACGTGAGCAAAAAGCGCAGGGGCGCACACTGGTGCTGTGTACCGCCTCTCACTCCGCTATAGCCAACTCCATTGCTGGTCATCTGGGTCTGTTTGACCATGTCATGGCCAGTGATGGAGCACTGAATCTTTCGGGTAGTCACAAGGCTGATAGCCTGGTAAAAATCTTTGGAATGCAGGGCTTTGACTACGCTGGCAATGCCTCGGTGGACATGGCTGTCTGGAAGGTGGCCCGCCAGGCCATTGTGGTGAACGCATCCAACGCGGTTGTAGCCAAGGCAAAGGCCCTGGGCAATGTGACTCAAGTGCTGCCAGCCGCCACATCTCAAAGTCGCATCTTGCTGTGGCTTCGCGCCACGCGTGTGCATCAATGGCTCAAGAACATGTTGCTTTTCGTGCCGTTGCTCGCGGCCCATGAGCTTCAGAATGTCGACGCCATCTTCACCCTGGTCCTCGCCTTCTTGGCTTGGGGTCTTTGTGCCTCTTCCGTGTACATCGCCAACGATCTGCTGGATCTGGAGAGCGATCGCGAGCATCCGCGCAAACGTCGTCGTCCGTTCGCAACAGGGCTGCTTCCGTCCTCACACGGTGTTCTGGCGGTACCGGTCCTCGCCGGGTTGAGCCTTTATCTGGCCGCACTGGTGGGGGGGCCGTTTCTGGCGTGGATGCTGGTCTATCTGGCGTTGACGTGGGCCTATTCACTTTCGCTCAAGCGCATCGCGCTGCTTGACTGCGTCACCCTCGCATTTCTCTACACGCTGCGCATCGTTGCCGGGTCGATGGCCGCCGATTTGCCCACATCGTTCTGGCTACTGGCATGTTCTGCCTTCCTGTTCCTGTCGCTTGCTTTCGTAAAACGGTATGCCGAACTGCTGGTACAGCGCGATGCCGGGAAGACCCAAGCCCACGGGCGGGGCTACTTGACGTCAGACGCCTCCATGGTGCAATCGCTGGGCGTTGCGGCAGCCTATACGGCTGTCGTAGTGCTGGCCCTCTATCTGAACAGCGCCACCGTGCTGCTGATGTACGACACGCCGGAACTCGTCTGGGCCACCGTCCCCATCCTGTGCTTCTGGGTCAGCCGGATGTGGCTGTGCGCTGCGCGTGGCGAGATGCATGACGATCCGCTGGTATTCGCATTCAAAGATCGCGTCAGCCTGGTGGCAGGCGGCCTTTTCTGCGCAGTTCTTCTGGCAGCCAGCGCCCGTTATCCATGGTAATCGCACGCTCCTGGGGGCGGCTGTCGCAAGACGCCCACACGCTCCGTCCTTTGTTGGACCACCCTCCTACTGCTCTGCCGCTGGCAGCAGGTGAACGCGGGTTGCCGCACGGCATGGGGCGCAGTTACGGAGACGTGGGCCTGAACCCTGGTGGAATTCTGTGGCTCACTGCGCTGCAGGATCGAATGATGTCGTGGGATGAAGCCACCGGCACCCTCACCTGTGAAGCTGGCGTACTGCTTCAGGACATACAACGCGTGTTCGTGCCACGAGGTTGGATGTTGCCAGTCACCCCCGGCACACAGATGGTCACGGTGGGCGGCGCCATCGCCAACGATGTGCATGGCAAGAATCACCACGTGCGGGGATCGTTTGGCGACCACGTGTACGCTCTTGAGTTGCTCCGCACGGACGGATCAACCATGAGTTGCGGTCCGCAGGAGCGCAGCGACTGGTTCTCGGCAACTGTCGGCGGCATGGGCCTGACCGGAGTAATTACCCAGGCCACCTTGCGCCTGGTGCGCATTCCCAGCGCTTGGCTGGACACCGAGACCATCCCTTATCAATCGCTGGACGCGTTTTTCGCGCTCGCGGATGCATCGGAATCCTACTGGGAGCACACGGTTTCCTGGATAGATTGCCTCTCCGCACGCGATGGCGGGCGTAACGTCCGTGGAATCTTTCTGCGAGCCAACATGGCTGCTGCCGATGCCAACGCTCCGGACGCGCCCCATCGGCACCGTCCACGGACCATACCGTTCGCTCCGCCCTTTTCGCTGGTGAACCGCGCCACTTTGCGGCCATTCAACGCGGCCTATTACCACTTGAACCGCCACCGGGCCGGACCAGCGCGACAACATTACGTTCCCTTTTTTTACCCGCTCGACAACCTGCAGGAGTGGAACCGCATCTACGGCCGCCCGGGCTTCTACCAGTACCAATGTGTGGTTCCACGCGCTTCGGGGCCGCAGGCCATCGCGGCGCTGCTGCGCGAGATCACCGCATCAGGGCAGGGATCATTTCTGGGGGTGCTGAAGACGTTCGGCAATCGCGAATCCGTCGGGATGATGAGCTTTCCACAGCCCGGCGTCACCCTGGCACTGGATTTCCCCAATCTCGGCAGCAAGACACTGCAGCTTTTCGACCGAATGGACAGCGTGGTGGCCGAAGCGGGCGGGCGCCTCTACTCGGCCAAGGACGCGCGCATGCCGCGAGCTCTGTTTGAAGCCGGCTATCCCAAGCTCGCGCAGTTCCTGCCGTTCCGCGACCCTGGCATCCAATCCGCCATGTCGCAGCGCCTGATGGGCTGGTGACGCAGCCCTCTTGCCCCCTCTCCACCTTCTTTGGCATTTGATTCCGACATGCAGAGCAATCCACCGTTCAACACCATCGTCATCGTAGGCGCCACTTCTCTCATCGCACAGCACTGCGCCCGGCAGTGGCTCCAGGCCGAGCCCACCAAACGTCTGGTGCTGGTGGGGCGCGATGCCCTCCGGCTGGAAGGCGTGGCCAATGACCTGCGTGTGCGCGCGCCGCGGGCGACGGTCGAGGTGGTGGAAGCCGACCTGACGCAGGCAGCATCTATCGAAGGCATGGTGCAGCATGTGCAATCGCTGTGCACTCCAGACGCTGTGCTGATCGCACATGGCGATTTGCCCGACCAGGCCCAGTGCCAGCAGCAATTGTTGCTGGCACAGGCGGCGCTCGTAGTGAATGGCCTGTCCCCCGCACTCTGCGCCGAAGGCTTCGCACGTTCGATGCAGTCCACCGGGCGCGGCACCATCGGCATCATCGGATCGGTCGCGGGCGACCGGGGACGCAAATCCAATTACGTCTACGGCGCCGCCAAGGGCCTTGTAGACCGTTATGCACAAGGCATGCAGCATCGATTTGCGGGGACTGGCGTCTCCGTGGTGCTGATCAAGCCGGGGCCGACCGACACCCCGATGACCGCCGCGCTCAAGGCGGGCGGAGCCAAACTGGCCAGCGTAGAGTCCGTCGCGGCCGCCGTCGTGGCAGGCATGCAGCGCGGCACCCCGGTGGTGTATGCCCCGGCCAAATGGGCACTGATCATGCTCGTGATCCGCAACCTGCCACGGGCCATCTTCAACAAGATGGACATCTGAGCGATGGCGCGACTGCTTTCGCGTTGGCCGCAATGGGCGGTGGCAGTACTGCTGCTGTATGGCGGCTGGTTTTTGCTGGCCACCGCCGTCGCAGCATGGCGTGCATACACGCCGGTACCGATCTGGGATATGTGGCATTCCATTGGGTTCCTGGCTTTTGTAAGCGAAGGCGCCGGATGGCCTGTGTGGTGGGAGCAGATGAACGAACACAGGATTGTTATCACCCGCGGTTTTTTTTGGGTTGACCAAGCCTGGTTCGGCGGCAGATTCCTCTTTCTCATCGCCATCAACTATTTGCTGGTGTTGGCTGCGGTGACAACGTTGCATGCCTACCTGCGCGCGCACGCAGGCCGCATGAATCCAGCCCTCATCCTTGGCTCGTTGGTGGTCATGGGCGCATGGCTGCTGTCATGGGTGCAGCAAGAAAACCTGACATGGGCGTTTCAAAGCCAGTTCTTTCTGGCGCAACTACTGCCACTGATCGGCTTCTACAGCCTCTACCGTTCGACGCAAGACAAAGCGCCGAAGGCCTGGTTTGCCGCAGCCTGTGCCATCGGCGTGCTCAGCATTGGCACCATGATCAACGGCATCATGGCGCTGCCTATGATGGTCCTGTACGCGACAGTGCTGCGTATGGGCTGGCGGCGCCTCACCATCTTGTTAGCACTGACCCTCGCCTGCCTTGCTGCCTACCTGTGGGACTACGTCTCACCCGTCGCGCACGGCAGTGTGCTGGGCACCTTGAAACAGAATCCCCTCGGCATGTTGCAGTACATGCTGCAGTACCTTGGCAGCCCCTTCCAGCTGATGGCGAAATCGCCCAGGCAGATGTGGATCGGACAGTGCTTTGGCGTGTTGTTTCTGGCCCTCACCCTGCGCCAGTTAGTGGCCGCGTTG
The DNA here is from genome assembly GCF_031843945.1 of Acidovorax sp. WCS2018Noco2-16. Taxonomy (NCBI): domain Bacteria; kingdom Pseudomonadati; phylum Pseudomonadota; class Betaproteobacteria; order Burkholderiales; family Comamonadaceae; genus Acidovorax; species Acidovorax sp. WCS2018Noco2-16. Next base: position 91,992 of record NZ_JAVTJJ010000009.1, read on the forward strand.
CGTGTGCCCCGTGCGCATGCGCTAGAGCTGTCGCTATTGACCTTCATCGCCTATGTGGCAGGCATCGCTTTCGCCACGGCGGGCGGGCGGCTGGCCTTTGGATTGGAAAGCGCCCTGTCCAGCCGTTACACCACACCGACGATGATGGCCTGGACGGCGCTCGCCATTCTTTACTGGCCCACTCTCATTGCGTTGCGCGGCAAGGCCCGCGCGCTGGCGGTAACACTATTGGTCGTGCTGCTCGCGCTGATGATCGCAGTGCAGATGCGCGGCACCCGGCGCACCGATGTGCCCCACCTGCGCATGACCGCAGCCCTCGCCTTGCTGCTCGAGGTGCACGATGCACGGCGCACCGGCATGCTGATATGGGACGAAGGCTACGGCATTGTGCTGGCCCGAAGGGCGGTGCAGCACGGCATTGGCATCTTCGCCAAACCGCCCCTGGCAGGTGCTAACCAGGCGCTGGGCCAGCGCGACGCAATACCGCCCACCGCTTGCCGTGCAGTCATCGACTCCGTGAACCCCGTCCCGGAAGATCCCCGCTTCATGCTGGTCACCGGTGCCCTCCTGCCAGCCAACTCCACCGCCCCCGACTCGGTCCGGCTGCTGCAGCCGGACGGCACCGTCGCCGGCATCGGGCTGACCGACCGCTGGCGCAAGCGTCCGGTTGCTGGTGAAGGCTCCGAACGGCGCAAGCACCTGACCTTCACCGCCTACCTTCGCGCGACGCCGGCCACATTGCCCGCACCCATGGTGCTTACGGCTCCTGGCTCGGCCTGCTCCGTCCCCCTCACGCTGCCTGCGCCGCAATGAACCGCGCCGCAGCCCCGCTTATCGCATTGAACACGCCATGAACTCCCCCAAGATCCTTCTCCCCGGCGGCGCCGGCCTCGTCGGGCAGAACCTCGTCGCGCACCTGAAGCTCCACGGCTATCACAACCTCGTCGTACTCGACAAACACACCGCCAACCTCGCCATCCTGCGCGATATGCACCCCGACATCGTGGCCGAGCATGCCGACCTGGCCGAGCCCGGCGACTGGGAGCACCACTTTGAAGGCGCCGATGCCGTGGTCATGCTGCAGGCGCAGATCGGCGCGCCCCTGGTCGAGCCCTTCGTGCGCAACAACCTCACCTCGACCGAGCGCATCCTCGCGCTGATCCAGCGCCACCAGATCCCGCACACCGTGCACATCAGCTCGTCGGTGGTGGAATCGGTGGCGCAAGACCACTACACCGACACCAAGCGCGCGCAGGAAAAGATGGTGCTGGCCAGCGGCATTCCCTGCGTGGTGTTGCGGCCCACCCTGATGTTCGGCTGGTTCGACCGCAAACACCTGGGATGGCTGTCACGCTTCATGCGCAAAGTGCCGGTTTTCCCCATTCCCGGCAGCGGCCGGTACATGCGCCAGCCGCTCTATGCGGCCGACTTCTGCCGCATCATCGTGCGCTGCATCGAAGAACGCCGCGTGGGCGGCATCTTCAACATCACCGGGCTGGAGAAGGTCGACTACATCGACATCATCCGCACCATCAAGAACGCCACAGGTGCCAAGGCCGCCATCGTGAAGATCCCTTACGGGCTTTTCTATCTGCTGCTCAAGACCTGGGCGCTTTTCGACCGCGACCCGCCCTTCACCGCCGACCAATTGAAGGCGCTGGTGGCGCATGACGAATTCGAGGTAATCGACTGGCCAGGCATCTTTGGCGTGCGTGCCACACCGTTTGCTGAGGCCATTCACGAAACCTTCCACCACCCGGAGTACAGCCGCGTGGTGCTGGAGTTCTGATGAGCGCACAGCCTTCTTCCTCCTTCTCCCATCCTCAGCCGGGCCAAAGGATTGCGGTGCTGGGCGCCGGCCCCATGGGCCTGGCCGTGGCCTACCAGCTCGCGCGCGACGGGCATCGCCCCGTCATCTTCGAGGCCGACGACCGCGTCGGCGGCATGACGGCCATGTTCGACTTCGACGGTCTGCCCATCGAGCGCTACTACCATTTCCACTGCACGTCCGACACCGCCTTCCTGCAGGTGCTCGACGAGCTGGGCCTGGCGGACAAGATGCGCTGGCGCGAAACCCGCATGGGCTACTGGTACCAAAAGCAGTTGCAGGCCTGGGGCAACCCGGTGGCCTTGCTGCGCTTCAAGGGCCTGGGCCTGGTCGCCAAGTTTCGTTACGGACTGCACGCCTTCCTCTCCACCAAGCGCACCGACTGGAAGCCGCTGGATGGCGTGGAGGCCACCGGTTGGATCCGCCGCTGGGTGGGCCAGGAAGCCTACGACGTGCTCTGGCGCCGGCTCTTCGACTACAAGTTCTACGACTATGCCGACAACCTGTCGGCCGCCTGGATCTGGAGCCGCATTCGCCGCATCGGCCGCTCGCGCTACAGCCTGATGCGAGAGCAGCTCGGCCACCTGGAAGGCGGCTCGGCCACGCTGCTGGACGGCATGGCGGCCGACATCCGCGCGCACGGTGGCGAGATCCGCCTGTCCACGCCCGTCACGCAGGTGCGCATCGAAGGCGGCAGTGTGCAGGGTGTGGAAACAGCGCAGGGCTTCGAGGCCTTCGACAAGGTGATCAGCACCGTACCGCTGCCCTACGTGCCGCGCCTCATGCCAGGGCTGCCGGCCGACGTGCGCGAGCGCTTTGCTGCTTTGAAGAACATTGCCGTTGTCTGCGTGATCGTCAAGCTGCGCAAGCCGCTCACGGGCAACTTCTGGCTCAACGTGAACGACCCGGACATGGACATTCCGGGCCTGGTGGAATACAGCAACCTGCGCCCGCTGCCTGAATCCATCGTCTACGTGCCCTTCTACATGCCTGGCGAGCACCCGACCTACGCCGAGCCCGACCAGGCCTTCCTGGACAAGGTGCGGCGCTACCTGCGCACCATCAACCCCGATCTGCAGGACGGCGACTTCTTGGCCATGCGGGCCAGCCGCTACCGGCATGCGCAGCCGATCTGCCCGCCCAACTACCTGGACAGCCTGCCGCCGGTGGAACTGCCCGTGCGCGGCCTGTGGGTGGCCGACACCTCGTACTACTACCCCGAGGATCGCGGCATTTCCGAGAGCATCGGCTTCGGCCGCCAGATGGCACGGCAGGCTGCTGCATCGGCGCCCGCTGCCTGAAAAATCGCATGTTCGCCCTCTTCCGTTCGCGCCAGTTCGTGGCCTTCTTAGTCACGGGCGGGGTCGCCGCGTTGGCCAACTTCAGCGCCCGCATCGTGCTGAACCAGTGGATGCCGTTTTCATGGGCGGTGGTGCTGGCCTACGGTGTCGGCATGGTCACCGCGTTCTTGCTGGCGCGCGCCTTCGTGTTCACCGACAGCCGCCAGCAGACTCACAAGTCGGTGCTGTTCTTCGTGCTGGTCAACCTGGTGGCCGTGGCCCAGACTTGGGGCGTGAGCATGCTGCTGGCGCGCTATGTGTTGCCCGCGCTGGGCGTGGAGCGATTCGTGCACGAGATTGCCCACGCCGTGGGCGTGGTGGTGCCGGTCTTCACCAGCTACCTGGGCCACAAGCGCTGGTCGTTTGCCAGCCGCGACTAGGCAGCAGCCGGGCGATCTAGCTCACCCCTGCCGCCACGGCAGCCCGCGAAACCGCCAGCCGCCGCGCAGGTTGCGGTGGCCGTTCTCGTCGGCGTCGCCTTCGAAGCCTTCCAACACGTTATAGGCGCTGATGCCCAACTCGGCCGCGCGGCGCGCTGCCGCGACCGAGCGCACACCGCTGCGACACAGCAGCACGGCCTTGCCGCCGGGCGGCACCGCAGCCTGCAGGATGTCGTCGAAGGCCGGGTTGGGCACCATGCCCGGCCAGTGCTTCCAGGCAGCGGCGACCGCACCCGGCACGAAGCCGACCCAGTCGCGCTCTGCGTCGGTACGCACGTCGATCAGCACGGCCTCGCCGGACTGCACCCACTGCCAGGCCAGCTGCGGCGTGACGTCGCCGGCGTAGCCTTCGGCCGGGCGTGGTGCGTCCACTGCGGGGGCGGACGGGACGGAAGATGGGAATGAGGAATCGTTCGTCTGGGTCATGCGAGGCATTCTGTCAGAGGCTTTGCCCGCCATGGAAGCGTCATGGGCAAACCGCCCCCAAGCGCCAGCGCCGCGCTATTCCCAGAGCGGCGCCGGCTCATCGCGCAGCTGGTTGCGCAGGCCGGCGTAGTCGGGCATCACACTCGCCACCGTCTCCCAAAAACGCGGGCTGTGGTCCATCACGCGCAGGTGCGACAGCTCGTGCGCCACTACGTAGTCGATCACCGCCGGGCGGTAGTGCAGCAGCCGCCAGTTCAGGCGAATGGAGCCGTCGGCCTTGGCGCTGCCCCAGCGGGTTTCGGCGCTCGACAGGCGCAGGCTGGTCCAGCGCACGCCCAGCAGCGGCGCGAAGTGGTCGAGCCGGCGCATGAAGTGGCTGCGCGCGTCGCGCATCAGCCAGGCCTGCACGGCGTCGCGGATCTGCTGGGGCGTGGCGCTGCGCGATAGGCCGACGTGCAGCGTGCGTGCGGTTTTGGCCGATGAGGCGGGCGAGGCGCCCGCCGCGCCCTCCACCAGCGCCGCGCCCTTGCCGGTAAAGCCGTGCGTCGGGTCCAGCACCACCGTCAGCGGCTCGCCCAGGTACGGCAGCACGGCGCCGTCGCGCCAGACGATGCGGCCGCTCGCCTGCCGGTCTTGCCGCGCCTGGGCTTCGGCCAGCTTGCGCAGGATCCAGTCAGACTTTTCCTGCAGCGCCTGCTCGATGCTTGCGATGGTGACCCAGCCAGGCGCACGCACGGCCAAGCCGTCCGGGCCGACGGTAAAGCCAATGCTGCGTCGGCGCGCCCGCTGCAGTGCGTAGCCGATGAGCGCGTCGCCCAGCAGCACCTCGCGCTGGGCAAGGGGGTGGCGAAAGATGGCGGGCGTCAGCAGCGTGCCCAGGGGTGCGGGTGGCGGCGATGCGATCGGGCGTGCCGGCGAAGCAACAGGTTGATCTGCTACCAAATGAATAGCTGACTGCGCTTTTACATCGGGCGCTGGAGGCCGATTTGGCTTCAAACCTGGCGCGGCCTTCGCATCAGGCGCAGCCGGCGCACCGCTGCCCCACAGGTCCAGCGCCAGCTGCACCAGCCGCTGCATCGGTCAGCGCCCTGCCTCATCCATGCCCGCCACACCGGCGGCGCCGGGTCGGTAGGCATCCGGGTCCAGACGGCGCATCTCGGCTTCGATCCATTCCTCCACCTCGTGCATCAGCTCGTCGGGTTCGCGGCCGGTGGTGGGGATGACGCGGCCGATGGATACATCGACGATGCCGGGCCGCTTCACGAAGGCCTTGCGCGGCCAGACCTTGGCGGAGGTGACGGCGATCGGCACCACCGGCACGCCGGCTTCGATGGCCAGGCGTGCGCCGCCGCTCTTGTACTGCCCACGCTCGCCCCGCGCGGCGCGCGTGCCTTCGGGAAACATGATCACCCAGGTGCCCTGCGCCAGCAGCCGCCGCCCCTGCTGCAGCACCTTGCCGAAAGCCAGGGCGCGCTGGCCGCGGTCGATGTGGATCATGTCCAGGCTGCCGATGGACCAGCCGAAGAACGGAATGCGCAGCAGCTCCTTCTTGAACACGTAGGCCAGTGGGCGCGGCATGATCGCCGGCATCAGAAACGTCTCATAAGTGGACTGGTGCTTGACCAGCAGCACCACGCCCTGCGTTGGATCGGTGGGCAAGTTGTCCATGCCAGTCACGCGGGTGCGAATGCCGATGAAGACCCGCGCCGCGTCCACGCTCAGCTTGAGCCAGGCACGCGCGATGCGGTAGCGCGTGCGGCTGCTGGCGCCGAACACGCGCACCAGCAAAATCGCCAGCGTATAGGGCACCACCGTGGCGGTCATCCACAGCAGATGAACGAGTGATCTGAGGAAGGCCATGGTGGGTGGGTGCTGCCGTCTTGCGCCAGGGTTTAAGGTGTTTTAGGGCTCTAGCGCTTATCCATAAAGCGCGAGTAGCTACTATTTTTATAGCACTAGACGGCGACGCTCAATACACCGCCCGCATCGGGCGCGGGCCAGGGGCGGGTGGCGCCGGCGGCGTCCAGCAGCGTGTCGACCAGCACCGTCAGACTGGCGTGAAGCCGGCTGCCTGCGGGCCAGCCTTCTGGCAACGCCCCATCGGGTGACAGATCGGCCGCCCGCCCCGTGCACACGGCGTGCAGTTGTCGCGCCCCCATGGCGGCCGCCGCCTGCAGGTGGGCCGCGCAACTGCCGATGGCCAGCACGTCCGCACCCTCCACGCCATAGCGGTCGCGGATCTGCTCCATCAGCCCGGGCAAGGGCTTGCGGCAGGTGCAGGGTTCGCTGTCGGCGTGCGGGCAATAGAACACCGCGTCGATGCGCCCGCCCGCCGCCGCCATCTGCCGGTGCATCTTGGCGTGGATGGCGTTGAGCGCCAGCACGTCGAACAAACCCCGCCCCAGCCCCGGCTGGTTGGTGGCCACCACCACATGCCAGCCGGCCCGGTTCAGCCGGGCCACGGCCTCGAACGCACCGGGCACGGGCTCCCAGTCATCGGGCGAGGCGATGAAGTCCTCACCCAGGGCGTTGAGCGTGCCGTCACGGTCGAGGATGGCGATTTTCATGGCGCGGCGGGTGTGGTGTGAAAGGACGGAAATCAGGCAGCCAGACGCGACAGGTCGGCCACGCGGTTCATGGCGTCGTGCAGGCTCTTGAGCAAACCCTGGCGGTTCAGGCGCAGGTCCATCTGCTCGGCGTTGACCATCACGTCGTCGAAGAACGCGTCCACCGGCGCGCGCAGCACGGCCAGCGTCTGCAGGCTGGCGGTGTAATCGCCCGCGTCGAACTGTGCATTGGCCTCGGGCACGAAGCGCTGCAGCGCGGCGTACAGGTCCTGCTCGGCCTTTTCCTGCAGCAGATCGGGGTTGACGTGCGGGTCGACCGGGCCGGCGACTTCGGCTTTTTTCAGGATATTGCCCACGCGCTTGTTGGCCGCTGCCAGGGCCGGAGCCTCCGGCAGCGCGGAGAAGGCACGCACCGCCGCCAATTGCTTTTGCACCAGGGACAGGCGCTGCGGACGCAGGGCGATGACGGCATCGACTTCCTGTGCGCTGTAGCCCTGCTCGCGCAGGCTGCCGGCGAGGCGGTCGTAGATGAAGGAGCCAAGAGCATCGGCGGTATCTCGCGTAGCAAATTCAAGATGCTGCTGAGTGTGCTTGGAGGCAATCGCAGGATAGACACCGGGCGGCGAGGTACTCGTGCCCACAGTGACGCCCTTGTTCATCATCAACTCGTTGAACACTCGAATGGTGCTGCCGATCAAGTCATCCAAACCTATCGGCAAATCGCGTTCCACCAACATCCGGATCACCCCCAGCGCATGCCGGCGCAGCGCGAACGGGTCGCGGTCGCCGGTGGGCAGGTTGCCGATGCCGAACATGCCGACCAGCGTCTCCAGCTTGTCGGCCAGCGCCACGATGACGCCCACGTTCTCGCGTGGCAGCTCGTCGCCGGCAAAGCGGGGTTTGTAGTGGTCTTCGATGGCATGGGCCACCTCGTGCGCCAGGCCGTCGTTGGCGGCGTAGTAGCCGCCCATGATGCCCTGCAGCTCAGGAAACTCACCCACCATGTCGGTGACCAGATCGGTCTTGGCCAGCCGCGCGGCCGTGTCCACGCACTCCAGCAGGTAGTCGCGGGCGATGTCGCCTTCGTCGGTATCGAGCGCCGGGTTCTGGTGGCTGATGTTGTTGAAGAGCTGCACGGCGATGGCCTTGGCGATCGCGCGCACGCGCTCCACGCGCTCGCCCTGCGTGCCGAGCTTGTTGTGATAGACCACTTTGCCCAGGCTCTCGACGCGCGAGGCCAGCGTCTTCTTGCGGTCCTGGTCGAAGAAGAACTTGGCGTCTGCCAGGCGCGGGCGCACCACGCGCTCGTTGCCGCCGATGACGGCGCTCGCATCCGACGGGCTGATGTTGCTGACCACCAGAAACTGGTGCGTCAGCTTAGCCTGAGCGTCCAGCAGCGGAAAGTACTTCTGGTTGGCCTTCATCGTGAGGATCAGGCATTCCTGCGGCACGCCCAGAAATTCCTTTTCGAATTCGCACACCAGCACGTTCGGGCGCTCGACCAGCGCGGTCACTTCATCGAGCAACGCATCGTCGTCGATGGGGCGCACACCACCGCCCACGCGCTCGGCGGCGGCCTGCAGCTGGCGCACGATGTCGGCACGGCGCTCGGCAAAGCTGGCGATCACGGCGCCTTCGCTCTTGAGCTGCGCGGCGTAGCTGTCGGCGCTTTGAATGACCACCGGGTCGACGGCCGCCTCGAAGCGGTGGCCCTGCGTGGTGTTGCCGGCGGACAGGCCCAGCGCCTTCACCGACAGCAGCACCTCGGTGCCATGCAGCGCGACCAGGCCGTGCGCGGGCCGCACGAAGTTCACGCTGCTCCAGCCGTCCGCCAGCTGGTAGCGCATCACCTTCGGGATCGGCAGCTTGGCGATGGCTTCATGCAGCGCCTTCTGCAGACCGTCGGCCAGCGTCGCGCCGCGGGCGGTGCTGTTGTAGAACAGCACGTCGGCCTTGCCGTCATTCACGCGCGCCAGGCCGGCCACGGCCGATGCGTCGGCGCCTAGTGCGGCCAGTTTCTTCAGCAGCGCGGGCGTGGCGGTGCCGTCAGCAGCCAGGCCCACCGCCACCGGCATGAGCTTGTGCGACACGGCCTTGTCGTCGGCGGCCGGGGCCACTTCGGTGATGTGCGCGGCCAGACGGCGCGGCGATGCGTAGGCGGTGAAGCGCGCGTCGGCAGCGGTCAGCCCCTGGGCCTTGAGTTGTTCGAACAGCACGCCGGCAAAGGCGTCGCCCAGCTTTTGCAGCGCCTTCGGGGGCAGTTCTTCGACGAACAGTTCAACGAGAAGATTCGGATGGGTCATGGTGATGCTTTTCAGTGCTCCGCGCCGCGCCCTCAGGCGGCCTTCTTGTTCTGTTGCTGCTGCTCGGCCTTCGCCAGGTCGGCCAGCACTTCGGTGGCCCAGTCCTTGGGCGCCATCGGAAAGCCCAGGCGCGCGCGGCTGTCCAGGTAGCTCTTGGCGACGGCGCGGGCCAGGTTGCGGATGCGGCCGATGAAGGCGGCCCGCTCGGTCACGCTGATGGCGCCGCGCGCGTCCAGCAGGTTGAAGCTGTGCGCGGCTTTCAGCACCTGCTCGTAGGCAGGCAGGGCCAGTTGCTGTTCGACCAGGTGCTGGGCCTGCTTTTCATGCGCCGTGAACGCGGTGAACAGAAAGTCGGCGTCGGAATGCTCGAAGTTGTAGGTGGATTGCTCCACCTCGTTTTGCTTGTACACATCGCCGTAGCTCAGGCCCTCGGTCCACGTCAGGTTGTAGACGTTGTCCACGCCCTGCAGGTACATGGCCAGGCGCTCCAGGCCGTAGGTGATCTCGCCCGTGGCGGGCTTGCAGTCGATGCCGCCGACCTGCTGGAAGTAGGTGAACTGCGTCACCTCCATGCCGTTGAGCCACACCTCCCAGCCCAAGCCCCAGGCGCCGAGCGTGGGGTTCTCCCAGTCGTCCTCGACAAAGCGGATATCGTTCTTCTTCAGGTCGAACCCCAGCGCTTCCAGGCTGCCCAGATACAGCTCCAGGATGTTGGCCGGCGCCGGCTTGAGAACGACCTGGAACTGGTAGTAGTGCTGCAGTCGGTTGGGGTTCTCGCCATAGCGGCCGTCCTTGGGGCGGCGGCTGGGCTGCACGTAGGCGGCCTTCCAGGGCTCGGGGCCTAAAGCGCGCAGGAAGGTGCCGGTGTGCGAGGTGCCGGCGCCCACTTCCATGTCGTAGGGCTGCAGCAGTGCGCAGCCTTGTTCAGCCCAGTACGACTGCAGCTTCAAAATGATTTGCTGGAAGGTCAACATGCGTGTGTCTGGCATGGCAGGGGCCATGCGGTTGGGTAAGGGATGAGGCACGCAGGCGCGCGCGAAACGGTCGATTTTACGAGCCACGGCCGGCGCGTCGATTTCCACACGCCACAGCGCCGCAGTTCAAAGCAAAAATAGCCGCTAGCGCTTATGTATCAAGCGCTAACAGCTATTATTTTTATAGCAACGCGCCACAGGGGGCGTTGCGGGGTTCACGTCACTCTGACCAACGGCGCAGCACCAGGCTGGCGTTGGTGCCGCCAAAGCCGAAGCTGTTGGACAGCACGGTGGTCAGCTCGGCATCGCGCGAGGTGCGCACGATGGGCATGCCCTCGGCGGCCGGGTCCAGGTTCTCGATGTGGGCCGAACCGGCGATGAAACCGCCCTGCAGCATGTAGATGCAGTAGATCGCCTCTTGCACGCCCGTCGCGCCCTGCGAATGGCCGGTGAGTGACTTGGTGGACGAGAACGGCGGCACCGCATCGCCGAACACTTCGCGCAGCGCGCGCAGCTCGGGCAGGTCGCCCACGGGGGTGGAGGTGCCGTGCGTGTTCACGTAGTCGATGGTGCCGCCGCCCGCCTCGGCAATGGCTTGCCGCATGCAGGCGATGGCGCCGTCGCCCGAGGGCGCGACCATGTCTTCGCCGTCCGACGACAGGCCGAAGCCGACGATCTCGGCCAGGATGGTGGCGCCGCGGGCCTGGGCGTGCTCCAGGCTTTCCAGCACCAGCGCACCGCCGCCACCGGCGATCACGAAGCCGTCGCGGTCCACGTCGTAGGGGCGCGAGGCCTTCTCGGGCGTGTCGTTGAACTTGGCCGACATGGCGCCCATGCCGTCGAACAGCGTGGCCAGGCCCCAGGACAGCTCCTCGCCGCCGCCCGCGAACATCACGTCCTGCAGGCCGAAGGCGATCTGCTGCGCCGCCATGCCCACGCAGTGCGCAGACGTGCTGCAGGCCGACGTGATGGAGAAGTTGATGCCCTTGATGGCGAACGCCGTGGACAGGTTGGCCGACACCGTCGAGCCCATGCAGCGTGTGACCTGGTAAGGCCCCACGCGGCGAATGCCCTTGGAGCGCAGCGTGTCGGCCGCCTCGATCTGGTTGGCCGGCGAGCCGCCGCCCGAGCCCATGATCAGGCCGGTGCGCGGGTTCGAGACTTGGGTGGGCGCCAGGCCCGACTGCGCGATGGCGTCTTTCAGCGAAAGATAGGCATACGCCGCCGCATCGCCCATGAAGCGGCGTTGCTTGCGGTCGATGAGTGCGTCCAGGTCGATCTGGGGAATGCCGGCGACCTGGCTGCGCAGGCCGAGTTCGGCGAACTCGGGCATGGCACGAATGCCGGAGGTGCCTTCGCGCAGCGACGTGGTCACTGCCTGCTGATCATTGCCGATGCACGAGACGATGCCCGCACCCGTAACGACGACGCGCTTCTTCGTGGTCATGCCGATGCTCCCGCTGCGGGCGCTCCGTCCTTCCCGCCTTCTTCACGCTTGAAGAGGCCCACGCGGAGGTCGCTGGCCACATAGATTTCCTGGCCGTCGGCCAGCAGGCGGGCGTCGCCAATCGCCATGACCAGCTTGCGCTTGATGACCCGCTTGATGTCGATCTCGTACGTGACGAGCTTCACGTTCGGGCCGACTTCGCCGGTGAACTTGACTTCGCCCGCGCCCAGTGCGCGGCCCCGGCCCGGCAGTTGCAGCCAGGTCAGGTAAAAGCCGATCAGCTGCCACATGGCGTCCAGCCCCAGGCAGCCCGGCATGACCGGGTCGCCCTGGAAGTGGCAGTCAAAGAACCACAGATCAGGCTTGATGTCGAGTTCGGCGCGAATCTTTCCCAGCCCGTGGGCGCCACCGTCGGTGTCGATGTGCGTGATGCGATCGAACATCAGCATGGGCGGCAGTGGCAGACGGCCACTGTCAGGGGTGAACAGCCGGCCTTCACCCGAGGCGATCAGTTGTTCATAGGAAAAGGAATCAGCCATTGTCAGTCGTGCTCCAGATCGGCGCCTTGCCGTCGCGGGGGAGGGGGTGAGAAGAGTCGGAAGGAAGAAAAAGTCAGCAGGTGCGCGCCCGTATTGTGCCGGGCCACAGCCCCGCATTATCAAGGCTTGCGGAGGCCCGACCATGCGGCAGGGCCAAGGGACTCTACCTATCCTGCCTGCGTTGCATGACATTTGTCGGTAGGCCGAAACCAACAAAAGCCCCATGAAGGGGCTTTTGCACTGCGGTGACCCCAGACGCGCAGGCTGAGCGCCGGTGCACCATGGGTTCCAAACCACCGTCCCGGCTAGCTCAAAGCGGGCTCAGTACTGCCAGAAGATGCGCTGCAATTCCTGGCTGGTCTGCGGGCGGGTGAGCGCCACGGCGGCCAGAATGCGCGCCTTCTGGGGGTTCAGGTCATGCGCGACCACCCAGTCGTATTTGTCGTCGGGCTGCTCGGCGTTGCGCAGCACGAAGCCGTCGGCCACACGCGAAGAGCGCACGACCTGAATGCCCTGGCCGCGCAATTCCTGTAGCGCAGGCACCACACGGTCGGCCACCGAGCCGTTGCCCGTGCCTGCATGGATCAGCGCCTTGATGCCCGTGCGGCCCACCGATTCGATCGTGGAGCGCGGCACGTTGCCGTAGCCATAGACGATCTCGACCGGCGCCAGCGTGTCGATCTCGTCGATGTTGAATTCCGACTGCGCGGTGTGGCGCTTGACGGGCGCGCGGAACCAGTAGCTCTTGCCTTCCACCACCATGCCCAGCGGGCCCCACTGGCTGCGGAACGCCTGCGTCTTGATGTTGACGCCCTTGACCACGTCGCGGCCGCTCTGGATTTCATCGCTCATGGTCACCAGCACGCCCTTGCCGGCTGATTCCGGACTGGCCGCCACCGTCACCGCGCTCAGCAGGTTGAGCGCGCCATCGGCCGAGAGCGCCGTGCCGGGCCGCATCGAGCCCACCACCACGATGGGTTTGCTGGTGCGCACCACCAGGTTCAGGAAGTAGGCCGTCTCTTCCAGCGTGTCGGTGCCGTGGGTGATGACGATGCCGTCCACGTCGGCCTGCTTGGCCAGTGCGGACACGCGCTTGCCCAGCGTGAGCAGCTGCGCGTTGGTGAAGCTCTCGGACGCGATCTGGAACACCTGTTCGCCCCGCACCGTGGCCACGTTGGCCAGTTCGGGCAGGCCGGCCAGCAGCTTGTCGACCGGCACCTTGGCGGCCGCGTACGACGCGCTGTTGACCGCCGAAGCGCCCGCACCCGCGATGGTGCCGCCGGTGGCCAGCACCACCACGTTCGGCTTGGCGACGACGGCCGCTTGAACCGGCTGCGTGGCGGGTGCCAGTTGCTGCGCGGGGGCGGCGATGGCCCAGGCGGCAAAGGCGGCGCCGGCCAACAGGCGCTTGAGTTTCAGGTGCGAAAACATGGGTGTCGATCCTCCAGAAGATTCAGAAATATGTCGTTATGTGCCAGCAGATGCGGCGGCGTGCAGCGCGCGTTGCGCTGCAGCCCCGCTCCGGTCCCCGCGCTGATCGCTGCGGGTGCCGTATCGTAGGAAGGCGGCGCCGGCCGGGTGGGGAATAATCGCCGCCCGGGTGTGACGGGAAGTCATATCCGGGAAAACACCAGCCTGGACCTTCTTTTCCCATGAACCTGCGGCAACTCGAAGTCTTCCAGGCCGTCATGCAGACGGGCAACATGAGCGCTGCCGGGCGTCTGATCTGCATCACGCCATCGGCCGTCAGCAAGACCATCGCCCATGCCGAGCTGCAACTGGGCTACCCCCTGTTCAGCCGCGTGCGGGGCACACTGGTGCCCACGCCCGAGGCGCAGGCGCTGTTCGCCGCGTCCAGCCAGATCCACCGCCAGCTCGACGAGCTGCGCCACACCGCGCTGAACCTGCGCCAGCCCGAAGACGGCCTGGTGCGGCTGGCCGCGATTCCATCGGTCACGCACGAATTCCTGCCCGCCGTGCTGGAGCAGCACGCCCTGCGCGCACCGCGCGTGCAGATAGAGGTGCGCACGCTGCACCAGGACCAGATGGCCCAGGCCCTGCTGACGCACGCCGTCGATTTCGGCCTGGGCTTCTACCCGCATCCGCACCCGCAGGTGCACAGCGACATGCTGGTGAGCGGGCCGCTCTTCATCGCCGTCACGCGCGAGATCTGGCTGCGCGCCGTGCGCGTGAACCGGTCCGATCCCATCACCTTCCTGGCCAACACGCCCATGATTCCGCTACTGGGCGACGACCCCATGCGCCCGCACATGGCAGAGCTGGCGCGCCAGCTGGGCGTGCACCACGAACTGGGCATTCAGGTGCAGACATCGCGGTTGGCGCTGGAACTGGTCAAGCGCGGCATGGGCTGGACGATGATCGACTTCCTCACCGCCAGCAACCTGGACGCCGCCACCATGGCCGCCGTGCCGGTGCGCGATTTGCCGCCGATCCCGTTCTACGCCTATCACGCGGCCCGTCGGCCGCCCGACCGCCAGGCCGCGCGCCTGCTGGCGTCCTTGCCGGGGCTGCTCAGCCAGACGCTGGGCAGGCCGCATGCGCAGCCCGCGGGGTAAATCCGAAAGCGGAAAAAGCCTCAGCGGCGCCGCCGCGCGATCCACGCCGCGGCAGCCACGCCCAGGCCCAGCGCCCAGAAGGGCCACAGCCCCCAGCGCGAGACCCACCAGGCGAATGGCGTGACGGCGCCGCTGCGGCCCTGCACGTCGGCCAGCAGCACGCCGCGCGTGTGTGGCGCCAGCGCATGCGTGACGCGGCCCCGGTGGTCGATGACCGCGGTGGCGCCAGTGTTGGTGGCGCGCACCATCGGGCGCTCGAACTCCAGCGTGCGCATGCGGCTGATGGACAGATGCTGGTCAATGGCGATGCTGTCGCCGAACCAGCCGATGTTGCTGAAGTTGACCATCACCGTCGGCGCCGTGGCCGCGTTGGCAAAGCGCGCGCCCAGCTCTTCGCCGAACAAATCTTCATAGCAGATGTTGGGCGCGATGCGCTCGCCCTGCCACGCGAAGGACGGCTGGCCCACAGCGCCGCGGTTGAAGTCGCCCAGCGGAATATTCATCAGCTCGGTGAACCAGCGAAAGAACGGCGGAATGAATTCGCCGAACGGCACCAGGTGGTGCTTGTCGTAGCGATACGGCCCGGTCTGGCCCGGCGCCATGCCGATGACCGAATTGGTATAGCCCAGATCCATGTTGCCCAGCGGAATGCCGACCAGCGCCGCCTGCCGGCCGCTGGCATAGCGCGCCGTGATGCCTTCCAGATAGCCCGGCAGCAGTTGCTGCGGCAGCAGCGGAATCGCCGTTTCAGGCGCGACGACCAGGGATGCGGTGG
This sequence comes from Acidovorax sp. WCS2018Noco2-16, assembly GCF_031843945.1. Lineage (NCBI taxonomy): Bacteria > Pseudomonadati > Pseudomonadota > Betaproteobacteria > Burkholderiales > Comamonadaceae > Acidovorax > Acidovorax sp. WCS2018Noco2-16. The sequence goes on from NZ_JAVTJJ010000009.1 coordinate 107,207, forward strand.
CGGCGTTCAGCTGCTCGGCATACCAGCGCAGCGCCAGCGGCACGCCGCTGCCCGGCTGGAATTTCTCGTCCTGCGGGATGTTGCCCTGCAGCAGCGCCAGCGACAGCGTGCGGGGCGGCTCCATCGGCGTGTGGCACAGCTCCACGGCGCAGTGGCGCTGGGCAGACAGGGCCGCCCAGGCCAGCACGGCGGTGGTGGCCAGCACCCACACGCCGCGTCGGCGCGCATCGGCCCGGCGCAGCAGCGCAATGCCCATGGCCAGCGCCGCGGCGACAAAGCCGATGCCGTAGACGCCCACGCTGCGCGCCAGCACGGCCAGCGGGCCGTCCACATGGGCGTAGCCGCCGGCACCCCAAGGAAAGCCCGTCCACCAAATGCCGCGGGCCAATTCGGCCAACAGCCAGAATGCTGCAAAAAGGATAGCTGCCAGCGCTCTATTGACGGGCGCTAGAGCCCTGAAACACCCTGAAACCACAGCGTAGTAGCTGCCCAGGAAAGCAGCCAGACCCACGATGGCCAGCACGGTCAGCGGCGCCGCCAGCCCGCCATAGGTGTGCATGGAAATGAACAGCCACCAGAACGTGCCCGTCAGCCACACGGTGGCAAACAGCCAGCCCAGCGCCGCCGCGCGCCGGCCCGTGGGCGCTGCCACCAACACCCGCGCCAGCAGCGCCAGCGACAGCACCTGCAACCACCACAGGGGCTGCCCGCCCCAGGGCCAGGCGATGGAAGCAGCCTGCGCCAGCCCGCCCACCGCAGCCAGCAGCCAGGGCAGCGCGCGCGACAGCAGGCCGGGCGCGCCGATGCGTGCGGCAGCGGAAGGCGCTGCGTGCGAAGAAGGGGAGTTCATCAGCCGGCGGACGCGGCGCCGGCGCCGTCGGTGGCCGGCGACACCTTGAACCAGCGCACCGCACCGCCCTTGGTGTGCAGCACCACGAACTGCAGCCCGCCCAGCACGATCTGTTCGCCCTTGCGCGGCATGTGGCCGAACTCGTGCGCGATCAGCCCGCCGATGGTGTCGAAGTCTTCATCCGGGTCGCTGCCTTGCAGCACCACGCTGAAGGCCTCGGCCACGCGCTCGACCGGCGTGTCGCCGCTCACGCGCCAGGTCTGGTCGGCCAGGCCGAAGATGTCGCCCTCTTCTTCAGGAAGATCGAATTCGTCCTCGATCTCGCCGACGATCTGCTCGAGCACGTCCTCGATGGTGACGAGGCCTGCCACGCGGCCGAATTCGTCGATCACCACGGCCATGTGGCTGCGCGTGCTGCGGAAGTCGCGCAGCAGATCGTTCAGCCCCTTGCTTTCGGGCACGAACACCGCCGGGCGCAGCAGCGCGCGGATGTTGAGTTCGGGCGCGCGGCGCAGCTTGAGCAGGTCTTTGGCCAGCAGCACGCCAATGATGTTCTCGCGCCCGTCCTGATAGACCGGAAAGCGCGAATGCGCGGTGTCGATCACCTGGTTCATCAGCACTTCGTGGGGCGCCTCGATGTCGAGCAGGTCCATGCGCGTGGACGGCACCATCACGTCGCTGGCGGTCATCTCGGCCATGCGCAGCACGCGCTCGAGCATCACACGGGCGTCCGCGTTGATGACGTCGTTGGTTTCGGCCTCGGCCAGTGTGGCGATCAGCTCAGCGGTCGAATCCGGTCCGGGGTGGATGAATTCGACGAATCTCTGCAAAAAGGTGCGCTTGTCTTCCTTGTCGGAAGGGCGCCCCGGGTGGGGGTCTGCCACGGTCTTGGAATGCAGGACGTGCGGTCGTTGAACAAGCCGCAAGGATAGCGGATCGACCCGCGGGGACTATTGGGCCGACTGGTGGCGCCCGCTGCGCACGCCCTGGCGCACTTCCTGCACACCCGAGAGAAACGCCCAGAACTGCCGCGCCTGCTTCTTCATCTGGTAGTTCGCTTCGCCGTAGTGCAGCGTCATGAGTTCGGCCACGCGCGTGCCCCGCCCGGGCGGGCTCAGCTGCAAATAGGCTTCGGATTCAGAGCCGTCGCGCCGCACGATGGCGCCGGCATTGCGGGCAATCTTCAGCATGGCCGTGTTTTCCGACAGCGCATGGATGAACACCATGGTGACGCCGGCCGTGCGCGCATGCATCACTGCCCGCTCGAACAGCCGCGCACCAAAGCGCCTGCCGCGTGCACGGCGAAGCACCGATACGCCGAACTCGGCACAGCCGGGGTGGCTCGCCTGCGCGGCGAAGGCCAGGTGGGCGGTGGCGATCAGGTCGAGCCGTCGATTGAAGATGCCGAAGATCTCGTCGCGCGCAAAGTCGAGCTGGTCGACATAGCGGCGCACCTGCTCGTCGCTGGCGGAGTAGCCAAAGCGCAGGTAGCGGTCGGAAGGTTCGAGCAGCAGCAGGTGCTGGGCGATGCGTTCGCGGTGCTGGGGTCCGAGTGAGCGAATGGGTATCGCCACGCCGAAGGAGGCGAAAGCAGCCGCAGGAGGTGAGGGCACCACAGACGTGGCCGCGCCTCGGTGCGCGGTGCGTGCACGCATCAGATTGCGGCACGCGTTCCAGGAAGTCTGGATCCAGTCTTTGGATGGGAACATGATGGGCGCGATTCTAGGGTTTTCCCTGATGTCGTGCCCATCGCAGTGTCGTTTGTCGGCACTTGCCTGCAAATTTCAGATTTCAAGCCAAATCGGCCTCTAGCGCTTAACCATCAAGCGCATATAGCTATTAATAACGTAGCAAAAGAGCCTGCAGCGATGTCGCCTGCGCGTCAACGCACGGCCGGCGTGGGCTACACCGGCACCGCCGTGGTCGCCTTCACCCGGTCCAGTACGAAGCTGGTCTTGCAGTCCTGCACGCTGGGGTGCTTGAGCAGCGTGTCCATGATGAAGCGGCTGTAGTGCGCCATGTCGGCCACCACCACGCGCAGCAGGTAGTCCATCTCGCCGGTCAGCGCGGCGCATTCCACCACTTCGGGCCAGGTCTGCACGCTGGCGCGGAACAGATCCATCGGGTTGCGCTTGTGGCTTTCGGTGTGCTTTTCGAGCCGCACGTTCAGGTAGGCGGTCAGGCCCAGGCCCACCGCCTCGGGCTGCACCAGGGCGACGTAGCGGTCGATCACGCCCGCGTCTTCCAAGCGCTTGGCGCGGCGCAGCACGGCGCTGGGCGACAGGCCGACCTGCTCGCCGATCACATCGTAGGTTTCGCGGCCGTTCAGCTGAAGGCAGCGCAGGATGGCCCGGTCAAGCCGGTCCAATGCGTGAAGAGCGCTCATGGCACAGGATTCTACGAACTGCGCTGGCCTTCGCGGGGCCTGGCCGACCGGCCTGCGGGTTTGTCCCGGTGAATGCCCAGGAAGTGGGGCAAATAATGGGACGCACAAAATAGAACGGTCGTTCTTTTTCTGGCTTCACAACGATACCAACGGAGACAGACACCATGCACACAATCCTCCGCCACGTTCAGCGGGCAAGGGCGCTGGCGACCGGCACCTTGCTGGTCTTCGCCCTGGCCTTCACCTTCACCACCTCCACGGCCCACGCGCAAGCCAGCGGCACCACGCAGACGCGCTATCCCATCGTGCTGGTGCACGGCCTCTTCGGCTTCAAGTCGCTGCTGGGGGTGGACATGTTCTACGGCATTCCGCAGGCGCTGCAGCGCGACGGCGCGCAGGTGTTCGTCGCCGAAGTGTCGGGAGCCAACAGCTCGGAAGTGCGGGGAGAGCAGCTGCTGGCGCAGGTCAAGGACATCCTCGCGATCACCGGTGCGGCCAAGGTGAACCTGATCGGCCATTCGCACGGCGGACCTACCGTGCGCTACGTCTCGGGCGTGGCGCCCCAACTGGTGGCGTCCGTCACCACGGTCGGGGGCGTGAACCGGGGCTCCCGCGTGGCCGATGCGGTGCGCGGCGTGCTGCCGGCCGGCTCGGTGCAGGAATCGGTCGCCAACCAGGCCGTCAAGGCCGTGGCGCAATTGCTGGCGCTGCTGGCAGGCTCTCCCGACTACCCGCAGGTGCCGAAGGCGGCCCTCGAATCGCTGACCACCTCCGGCGCTGCTGCGTTCAATCGCCGCTTTCCCCAAGGCCTGCCCGACGGTTGCGGCGACGGTGCCTCGGTGGTGAACGGCGTGCGCTACTACTCCTGGACCGGCACGCGCCCGGTCACGAACGTGCTGGACCCAAGCGACGCGTTCCTGGCGCTGCTGGCCCCCGTGCACGGCGAGGCCAATGACGGACTGGTGTCGGCCTGCTCTTCGCGCCTGGGCAAGCACCTGGGCGATTATCGGCAGAACCATCTGGACGAGATCAATCAGTTCGTCGGCCTGCGCGATTTGTTCTCCGTCGATCCGGTGACGCTGTACCGCCAGCATGCCCAGCGCCTGAAGGCGCAAGGGCTTTGACGCCATGGCGCGCCTGGGCCAGCGGTTTCCCCCGGCGTCGGTGACCGGATGGGCCGCGGCGCTGGCGGCTGTGGTGGCGCTTGGCGTGGCTGGCTGGCTTGCCACCCGTGCGCAGCCGCCGGATAGCGCGGCAGCGCAAGCCCCGCCCGGCGCCGCAGCGCCCTGGAACACCGCCCCCGCGCGGCACGCGGTGGCAGGTTCTGCCGACCCGTTCATGTCACCGCGTGCGCCGGGCCCGCCGCCCGGCCCGCTGGCCGACCCACTGCTCGGTCCCGGGTTGCGCGATGCGATCGAGGCGCTGCTGAACGCCGCGCTGGAAGGCATCGACACGCAGGACACCGCCGCGCTCAAGCGCCGCATGGAGGCGCTGGTGGGCCAGCACTTCGCCGCCGACGTGCGCGACCGCGCCCTGGCGATCGCGCTGCGCTACGTGGACTACCGCACCGCGCTGGGCCGCGTGCCGCCACCGGCCGATCTGTTTGACCCGCACGCCGTGCGCGATGCGATGCAGGCGCGCGGGCGGCTGCGCCAACAGTTGTTTGATGGCCCCGAATACGAGGCGCTGTTTGCCGCCGATGCAGCACTCGACCGCCACACGCTGGCGCGTCTGGAGATCGCGGCAGACCCCGCCCTGACACCGGCGCAACGCACCCAGGCGCTGAGCGCTGCGGAAGCCACCTTGCCCGCACCCATGCGCGCCGCGCGCCAAGCCTCCGTTGCGCACCTGGCAGCAGCCGAACAGACGGCCGCCCTGGATGCCCGCCAGGCCGACGCCGCCACGCGCCTGGCCGAGCGCAGCGCCCGCTATGGCGATGCGGCGGCCCAGGCGCTGGCCCGGCGCGACAGCGAGGAAAGGCAGTGGCAAGACCGGCTGAACCAATATCAACAAGCACGCGCGGGCGATGGGGAAGGCGCCGCACTGCAACGCTTGCGCGAGCAACTCTTTTCGCCCGAGGAACAACTGCGCGTGGAGGCCGCACTGGCGCTGCGCGACGCCAATAGCCAATAGCCAATAGCCAACAGTGCTTCGGGTTTACCCTGCATGCATCGCTCGTTCAGCGCTCAAGCGGTGCGCACTATCCAACTGGCTTGCAGTTTTCCTGCGTAGCCAGCGCATGCAGACGCGATTTACGCCAGAAACATGAGCCGGGCTGCGCCTACAGTGCATTGATACCGATCAACGCACCGCACGGAGACCCGCCCCATGAACACCCCCCTGCCCCAGACTGCCGCCCAGGACACTGCCGCCTGGGAGAACCCCATGGGCACCGACGGTTTCGAGTTCATCGAGTTCGCCGCACCCGACCCGCAGGCCATGGGCCTGGTGTTCGAAGGCATGGGCTTCAAGCCCGTGGCCCGCCACCGCCACAAGAACGTGACGCTGTACCGCCAAGGGCAGATCAACTTCATCATCAATGGCGAGCCCGACAGCTTCGCGCAGCGCTTTGCCCGCCTGCACGGCCCCAGCGTCTGCGCCATCGCCTTTCGCGTGCACGACGCCAAGGCCGCCTACGAACGCGCGCTGAACCTGGGCGCCTGGGGCTTCGCGGGTTCGGCCGGCCCGGGAGAGCTGAACATTCCCGCCATCAAGGGCATTGGCGACAGCGTGATCTACCTGGTGGACCGGTGGCGCGGCAAGGGCGGCGCAGCGCCCGGCGACATCGGCAACATCGGCTTCTTCGACGTGGACTTCGAGCCGCTGCCCGGCGTGTCGGCCGAAGAGGCGCTGAACCCCAAGGGCCACGGCCTGACGTACATCGACCACCTGACGCACAACGTGCACCGGGGCCGCATGATCGAATGGGCCAACTTTTACGAGCGGTTTTTCAACTTCCGCGAGATCCGCTACTTCGACATCGAAGGCCAGGTGACGGGCGTCAAGAGCAAGGCCATGACCAGCCCCTGCGGAAAGATCCGCATCCCGATCAATGAAGAGGGCAAGGAAAAGGCCGGCCAGATCCAGGAATACCTGGACATGTACAACGGCGAGGGCATCCAGCACATCGCCATGGGCTCGGACGATCTGTACGCCACCGTCGATGCGCTGCGCGGCGCCGGCGTGCGGCTGCTGGACACCATCGACACGTATTACGAGCTGGTGGACAAGCGCATTCCCGGCCACGGTGAAAGCATTGAGGAGCTGCAGCGCCGCAAGATCCTGATCGACGGCAAGCAGGACGCCATCTTGCTGCAGATCTTCAGCGAGAACCAGCTGGGCCCGATCTTCTTCGAGTTCATCCAGCGCAAGGGCGACGATGGCTTCGGCAACGGCAACTTCAAGGCACTGTTCGAGAGCATCGAGCTCGACCAGATGCGCCGCGGCGTGCTGTAAGGCCAGCGCCGCCTTCGCCGCACAGGTCACGTTTCCATCACTCGGGACGCACGCCTGTGCTGCACTGCAACATGGCTCCCTATACTCCGCGCTTCGCCCAAATCGAAGACAAGGAGACCCATGCTGCGCCGCTCTCATTTCCTGGCCCTTTTTCCGGGCCTCTTCCCGGTTGTGTTCACTGCCTTGCTGGCAAGTGCCGCAGGCATGGCCCAGGCGCAGAACGCAGCCGCGCCGCTGAGCATCGTGGTGCCCTACCCGGCAGGCGGGCCGCTGGACAAGGCGGCGCACATCCTGGCCACGGCAGCGGCAACGCAGTTGGGCGCCGTCACGGTGCAGAACAAGCCAGGAGCGGGCGGCAACACCGGGGCGGATCTGGTCGCCAAGGCGCCTGCGGGCGGCAACCTGCTGGTGATGGGCGCGGTCGCCACGCACGCGGTGAACCCCTGGTTGACCAAGCCCTTCCCCTACGACCCGATCGCGGACTTCACGCCCATCGTGCTGGTGGCCCGCACGCCCAACGTGCTGGTGATGGAAGCGGGCAACGCCAAGCGCCTGCAGATCCAGACCAGCAGCGACCTGGTGAAGTACCTCAAGGCGCACCCCGACACGCTGAAATACGGCTCGGGCGGCAACGGCAGCATCGGCCATATCGCGGGCGAGATGTTCAAGTCGCTCACCAACACCCGCATGGCCCACACGCCGTTCCAGGGCGCGGGCCCGGCGCTCAAGGCGCTGCAGGAAGGCAGCGTGGCGCTGGCCTTCGACAACCTGGCCTCGTCGCTGCCGTTGATCCGGTCGGGCAAGCTGGTGGCGCTGGGCGTTACCTCGCTGGGCAGCGACGAAGCCTTGCCCAAGGTGCCCAGCATCAACAGCGAAGTGCCGGGCTTCAACGTGTCGACCTGGTTCGGGCTGTTCGCCCCCGCATCGCTGCCGCCGGCTGCGGCGCAGAAATACGCCACCGCCTTCACCGCAGCCATGCAGTCGCCCGCGGGCCGCGAGCAGTTCCGCGCGATGGGCCTCGCGCCCGAAGAGCTGACGCTGGGCGCCTTCGGCACCTTCGTGCGCTCGGAACACAGCAAATACGGCTTCCTGATCAAGGCAGCCAAGATCAAGACCGACTAGCCGCAGCACGCCCGGGCGTCCGCGGTGCCAAGTCGGCCCATTCGACCGACAACCACCTAGGAGACAAGCCATGGGACAAGCACCCGTCGTCTACGGACAATCCAGCCGGCCGCCGCGCGGCGACTATGCCCGCTGCGGCGCCGACTACACCTGCCCGCAGGACTTCAGCGCCTACACGCCGGCAGACCACGACACCTACCGGCGCTTGTACGAGCGCCAGTCGGCCCTGCTGCCGGGGCTGGCCAGCGACGCGTTCATCGCCGCCCTGCCCTCGCTGGGCGCGCGCGACCGCATTCCGCGCTTCGACGAGATCAACGAACGGCTCTGGCGGGCCACGCGCTGGGAGATCGTGGGCGTGCCCGGGCTCATTCCGGAAGTGCCTTTTTTCACGCTGCTGGCCAACCGCAAGTTTCCGGTGACCGACTGGATTCGCACGCCTGAAGAGTTCGACTACATCGTCGAGCCCGACATCTTTCATGACCTGTTCGGCCATGTGCCGCTGCTCTTCAACCCGGTGTTCGCTGACTACGTGCAGCGCTACGGCCAGGGCGGGCTGAAGGCGCACGACCTGGGCGCCTGCGAGATGCTCTCGCGCCTGTACTGGTACACCATCGAATTCGGCCTGATCCGCCAGCCCGACGGCCTGCGGGCGTATGGCGCGGGCATCCTCAGTTCGGCCGGCGAGCTGCCGTTCAGCGTGCGCAGCCCCGAGCCGCAGCGCCTGCCGCTGCAGCTGGAACGCACCATGCGCACGCGCTACCAGATCGACAGCTTTCAGAAGACCTACTTCGTGATCGACGATTTCGAGCAGCTCTTCCAGATGACCGCGCCGGACTTCGCGCCAATCTATGAGCGCCTGGCCGGCCAGCCCGAATTCGCGGCCGACGCGCGTGGCGAGCCACAAAGCCTGGCCACCACCTGATCGAGAGCGATCTGCCGCCGCGCTGAGCGTGCGGCGCTACAACGCAGCAGGCACCTCGCGCGACAAAAAGTCGTACACCGCGCGAATCCTCTGGCTGGTGCGGATCTCACGGTGCACAGTCAGCCAGATCGGTAAAGCGGGCAGCGGCAACGCTGGCAGCACGGCCACCACGGCGGCGTCGGTGCGGGCCATGTAGTGGCCGACGAAGCCCACACCGAGCCCCGCGCGCAAGGCCTCCCAGCAGGCCATCAGGTCGTCGGAGCGGAACGCGAAATGGCTGCGCTCCACCGGAAAGCCCATGGCGGCAAAGCCCTGCTGAATCTCTTCATACCGGTCGTTGCCGATCAGCTCGTGCTGCAGCAGGTCGGCGGGCTGGCGCGGCATGCCCTTGCGGCGCAGATAGTCGCGGTGGGCATAGGCACCCAAGGCCACGCTGCCGATGCGCTTGGCCACCAGGCTGGCCTGCGTGGGGCGCACCATGCGCAGCGCGATGTCGGCCTCGCGGCGCAGCAGATTGGTCACCTCGTTGCTCGCCACCAGCTCCACCTGCACCTCGGGCAGCGCCTGCCGCATGCGTGCCAGCACCGGCGGCAGCAGCACGCAGGCCACCGGCTGGCTGGCCGTGATGCGCACCGTGCCGCTCACACCGCCTTCGGCGCCGGACACGCTGCGCGCCAGCTGGTGCGCGCCCGCCTCCATGGCCCGGGCCGATTCGGCCAGCTGCAGCGCCATGGCGCTGGGCAGCAGCCCGCGCCCGGTGCGCTCGAACAGCACCACGCCCAGTTGAGACTCCAGTTCGGCAATGTGGCGTCCGATGGTCGGCTGGCTGGCCTGGAGCACACGCGCCGCGCCCAGCAGGCTGCCCTGGTCGAGCGCGGCCAGAAAGGACTGCACCAGGCGCCAGTCGAAGGTGGGGTTCATGGCGTCAGCGTGCCCTGGGCATGGTGGTTTTGGTTATTCAAAAATGAATTCCTCGTATGGACCTACAGCCAATTGTGTAGTTGTGCGCGGGTTTCCACAATCACCCCGTTTCCCCCCATTCGTTCTCTCCGTGGAGACCTTCGATGTCCATCACTGCTGCCAACGCCCTACCGGCCACCTCCGGCAACCCTGCGGCCACCGTGCTGATTCTGGGCGCACGCGGCCGCCTGGGGCTGGCCGCCGCACGCGCCTTTGCCGAAGCCGGCTGGCAGGTGCTGGCGCAGGTGCGGCCGGCCGTCAGCGTGCAGGCGCTGCCCGCCATCACCGGCGTGCGCTGGGCGCCGGTGAATGTGCACGACACGGCGGCGCTGACGGCCCGGGCACAAGATGCGCAGGTGGTGGTGCACGCGCTGAACCCGCCCTACACGCACAAGGCGTGGCGTGAACAGGTGCCCGCCCTAATGGATGCGGCCATTGCCGTCACGCGCGCGCTGCGCGCCACGCTCATGCTGCCGGGCAACGTCTACAACTTTGGCGAACGCATGCCGCCCGTGCTGCGCGAAGACACGCCCCAGGCGGCCACCGGCCTGAAAGGACGTGTACGCAGAGAACTTGAGCAGCGCCTGGCCGCCGCCACACACGACGGGCACATGCGGGCCGTGGTGCTGCGCGCGGGGGATTTTTTTGGCAGCGGCAACGGCAGCTGGCTGGACCAGTCCATCGCCAAGAAGCTGCCGCAGGGCCGTGTGACCTGGCCGGGGCCGCTGGATGTCGCAACGCCCTGGGCCTACCTGCCCGATCTGGCCCGTGCCTTCGTGCGGGTGGCCGAGGAACGCCACAGCCTGGCCGCGTTCGATTGCCTGCATTTCGCCGGCCATGCGGTCGCCGCGCAGCCATGGCTGGACAACCTGACGGCCTGTGCTGCCGAGCGCGGCTGGCTGCCTGCCGCTGGCGCGCTGCGCGTGTCTCGCTTGAACTGGACGCTGGTGCGAATGGCCGGCCTGGTCGTGCCCACCCTCGCGTCACTGGCCTCCATGCGCTACCTCTGGCACACGCCTTACCGTCTGGACAACACGCGGTTGCAAGCGCTCATCGGCCAAGAGCCCCACACGCCCTTCGACCATGCCGCGTGTCAGGCGCTGGCCGCATTGGATCTGCCGGGCCTGGGTGCGATCAATCCTCCAGCAATTGCAGGCAGGCCTGCATGACCGGCGGGTGGAACGCCATCTGCACGTGCGCCACACCTTCGACGAAGCGGTTGTCCGCCCCCGCCAGCGTGGCGGTGCGTGCCGGGAAGACGATGTTGTCGCAGCTGGAATAAAAGCAGGTGAAGCGCGCCGCGCGGCCGGCCGGCTCGTCGCGGCGCAGCGCCTGCACCCATTCGCCTTCCAGCGCCATCTGCCGGCCGTTCACCGCATGGCTGAAGCGGCCCGCCCAGGTGCCGCCGTGGGGCGAGCCGAGCGTGACGACGCGGTGCGCGCAGGCCTCGGCCCGGCCGGCGTCGCAGGCGCGCAGCCAGGCCCGCGCAGCAATGCCGCCCATGCTGTGGCCGATGACCACCGGCGCGCGGCCCGTGGCCTCGGTCACCCGGCGCACGGCCGCATCGATGATGGGCGCGTAGTCGTCGATGGAGCCAAAGGGCGGCTCCAGGTTGACGGCCACGAAGGCATGGCCGCGCGCGCGCAGCAGTGGCAGCCAGGGCGTCCAGAACCCCCGATTGCACAGGAAGCCGTGCACCAGCACCACGCCGCGCGGCGCGTCCGTGCCTGTGGACGCGCCCACCGCCGAATCCGTCGCCGAGCGATCCGGCAGCCAGTCGGCAATGGCCTGGTGGCGAAACGGCTGCCACCAGCCGAAGACCCGCGTGGCCCAGCCGGTTTCGGCCCACCAGGCGCGCAGCACCTGCAGCCCGCTGGGCGCTGGCGTCGGGTCGGCCCGGTTGGCGCGCGCCATCAACACGAACTGCAGACCCATCAGCAGCCGAAAGCCCAGCAGCGCCAGCACCGGCCCGCCCAGCGCCCAGCCCGGCGACCGCGGCCATTGCCACACCACCCAGGCGATGGTGAGCGCCAGGTTCGCTCCCACCATCCAGCGCTGCCAGCGCGCATTCGTCATGCTGTGTCCTTCTTTTTGCGGATGGGCCCGCCTGGCCGATAGACCTGCTCGAACCCATTCGCTATTAATTTAATAGCTACTTGCGCTTACTAGATAAGCGCTACAGGTCATTTTGACTCAAAACCGCCGTCAAGAGCCCACTTCACCTGCGCGACAGCACACTAGGTAAAGCCCGGGGCGACCAGCACGTCTGCGGCTTCCAGAATGCGGCGAAGGAGACTTGGCCCATGACCATGCATCGCCCCTGGCTGGCGCACTACCCGGCTGGCGTGCCGCACGACATCGACCCCGAGCAGTACCGCTCGGTGGCGCATCTGCTCGAGGAATCGTTCAAGAAGCATGCCGCCAATCCGTTCTCGGTCTGCATGGACCAGTGGATGAGCTATGGCGAGCTGGACAGGCTGTCCACCCAGCTCGGCGCCTGGCTGCAAGGCCAGGGCCTGGCGCCCGGAGCGCGCGTGGCGATCATGCTGCCCAACGTGCCGCAGTTCGCCGTGACCATGGCGGCCGTGCTGCGCGCGGGCTACACCTGCGTGAACGTGAACCCGCTCTACACCGCGCGCGAGCTGGAACACCAGTTGAAGGACTCCGGCGCCGAGGCCATCCTCATCCTGGAGAACTTCGCCCGCACGCTGGCCGAGGTGATCGACCGCACCGCCGTGCAGCACGTGGTGATGGCCGCCATGGGCGACCTGCTGGGGCCGGTGTACGGCCGCTGGATCACCTTCGCCGTGCGGCACCTGGCCAAGATGGTGCCGGCCTATGCGCTGCCGCTGTCCCACGGCCGCAAGGTGACGGGCTTCAACGCTGCGCTGGCGCAGGGCGATCGGCGCACGCTGGCGCGCAGCACGGCCACGCTCGATTCGGCTGCCTTCTTGCAATACACCGGCGGCACCACCGGGCTGTCGAAGGGCGCGGTGCTGACCCACCGCAACATCGTCGCCGCCACGCTGCAAGCCGAAGCGTGGTTCACACCCGCGCTGGCCAAGGTGGGCGACCTGAGCCGCGCCAACTCCATCGCCGCGCTGCCGCTTTATCACATCTTCGCGCTCACGCTGTGCCTGCTGGCCATCCGCCAGGGCTCGCACCTCACGCTGATCCCGAACCCGCGCGACATTCCGAAGTTCGTCGCGGTGCTGAAGAAACGCCCCTTCCACATGCTGCCGGCGGTGAACACGCTGTTCAACGCGCTCTTGCAAAACCCGCAGTTCCGCGCGCTCGACTTCGGCCCGCTGTGCGTGTCGCAGGCCGGCGGCATGGCCGCCACCGAAAGCACGGCGCGCGAATGGCAGAAGGTGACGGGCAGCACCATGATCGAAGGCTGGGGCATGAGCGAGACCTGCGCCATCGGCACCAACAACCCGGTGGACAACGCCGCGTTCACCGGCAGCATCGGCCTGCCGCTGCCGGGCATCGACATCGCCATCAAGAACGACGCGGGCGAGAGCCTGGCGCAGGGCGAATCGGGCGAGATCTGCATCAAGGGCCCCAACGTCATGCAGGGCTACTACCAGCAGCCCGAAGAGAACGCCAAGGCCTTCACCGCCGACGGCTTCATGCGCACCGGAGACATCGGCGTGATGGACGCCCAGGGCTACACCCGCATCATCGACCGCAAGAAAGACATGATTCTGGTGAGCGGCTTCAACGTGTTCCCCAACGAGGTGGAACAGGTGGTGGCCCTCTGCCCCGGCGTGCTGGAATGCGCGGCCATCGGCATTGCCGACGAGAAGCAGGGCGAGGCGATCAAGGTCTTCGTGGTGCGCAGCGACCCGGCATTGAGTGAAGACGATGTGGCCCGGCACTGCGAAGAGCACTTGACGGGGTACAAGCGGCCCAGGCACATCGAGTTTCGGGATAGCCTACCCAAGACGAATGTGGGGAAGATTTTGCGGCGGGAGTTGCGGGGGCCTGCGGCTTGAGGAGTTGGCGATCTTGCGAGCAAAGAAACTTCAGTTCAGCATAGGCTGATAGACCGCCGAGAGTGACACGAGCCAGCTACGATGGCTCCGAGCCGGCAGCGAACATCGCTTGCTGAAGTGGTTAGCGCATCACTTCCTGAGATGCCTTGACCCAATCCGTTTGCGTGGTTAGTTCAGAAGAACTCGGAGAATTGAATGCCCCTGCCACTCATCCCCATCGTCGCTGCGCTGGCTGCAGGCGGAACATTGGTTCCGCATGCCGCCGGGGGAATGATCGTCACTTCCGCCGCGGGCTATGTCGCCGGCACTTACCTCAGCACCGCTGCAATCGGCGGCCTACTCACCGCAGCCTCGACAGTTCTTGGAGCCGGTGCGGTTTATCTCTCCGGCGCTGCGGGGAGCATCATCGGCGGTGCCGGAATTTTTGGCACAACTATCGGCGCCACGGGCATAACGGGCGCTTTGATGTCGATCGGCATCATCTCCGCCACGCCTCTCTGGATTCCGCTTGCTGTTGGCGGCGCTGCGGCAGGCGGTGCTGCAGGCCTTGGCTACGGCGGTTACAGATTGCTGAAACTCAAGAAGAAAATCCAGACGACTGAAGCTGGCCACGAAGCCCAGTTCACAGAAACCGAGGCAAGGTTGATCGAGAGGATCATCAAGCGTTTGGGCAAGAAACGAGACAAGCGTGACGAAGACTGACAAGTTGGTGCTGCGGGCTGTTTTGCCTTCGCATCGCTGCAGCAATCCCCACAGCGCTCGACCGACCCATCCGTCTTGCCCCGGCTCAGGTTAGCAGCAGGGATGCCCGCATATCTGCCAGTCGCTTTCGCGCTGCGCATCGGCGGGGCAATCGAGCCATTTGGAACAGACCCACCGACGGGCCTGAGGCATACCCCACTGCCAGTGTGGCTTGTAAAGCCCAAGCCCTGAATACCGTTATTTGTCAGTGACTCAGTTACTGCCAAACAAGCTGGCTACCACCCAACCAGCGGCATGGACGCAGAGTGACCGAGTTACCAACCCGCTTCCTTTGCCGTTATTCATCTCGCATCAACAGCAGCAACCGCGGGTAAACCACCAAGCGCAAACGTTTGCGCAAACGTTTTACATCGATATCATCCGCAACCTCGACCCGCTCCGGTGAGCCGCAGCGCGTTCGAGCCGACCTTTACTCACCGCACTGGAGACACCATGCCGTTCACCCGCCGCTCCGTTCAGACCGCCGCCGCCCTCGCCCTGATGGGTGGCCTGCTGGCCAGCCCCGCCTTTGCGCAGGACAGCAAGCCCAAGATCGCCCTGGTGATGAAGTCGCTCGCCAACGAGTTCTTCCGCACGATGGAAGACGGCGCCAAGGCGCACCAGAAGGCGCATGCCAGCGAATACACGCTGGTGGCCAACGGCATCAAGAACGAGACGGACACGGCCGCGCAGATCAAGATGGTGGAGCAGGCCGTGGCGCAGAAGGCCAGCGCCATCGTGCTGGCTCCGGCCGATTCCAAGGCGCTGGTGCCGGCCGTCAAGGCCGCCATCGACAAGGGCGTGATCGTGATCAACATCGACAACCGCCTGGACGCCGATGCGCTGAAGGAAAAGGGCATCAACGTGCCCTTCGTCGGCCCGGACAACCGCGCCGGCGCCAAGCTGGTGGGCGACTTTCTGGCCAAGCAACTGAAGGCGGGCGACAAGGTGGGCATCGTCGAAGGCGTGTCCACCACGTTCAACGCGCAGCAGCGCACGCTGGGTTTTCAGGACGCGATGAAGGCCGCCAACATCACCGTGGTCGGCGTGCAGTCGGGCCAGTGGGAGATCGAAAAGGGCAACACCGTTTCGGCCGGCATGCTGCGCGAGCACCCCGACCTGGTGGCCCTGCTGACCGGCAACGACAGCATGGCGCTGGGCGCCGTGGCGGCCGTGAAGGCATCGGGCAAGGCGGGCAAGGTGCAGGTGGTGGGCTACGACAACATCCAGGCCATCAAGCCCATGCTGGCCGACGGCCGCGTGCTGGCCACGGCCGACCAATATGCCGCCAAGCAGGCCGTGTTCGGCATCGAGCTGGCGCAAAAGGCAATGGCCGCGAAGACCCCGCAAGCGCAACTGCCTGCCGAGGTGAAGACCGACGTGGTGCTGGTCACCAAGGGCAGCAAGTAAGGCCCAGAGCGGCGAACCCGGCTCTTGTGGCGTTGTCGCCGTGTCTTGTCGTACTACTCGTACTGCCTGCGACACGGCGCCTCGCCAGAGCCGCTTCGCTGAGCTGGGTTCACCACTCAAGCCATGAGCATTTCTGCGCCGCCCTCTTCCATTACCCGTTCGCCCTGAGCTGGGTCGAAGGGCTGCCCCACAGGCACCCTGGCTTCGACAAGCTCAGCCCGAACGGAGGCGGTGGCTCAACCGCCGCACTAGGCACCACGCAATCCGCACCATGCCCCACACACCCTCCGCCACCCCACCCGCCCCGGCCACGCCCCTGCTGCACATCGACGCGGTGGGCAAGGACTACCACGGCACCACGGTGCTCAATGACGTGACGCTGGCGTTGAACGCGGGCGAGGTGCTGGCGCTGACGGGCGAGAACGGCGCGGGCAAGAGCACGCTGTCGAAGATCGTCTGCGGCCTGACGCCCGCCACGCGCGGCGGCATGCGGCTGGCGGGCGAGGCGTTCATGCCCGAGTCGCGCCAGGACGCCGAGCGGCTGGGCGTGCGCATGGTCATGCAGGAGCTGGGCCTGGTGCCCACGCTGACGGTGGCCGAAAACCTGCTGCTGGGCCGCATGCCGAACACGGCCGGCTGGCTCCAGCGCGGTGCGCTGCATGCGGCAGCCCGCGCGCAGCTGGCCAAGATCGGCCTCGAATCCATCGACCCGGGCACGCCGGTGTCGCAGCTGGGCATCGGCCAGCAGCAGATGGTGGAGATCGCCCGCAACCTGCAGGACGACACGCGCATCCTGGTGCTGGACGAGCCCACCGCCATGCTCACCCCGCGCGAGACGAACTACCTGTTCGAGCAGATCGCGCGGCTGACGGCGCGTGGCGTGGCCATCGTCTACGTGTCGCACCGGCTGGAGGAACTGCGCCGCATCGCCGACCGCGTGGCGGTGCTGCGCGATGGCCTGCTGGTGGACGCCAGCCCCATGGCGGGCCTGTCGGAAGACGACCTGGTGCGCCGCATGGTGGGCCGCTCAGTCAGCGACCTGGAGCACCGCCCGCGCCGCACGGCCGGCCCCGTGGTGATGCAGGTGCAGGGCATAGCCCGTGCCGGCGCCGTGCAGGACGTGAGCCTTCAATTGCACGCGGGCGAGGTGTTCGGCATTGCCGGGCTGGTGGGCTCGGGCCGCACCGAGCTGCTGCGCCTGCTGTTCGGCGCCGACCGGGCGGATCGCGGCAGCATCGCGCTGCCGGAGCAAGAATTTGAGCCAAATCGGCCTCTAGCGCTTGATGGTCAAGCGCAAGCAGCTACAAAAAAAATAGCAAACGGCATTTTCAAGACATTCACCCGGGGCTTCGCCTCGCCGCTGCAGGCCATTGCCGCCGGCGTGGGCCTGGTGACCGAAGACCGCAAGTCGCAAGGCCTGCTGCTGGCCCAGCCCATTCGCATCAACGCCACGCTGTCGGACCTGTCCGCCGTGTCGCGCGGCGGCTGGCTGCGGCGCGCGCGCGAGCACGATCTGGTGCAGGGCTTCATCCGCACGCTGCGCATTCGCTGCCTGGGCGGCGAACAGCCCGTGGGCGAGCTGTCGGGCGGCAACCAGCAGAAGGTGGTGTTTGCCCGCTGGCTGCACCGCCCCGTGCGCGTGCTGCTGCTGGACGAGCCCACGCGCGGCGTGGACGTGGGCGCCCGCGCCGAAATTTATGGCGAGCTCGACCGCATGGCCAACGAGGGCCGCGCGCTGCTGATGGTGTCGTCCGACCTGCGCGAGCTGATGGCCATGGCCGACCGCATCGGCGTGATGAGCGCCGGCAGGTTGGTAGCGGTGTTCGAGCGCGGCCAGTGGTCCGAGCAGTCGCTGCTGGCCGCTGCCTTTTCCGATGCTGCGGGCCGCCCGGCCCCGGCGACCTCTTCTTCTCCTGTTGCCGCATGAACGCCACACCGAATCCCTCCGCCGCGCCGTCCGCGACTGCAGCCGTGCCACCCGTTCGCGTCACGCCGATCTGGCGCACCCAGCTGGGCACCTACCTGGGCTTGGGCCTAGTGCTGGCCGGCATGGTGGGCCTCTTTTCGTGGATGTCCGAATACTTCTGGAGCGTGGAGACCTTCGTCACCATCGCCAATGAAATCCCGGCGCTGGCCGTGATGGCCGTGGGCATGACCTTCGTGCTGATCATCGCGGGCATCGACCTGTCGGTGGGCTCGGTGATGGCGCTGGCCGCCGCCACCTCGGCCGCGGCCATCCTGCAATGGGGCTGGCCCGTGCCGGCCGCCGCCGCGCTGGCGCTGGCCACGGGGCTGGTGTGCGGCACGGTCACCGGCGCCATTTCGGTGGCGTGGCGGTTGCCGTCGTTCATCGTGTCGCTGGGCATGTTGGAGGCCGTGCGCGGCAGCGCCTACCTGGTGACCGATTCGCGCACGCAGTACGTGGGCGACGCCATCTCTTGGCTGGCAGCGCCATTCTTCGGCGGCATCTCGGTGGCGTTCCTGATCGCGCTGGTGCTGGTGGTGGTGGCGCAGTTGATCCTGACGCGCACGGTGTTCGGCCGCAGCGTGGTGGGCATCGGCACCAATGAAGAGGCCATGCGGCTGGCGGGGGTCGATCCGCGCCCCATCCGCATCATCGTTTTCGCGGTCACCGGCCTGCTGGCCGGCCTGGCGGGCCTGATGCAGTCCGCACGACTGGAAGCGGCCGACCCCAACGCCGGCAGCGGCATGGAGCTGCAGGTGATCGCCGCCGTGGTGATCGGCGGCACCAGCCTGATGGGCGGGCGCGGCTCGGTGGTGACCACCGCGTTCGGCGTGCTGATCATCGCGGTGCTGGAGGCGGGCCTGGCCCAGGTGGGCGCCAGCGAGCCCAGCAAACGCATCATCACCGGCTGCGTGATCGTGGCCGCCGTGATCATCGACACGCTGCGCCAGCGCCGCGCGATCCACTGACAGCCGGTTAAAGATCTGACACCATGGCCACGATCAAGGACGTCGCACAGCACGCCCAGGTGTCCGTCACCACGGTGTCGCACGTGGTCAACGGTACCCGGCACGTCAGCGCCGAGGGGCGCGAGCGCGTGGAGCACGCCATTCGCGCTCTGGGCTACGTGCCCAGCGCCATCGCCCGCAGCCTCAAGCGCAACAACACGCGCACGCTTGGCATGCTGATTCCCAACAGCTCCAACCCGTACTTTGCCGAGATCGTGCATGCGGTGGAAGACCGTGCGTTCGGCGCCGGCTACAACCTCATTCTGTGCAACACCAACGACGAGCCGCACCGCCAGGGCAGCTACCTGCAGGTGCTGGCCGAGCGCCGCATCGACGGGCTGATCGTCGTCTCCACCGGCCACGACGCCACCCTGCCCACGCAGCTGGCGGGCCTGCAGGTGCCCACCGTGCTGGTCGATCGGGAAATCGAAATCGACGAGCAACCGGGCGACCTGGTGGAGACCGCGCACATGCAGGGCGGCCAGCTGGCCACGCAGCATCTGCTGGCGCTGGGGCACCGGCGCATCGCCTGCATCCACGGCCCGGCGGGATTGCGCCCCAGCGAGCAGCGCATCGCCGGCTGGCGCAGCGCCTTGGCCGGTGCCGGGTGCGACCACGGCGACGCCCTGCTGTGGGACGGCCACTTCACCAGCCAGGGCGGCTACGACGCCATGCACGCGCTGCTGCGTTCGGCCGCGCCGCCCAGCGCCGTCTTCGTGTGCAACGACCTGATGGCCATGGGCGCGCTGTGCGCCGCGCACGAGCGGGGCTTGCGCGTGCCCGAGGCGCTGTCGCTCGTCGGCTTCGACGACATCGAACTGGCCGCCTTTACCAGCCCGCCGCTGACCACCGTCGCCCAGCCCAAACAGCGCATCGGCGCGCAGGCGGTGGATATGCTGCTCGAGCGCATCGACGGCAAGCGGCAGGCTGCGCGGCAGGTGATGCTGCAGCCCGAGCTGCGCGTGCGTGCCTCCACCGCCGTGTTTTCCGCCGCTTCTTCCTCCGCCTCCTCGTCCTCTTTCTCGCCTGTGCCGACTCCTCATGAATGATCGCTTGACCACGCCCCGCATTGCCGTCGTCGGCAGCCTCAACATGGACCTGGTGCTGCAGGTCGAGCGCGCCCCGCAGGCCGGTGAAACCGTGCTGGCCCAGGGCCTGGCGCAGGTGCCCGGCGGCAAGGGTGGCAACCAGGCCGTGGCCTGCGCGCGCCAGGGCGCGCGGGTGGCGCTGTTCGGCCGGGTGGGCGACGACGGCAACGGCCGCGCGCTGCGCGCCGCGCTGGAGGCCGACAGCATCGACCATGCCGGCGTGCAGACCGACCCGCGCGAGCCCACTGGCGTGGCCGCCATCACCGTGGAAGCGACCGGGCAGAACCGCATCGTGGTGGTGCCCGGCGCCAATGCGCGGTTCAGGCTGGACGCCGCCCTGCTCGCCCCTGCGCTGCACGACGCCCAGGGCCTGGTTCTGCAGTTTGAATGCCCCATCGACGAAGTGCTGGCCGCCGCCCACCAGGCGCGCGCGGCGGGTTGCCCGGTGCGGCTGAACCCTTCGCCCATGCAGCCGATGCCTGAGACGCTGTGGGCGCTGGTCGACACGCTGGTCGTCAACGAGGTCGAAGCCGCCGAGCTGGCCGGCCGCGCCATCGACCACCCGCAGGATGCCGCCGACGCCGCCCACGCGCTGCGCGGTCGCGGCCCGGCACAGGTCGTCGTCACGCTGGGGGCTGCCGGTGCCGTGGCCGCCGATGCGAAGGGCGCACGCTACCACCCCGGCCTGGCCGTGCCCGCCGTGGACACCACGGCTGCCGGCGACACCTTTCTGGGCGCGCTGGCCGTGGCGCTGGCGCGCGGCGAATCGCTGGATTCCGCCGTGTGCAAAGGCATGCGCGCCGCCGCCGTGTGCGTGATGCAGCACGGCGCTCAGCCTTCCATTCCCACCCGCGCCGCCGTGGCGCGCTGCCCGCAACCGCCTGACTGGATCCTGCTGTCGTGAAACGCACCGCCTTGCTGCACGCCGAACTCTCCCACGCCATCGCCTGCATGGGCCATGGCGACATGCTGGTCATCGGCGACGTGGGCCTGCCCATTCCCAGCGGCCCGCGCCGCATCGACCTGGCCGTGACGCCGGGCCTGCCCACCGTGGCCGACGTGCTGCGCGCCGTGCTGACCGAGCTGCAGGTGGAGCGCGCCGTGATCGCCACCGAGGCCGTTCAGCGCGAGCCTGGCGGCGCCCTGCCCGGCTGGTGCACGCTGCCGATGGTGCCCGAGCAGCTGCCGCACGAAGACTTCAAGCGCCTGACGGCCCAGGCCCGCGTGATGGTGCGCACCGGCGAATGCACGCCGTACGCCAACGTGATCCTGGTGGCGGGCGTGACGTTCTGAGCGTCGATTCAGAGCAGAATCGCCTGAATCGACACAGGCCTCATACACCTCCCGCCGTTCGGCCTGAGCTTGCCAAAGGCTTGTCTGCAAGTGCCTGTTCAAAGAAGCCCTTCGACGAACTCAGGGCGAACGGGTGTTTTCTGGCTACCGTCTGAGGCATACAACCGACCAAGCCAAATCGGCCGCCAGCGCTTGACTAGCATGCGCTGATAGCTATTATTTTAATAGCATCAGAAAGGGTAGTGGCGCGGCGTCGTCTGCACCGTGATCCAGCGCAGCTCGGTGAATTCGCGCACCCCGGCCATGCCGCCGAACCGGCCGTAGCCGGAGCTTTTCACGCCGCCGAACGGCATCTGCCCTTCGTCGTGCACCGTCGGCCCGTTGACGTGGCAAATGCCCGATTCGATGCGGGCCGCCACGTTCCAGGCTTTGGCCACGTCGCGGCTGAAGACGGCGGCGGACAAGCCGAATTCGTTGTCGTTGGCGCAGGCGATCGCCTCTTCCACGCCGTTCACCCGCACCACGGGCTTGACGGGGCCGAACGATTCTTCGCGGTAGATGCGCATGTCGGCCGTCACGTGGTCGAGCACGGTGGCCTGCATCAGCGTGCTGTCGCTGCGGCCGCCGCAGACCAGCGTGGCGCCTTTGGCCAGCGCGTCGTCGATCAGCGCGTTGCAGCGCTCGACCGTGGCCATGTCCACCACCGAGCCCAACACTACCGGGCCCTTGCGTGGGTCGCCCAGCGGCAGGGCGCGGGCGCGTTCAGCCAGCTGCGCCACGAAGGCGTCGGCCACCGATGCGTCCACCACGATGCGTTCGGTGGACATGCAGATCTGCCCCGAATTGGCGAAGGAGCCGAACACCGTGGCCGCCACGGCAGCGTCCAGGTCAGCGTCGTCCAGCACCAGCAGAGGCGCCTTGCCGCCCAGCTCCAGCACTGCCGGCTTGAGGTATTTGGCGCAGGTCTGCGCGATGATGCGGCCGACATGGGTGGAGCCGGTGAAGTTCACGCGCCGCACGGCCGGGTGGGCCACGATGGCCTCCACCACCGCGCCGGCATCCGCCGGGGCGTTGGTCACGAAGTTCACCACGCCGGGCGGCAGGCCGGCCTCCTGCAGGGCCTCGATGATCAGGCCGTGCGTGGCGGGGCTGAGTTCGGAGCCCTTCAAGATCACCGTGTTGCCGCAGGCCAGCGGCGTAGCGATGGCGCGCACGCCCAATATGACCGGCGCGTTCCACGGCGCGATGCCCAGCACCACGCCAGCGGCCTGGCGCACGCCCATGGCCAGGCTGCCGGGCACGTCCGACGGAATGACCTCGCCCGCGATTTGGGTGGTGAGCGCCGCGGCCTCTTGCAGCAGGCCCGCCGCCAGGTGCACGTTGAAGCCGGCCCAGAGGCCGGAGGCGCCCGTCTCTGCCGCCATGGCGGCGGCGAAGGCGTCGCCCTTGGCTTCGATCGCCTGCGCCGCCTTGAGCAGCAACGCGCGGCGCACGTTCGGCCCCAGCGCAGACCAGCCAGGGAAGGCCTTGGCAGCGGCGTCGGCAGCGGCCCTCGCATCGGCCACGGTGGCGGCCGGGGCGGTCGTGGCAACGCTGCCGTCCAGCGGGTTGCGGCGCTCGAAGGTTGTGCCGCCCGTGGCTTGCACACGCTCGCCGTGGATCAACATGGAAATGACTGTCATGGAAAAACCTCCTGGACGATGACGAACTTCGAAAAACTTCGATCTGCCCCCGCCTCCACCGTTCGCCTTGTGGCGTGTCGACGGGCCTCGCCTGACTGAGCCCGAACGGCGGCGCCCCGTGGCAGCCACCCGCGCGATCAGAACCGCTCCCACCCCTGCAGGTACCGCCATGCGCCTTCAGGCACCTTGGCCAGCGGCACGCGGCCGATGCGGATGCGCTTGATGGCCTCCACCTGCAGGCCCACGGCCTCGCACATCGACGGAATCTGCCCCGCGCGAATGCCCTTCATCGCAAAGCGCAGGCGGTCTTCGTTCTGCCAGCTGACCCTGATGGGCGGCAGCGCCCGGCCGTTGAACGACAGGCCGTGGCACAGCCGCTGCAGCCCGCCGTTGGCGATGGTGCCCGACACGGTGACGATGCATTCCTGCTCCAGCGACTCGATGTCTTCGGCCAGCTTGCGGCCCACGCGGCGGTCCTGCGTGTAGACGACCAGGCCGCTGGCCTCGGTGGGCAGCGGCGTGAAGCATTCGACCTGGCGGAAGTGACGCTGCAGCACGCGGGTGCCGCTGGCGTCTTCGCCGGCGTGCGTGTCCATGCGCAGCAGCGTGGCGGCCTGAGGCGCGCCCTGGCTGCGGCTGCCGTGGCTCTGGTGCCCCGGCGTCTTGGCCTCGCTGGCGCTGTTCTGCATGCCCAGCCCGGCCTCGTAGCCGGCGGGCTTGTGCAGCAGCAGGGTGACGGGGGTCAGCTCCATCAGGTTGGCGTCGGGCGCCAGCGCCACGGCCTGGGCGGGCGACACGCGCGCGCCGGGTGCTTCGACCACGCGGCCGTCCACGGTCACCCAGCCGCCTTCGATGTATTGCTCGGCGGTGGTGCGCGAACAGCTCAGCTGTTCGGCCAGGCGCTTGGCCAGGCGCACGTGCTCGGGAGGATTTTGAAAATTGCGTTCAGACATTACCGGGTTCCACTGCGCGTAGGCGCTTTCTCGGGCATTGCGCGAATGCGCTCCACATGTGCCAGCAGCGACCGCTGGGCCACAGGCCACAGCCGCTCGGGCACGTCGTCATAAGCCTGGCGCACCCAGTCTTGCATGCTGCCCTGCGGCAGCGCCTGCATGGCCGCCAGCACCTTGGCTTCACGCGCCAGGCGGTGCGCCTTCAGCCCGGCGATGGCACCGCGCGCGTTGCCGAGCACGTAGCCATGCGCGGGCAGGATGAATTCCACGCCGTGGCTGGCGCACAGGGCGTCCAGCCGGTCCAGCGAATCGAGGTAGTCGGCCATGTTGCCGTCGGGCGGGTCCACCACCGTGGTGCTGCCGTTCAGGATGTGGTCGCCGCTGAACAGCAGGCCGTCTTCGCGCAGCAGCAGACACAGGTGGTTGGCGGCATGGCCGGGGGTGTGCACCACTTCCAGTGTATGGGTGATTTCGACCCCAAGCGCCCATCCAGCAAGCGTTAGCAGCTCTCCATTCGATAGCACCCTGTCGGGCGTGAACTGTGCAGCTGCACGGGCCGTGGGCGCCGAGGGCAGGCCCAGCACGGGCGGGCGCGGGCGGCCGTGCGCCGCCACGCGGGCGGCCAGCGGCGCGGCACCGGGCGAATGGTCGGCGTGCGAATGCGTGCAGACGATGGCGCGGATGTCGCCGCCCGCCGCGCGCCACAGGCGCTCCAGGTGGTCTTCGTCCGCCGGGCCGGGGTCGACGGCGATGTAGCCCGTGTCCGCATCGCCCACCAGGTAGCTGTTGGTGCCGGGGCCGGTCATCACGCCGGGGTTGGGAGCAGTCAGGCGCTGCACGTTCTTGAGCAGCGGCACGGGTCGCTCGGTCTGCCAGTCGAGCACATGCTGCATCTGGCCGTCGGGGCAGACCAGCGCCAGCTCGCCGAAGGGCGGCTCGTGCTCCATGTAACGCGCCTCCTTGCCTTGCAGCAGGCCGCTGCGCGGGCAGCTGGTCCACAGCGGCTCTTCATGCGCGACGGCGGCCAGCACCGCGTCGGCCGTGCCAAAAGCGGCCAGCCGCTGCAGCGTGCGGATGGTCGGGAAGATCATCAAGAACTGCCCCGCCGCATGCCGCGCCAGCGCATCGGCCGGGCGCACCCACACGGGCTCGAACTGCTCGCGTTCGTCGGCCACGGGCTCCTGGCCCTCGGGCATGCGGGCCACGAGGAAGTGCACGTCGAAGCGCTTGGGCAGGTCGCGGTCAGCCGTCCAGTGCGCCAGCAGGAACATTGCGTCTGCCGCGGGCGTGAGGCCCAGCGCAGTGCACTGCGCCACGAACGGTGCGGCGCGGTCCAGCGCGGCAATGTCGTCCGCCCCGGCAAAGCGCCCGTCGGCATGGCGGGCCAGCAGCACGCCCAGCTCTTCAAAACTCTCGCGAATGGCGGCGATGGCCTGCGTCACCCGCGCCTCGCTCTGCGCCGGCCGCCGCGCCACCGCCGCGTGCGTGGCGGGCGCGCCGTCCAGCGCATCGACAGCGCCGCCCGGGAACACATAGGCACTGGGCGCAAAGCTGGCCTGCGGCGAGCGCCGGGTCATCAGCACCTCCAGCGCGCTGCCGGTGCCGTCTGCCGTGGGCACGTCGCGCAGCAGCAGCACGGTGGCCGCCGCGCGCGTGGCGACCGGCTCGCGGTGGGGGTGGAGTTGTTGGGTGATGCGGGGCATCGGGTGATTATCGGCACATGACCGCTGCCCAGGTGACACACAAGTGGCCCGCAGGAGCCCACGGTTTACAGGCACGCCACCGCAAGCGCACCGCCCCATCGCCCGGATGCCCGCACACAGGGCGCCAGCGGCCGGCGCATCGTCCGGCCCCACGCCGTCAGAGCATGCGGCGCAGCACGTCCGCCTCAGGGTTGCGGTCGAACCAGCGGTGCTTCACCGCGCCTGCCACGTGCGCCGCAATCACGCCCAGCAGCACATAGGCCAACACCTTGTGTATCAGCTGGAACCACTCGAAGCCTTCCTTGCTCTTGGGCAGCAGCTCCGGCAGCGACAGGCCGAAGAACGGCACTCCATCGCTGAACTCGTACACGCTCGACATGCAGTAGCCCATGACGGGCACCACGATCATCAGCACATAGAGGGCCACATGGCCAAAACGGGCCGCAAAGCGCTCCCAGGGGCTCAGGGCCTGCGGCAGGACCGGGGCCTTGAAGAACACGCGCAGCAGCAACTGGGTGCCACCCAGCAGCAGCGCCAGCAGGCCCAGTTGCTTGTGCCAGGGGTAGAGCGTCGCGTACTTGATGGGCACTTCATTAGCCAGCAGCGTCATGATCGCGCCAATGGCCAGAGTGGCGACGATCACCAGGGCACGCAGCCAGTGGACGGCGCGCAGCGGGGCAGGGTATTTGATGGGTGTCATGGTTTCGATGGGGTTTGGCAACTTACACAAAAACAAGCAGAGGGTTGCCCCATTCACATTCACCTATTCACCTAGGCCGTGCTCGACTTCTTCAGGGGCGATGAAATGTAGCGTAGCCATTGCCAACATTCCGCCAGACGGCATGCATGGGCCTGCGAGGGCATGGGGATTGCACGCCGCTTCATCGACCGGCCCTGCCAGACGCTGTCCGCCGCTTCGGCCGCCCGGTAACGCACCGACACCATAGAGCGCCGTTGCTGGGGGGTGCCGGCGCGCCCCGGTGGCGATAATCGCGCCCATGCAAATCCGCTTCACCAAGATGCAGGGCGCGGGCAACGACTTCGTCGTGCTCGACGAGACGCAGGGCCGCCTGGGCCTCTCGCCTGCGCAGTACCGGTTCCTGGCCGACCGCCACTTCGGCGTCGGCGCCGACCAGATCCTCACGGTGCGCCCGTCGCCGGCCGAGGGCATCGACTTCGAATACCTGATCCACAACGCCGACGGCGGCGAGGTGGAGCAGTGCGGCAATGGCGCGCGCTGCTTTGCGCGCTATGTGCGCGACAAGGGCCTGACGGACAAGGACCAGCTGCGCGTGCAGACAATGAAGGGCGTGATCGCCCCGCGGCTGACGGCCGATGGCCGCGTGACCGTCGATATGGGCCGCCCGCTGTTTGCGCCGGCCGAGGTGCCGTTCGATGCCACCGGCCTGCAGCCCGTGGCGCAAGGTTCAGGTGAGAAATGGCCGCTAGCGCTTGATGGTCAAGCGTATTTAGCTCCTCTTTTAATAGCGATTGCCTCCATGGGCAACCCGCACGCCGTGCAGCTGGTGGACGATGTGGACACCGCGCCGGTCGAAGCCATCGGCCCGCTGGTCGAGCGCCATGCGCGCTTTCCTGAACGCGTGAATGCCGGCTTCCTGCAGATCGTCAACCGCTCTGAAGTGCGCCTGCGCGTGTTCGAGCGCGGTGTGGGCGAGACGCTGGCCTGTGGCTCGGGCGCCTGCGCGGCCGTGGCCTGCGGCATTCGCCTGGGGCTGCTGAACACCAGCGTCGACGTGCACACGCGCGGCGGCGTACTCACCATTGCCTGGGCTGGCGGTGCCGACGATGCCGTCTTCATGACCGGCCCGGCCACCACGGTCTTCGAAGGCCAGATCGAGATTCCCGACACACCATGACCTATTCCGCACCGCCCTCTTCTTCCTCCGCTTCCGTTCCGCCCATCACCGAGGACGACATCGCCGAATTTCTGCAGCAGACGCCGGGCTTCTTCGAGCGCCATGCCGAGGTGCTGGCCAGCGTGACCTTCACCAGTCCGCACGGCCAGCGCGCGGTGAGCTTGCAGGAGCGCCAGGCCGAGATGCTGCGCGAGAAGATCAAGGCGCTGGAGCAGCGCGTGATGGAGATCGTGCGCAACGGTCACGAGAACGGCCACATCGGCCAGAAGATCCACCAGTGGTCGCGCGAACTGGCAGCCGTGC
Source organism: Acidovorax sp. WCS2018Noco2-16 (assembly GCF_031843945.1). NCBI lineage: Bacteria > Pseudomonadati > Pseudomonadota > Betaproteobacteria > Burkholderiales > Comamonadaceae > Acidovorax > Acidovorax sp. WCS2018Noco2-16. The sequence continues at coordinate 134,924 of NZ_JAVTJJ010000009.1, forward strand.
AAGACCCGCACGGCCTGCCCGGCGCCGTGACCGAGGGCCTGCGCCGCCTGTTCGACGTGCCCCAGGCCGCGCTGCGGGTGTGGGACGTGGCACCGCCTTTCCAGGGCGCCACCTTGAGCGCCGCCAGCGAGGACGCGCGCGCCTTCGCGTCGTCGCTGACCCAGCCCTTCTGCGGTGCCAACCTGGGCTTCGAGCCCACGGCATGGCTGCCCGATGCGGCGCAGGTGCAGTCGCTGGCGTTGCTGCCGTTGCGCGAAGGCGCGCTCGATGGCGAGACGCCGGCCTTCGGCCTGCTGGTGCTGGGGTCGCCCGACGCACAGCGCTTTGGCGCCGACATGGGCACAGACTTCCTCGTGCGTATCGCCGAGCTGGCGAGCGCGGCGCTGACGCGGCTGCGCTGAAGCGCGGCACGGCTGCCCGCCAAGCACCCGCTGAGAGCGAAGCAGTCATGGCCACAGCCACCCCTGCAGCGCCCACAGAACCCGTCGCGCTGCCGCCAGAGGCCCTGCGCTACCTGGAGCACGTGCGTGTCGAAAAACGCCTGGCCGCGCGCACGCTGACGCTCTACACGCTGGACCTGGAACGCCTGGTGCGCCATGCGCAGGACGCGGGCATGCCGCTGCTGCAGCTGAGCACCGGCCACATCCGACGCTTCGTCGCGCAGATGCATTCGGCCGGGCGCAGCGGGCGCGGCATCGCGCTCATCCTTTCGGGCTGGCGCGGCTTTTTCACCTGGGCCGGGCGCCAGGGCCTGGTGCCGCACAACCCGGTGCTGGACGTGCGCGCGCCCAAGGCGCCCAAGCCGTTGCCCAAGGCGCTGCCGGTGGACGATGCCGTGCGCCTGGCCGAGCACGAACACGCAGGCGGCGACCCCTGGCTTGAAGCGCGCGACGCCGCCATCGTCGAGCTGCTGTACGGCTGCGGCCTGCGCGTGGGCGAGCTGGTGGGGCTGGACGCCGTGCCCGGCCCCGACACCCAGCGCGAGGGCCGCGGCTGGATCGACCTGCAGGCGGGCGAAGCGCATGTCTTCGGCAAGGGTTCCAAGCGCCGCAGCGTGCCGGTGGGCCGCGCGGCCACCGCCGCGCTGCAGACCTGGCTGGCGCAGCGCGCGCAGCCCTTCGGTGGCGCCGCTGCCTCGGCACGGCTGGATGCCGCGCTGTTCGTGGGCCAGCGCGGCGCGCGGCTCACGGCGCAGTCGGTGTGGCTGCGGCTGCGCCAGCGCAGCCAGTTGGCCGGGCTGACCACGCCGGTGCACCCGCACATGCTGCGCCATTCGTTCGCCAGCCATCTGCTGCAGTCCAGCGGCGATTTGCGCGCGGTGCAAGAGCTGCTAGGCCACGCCAACATCACCACCACGCAGGTCTACACGCGGCTCGATTTTCAGCACCTGGCCAAGGTGTACGACGCGGCCCACCCGCGCGCCAGGCGCAAGCCAGAAGGCGGCGGCGCGGACTGAGACAGGCAGCGCTGCGCGCCCCGGCGGCGCAGCCTGTACGCTATTATTTTTATAGCTACAGGCGCTTATTAGTAGAGCGCTACAGGCCAAAACACCTTGAAACCGGCCTGAGATAAACTGCGCGGCGCAACAAAAAGAGGGAGCCTATGTCCACACCATCCATGGCCGGCCACAACGAGGCCCGGACCACTTTCGTGTCGCACGACATCGAACCGCACCCGATGGCCTTCAGCGGCAGCGGCGGCGAGTACTTTCGCGTGTGGATCGTCAATGTGCTGCTGACCATCGTCACCCTGGGCTTCTACACGCCCTGGGCGCGCCGCCGCACCGCGCAGTATTTCTACGGCAACACGCTGGTGGCGGGCAGCCCGCTGGAATTCACCGCGCAGCAGCGGCGCATGGTGGTGGGCTTTCTGATCCTGGTGCTGATCACCGCCGCCTACAACCTGGCGGCCAATACGGGGCAGGATTTGGCCGTGGGCCTGTTCATCCTGGGCGGCGCGGTGCTCTCGCCCTTCATCTGGGGCAGCGCCATGCGCTTTCGGCTGGGCAACACGCGCTGGCGCGGGCTGCGGCTGCGCTTCACCGCCAACTGGCGCGAGGTCTACACCGCCAGCTGGCCCGTTTTCGCGCTGGCGCTGGTGTGGATCGTGGTCGTGTTCGGCCTGCAGGCCATTGCGCCGGAAGTGCCGGCCGGGCGCAAGTTTCCGCCTGTCACCCAATCGATGTCGGCCCTGGCGCTGCTGGGCGTGCTGCTGACGGTGCTGTGCTTCATCCGCCTCGAATACAACTACCGCAGCCTGCTGGTGCTGCGCGCCCACCTGGGGGACGAAGCGGGCCGCTGGAAGCCGGTCTACTTCGATTTCGTGAAGGTGTGGCTGGCCACGGTGCTGGTGTTCATCGTCTCGGTGGTGGTGCTGGCAGGCGTGTGCGGCCTGCTGTTCAGCAGCTCGTGGATGCTGTTTGCCAGCAAGGCGCGCGGCGCCGGGATGGTGATGATGATTCTGTTCTTCGCGCTGGCCATCGTCCTGGGCATCTTCCTGCTGTTCCTGGCCTCCGCTCCGGCGCGCGCCTACCGCGAAGCCCGCATGTTCCAGCTCATGTGGGACAACATCGGCGTGAGCCACATCGCACGCTTCAAGTGCAGCCTGCGCACCGGCAGCTACGTGCTGCTGCGGTTGAAAAACATGCTGCTCGCGCTTCTGACGCTGGGCTTTTACCGCCCCTTCGCGATGGTGAGCGAATACCGCATGAAGCTTGAATCGGTCACCCTGCACGTCAAGGGCGGCGTGGACCAGGTCGCCAGCCAGCTGGTGCACCAGCAGCGCGAAGGCGGCATCGGCGATGCGCTGGCCGACGCGGCCGGGCTCGACCTGGTCGGATGACGAGCGCTCCGTCCCCGCAGGGGAATGCGCCTTTCGTGCGGGCACGCTGGTTTGACGGCCGCAGCAGCCAGGGTCGCGCGGTATTGCTGAGCCTGCAGCCCGGCCCCGGCGGTCCCGCGCTGGCGGTGCACCCGCTGCACGCGCCGGGGGCTGCGCCTACCGTCTACCCCCACAGTGCGGTAGGCTGGCCTGAGGCCTGGAACCCGCGCCGCCCGCAGCCGCGCCTGGTGGTCGACCTGCAGGACGGCGGCAGCCTGGAAATCGATGACGCCGGCGGCTGGCACGCCGCACTGCAGGCCGCCGGCCAGCGCGCCAGCCTGGCCCAGCGCATGCAGACGCGCTGGCCGGTGCTGCTGGCGGTGCTGGTCCTTGCCGCCATCGGGCTGACCGCCTTCTACCGCTGGGGCACGCCCTGGGCGGCCACGCAGCTCACGCATTTCGTGCCGCTGTCGTGGGAAACACAACTGGCCGCATCCGCGCTGCAGCAGATGGACGAGGGCCACCTCAAACCCACCAAACTGGCGCCCGAGCGGCAGGCCGCCCTGCGCGCGCGCTTCGACCAGCTCACCGGCGCGCTGGCTTCCGCCCCGCCCTCGCTGCAGCGCTATGGGGGCTACGCGCCGCGCTACACGCTGGCCTTTCGCTCAGGAATGGACGCCAACGCCTTCGCCCTGCCTGGCGGCAGCATCGTGGTGACCGACGACCTGGTGCACGCCGCTGAGAAACGGGGCCTGAGCGACGACGCCATCACCGGCGTGCTGGCCCATGAGATCGGCCACGTCGCCTACCGCCACACCACCCGCATGGTGGTCGAGCAAGGCGTGCTGAACATCGGCCTGGGGCTGGCGCTGGGCGACGTGTCGGGACTGCTCTCGACTGGCAGTGCGCTGCTGACCGGCCTACATTACCGCCGCAACCACGAGCGCGAGGCCGACTGCTTCGCCGTCGCGCTGATGGGCCAGGCGCAGTTGCCGGCCGCGCCCATGGCCGATCTGCTGCTGGCGATTGCGCACGACGGCGAGCGCCGGGAACACGAGAAAGAAGCCGCGGATGGCAAGGCCGGTAAAACCGCACCGCCACCAACGCCCCGCCAGGCCGCATCGGCTGCGCGGACGAAGGACGATTCGCTGCTGTCAATGCTCAGCAGCCACCCGGACACGGTGCAACGCGCCGAGGCGCTGCGTGCAGGGCAGTTGTCGGGCTGCACACGCTGATTGCGCCGTCATTTCAAACGGAAGTTGCGGGGCGCTAAAGGTGCATGGCTGGTGCACATGCGCGCACTAGCCGGCCCCGGAAAAAAGTGTGAAGCGCACCGATAAGCCGGATTCTGTGCACCGCGGTTGCCCGCGGCGTGACCGCCATTACTCTGGGCCGGGTGTCGCCACCACGGCTCGATGCTACCTACCCGCCAACTCTGCGGAACCACATCAACGTTGGCCTACTTGGTATTGCTGCGCGTAGAGATTGCCCGTTTCACCCGAAGCAGGCGCCGCCCGCTTCGGGTGGCTATGGTCTTTGCGGCTTTCGCCGCAAACCGTCTGGCTTGGCGCCAGCCGTACCCGCTAGGCGCGGGTGACCGATAGAACACCTTCGGTGGCTTGTGCCTGCTTGCGACTCGTCTCTGTTGCTCTGATCCTCACCTCACGGTGGGCAGCCGTTAGCTGCTACGCTGTCCTGTGCAGTCCGGACGTTCCTCCAGTGCCTGGTTTCCCAGATTGCACCAGCGGCGGTCTGGCGCGCTTCACGGGGGCGATTATCGTCCACCGCCGAGGGCGCGCTCCCAATCGAGGCCGAAGCGCGCCAGGTATTTGCGCAGGCGGTCTGCATCGTTGACCACCGTGCGCTGCGACCGTGAGGCCTGGAACAGTTGCCGCCCCGCATCGGACAAAGTGCGCGCGCTGCGGCACACGCCCAGCACAGCCGCCAGTTGCAACTGATCGAATCGGTCCATGGCCTCTACCTGCTCCTTGCCGAGGAGTTCCGCCAAGTCCACGTTGTCGCCACCTGTGCTGCCCACGCCGCCATGGGCGTTGGCGACGGGCTCCCAGAGCCAGCGCAGACGGGCAATCTCCGCTTCCACCAGGGGCAGGCCGATGCGTCCGCCTTCTGCCAGCGTGGCCAGCCGCGTCATGCTGGCCGAGAGGTCGCGAAAGTTACCGCGCCACAGCGCCTCGGGCGATTGTGCATAGCGCAGATACACGGTGCGCGCTTCGGCCGACAGGCGCACGACCCGGCCCAGTTCGGCGCCGGACCGGGCCAGCAGGTGGTCCACATTCGGCTCGATGTCTTCCGGCCGTTGCGCGAGGCCCGGCAGCTGGTAGCTCCACAGGTTGATGCGCGCGTACAGGTCTTCGCGAAACCTGCCTGCGGCCACCTCGGTGCGCAGGTCGCGGTTGGTGCCGGCGATCAGTTCGAAATCGCTGGCCACCTCGCGGTCGCTGCCCATGGGGTAGAAGCGCTTTTCCTCCACGGCCTTGAGCAGCATCGCCTGCTCGTCCAGGCCCAGTTCGCCGATTTCATCAAGAAAGAGCACGCCCTTGTGCGCCGTGCGCAGCAGGCCGGCCCGATCCGCCGCGGCGCCGGTAAAGGCCCCTTTCTTGTGCCCGAACAGCGTGGATGCCGCGCCGTCACCCTGCAGCGTGGCGCAGTTCACCTCGACGAATTCGCCCTCCACCTGGTGGCGTGCCTTCTTCAGTTCATACATGCGCCGCGCCAGGTGCGATTTGCCCGCACCGGTGGGTCCCGTGAACAGGATGGGCGCCCGCGAGCGCACCGCCACCCGCTCGACCTCTTCGATCAGGGCGTTGAAACGGGCATTGCGCGTGGCAATGCCGCTCTTGAGAAAGTCGACCGCGTTGCGCTGCTCGGCGCCGAAGCGCTGGGCGATCACGTCGTAACGCGACAGGTCCAGATCGATCAGTGCGTAGCTGCCCGGATCGCCCGTTTGCTGGCGCTTCGGCGGCGAGGTCTGCGCGAGCACGCCCGGAATGCGCCGCGACTCCACCAGCAGAAACAAGCAGATCTGCGCTACGTGCGTGCCGGTGGTGATGTGGGTCCAGTACTCCTCGCGCTCGGTATCGAAAGCATAAGCCTGCGCCCAGTCGAACAGCCGGGCATACACCTCGCCGAAATCCCACGGGTCCGCCATTTCCATGCGCACCAGACGGACCGTGGTTTCCGGCGATGCGGTGGCGATGTCGGCGCGAATCAACTGCGCCAGGGCCTCGTGTGGCGGGGTGTAGAGCAACTCCATGCGCTGCACGACCACGTCTTCGTGCTGCACCAGCGACACGGTGGGACGCCATTTCTCCCACCGCCCGGCGCCCCGGCCTGAATCGAGTTGCGTGCCAAGAAAGCCGATGACGACGTTTTGCTTCTTCATGATTCAGCTAAAAAACTAGCTCAAATTATATGAATGAAGATTTTCATCCGTAGCCACACGGGGTGCCACAAGCATAGATTCTTAAAAATAAACTTATGAATCAATGGCTTATAAAAATTCAGCCTGACAAATCCAGAGCTGGCACACCCGTTGCAATGAATAAGGCAAGTCAGAACGACACCGAACAACGAACCATCGAACGGGAGACGCCAAATGGTCAACACTCAACTCTTCAACACGCAGCGCGGCCCCCAGGTGCCTGCTGCCCCCGTGCACAACCAGGCCGGCGCCGCCGCCTACGCCCTGTCGCCCAAGCACCAGCTGGCGCAACTGGCAGCCACCGGTTGCCTGAACGGCACCTTCTATGCACAGGCACAGGATCAGCTCGACGCGGTGCAGGCGCTGGCGTCTGAAGTCGATCCCGTGTTCATGGCGAAAACGGCCCTGTACGCACGCCGCACCGGCTACATGAAGGACATGCCCGCTCTGCTGGCGGCGACGCTGGCGGTGCGCGACGTTTCGCTGCTGGCCGATATGTTCAGCCGCGTGATCGACAACGGCAAGATGCTGCGCAACTTCGTGCAGATGCTGCGCTCCGGCGCCGTGGGCCGCAAATCGCTCGGTACGCGCCCCAAAAAGCTCGTGCAGCAATGGCTGCTCGACGCAACCGAGGCGCAGCTGCTGAATGCCGCCGTGGGCAATACGCCATCGCTGGCGGACGTGGTGAAGATGGTTCACCCCAAGCCCGCCGAAGCCTGGCGTGCCGCGTGGTTCGCCTGGCTGATCGGTCGCCCTTATGCACGGGAGGCACTGCCTCCGTTGACGCAGGCCTTTGAACGCTTCAAGCGAGACCGCACGCAGCCCGTGCCCGACGTGCCGTTCCAGATGCTGACCGCGCTGGAGCTGGACGCCACGGCCTGGGCGCAGATCGCGCAGCGCGGCTCTTGGCAGATGGTGCGCCAGAACCTGAACACCTTTGCCCGGCATGGCGTGTTCGCACAGCCAGGCATGGCCGAGGCGGTGGCCGCCAAACTGCGTGACCCGCAGGCAGTGGCCAAGGCCCGGGTGCTGCCCTACCAGTTGATGGCGGCCTATACCGCTTGCGGCGCCGAGGTGCCCCATGCAGTGAAGGAAGCGCTGCAGGACGCGATGGAACTGGCGCTGGCCAACGTGCCGCAGTTTGAAGGCCGCGTGGTGGTGTGCCCCGACGTGTCGGGCTCGATGAGTTCGCCAGTGACCGGCCACCGTGGCTCGGCGACTTCGGCGGTGCGGTGCATCGACGTGGCCGCCCTGGTGGCCGCCGCCGTGCTGCGCCGCAATGCCGATGCGCGTGTGCTGCCCTTCGAGACGAAGGTGGTGCCGATGTCGCTGAATCCCCGCGATTCGGTGATGACCAACGCGGGCAAGCTGGCCGCAGTGGGTGGCGGCGGAACCTCGTGCAGCGCGCCGCTGGCCCTGCTGAACCTGGAGAAGGCGCAGGCGGAACTGGTGGTGCTGGTGTCGGACAACGAATCGTGGGCCGACCGTGCACGGGGCCGGGGCACAGCGACGATGCAGGAGTGGGCGGCGTTCAAGCAGCGCAATCCGACCGCTCGGCTGGTGTGCATCGACATCCAGCCCGGTGCAACGACGCAGGCGCAGGAGCAGCCCGATGTGTTGAACATCGGCGGCTTCAGCGACGAGGTGTTCAAGCTGCTGGCGGTGTACGCCGCAGGGGGCATGGGCGCAGCGCACTGGGTCGGCGTGATCGAAGAGACCGCGATCTGAAAGGCCCATAAGGACGACGTTGTCGTCCGGCGAATGCAGGTGTGACTACATCCCAGTCGCGCCGACCGTTGGTCGCCGGACGGGAACGCAGGTTGATGTGCGAATGCAGGCAGGACTACATCTGGAGCGACCAGGGTTCGAATCCCGGCGCCGTAACGCGGCGTGGTCAATGTCTTGCCGTCCTTGTCGCACTGTTTTTTGCAGCGAATGCTGACGGAACTACAGACTATGACTCTCGTGGTCGCGGGTTCGATTCCCGCCAGCCGAAGGGCTGTAGCTCAGTGGTAGAGCACGACGTTTCGTCGATTCTTGTCGCTGCTTTTTTTAGTTTTCGGGATGAATGCAGGTGGGTTTACAGGTAGAGCGTCAGGCCTCTCGAGGCATTGAAGGTTCCGGGTTCAAACCCCGGTCTGCTTCCGGCAGATAGCTCAACGAAAAAACCCGCCGTCCCTTGTCATCCCACTTTTCAGAGACCGAAAGAACGCAATGAAGACGAATGCCAATGCAGCGCAGCCTGCCGCATTGCTGCCCCCACTGCCCACAGCACTGCGCGATGCGGTGGAAGCGGTCTATGCCGCCTTCCAGAGCCACTGTGCGCCAAAGCAGACGCTGGACGTGTGCACCGCCTGCTGCATGGACGAAGCCCTGGAGCGCGAGATGCGGCGCCTGCCGCTGCGCCAGGTGACGACGCGCCATTTCTACGAATACAACAGTTCCGCCAAAAGCAGCGAGCAACCGGCCGAAGAGCTGTTGTACCTGCTGCCTCGAATGCTGGAGCTGCTCGCCCAGGGCGAAGCGCTGCACCACTCGACCGAGTTGTACCTGGAGCGGCTGGGCCGCTGTGAGGCCGGCGCGCTGTCGCGCCCCGAGCGGGCAGCCGTGGATGCCTTCGCGCTGGCCTTCTTCTGCGAAGGACTGGGCCACAGCGCCCGGGAGGCCAGTCCATTCAATGGGTCCAACGCCTTCGACGTCCTGCTGATGTTTCACAAGGGCCGCGTGTCCATCGCACCGCTGCTCGCCCACTGGCTGGAAGACGACCGACCGAGCGCCGTGCTGCACTACGCCGACAGCAGCTACTGGGACTTCTGGGGCAAGCAGCGGATTCAGAACGCATTTTCTACAGACGAACCTGAGTTCCAGAAGACGATGAATGACTGGCTCGTGGATGCAGGCAATCGCCAGCGCTTTTCCCGCAAGATTCTGGCCATCGATGCAGAGTTTCCGGAAGACCCAAGGCCCTGCAACTGTGGAACCCACCTGGGGCCGCAACAGATTCTCGAAGCCGTGTTCGACGTGATCAGTGAATGACGGCACTCCGAAGATCGACAACGAACAAACGAAAACACAAGAAGGAATACAGATGAACTACCTGCAACGCAACGTGGAAAACGGTGTCCCCATCAAGATGTGGACCCAGGGCGTTCCCGTGGAAGACGAAGCCCAGAAGCAACTGGAAAACGCCGCCCGCCTGCCCATCGTGTTCAAGCACGTGGCCGCCATGCCTGACGTGCATTACGGCATCGGTGCCACCGTAGGGTCGGTGATCCCCACCTTCAGGGCCATCATCCCGGCCGCAGTGGGCGTGGACATCGGCTGCGGAATGATGGCGTGCAAGACCACGCTGCACGCCAACGATCTGCCCGACAACCTGGCCCCCCTGCGCTCGGCGATCGAAAAGGCCGTTCCGCACGGCAGCAATTCCCGCCGCATGGGGCGCGACAAAGGCTCGTGGGAGACCCCGCCCGATGAAACCGACGTGGCCTGGGCCGCGCTGAAGGGCGAGTTCGATGCGATCTGCGAGGACTACCCGCGCTTTGCCAGCACGAACCATTACAAGCACCTGGGAACGCTGGGCACCGGCAACCACTTCATCGAGGTGTGCCTGGATGAGCACGGCGGCGTGTGGTTCATGCTGCATTCGGGTTCGCGCGGCGTGGGCAACGCCATCGGCACGCATTTCATCGAGCTGGCCAAGAAAGACGCCGAGCTGCACCAGCGCAACCTGCCCGACCAGGACCTGGCGTACTTCGAAGAGGGCGCCAAATACTTCGGCGACTACGTGCGCGCCGTCGGCTGGGCGCAGAAGTTCGCACGCGCCAACCGCGAGGTGATGATGCAGCGCGTGATCGCCGCCGCCCGCAAGGTGATTGCGAAACCGTTCGAAGCCCATGTGGAAGCGGTGAACTGCCACCACAACTACGTGAGCCGCGAGACGCATTTCGGCGAAGACGTGCTCATCACCCGCAAGGGCGCGGTGAGCGCCAAGGCCGGCGAACTGGGCATCATTCCCGGCAGCATGGGCGCCAAGAGCTTCATCGTGCGCGGCAAGGGCAACCCCGAGAGCTTCATGAGCTGCAGCCACGGCGCAGGCCGCAAGATGAGCCGCACCAAAGCCAAGAAGCTCTACACCATCGCCGACCAGATCGCCGCCACCGAAGGGGTGGAATGCCGCAAGGACGCCGACGTGATCGACGAGATCCCGATGGCCTACAAGGACATCGACGACGTGATGGCGGCCCAGGAAGACCTGGTGGAGATCGTCTACACGCTCAAGCAAGTGGTGTGCGTGAAGGGATGATGTATGACCGAACAAGAAATCCAAACAAGTTATGCGGTGCAATTTTCAGACTTGGACGCGCAAATAGTTCGGCTGGAAACGGCTATTCAGGAACATCCTTTCATCTCAGGGAACATGCAACACGTTGTCGTACATGCCCTTGCTTTGCGATTGATAGAGTTTTCACGCAGTTGCGGGATCTTGTCCAAAGCTGGAATGGCTGCAGCAAGTGCATCTCTCAACCGCCAACGTTTAAAGGTCGGTTTCAAACTGAAGGCCATTTGCAGTGGCAAAGCGACTCCTGATGAATTCATGCATCAAGAAATCATCTCTCGAACGAAAACACGTAGGTGGTTGTTGAATAGCCCTGCGGCTCTGGAAGCACTAGAGCCGGAATTGGCAAGGAACCTCGCCAAAGAAGCTGAACAAGCGATCCAATTGGGAGAAGCGAAGGGACTCAAAGAACTCAAACCTCACGAATGGGCTGCGCGCGCAGGGGAAACAGAGGTGTATCTGTTTGCATACTCAACCCTCTCGGACTTCATCCACTGCGGGCCGAGCTCTTTAGGTCATATCGTGGATGTCAAACAGGATGGCCAAGTTTTTATGCGAACGGGACCGTCTGACTATCTCCTTGCACATGTGATTGAAGGCGTGTGCCATTGCCTAGCTTCGTCAAGCAGCGCGATCCAATCCATGTTTGCTGAGAATATGGGCGTGCTGGTTGCCCCATGCAAAACGTCTTGACGAATACGCCTCTCAATCTCATCACCCTCGACGGTTCCCACGGCGAAGGCGGCGGGCAAATCCTGCGCACCGGTCTGGCGCTGTCCATGGTCACCGGGCAGCCGCTCTCCATCGACCGCATCCGCGCGGGCCGGCCCAAGCCGGGGCTGATGCGCCAGCACCTCACCTGCGTGCAGGCCGCGGCGCAGGTCTGCGGTGGCCAGGCGAAAGGTGCCGAACTGGGCTCGCAGGCGCTGCAGTTCACCCCTGGCGCCGTACAGGCGGGCGATTACACCTTTGCGATCGCCGGCGCCGGCAGTTGCCTGCTGGTGCTGCAGACCGTGCTGCCCGCGCTGATGCTGGCCGACGCCCCCAGCCAGGTGCAGCTCAGCGGCGGCACGCACAACCCGATGGCGCCGCCGTTCGACTTTCTGCAGCAGGCGTTTGCGCCGCTGGTGCGTCGCCTGGGCGTGGGGCTCGATCTGTCGCTGCGCCGCCGGGGCTTTTACCCCGCGGGCGGGGGCGAAGTGCACGCGGCCATCGCACCGGCCGCGGGCCTGCTGGCACCGTTCGATCTGCTGGAGCGCGGCCCGCGCCAGGCGGCCTGGGCCGAAGCGCTGGTGCCGGGCCTCGCGCGCGGCATTGCGGTGCGCGAACTGGAGGCGCTGCGCCAGCAACTGGGCTGGAGCGGTACGGCCGAGCAGCTGCGCATTCCGCCCGCGCGGCAGAACGAAGGCCCGGGCAACGCGCTGCTGGCCGTGCTCGAATACGCCCAAGTGACCGAGGTGTTCTGCGCGCTGGGCGAGCGTGGCGTCCGGGCGGAGCAGGTGGCGCGCCGGCTGGCCGACGAGGTGCTGTCGTTCGAAAGCAGCCAGGGCGCGGTCGGCCCGCATCTGGCGGACCAGTGGATGCTGCCGCTGGCCCTGGCCGTCTGGCGCAGCGGCCGGCCGGCCAGCTACACGGCGGAGTCGGTCACGCCGCACACGAGCACCAACGCCCAGGTGATCGCGCAATGCCTGCCGGTGCGCATCACCCTGTCGCCAGGCCAGGGCGCCACGCGCATCGACATCGAGAAAGCCGCATCGCCGGCATAACCATATGCGCACAGTGTTGTAGGCATGGGCCAAAATGTTTTATTGCTTGTCCCGTACCTTATCCAACCTGGAGACGCCATGAAAGTAGACAACATCCTGCAAACCATCGGGAATACGCCCCATGTGCGCATCAACCGCCTGTTCGGCGCGGGCGCCAACGTGTGGGTGAAGTCCGAGCGCAGCAACCCGGGCGGCTCGATCAAGGACCGCATCGCCCTGGCGATGGTGGAAGACGCCGAGCGCAGCGGCGCGCTGCAGCCCGGCGGCACCATCATCGAGCCCACGTCGGGCAACACCGGCATCGGGCTGGCGCTGGTCGCGGCCGTCAAGGGCTACAAGCTGATCCTGGTGATGCCCGAGAGCATGAGCATCGAGCGCCGCCGCCTGATGCTGGCCTACGGCGCCACGTTTGACCTGACGCCCAAGGAAAAGGGCATGAAGGGCGCCATCGCCCGCGCGCAGGAACTGGCCGCCAGCACCCCCGGCGCCTGGGTGCCGCAGCAGTTCGAGAACCCCGCCAACATCGATGTGCACGTGCGCACCACGGCGCAGGAAATCCTGGCCGATTTTCCTGAAGGCCTCGACGCTGTCATCACCGGCGTGGGCACGGGCGGCCACATCACTGGCGTGGGCCGCGTGCTGAAGGCGAAATTTCCGAACATCAAGGTGTTCGCGGTCGAACCCGTAGCCTCGCCGGTCATCTCTGGCGGCCAGCCTGCGCCGCACCCGATACAGGGCATTGGCGCGGGATTCATTCCGGCCAACCTGGACACCACCGTGCTGGACGGGGTGATTCAGGTGGACGCCGAACCCGCTCGTGAATATGCCCGCCGAGCCGCACGTGAAGAAGGCCTGCTGGTGGGTATTTCTTCCGGTGCCACGCTGGCGGCCATTGCGCAGAAGCTGCCGGAACTGCCGGCGGGCGCCAAAGTGCTGGGCTTCAACTACGATACGGGCGAACGCTACTTGTCGGTCGACGGCTTCCTGCCTGCCTGATCGCGCTCGGCGACCTGTTCCACTTGCCAGCGGGGCCGCCGAAAAGCGGCCCTGCTGCTTTTCCGGCCTGCAGCGTCAAGGGTTCGGCCACCCGTCCTACAGGTCTGCGAAGGCCCCGTCGGAACAATCGACAAGCCGCAGACAGCCCGCCGCACCGGCGTAGCACCTGCCCCCAATTCTGCGATCGACCTGATGGAAACAGCCACCCCAAAGCCCATTGTGTTCAAGGTGCTGACCGTGAACGTTCACAAGGGCTTCACGACATTCAACCGCCGCTTCATGTTGCATGAGTTGCGCGACGCCGTACGCGATGTGTCCGCTGACCTGGTGTTCCTGCAGGAAGTGCTGGGCACGCACCACAAGCATGCCGGCCGCGTGGAGAACTTCCCGCAGGAGCCGCACTATGAGTTCCTTGCCGACACGATCTGGCAGCAGCACGCCTACGGCCGCAATGCGGTGTACGACAACGGCCACCACGGCAACGCGCTGCTGTCCAAGTTCCCCATCGTGCATTACGAGAACCATGACATTTCAGTGACCGGCCCAGAGCGGCGCGGCATGCTGCATTGCGTGCTGCAGCCGCCCGGCAGCCCGACACAGGTGCATGCGATCTGCGTGCATCTGGGCCTGCAGGAAGCGCACCGTCAGCGCCAGTTGCGCCGCATCTGCGACTTGGTGAACACGTTCGACCCAGCCGAGCCCGTGGTGCTGGCCGGCGACTTCAACGACTGGCGCGGGCGTGCCCATGACGTGCTGAAAAAAGGCGCTGGTTTGCACGAGGTGTTCATGCAAGGCGGTGGCAAGGCAGTGCGCACCTTTCCTGCGTCGATGCCACTGCTGCAGCTCGATCGCATCTACGTGCGCAACGCGTCGGTGCTCACGCCCGTCACGCTGCCACGCAAGCCGTGGGATCGCCTGTCCGACCATGCGCCACTGGCAGCGGAGATTGCGCTGTGAGCGCCGCCGCCTCGCCCCGTCACACCGGTAGCAACCGCTGGGTAAAAGGCAACGACTTCGACCTGCTGGAAAACGGCGAAGAGTTCTTCCCTCGCGTGTTCGACGCCATCCGTGCAGCCCAGCGCGATGTGTGGCTGGAAACCTTCATTCTGTTCGAAGACAAGATCGGCCTGCAGTTGCATGCCGCCCTGCTGGAGGCCGGACAGCGCGGTGTGGAAGTGCATGTGCTGGTCGATGGCTTCGGCTCGCCCGACTTGTCCGAGCGCTTCGTGGGCGCGCTGGTGGAAGCTGGCGTGCATTTTCGCGTCTTCGACCCCGGCAAGCCGCTTTTCGGGCGGCGGCTGAACGTGCTGCGCCGCATGCACCGCAAGATCGTGGTGGTCGACCAGGAGCGTGCTTTCATCGGCGGCATCAATTACTCGGCCGACCACGTGGCCGACTTTGGCCCCGAAGCCAAGCAGGACTATTCGGTGGAGGTGCGCGGTCCGCTGGTGGCACACATGTACGCCTTCGTGCAGGACGCGGTGCTGCCCTTGAAGCAGCGCCGCCGCCTGCGCCGGGTGAAGCAGCGCAACGCGGTGACCGACCTGCCACAGGCCGGCCCCGCGCAGGCCATCTTCGTCACGCGCGACAACCACAACCACACCAACGACATCGAGCGGCACTACCGCATCGCCCTGCGTTCGGCGCGCAAGCGCGTGGTGATTGCCAATGCGTACTTCTTTCCCGGATACCGCTTCGTACGCGAGCTGCGACGGGCAGCCAAGCGCGGCGTGGATGTGCGGCTGATCCTGCAGGGCGAACCCGACATGCCGATCGTGAAGACGGCGGCCAGCCTGCTGTACGACCATCTGCTGCGCGCCGGCGTGCGCATCTACGAATACTGCGACCGCCCGCTGCACGGCAAGGTGGCGTTGGTGGACGACGAGTGGTCCACGGTGGGATCCAGCAATCTCGACCCCTTGAGCCTGTCGCTGAACCTGGAAGCCAACGTCATCATCCGGGACGCGGGCTTCAACGACCGCCTGCACGAACGCCTGTCGCACCTGATGTGCAACAGCTGCAACGAGATTGAGCCGGAGCCCCAGGGCGCGTGGGAAGGCCTGCGCCTGGTGCGCAGCTATTGCGTGTTTCACTTGATGCGCTGGTTCCCGACCTGGGCTGGCTGGTTGCCCAGGCACGAGCCTGAAATTTCATTGATAGGCGAGAGCGCCGCATTGGCGACCGACGCACCCCAACGCCACTCGGGCGTGCAGTGACGCCAGAGCCCACCGCCCGCCCTGCAGCCATGGCGACCAGCGTGCACCCCGCGCCTCTCAGCCCGAACCGCAAAGGCGCGCCCAGCCGCCTTGCCCGGTTGCGCCAGCAACGCTGGTGGCCGTGGCTGCTGACGGCTGTCACCGGTGCGTTCGTGGCCTTCGTGCTGTACCTGCTGTGGCACCAGGGCAGCCGTGTCGACTGGGTGTCGGTATGGCAGTCATTCCGCGCACTGCCCGCCAGCGTGGTCTGGACGGCCGGGGCGCTGGCCTGGTCCAGCCATCTGCTGTACGGCACGTTCGACCTGTTCGGCCGCCACAGCACGCGCCACGGGCTGTCGATAGCGCGCACCATGGGCATCACGCTGATCGCTTACCCGTTCACGCTCAACCTCGGCTCGGTCATCGGTGGCGTGGCGGCACGCTATCGCCTTTATTCGCGGCAAGGACTGGGTGTGGCGCAGATCGGCCACATCGTGGGCCTGTCCATCCTGACCAACTGGCTGGGCTACTTCGTGCTGACGGGGGCTGTGTTCTGGGCCTGGATGCCGCAGCTACCTGAAGGCTGGGTGGTGGGCGCCAACGAATTGCACTGGACCGGCTTGGGGCTGTCCTCCATCAGCCTGGCCTACCTGGCGCTGTGCGTGTGGCGCCAGGGCAAGCCGCTGACCGTGCGCGGCCATGGCCTGCCCATGCCGCACTGGAGCGTCGGCCTGCTGCAGGTGGCGGTTTCCACCGTCAACTGGATGCTGATGGGCGGCGCCCTGTGGTTGCTGACGCAGCAGCAGGCGCCTTACGCTGCGGCACTGGCCACCATCTTGCTGGGCGCGATTGCCGGGCTGATCTCCCGCATTCCCGCAGGGCTGGGCGTGCTGGAGGCCGTGGGCACGGCCGTGCTGTCGGCCTACATGCCGGCGCCGCAGGCCCTGGCGGCAGTGCTGGCCTACCGGGCGCTGTATTTCTTCGCGCCGCTGTGCGCGGCGGCGCTGGCCTTCGGAGCGACCGAGATCTGGTGGCGAAAGCGCGCCGCGCCGGCAGTGGTCCCTGCGCCCCCGCGACACGCCGCCTGAAGCGCGAACGGCACCGACCCCGCCGATGGCGGGCATGATTACCGCCATGGCTTGCCTCCCAGAAGATCTCCCTCATTTGATAGCGATGTCACGCCTGAGCATTTCCGAGCAGCAGGGATCCTCCTTCCTGTCCGACACCCAGAGGACGTTCAACACGCTGGTCGAGCGCATCGCCGAAGAGCGCGAGCAACTGGCCAGCTGGAATGCTGCTGTCACGACCTACCAGCAGCGATACGCGCGTGAACTGCAGCCTTTGCTGCGCAGCTACTACGACATCCATGTCGAGTTGGTGCAATGGCTGGACCAGGAAGCCGCCGGCAGCATGGGACTGAGCAAGTCGATGCAGCAGACCCTGCACGAAGTCATCGCCAGCATGGCCCACTACTTGGCGGGCAGCGTGCCGGGCGACGCCACGCGCGCCGCCATGCAGGCGCTGCACGCAAGGTACGGCCCCGAAGATCGCGACACGGACGAACGCGGGAAAGCCCGGCCGCAAGACTCCACCAGTGAGGAGCCAGCCATCGACGACCCCGACCTGGATGATTCGCCCGAAGCAATCTTGGAACGTGTGGAGGCGCAGATGCGTGCCGACCAGGCACGCGTGGAGGAAGAACGACAGCGCCACCGCGCCCAGCGCGCCAAGAAGCCCACGGCACAAGAGCGCCGCGACAAGGAAGCCGCGCAGCAGGCCGGCCAGTCCGTACGCGCCATTTACCGCAAGCTCGCCAGCGCCCTGCACCCCGACCGTGAGCCCGACCCCATCCAGCGCGAGCTCAAGACCGCGCTGATGCAGCGCGTGAACCTGGCATATGCGGCAGACAACCTGCTCGATCTACTGCAACTGCAGCTGGAAGTGCAGCAGATCGACCCTGGCCAGCTGGCGCGCCTGGACGAAGAGCGCCTGACGCACTACAACCAGGTGCTGTCGACCCAGCTGGCCGACCTGCAGCAGGAAGTGCGAACCACCGAGCGAAGCTTTCGGGCGGATTTCGGGCTGGCGGCACACGGCAAACTGTCGCCCCAATCGCTGGAGAAGCACCTGCGCGCGCAGGCGCAACAGTTGCAGGCGGACATTACCGAGTGGCAGCTGCAACGCCGGGCGCTGGAACACCCGGCCGAACTGAAACGATGGCTGAAGGCGCAGCGCGCCGCGTGGCGTCAGAGGGAAGATGGGTAGCGACACACAGCCGTTTCTATCTCTGTGAGCCAGGGCGTGAGTTTGATCATGCTGAAGCTTTAGCTCAGCCACTCCAACAACGACCTACTGCGGTGAAAAATCCACGGCCTCCACTCTGGTCGGCTGAACCACTGTGTAGGGGCCGGCGTCCGCTTCAATACTGCGATCCCTAGGCTCGAACACGCAGTCGAAATATGGTTCCACTTCGAACCAGCTCTTTTTCTGTTTCCACATCGTCAGAAATGCGCGGCTGACATCCACCGCGCTGGGGCTGATCTGCGTGGTGTGCAGTCCTAAGGCATCTGGTGTGTCCGCCTCGTCATGCAATGTGCTGGACTGTTTCGCATAGCTGCGAAACTGCTGGATCTGTCCGGGTCTGTCAAATCCCGTGCTGCCGCACTGAGCGCCGCTCTCCAGCCCTCTGTCTGTATGGGCCTGCGAAAAGCTGTCCTGCACCATATGCAACAGGGCACCCATAGCGACGTGGTCGAGGTCTTTGCGGACTTCGATGATCCCCGTCGCAAACAGGTTCATTGCCGTCAGCTCCCCTGGGAAATACCGTGCCAATTCGCTGTTCCCTAAATCCTTAAGGGGCGTACTTGTCGACATGCTGCCGGAGGCCAGGCCCCAAAGAAACTCGGCCCACATCTTCATGCGGTCGACTGTCTCACCTGCAGACTCACCATCGTAAGCACCCATCGCATGCATGAACTGAAGATCGCCATAGTGCGACCGGTACAGCAGGTAGTCACCCGGTCCAAATGCCGGCGTCTTGGATTCGGTCTTTTTCTTCGCCTGTATTCCCGCATCCTTGAACAGCCCCCACCAACACGCCGGCTGCGAGGTTGACCGCAGGGTCACGTTGACATCGCACCCCTTGATACGGGGTGGAGATTTGCGATTCAGAAGAAAGGGCGGGTCGTCAGGCCAACGCACCCCGTACAGGAGGGTCCGATGCTCTTGAACCGCGTCGATCGTGACGCAGTCGTACTCCCATCCGCGATCCGCGCTGCAGCCCACCGCGGCCAGGGTGATGGACTCATGTACTGGCGACTTCATGATGGGAATGGCCGAACTGACGACCCAATGCCCAAGGGAATCGATTACAGGATTGCTGCCGAATGTCGAGATTTTTCGGTCCACATCACTGACCTTGGGCAGCACCTGAAACGCCGAGGCGTTGGGGGCCGGCATCAGTGCGCCCATCAGCACAGCACAAGAAAGCACGCTCAGAGAACGTGTAAGCTTTTTCATTGGAATCCTTCCTTGGCTCGGCGACAACTGCCAGCCTCCTCGTGCAAAAACTATCGTCTGTTTCAGGGTGGTTTGCAACGCTGATTCATCAATGACGCTTACAGGTCAGGCCCGGCGCAGGGGATTCCTGTCCAGGACATCGGGCCGACTTGGCCAGTTGCTGCATGCGGCATGCTTGTCCGTCATGACGTCCAACGCCTGGCACGGGTACTGATCGCGGTTTCCTGGGAGCTGATCTGGCGGGCGTGCGCCACCGAATCCGCATCGCCAAGTGCGCAGCTCGACGAGGACTCTTAGCGGCAGCAAGGAAACATTCACATCCCGATGCCAAGACAGAGTTCGTTCATCCCATTGCCGTATCATTCACGCCCCCGCGAACCTGCAAACCGCCCGATAACCACGGGCCTGCACGCCATGATCCGCCTCTCAGAAATCAAGCTGCCGCTGGCGGCTTTGCCGGCCGATGCCGGCTCCACCGAAACCCATCCCGACGCAGCGCTGCGCGCGCAAGCGGCGGCCATCCTGGGTATTCCAGCCGACGCCATAGCGCATCTGCAGGTACACAAGCGCAGCTTCGACGCCCGCAAGGCCGAACTGCTGGCCGTGTACATCGTCGACGTCACGCTCGCCGACCCCGCCCGCGAAGCCCCCCTGCTGGCGCAGCATGCCGCCCACCCGCACATCCAGCCCACGCCCGACATGGCCTGGACGCCCGCGGGCCGTGCGCCGGCCGACCTGGCGCATCGCCCCGTCGTGGTCGGCTTCGGACCCTGCGGCATCTTCGCCGCGCTGGTGCTGGCGCAGATGGGTTTCAAGCCCATCGTGCTGGAGCGCGGCAAGCCCGTGCGCGAACGCACCAAGGACACCTGGGGCCTGTGGCGCAAGCGCACGCTGAACGCCGAATCGAACGTGCAGTTCGGTGAAGGCGGCGCCGGCACCTTCAGCGACGGCAAGCTCTACAGCCAGATCAAGGACCCGCGCCACCTCGGCCGCAAGGTGATGCAGGAGTTCGTGCAGGCCGGCGCGCCGCCCGAAATTCTTTACGTCGCCCACCCGCACATCGGCACCTTCAAGCTGGTGAAGGTGGTGGAAACCTTGCGCGAGCAGATCATCGCCCTGGGCGGCGAGGTGCGCTTCGAGCAGCGCGTAACCGACGTGGTGGTGG
This sequence comes from Acidovorax sp. WCS2018Noco2-16, assembly GCF_031843945.1. Classification (NCBI taxonomy): domain Bacteria; kingdom Pseudomonadati; phylum Pseudomonadota; class Betaproteobacteria; order Burkholderiales; family Comamonadaceae; genus Acidovorax; species Acidovorax sp. WCS2018Noco2-16. The sequence goes on from NZ_JAVTJJ010000009.1 coordinate 155,166, forward strand.
AAGAAGACGCCGCCGGCCAGCGCCACCTGCGCGGCCTGCAGGTGCTGGACCAGGCCACGGGCCAGACTCACACGCTGCGCGCCGACCATGCGGTGATGGCGCTGGGCCACAGCTCGCGCGACACCTTCGCCATGCTGCACGAGCGCGGGGTGCACATGGAAGCCAAGCCGTTCTCGGTCGGCTTTCGCATCGAGCACCCGCAGGGCGTGATCGACCGTGCGCGCTGGGGCCGCCATGCGGGCCACCCGCTGCTGGGCGCGGCCGACTACAAGCTGGTGCACCACGCCAGCAACGGCCGCGCGGTCTACAGCTTCTGCATGTGCCCCGGCGGCACGGTGGTGGCCGCCACCAGCGAGCCCGGGCGCGTGGTCACCAACGGCATGAGCCAATATTCGCGCAACGAGCGCAACGCCAACGCCGGCATGGTGGTGGCCATCGACCCGAACGACTATCCGCACGATGCCGACGCCTTCGCCGCAGCACTGGGCGGCGCCTACGGCGTGCAGGACCGGGCAGACGGCATCACGCACCCGCTGGCCGGCATCGTTCTGCAACGCCAACTCGAATCGAACGCCTACGTACTGGGCGGCAGCAGCTACAACGCCCCGGCGCAGCTGGTGGGCGACTTTCTGGCGCAGCGCGCATCCACGCAGCTGGGCAGCGTCGATCCGTCGTACAAGCCGGGCGTGACGATGGTCGACCTGCACGACGCCCTGCCCGCCTACGCCACGCAAGCGATGCGCGAGGCCCTGCCGGCTTTCGGCAAGAAGATTCGCGGCTACGACATGCACGATGCGGTGCTGACGGGTGTCGAGACGCGCACTTCGTCGCCGCTGAAGATCGGCCGCAACGAGGCCTTCCAGAGCCTCAACACCGGCGGCCTGTACCCGGCTGGCGAAGGCGCCAGCTACGCGGGCGGCATTCTGTCGGCCGGCGTGGACGGCATCAAGGTGGGCGAGGCAGTCGCCCGCGCGATTCTGGAAGCCTCCGCATGACGCAGCAACCCACGGACCTGGCCTTTCCGGCGCCCACCCGCACGCGCTTGATCGGCGCTGTGCTGGCCATGGCCGCCGTGGTGCTGGCCTCCAACATCCTCGTGCAGTACCCCATCAACGACTGGCTGACCTGGGGCGCTATCAGCTACCCCGTGGCCTTTCTGGTCAGCGACCTGATCAACCGCGGCCACGGCCCGGAGCCCGCGCGGCGCGTGGCCTGGGTGGGCTTTGCGGTGGCCGTGGCCGCGTCGCTGCTGCTGGCGCCGGCACGCATCGCGATTGCATCCGGCACCGCGTTCATCGTGTCGCAATGCCTGGACATCGCCATCTTCCACCGGCTGCGGCAAGGCACCTGGTGGCGTGCACCGCTGGTGGCCACCGTGCTGGCGGCTGCGCTCGACACGGCCATTTTCTGGAGCATCGCCTTCGCCGGCTCGGCCGACCCGTGGATCACCTGGGCGCTGGGCGACCTGGGCGTAAAGCTGGCCGTGGGCGTGCTGTTGCTGCTGCCCTTCAGGCTCCTGACGTGGCGGGGCGCGGGCCGGCCGGCGCATCACTGACCCGCGTTGCGCTGATCAGTGGCCTGTGGCAGCTTCGCGATCACCTTGATTTCAAACTGAAAACCGTAGAGCCAGGTCACGCCGATGCCCGTCAGCGTGGGGTGTGGCGGGCCGCCCCAGTGCTCGGCGGCCGCAGCCCAGATGGTCTCGAAGTTCTTATCGGGGTCGACGATGAACACCGTCGCGTCGACCACGTCGTCGAACGTGCAGCCGGCGGCTTGCAGAATCGCGTTGAGGTTGTCGAAAGCGCGGCGCTTTCCCGACATTCGGCTCGACATGGGCGTGAGCGACCGCGTGGTGGATGTGATCGGCGACAACGTGGACTGCGTGGTGCGTGGCGGCGAGATCGCCGACCAGTCGCTGGTGGCGCGCCGCGTGGGCGATCTGCAAATGCGCGTCTACGCCGCGCCCAGCTACCTGGAGCGCGCCGGGCCACCCGAACGATCTGCACGACACGCACCACCGCATCGTCGGCTACCTGTGGGCGCGCACCGGCAAGCCCGTTCCGTACGCGCTGCACCGGGGCGGCGAAAGCATCACCGTGCACGGCCGGCACACGGTGATGGTGGACGACGGCAATGCCTACATCGCCGCAGGCGTGGCGGGCCTGGGCGTGCTCTGGCTGCCCGACTACATGGCCCGCGCGCATGTGGCGGTGGGCGAGCTGCTGCCGCTGTTCGCCGACTGGCAGCCGGACCCGATGCCGCTCTACGTCGCGTTTGCGCCGCACCGGCATGTCAGCGCCAAGCTGCGCGTGTTCATCGACTGGGTGGCGGAGCTGATGGCGCAACACGCGCCGCTGGCGGGCCGGCCGGACTCACAACAAGAATCGCTACACAATTCATAGCTGCTAGCGCTTGATCAATAAGCACTTCAGCATGAAAACCATTTGAAGTGCTTGCATATCAAGCGCAAGCAGCTACTTTTTCAATAGCAAAACCCGATTTTCGCGCTCAACGCAGAGCCAGAGCCGGCGCCCCACCCGCAGCGCCACCGGCCGGCAGCCGGAACGCCTCGACCAGCGACGCCAGCTGCTGCGCCTGCACCCGCAGACCCTGTGCGGCGGCAGACGATTCCTCCACCAGCGCGGCGTTCTGCTGCGTCATCTGGTCCAGCTGGTTCACCGCTTCGCCCACCTGGCCCAGGCCGGTGCTCTGCTCGCGTGCGGCGGTGCTGATCTCGCCGATGATCGTCGCCACCTGCTGCACCGACTGCACGATCTCGCCCATGGTGGCGCCGGCAGCATTGACCAGTTGCGAGCCCTCGCCCACCTGGCGCACGCTGTCGCCGATGAGCGTGCCGATTTCCTTGGCCGCCGTGGCGCTGCGCTGCGCCAGGCTGCGCACTTCGCTGGCCACCACGGCAAAGCCTCGGCCCTGCTCGCCCGCGCGCGCAGCCTCCACGGCCGCATTCAGCGCCAGGATGTTGGTCTGAAACGCGATGCCGTCGATCACGCTGGTGATGTCGGCAATCTTGCGCGACGACTGGGCGATGCCGTTCATCGTGCCCACGACGCGCTCCACCGCGTCGCGCCCGCGCTGGGCCACGTCGCTGGCCGACGAAGCCAGGCCGCTGGCCTGCTGGGCCGCGTCGGCGCTGTGGCGCACGGTGGACAGCAGCTCTTCCATGCTGGCGGCGATCTCTTCCAGGTTCGATGCGGTCTGCTCGGTGCGCGCAGACAAGTCGCTGTTGCCCGCTGCGATCTCGGCGCTGGCGCCGGCCACCGACGTGCTGGCCTGGCGCATGCCCACCACCAGCTGCGCCAGGCGTGCCTGCATGCCGTCCAGGCGGCCCAGCAGCGCGCGCACCTCGTCGCGGTTGCCTGGTGCCACGGCCGGCACGGTGGAGGTCAGGTCGCCCTCGGCAATGCGGTCGGCCACGGTGGAGGCGTGCGACAGCGGCCCCAGCAGCGAGCGCGACAGCAGCACCGCGCACACCAGGCTCAGCAGCAGGCCCAGCGCCGATCCGCCCACCAGCAGCACGATGCCCTGACGCTCGCTGGCTTCGGCGGTTTCGCGCGCTTGCGCCACCCGCTTGCGCTGAAATTCAGCCATGCCGTTCACCGCGGCGGCGTAGCGGTCGGCCGCCGGGCGCAGCAGCTGGCCCACCGCCTCCGGCGGCAGCGTTTCGCCCGCCTTGCGCCGCTTGACCAGGTCGTCACGCGCACCGCGAAAGGCATTGCCGGTGGTGTCGATGGCGTCGAAGAGGCGCTGCGAGTCGGGGTCAGCCGCCAGCACGTCCAGGCGCTTGCGCACCTCGGTGGAGCGGGCGGATGTGAGCTTGCGGTCTGCGTCCACCCGGGCGGTGTAGGCAGGGTTGTCACCGGCCTCCAGCAGCGATTCGGCCCGGGCAGAGCTGAGCACGACGATGGCGTGCAGCTCCTGCGCCAGCAGCGCGCGCTCGGCAGAATCACCGCCCAGGTCGTCGGCGACGTCCTGCAGGCTCATCAGCCGCCACACGCCGACCCCGGCGGCCAGCGACATGACCAGGCAGATGACGCCGAACGCGAGGGCGAGGCGAAGGGAAAGGCGGGCGTGGTGCAGTTGCATGGCGGTCGGGGGGTGGGCAGGTGGACGCAGCGACACACGCCAGCCTCACAGAAGCGAGAAACGGGTGCCGCACAGTCGTTTGCTCAGGTTATCGGCGCGCCACGCGACGACTTGAGCCAATGCGCCACCGACAGGCCCCCTTACGCCGCCCGCCCGGCCGCTCAGTCCACCGTCACGCCGGCCGACTTGATCACCTTGGCCCACTTGGTGGTTTCTTGCGCGATGAAGGCGTCGCATTCCTGCGGCGTCGAGCCTTCGGCGAAGGTGCCCATGGTCTGCTCCAGCCGGAGCTTGGTTTCGGGGCTGCGGATGATCCGCGCCACCTCTTCGGACATGCGCTGCACGACGTCGGCCGGCGTGCCTGCCGGCGCCAGCATCGCGGCCCAGGTGCTGCCAACCAGGCCCGGGTAGCCCAGCTCGGCAAAGGTGGGCACGTCGGGCAGCGCCGGCACGCGCTTGTCGCTGGCCACGCCGATCAAGCGGATCCTGCCCGCCTTGGCCGGCTGGATCAGGTTGGGCGGCGGGTCCAGGAACAGCGGCACCTGCCCGCCCATCAGGTCGGCCAGCGCGGGCGAAGCGCCCTTGTACGGCACATGCACCATCTCCACCCCAGTGACCATGCGCATCAGTTCCGACGTGAGATGCGCGGCCGAGCCGCTGCCCGACGAGGCGTAGCTGATCTTGCCGGGGTTGGCCCGGCCGTAGGCCACCAGCTCGGCCATGGTCTTGAAAGGCGCATTCATCGACACGGCCGCCACCAGCGGCGATACGCCCATGAGCGACACACCCATCAAGTCCTTCTTCGGGTCGTAGGGCAGCTTGGGGTACAGCGTGGTGTTGGCCGCATACGCGGCAATGAAAACGCCGAAGGTATGGCCGTCGGGCGCAGCCTTGGCGACCGCGTCCACGCCGATGATGCTGTTGGCGCCAGGCTTGTTGTCCACGATGACCGGCTGGCCCAGCCGCTGCTGCAGGCCGACCTGCAGCAGCCTCGCCATCTGGTCAGTGAAGCCGCCCGCCGTGTAGGGCACGACGATGCGGATCGGCTTGGCCGGCCAGGTGCTCTGCGCCCAGGCCGGGGCCGAAGGCAGCGTGGCGCCTGCAGCCAGCACGGCGCCGGTGTGAATGAAGGTGCGGCGCGAAGGATTGGATGCCATGTGTGTCTGTCTCCTGTTTTATGGGCGTGCGGTTCGGGTGGCCCGCCAGGGCCGCCCGGCGCTTTCAGTGTTTGTAGCTCGGGTCGATGCGATCGAGCCGGCGCAGCAGGCCGGGCCAGGCCAGCCCCGCACCCTTGCCCTTGGTGACCTGGCGCGACTGCTCCACCGACGTGGCGACGATGTCGTCGGGAATGCGGGTCAGCACCCCGCCGCCGGCCTGCGCCAGGATCTGGATGCGGCAGGCCGATTCCAGCGTGTACATGCCCAGCAGCGCCTCGGGCACGCCGCGCCCGCACGTCAGCAGGCCGTGGTTGCGCAGGATGAGGAAGTTGCTCTGGCCCAGATCGGCCACCAGCCTGGGACGCTCGTCATCGTTCAGCGCCACGCCTTCATAGCCGTGGTACGCCAGCCGGGCCAGCGGAAAGATCGACTGCTGCGAGATCGGCAGTAGCCCGCCCTCTTGCGCCGACACCGCTACGCCGTACTGCGTGTGGGTGTGCAGCACGCATTGCACCTCCGGGCGGCCTTCGTGAATGGCGCTGTGGATCAAGAAGCCGGCGGGGTTCACGTCGTAGTCGGTCGCTATCAGCGGCGTGCCGTGGTGGTCTACCTTCACCAGGCTGGAGGCCGTGATCTCATCGAACAGCATGCCGTAGGGATTGATGAGGAACTGATCGGGCTCGCCCGGCACGCGGGCCGAGATGTGCGTGAAGATCAGGTCGTCCCAGCCGAAGTGGGCCACCAGCCGGTAGGCTGCTGCCAGCTCGACGCGGGTCTGCCATTCCTCTGGCGTGACCTGGCGGCGCACGTCGGGCACGGAGGCTGGGTCAGTGCTTGCGTTCATGGAAAGCCTTCCTGCAAATCGTTGGATGGGTGGTGCGGCAA
>NZ_JAVTJJ010000010.1:0-141387 GCF_031843945.1 Acidovorax sp. WCS2018Noco2-16
CACGTCTGTTTGCCCCAGTCCTCATGCCAAGCTGCGGCGCCCTTTTTAAGCGGGCGTTCAATCTGGTCATTGCCATCCTGCCAACTACCAATGGGTGATACTGACAGTTACCAATACCCGATGGCCGGCTACGCCGTTTGAGCGCCCGGTGACTGCAACGTCGCGAATTCCGCGTCATGCACATCGCAGGCGTGAAACTGCTGCATGCCCTGTTCAACTGCAGCGTGGGCGGTCTTGAAAGCGCCTCAGAACACGCCGTAGTGATATGCAAAGAAGAGCGCCGCGAGCGCGCCAAAAACGGAAAGAAAAGTCATCAATTTGACCATGAACCAATTCTTGAACGTGATTTTGAGATAACGGCCAACATAAACACAACCGGAGCTAGCGCTAGCTACTCCTCATTCAACCCGGCATGCGTTGAATAGTCACCTTGTGGTGTTCGCTAAAGATATTCACAAAACAAAGAGCCCCTGCACATCACTGCGCCGGGGCTCTTGTTTCAGCCACTGTTAAAGCGGCTAGTCCAAACACCGATTACTTAGTGGCGTCCTTGATGTTCTCTTTCGCATCACCGTAGCTCTTTTGCGCGGTGCCTTCTACCTGCTTAGCGATTCCCTTGGCTTGCTGCTCTGGGCTGTTGACCAGTTCCCCCGTCTTTTCCTGAACCTTGCCAGCTGCATCCTTCAAAGCGCCCTTGACTTGATCGGTGTTCATATTCTTGACCCTTTCGATTGATGTAGTGTGCGCATGGCAAATAAGCGATGCATCACGGATTCGATCGTAGGCGGCCGAAGAATCAGTACCGGAAAGAAGAAACCCGTTCAAGTAGTAAGCGCGGGACTACAAACGACAGAACGGAAGTGACTTACGCATTCCAGCCAAACGAAACCGCACACCAAAAGAAAAAGCCCCGCGCTATGGTTTAAATAGCATCGGGGCTTTGTCAGTGGCGGAGAGGGTGGGATTCGAACCCACGGTAGTGTTGCCACTACGCCTGATTTCGAGTCAGGTACATTCGACCACTCTGCCACCTCTCCTGTGTGTCGAAGCCGGGATTCTAGCAGGAAGTTCGTCGCTTCCCGCGCTTCCCGATGGCTCAGTACTTCCCCATGTAGTCGCGCTTGCCCAGTTCCACGCCGTTGTGTCGCGCGATGGCGTACGTGGCATTCACGTGGAAGAAAAACTGCGGCAAGCCGTAGTGCAGAAGGTAGTGCTCACCAGAGAACTGCTTCTCGCGCGCCGTGCCGGGCTGCAGCGTGATCTGGCGCGAGGCGGCGTCTTCGAACGCGGCCGCTGGCAGGCCATCCATGAACGCCAGCACAGCGTCGAGCCGCGCTTGCAGATCAGCGAAACCGGGGCGCTCGGCATCGGGCAGCGACGGGACTGCAGCGCCAGCCAGTCGTGCGGCGATGCCTTTGGCGAAGTCGCATGCCACCAGAACCTGCCGCGCCAACGGGAACATGTCAGGGAACAGCCGCGCCTGCAGCAGCGCATCCGCATCGATCTTGCGCGCGGTGACGTGTGCTTCGGTCTTGGAAAGCACGTCTTTCAGCGAGCCGAGCATCTGGCGAAAAACGGGGACGCTGGCGGTGTACATGAAGGCAGTCATTGCGAATCGATTCTGAAAGAAAGGGTGCCGGCAAAAAACCGGCAGAGAACAGGGCGCAGGCAGCACGGAGCGGATGCCTGCGTACGCATTCTGACGAAAGCTTCACAGAGCTCAGGGTGCCAGCACGGCCATGCCGCCCAAATAGGGACGGAGAATTTCCGGAATCACCACACTGCCATCAGCCTGCTGGTAATTCTCCAGCACCGCCACCAGGGTACGGCCCACGGCCAGGCCCGATCCGTTCAGCGTGTGCAGCAATTCGTTCTTGCCTTGCGCATTCTTGAAACGCGCTTGCATGCGGCGCGACTGGAAGGCTTCGCAGTTGCTGATCGAGCTGATCTCGCGGTAGGTGTTCTGCGCGGGCAGCCACACTTCCAGGTCGTAGGTCTTGGCGGCGCCAAAGCCCATGTCGCCGGTGCATAGCAGCATCACGCGGTACGGAAGGCCGAGCTTTTGCAGCACGGCTTCTGCGTGAGAAGTCATCTCTTCCAGCGCGTCGTAGCTCTTGTCGGGGTGCACGATCTGCACCATTTCGACCTTGTCGAACTGGTGCTGGCGGATCATGCCGCGCGTGTCGCGGCCGTAGCTGCCGGCCTCGGAGCGAAAACAGGGCGTGTGCGCCGTGAGCTTGAGGGGCAACTCGGCCTCGGGCACGACCAGGTCGCGCACGAAGTTGGTCAGGGGCACTTCGCTGGTGGGAATGAGGTAGAGCGCTGCGTTGTCTGGCACGGGCTCGCCGTCCTGCCCACCCTTTTTGGCAGCGAACAGGTCGCCCTCGAACTTGGGCAACTGGCCGGTGCCCTTGAGCGAATCGACGTTGACGGCGTAGGGCACGTAGCACTCGGTGTAGCCGTGTTCGCTGGTCTGCACGTCGAGCATGAACTGCGCCAGAGCCCGATGCAGGCGGGCGATGCCGCCCTTCATGACCGTGAAGCGCGAGCCCGACAGCTTCACGCCCATGTCGAAATCCAGCCCCAGCGGCGTGCCCACGTCCACGTGGTCTTTTACGTCGAACTCGAACGTGCCCGGCGTGCCCCAGCGGCGCACTTCGACGTTGCCGTGTTCGTCGCCGCCCACAGGCACGCTGGCATGGGGCAGGTTGGGAACGGCCACCAGCATGGCCTGCAGTTCTGACTGGATCTGCTCCAGGCGGGTGGCGGACTGCTCCAGCTCCACCTTCGACGCTGCGACCTGGGCCTTGGCGGCTTCCGCGCCGTCCTTGTCGCCCCGGCTGATCAGCATGCCGATCTGCTTGGACAACTGGTTGCGCTGGGATTGCAGCTCCTCGGTGCGGGTCTGCAGCGTCTTGCGTTCAGACTCCAGCGACTGGAACGCCTCCACGTTCAAAAAAGCCTGCGGCTTTTTGCGGGTTTCCAGCCGCGCGATGGCGGAATCGAGGTCTTTGCGAAGAAGGAGGATGTCGAGCATAGCCGGCGATTTTAGTGGCCCGCGGCGCCCTGCCCTTCACGGCCTCAGGCAATGCCGGCCGGGTCGCAGTTGGCACCGCACAGGATGAGCGCCACGGTTTCATCGGCGCGCGGGCGATAGGCGCCGCTTTGCAGCGCGGCCAGCCCCAGGGCGGCGGCGGGTTCCACCGCCAGCTTGAGTTCGCGCCACAGCCACTGCTGGGCGGCGCGGATGGATGCATCGGTCAGCAGCAGCGACTGGTGCACATGGCGCTGCGCCACGTGCCAGGCGATGTCGCCGATGCGGCGCGCACCCAGCGAATCGGCGGCAACACCGCCCACCTCGACATCGACGGGCTGCCCTGCGGCACGCGCGCTGTGCAGCGTGGGCGCGCGCTCGGGCTCCAGGGCCACCACTTGCGCGCGGCTGTCGACCCAGGCTGCCACGCCGCCGATGAGGCCGCCGCCGCCAACGCTGACCAGCAGCGTGTCGGGCAGGCCGCCGGCCTGCTCTTCGATTTCCAGGGCGAGTGTGCCGGCGCCCGCGACGACCTCCGGCTGGTCGTAGGCATGCGTCAGCAGCGCGCCAGTGGCCTGCTGGCGTTCCAGGCAGGCTTGCAGCGCCTCGGAATAGGCCGCGCCACGCACCATCACCTCGGCGCCCAGGTCACGCAGCCGGGCGCGTTTGGCCTCGGGCGACACCTCGGGCACGAAGACCTCGCAGCGCACACCCAGCGCGCGGGCAGCGGCCGCCGTGGCAATGCCCGCATTGCCGCCCGACGCAATGATCACGCCGCTCTGCGGCAGCGTATGGGACGCCAACCGGTTCATCATGCCGCGCGCTTTGAAGCTGCCGCCAGTCTGCAGGTGTTCCAGCTTGAGCCACACCTCCTTGCAAGGCACGCCCAATGCGGCGCCGTTGAGCCGCCACAGCGGCGTTGTGCGCAGAAAGTCGGAGTACGACGCCAGCCGTGTTCTGGCGGCAGCAATGGCAGAGCGATCAGACATTCAATCCTTCCTTGGCACTTGAGCGAACCCAGCAGTTTAGAAGACTCGGATCGCCGTCGCAGCCACATCCGCAGCCCCTCTGCAGTGCTTGGCGCACAAGCGGATACACAGGCGTCCTGCAGCGCCGGCCAGGCTGGTCGATAACATGGCTTGAAGCGCTGGCCAGGGCGAGCGCCCTTTTGCCAACCGGAGGTCAGTCGATGTTCTTTGTATTTGGGCCGTCAGGGCAGATGTACCGCGGTGGCCCGGACAAGCTGGGGCAGGTGGCGCCCGTGCGCCGGGTGCAGCGCCCGCAGGCCCTGCGCACGCGCGAGCTGGACGAGCCGATTCCCGACCCGCTGCCAGCATCGGCACACCAGGCTGCCTCCGCCACACCGCCCGTGGGCATGCTGGCGCAGGCGGTCGCCGCCTATGTCCAGACCGAGCAAGGCCCGCAGGAGCCCCGCCAGCCGCTGTCTCGCGTCAAGGATGTGATGACCGAGGGCGCACTGACCGTGCCGCCCGACGTGCGGGTGAACGATGCCTGGCAGACGATGGCCGAGCAGCATGTGGCGCAAGCGCCCGTGGTCAATGCGCAAAAGCAGGTGGTGGGCTTGCTGCTGCGGGCCGACATGGCGCCGCTGGATCTGCTGCCCGAGCCCGGCGCGGTGAAGGACGCCATCGCCTTGGCCCGGCGGCCGGTGCATGAAGTGATGGTGAGCCCCGTGCCCACGGTGTCCGAAGAGACAGACCTGCGCCGCGTGGCGGCCGTGTTGCTCGATACGGGCCTGCCCGGCCTGCCGGTGACTGACGAATACGGCACGCTCAGCGGCTTCATCTCGCGCACCGACATCCTGCGCGCCGTGGCGGCCGACCCGCCGCTGGATCTCTGGAGCTGAAGCGGCAGCGCCGACTCAGCAAGGCCTGCCGGGGCCGGCCGAATCAGCGGCGCGCATCGCCTTCAGTCGGTGTCGGTCGCTCTCAGTCGTTCAGCGCCAGCGAATTCTCGGCAATGTCCATCGTCGGCATCGGGCTGGCCAGCACCTTGTCGATGGTCTTGCCGTCCATGTCCACCACCTCGAACTGCCAACCCTGCCACTGCACGGTGTCGGTCACCTTGGGCAGTTTGCCGGTCAGCAGCATGACCATGCCGCTCAGCGTGTGGTAGCGGCCACGGTCTTCTTCGGGTACGGACGCCAGGTCCAGCCGGTCTTTCAGTTCCGGCACGGGGATGTGGCCGTCCAGCAGCCAGCTGCCGTCTTCGCGCTGCACGGCCCAGGAGGTTTCAGGGTCCCGCGCGTGGAATTCGCCGGTGATGGCTTCGATCAGATCCTGCAGCGTGACGATGCCCTGCACCTCGCCGTATTCGTCGATGACGAAAGCCATGTGCAGGTCGGACTCGCGGAAGTTGTCCAGCAGTTCCATGCCGGTGATGGTTTCCGGCACGTACAGCGCCGCCTGCAGCGGCTGCGCCGACAAATCGCGCCCCTTCGTGTGCGCGTCACCCACGATCACGCCCTGCCCTTCACGCAGGGTGCGCGTCAGCCACTGGCGCGCGTTCAGCACGCCCAGCACGTTCTCCATGCCGCCGCGCACCACCGGAAAGCGGGCGTTGTCGGATTCTTCGATGCGGCGCAGGTTCTCCTCGAACGGCTCTTCCACGTCCAGGTAGGCCACGTCGGCGCGGGGCACCATCAGCGAGCCGATCTGGCGGTCGTCCAGCCGGAACACGTTGCGCACCATCTGGTGTTCATGCGACTCGATCACGCCGGCGCTGGTGCCTTCGGCCAGCACCGCATGGATCTCGGCCTCGGTCACGGCGCTGGCGCCGTTTTCCTTCACGCCCAGAAGGCGCAGCAGCGCCTGGGTAGAGGCGGACAGCAGCCGAACGAAGGGCTTGGTCGCTATCGCCAGCCAGTTGATGGGACGTGCCACCAAACGGGCCAATGTTTCGGGGTAACTCTGGCCCAGGCGCTTGGGCACCAGTTCACCGACGACGATGGAGAAATAAGTGATGACCATCACGACGACGCCGGTGGCCGTGTAGCCGGCGGCCTTGTCGGACAGGCCCAGGGAGCGCAGCCATTCGCCCAGGGGTTCGGCCAATGCGGCCTCGCCGACGATACCGTTGAGCACACCGATCGAGGTGATGCCGATCTGGATGGTGGAGAGAAAACGGGTGGGGTCTTCGCCCAGCTTCACGGCGGCCAGTGCGCCGCTGTCGCCCTCATCTATCAGCTTCTGCAGCCTGGTCTTGCGGGCCGAGATCAGAGCCAGCTCCGACATGGCGAAAAGGCCATTCAGGAGGATGAGGGCGAAAAGTATTGCGATTTCCATAAAGGGGAAGCGAGCGGCTTCCTCGGAGTCAGACAGATGCAAATTGTAAGAAGTCTGACGCCGCCCGGGGTTTTCAAGGGCTCTGCGCCCAGGCGGGCTGTGCGCCGCCTGGCAGCGGAAATACAAGCCAAATAAGGCTGAAGCGCTTATGCATCAAGCGCAAGCAGCTATCATTTATATAGCAATCAGCGTGCAGCCGGCCCGGTTTCTGGTGTGCGCACGCTGATCTCCAGGCCCGTCGCCGCGTCGATCTTCAGGCCCTTGGGCAGCGGGAACTTGATCGACTCCTCGATGCCGTCCATCTTGCGTACCGATACCGCGCCCATGGCCTTGATGCGATCCACCACCTCGCGCACCAGCACTTCCGGGGCCGACGCACCGGCCGTCAGGCCCACGCGCGCCACGCCTTCGAACCACTCGGGGCGCAGTTCGGCGGCGCTGTCGACCATGTAGGCCGACGTGCCCAGCCGCGCGGCCAGCTCGCGCAGGCGGTTGCTATTGGAGCTGGTGGGGCTGCCCACCACGATCACCAGGTCGACCTGGCCGCTGAGCACCTTCACCGCGTCCTGCCGGTTCTGCGTGGCATAGCAAATATCTTGCTGCTTGGGCACGCGCACTTGCGGAAAGCGCGTGCGCACGGCAGCGGTGATCTCGGCCGCGTCGTCCACGGAGAGCGTGGTCTGCGTGACCACGGCCAGCTTCTCGGTTTGCGCCGGCTGCACGCGGGCGACGTCTGCCACGTCCTCCACCAGGTGGATGCCATGGTCCAGCTGGCCCATGGTGCCTTCCACTTCGGGGTGGCCCTTGTGGCCGATCATGATGAATTCGTAGCCTTCGCGGGCCAGCTTGGCCACTTCGACGTGCACCTTGGTCACCAGCGGGCAGGTGGCGTCGAAGATGGAAAAGCCGCGGTCACGGGCTTCTTGCTGCACCGCGCGGCTGACGCCGTGGGCCGAGAACACCAGCGTGGCGCCTGGCGGCACGTCCGCCAGGTCTTCGATGAAGATGGCGCCCTTGGTCTTGAGGTCGTTGACCACATAGGTGTTGTGCACGATCTCGTGGCGCACGTAGATGGGCGCGCCGAACTTCGTGAGCGCGCGCTCCACGATCTCGATGGCGCGGTCGACCCCGGCGCAAAAGCCGCGTGGCTCGGCCAGGATGATTTCGTTGGGCTGCACGGCCATGGCGTCAGAGCACTCCGATGAGTTCGACTTCGAACGTCACCGGCTGGCCGGCGAGCGGGTGGTTGAAGTCAAAGCGCACAGCGCCGTCTTCGCGCACATCCAGCACCACGCCGGCGTATTGCCCCAGGCCGTCGGGCGTGGGGAACTGCACCACGTCGCCCACGGTGTAGCGCTCGTCGGGGTCGCCCAGGTCGGCCATCAGCTTGGCGGCCACCCACTGCTGCATCTCGGGGTTGTGCTCGCCGAATGCCTCGCCTGCGGGCAGCTCGAACGTGGTGCGCGTGCCTTCGGGCAGGCCCAGCAGGCGCTGCTCCACGGCGGGCGACAGCTCGCCCGCGCCCAGCGACAGCGTGGCCGGCTTGCCATCAAAGGTGTTGATCACGTCGCCTGCCGGGCCGGCCAGGCGGTAGTGCAGCGTGAGGAACGATGTCTCCTGCACGGTCGGCACCGTGGGCGCGGCAACATCGGGGGCGGTGGAAGAAGAGGCGGCGAGGGTCATGGGGCGGGTCTCGATAAACTGCCGCCATTGTAGGAAACCGGGCAATCCCCCATGGCCATCAAAGACCTGCCCACCGATTCGCAGCCGCGCGAGAAACTGCTGGCGCGCGGCCCGTCAGCGCTGACGGATGCCGAACTGCTCGCCCTTTTGCTGCGCACCGGCATCCAGGGCAAGGGCGTGCTGCAGATGGCGCAGGAGCTGCTGAGCCCGCCCGATGCAGCTGGTGCCGGCGGGTTCGGCGGCATCGCCGGCCTGCTACACGCCAGCGCCGACGACCTGAAACGCATCAAGGGCCTGGGCCCCGCCAAGCGCGCCGAGCTGGTCGCCGTGCTGGAACTGGCCCGCCGCGCGCTGCACCAGCAGCTGCGTGAACGCGAGGTTTTTGATTCGCCAGATGCGGTCAAGCACTACCTGCAGCTGCACCTGGCCGCCAAGGCGCATGAGGTGTTCGCGGTGCTGTTCCTCGACAGCCAGAACCGCCTGATTGCGCTGGAAGAACTGTTTCGCGGCACGCTCACGCAAACATCGGTCTACCCGCGCGAAGTGGTGCTGCGCGCCCTGCACCACCACGCCGCCGCCGTAGTGCTGGCACACAACCACCCCAGCGGCAGCGTGCAGCCCAGCCGCGCCGACGAGGCCCTGACCCGCACGCTCAAGACCACGCTGGCACTGATCGACGTGCGTGTGCTCGACCATGTGATCGTGGCGCCAAGTGCGGCCATGTCGATGGCGGAGGCGGGGCTGGTGTGAGCGGCGCCGACATGCGCCGTGCGCGCATCGCCGCCCTGCCGGCGCTGTTGCTGGCCCTTGCCGCATGCGCGCCCCTCGGCAAAGCGCCGGTCCCGGCTGCTGAAACGCCTGGCCTGCGCCTGATCGGCACGGCCACCATCGCCCCTGGCACCGAGGTGCTGGGCAGCACCTTCGGCGGCATCTCCGGCATCGACCACGACGCGCCCAGCGGCCGCTGGCTGCTCATCAGCGACGACCGCTCGTTCCTGCAGCCGGCGCGGATCTACACGGCCACGCTGCGTTACACGGCTGGCCGCCTCGATACACCCGCGATCACCGGCGTGGCCACGTTGCGGCATGCGAGCGGCGTGCCGTTTCCATCGCCGCGCAACCCCACGCCCGACATCGACGTGCCCGACGCCGAGGCCGTGCGCTGGCTGCCCGGCGGCGAGCGCTTTCTGTGGGCCAGCGAGGGCGACTTCGCACGCGGCTTCGGCCCGCAGCTGCGCGAAAGCCGCATCGACGGCACGGCGGTGCGCGACCTGCCACTGCCGCCCGCGTTCACGCCGGCGCAGGGCCGCGGGCCGCGCTCCAACGCCACGCTCGAAGGCCTGGCGCTCACACCTGATGGCCACACCGCCTGGCTGGCCATGGAAGCCGCCTGGCTGCAGGACGGCCCGCGCCCCACGCTGGCCGCGCCCGGCGGGCCGTTGCGCATCACCGCCATCGACGTGGCCAGCGGCCAGCCGCAGCGCCAGATCGCCTACGTGCCGGGCGCCATCGCCGCCGCCCGGCGCATCCCGTGGGGGCCGCAGCTGAACGGCGTGAGCGAGATCCTCGCCGACGGCCCGCACCACCTGCTGGTGCTCGAGCGCGGCTACAGCGCCGGCGCCGGCTTTTCCGCGCGCCTGTACCGCATCGACACGCGTGCGGGCAGCGACACGCTGGCGCTGCAGCAACTGGCTGTCGGCAACCACACCGCCGCGCCCAAGACCCTGGTGGCCGACCTGGACCATCTGGGCGCAGGCACGCTCGACAACCTGGAGGGCATTGCCTGGGGGCCACCACTGCCGGGCGGCGGCCGGGTGATCGTCTTCGTCAGCGACGACAACTTCAACCCAGCGCAAATAACGCAATTCATTGCGGCCGAATACCTGGGCGTGCAGGGCGGGCAGTAGGCATCAGGTACAACCAGCGTTCCATGACGCTCAAAGTCCATTCCCTGCAAGACCTGAAGCCGCTGCGCCAGGCGCTGGCCGAAGCCGCCGAGCGCGAGGCGCAGCGCCTGCGCGATCGGCAGGAAGCGGCGCGGCGTGCCCGCGCCGAGCGCATGCTGTTCCAAGACGCGGTCGGCCCCGTGCAGGCGCTGCGCGGCACGGCTGAGCGGCGCTGGCACCAGCTCGCGCCGCCCGAGCCACTGCCTGTGCAGCGCGAACTGGACGAAGAGCGCGTGCTGCTCGAATCCATCAGCGACGAATTCGACGTGAGCACGCTGCTGGACGTGGACGATCAGCTGAGCTTTCGCCGCCCAGGCATCGGCGCGGACGTGACGCACCGGCTGCGCGCCGGGCACTGGACCATTCAGCGCCAGCTGGACCTGCACGGCCTGCGCATTGACGAGGCACGCGAGGCGCTGGGCGAATTCGTGCGCGTGGCCCACCGCACCGGCCTGCGCTGCGTGCGAGTGGTGCATGGCAAAGGGCTGGGCTCGCCGGGCAAGACGCCGGTGCTCAAAGGCCGCGTGCAACGCTGGCTGGTACAGAAAAAGGAAGTGCTGGCCTTTGTGCAGGCCCGGCCGGCCGAAGGCGGCGCGGGGGCGCTGGTGGTGCTACTGCAGCCGAGCCGACGCCGCATGAACCCACCCAGCTAGATTTCAAGCCAAATTGGCCTCTAGCGCTTATCCATCAAGCGCGTCTAGCTATTAATTCAATAGCAATATCATTCAGGGCGCCTTGGTGGATGGTGTCGCCCCGCTGGGCGGCGCCGCCTCAGCCGGCCCGGGTGCGCATGCCCCGCGCCAGGCCCTGCATCTGCAGCCGCACGCCCAGGCCCTTCAGGTCGTCGCTGCGGCGCAGCTCCAGCCGGCCGCCGTAGGCCAGAGCGATCTGGCTCGCAATGGCCAGGCCCAGGCCGCTGCCCTGCACCGATTCGTCAAAGCGCACGCCGCGCTGGCCGGCCGCCTGCAGCTGATCGGCCGTCATGCCGGGGCCGTCGTCCTCGATGTCCAGCAGCAGGCCGGCCTGCTCGGCGGCCCCCTGCACCGACAGCGTCAGCCGCACGCGCGAGGCGGCCCATTTGCCGGCGTTGTCCAGCACGTTGCCCAGCACCTCTTCCAGGTCGGCCCGCTCTCCGCGCCACAGTAAGGGGCCTGGGGCGTGGTCTTGCAGCGACCAGTCCAGCTCTTGCGCGGCATGCAGGCGCTCCATCATGCGCAGCAGCTGCAGCGCGCATTCGCGCACGTCCACCGCCTGCCCCGTGGCGCCGGGGTGGGCGTGCAGCGCATCGCTCAGGGTGCGCGCCTGGTATCGGTCGACCAGCTGGGCCATGGCCTCGACCTGGCTGCGCACCTCGCTGCTGGGCACCTGGCGCTGCGCGCTGGCCTGTGCGCTCAGCAACGCCAAGGGTTTTTTCAGCGCGTGGTTCAGGTCCACCGCATGGGCGCGCGCACGGGCCACCACATGCGCGTTGTGCGCCAGCAGGCCGGCCAGTTCGTTCTGCAGCGGCTGCAGGTCGCGTCCGGTGGGGGCGGCCAGGTGCTCGGCCACGTCGGGCCCGGCGCCCTGCGGCGCGCGCAGGGCTGCCAGCAGCGCTTCGAGCCGGCGCAGCGGCGCCAGGCCCACACGCACCTGCAGCCAGGCCAGCACCCCCGCCAGCGCCATCAACATCAGGCCGGCCAGCACCAGGGTGCGGTCGATCTGCCGCATGCTGCTTTGCAGCTGGTCCGCGGGGCCATAAACCGTCAGCGCCACCGGCACGGGCGGCTGGCCCAGGCTGATCGGCTGGGCCAGCGACAGCAGGGGCTCCTGCAGCGGCCCGGTGGCCAGGTGCAGCCCGGACGAGCGATGCACCGCCTGCGGCTCGACGGCCAGGCTGTCCATGTCCCACAGCGATCGCGAGCGCAGCACCTGGCTGCCGGCCTGCGCGCGCCAGTACCAGCCGGCGTAGATGGCGCTGAATTCGTCGGCGCCGCTGCTGGCCTCGCGCAGCTCGCCCTGCGGGCCCAGGTGCAGGCGCGCACCCACGCGCTGGGCCTTCTCGCGCAGCACCTGCTCGAAGCTGCCCAGCAAACTCTGCTGCATTTGCCCGCGCAGCCACAGCCCGCCGACTGCCACCAGCAGCAGCATGGGCACCAGCGCCAGCAGCGCGATGCGCGTGGCCATGGGCCACTGGGCCAAGGCCAACGCCCATGCAGAAAAGCCCCTGGCAGCCGGCGTGGGAGTCGGCGCAGGGGCTGCGGGTGCCGAATCTGACGAAGCCGCCGCGGCGGCCTGACCCGGTTCGATCTGCGTCATCGCGCACCCCGGCCGGGCATCAGCCTGCCGCCTCGGCCGCCACCAGCCGAAAGCCCTGGCCGCGCTCGGTCACCACTTGCGGCGCCCCGCCCAACTTGCGGCGGATGCGGCCTATCAGCACGTCCAGCGTGTTGGAGTCCGGGTCTAAATCCCGCGCGTACACGTGCTCGCTGATGTCGGCGCGCGTGAGCAGCTTGCCGGGGTGGTGCATGAAGTACGCCAGAATTTTGTGCTCCTGCGCGGTGAGCTGCAGGCTCTGGCCCTGCAGCGAAAAGCGGCCCTGCACCACGTCGTATTCCAGCGGCCCCGCGCGCAGCACGGCAGCGGCCGAGCCGGCCGTGCGGCGCAGCATGGCGCGCAGGCGCAGCACCACTTCGTCCATCAAAAACGGCTTGGTCAGGTAGTCGTCGGCACCGGCGTTGAAGCCGGCCACCTTGTCGCTCCAGCGGTTGCGGGCCGTGAGCACCAGCACCGGCCAACCGCGGCCCGCATCGCGCCAGTCGCGCAGCACACTCAGGCCGTCCTTGCGCGGCAGGCCCAGGTCCAGCACGGCGGCGCTGTAGGCCTCGGCACTGCCGGCAAACGATGCGGCCTCGCCGTCATGCTCCACGTCCACGGCAAAGCCCGCGGCCTCCAGCGCCGCCTGCAACTGCTCGGCCAGCGCCACGTCGTC
The DNA here is from genome assembly GCF_031843945.1 of Acidovorax sp. WCS2018Noco2-16. Taxonomy (NCBI): domain Bacteria; kingdom Pseudomonadati; phylum Pseudomonadota; class Betaproteobacteria; order Burkholderiales; family Comamonadaceae; genus Acidovorax; species Acidovorax sp. WCS2018Noco2-16. The sequence continues at coordinate 12,937 of NZ_JAVTJJ010000010.1, forward strand.
TTCCACCACCAGGATGCGCATCAGTCGTCCACCTTCTGGCGCGTCACTTCCAGGCTGACGGCATCGACTTCGAGCTCGAGCTTGAAGCCGTTGGGTTGCTGCAATTCCACGCTGTAATACGGGCGGCGGCGGTGGTCGGTTTCCAGCTCCACCTCCAGCACCAGGCCAGAAAAGCGCGGCCGCAGCGATTCGAGCATCACGGCCATCGACTTAGGGTATGCCGTCGCAGCCCCCGCTTCGGGCGGCGTCAACACCTCGCCCGTGTTCACGTCCACCAGCAGCTTCATCTCGCCCGCAGGCTTGTCGGACAGCTTGACCTCGTACACCGCCTTGCCCTGCGCATCGCGCTCGAATTCCGCATTCACCACGCGCGATCCGTACCGCTGTTCCAGCTGCTTGACGTACCGGGCCATCTGCGCCAGCGCCACGGGCTGGGTGGGCCAATCGCGCTCTTGCGCCACCACGGAGCCGGTGGCGGCGTCCACCAGCACCTCCTGCTTGTCGCCCTTGGCGTCGATGATCTTGATCTCGTAGCGCAGTTCGCCCTTGCGGCCGTGCTTGGTCTCCACGTCGATGACGCGGCCGCCATATTGGCGGCCGATGTCCGCAATGATGCTGTTGAGCGGCTTGAGCTGGCCGTTCAGCACGCCGCGCCGCGCGGCATCCTGCTCGGCGGCCGGGGCCTGCGCGCACGCCAGCGCCAACGCAGCGCAGGCCGCGCTGCGCACCCAGCTATTCCAAATCCTTTTTTTCATCGCGAGATTATTGCGGGCGCTGTTAAACGGCCCATGAACGAGCGCTTCATGGTGGGTTTAGGAACGGTTTTGCACACTGCCCCCAGATTTTTTCAACCACCGCCAACCCGGAAGGAAAGCACCATGAAGAAGACCGTTCTGACCCTGACCATCGCCGCCGCAGCCGCTGCATCCGCCCTGCCCTCCATGGCCTGGGCGCTGACCCCGCAGGAAGCCATCAACGTGATCACCCAGCACCAGTACGTGGCGCCGCAAGACCTGCAAAAGCGCTACGGCTACTGGACGGCCGACGCGCTGGCGCTGGACGGCGTGCGCGTGGACGTGCTGGTCAATGACGCGGACGGCAGCCTCACCACCGTGCGCAAGACCGACATCGGCACCGCGCTGCCCAGCGTAGCGCAGGTGGCCGATAAAGTGCGTGCCAGCGGCTACGCCCTGGTGCACGACGTGGAACTGGACGACGGCTTCTGGGAAGCAGAGGCCCGCCAGTCGCCCCAAAGCGCGAAGGTGGAGCTGGTGCTGCACCCCGTCACGCTGGAAGTGCTGAGCCAGGTCGGCCGAGACGGCGGCACGGTCAACAACCAGCCAGCGCTGGGCGCCGACCAGGTGCTGCAGGCCCTGCAGCAGGCCGGCTACACCCGCATCCACGGCATCGAGTTCGACGAAGGCTTCTGGGAAGCCGATGCCGTCAACACCGCCAACCAGGCCGTGGAACTGCGCGTGGACCCCAACACCGGCAAGGTGCTGCGCGAACGTCTGGACGACTGATCAATTCAAGTCAAAATAGCCTCCAGCGCTTATTCATCAAGCGCTGGCAGCTATCATTTTTGACAAAGGCCGATGTCGGGCACAACCCGGCGTCGGCCTTTGCGCACTCAGCCGGCTTACTACTTCGACAGGTCGATCCGGTACTTGGACGTGCCCTTGCCCGTGCCGTCATCGGCCGCCAGCAGCGACACATTCGCCAGGCCTGCCGCCTGCGCCGCTGGCAGGGCACCGGCGCCCGAGCTGAACACCACCCGCCCGGCCGTGGCGACCTGGGTGAAGCGCCAGCTCTTGGCCGCGCCGTTGGCCGTGCGCGTCACGCCGGGGTTCTTGCGGATGAAGTCAATCACCACGTCGCGGTTGGCGTCGGGCGACGCCCAGATGGTGCCGGAGCCGTCGAGCTTGTCGCTGAAGCTCTTGCCGCTGGTGGCGCGGTAGTTGTTGGTGGCGATCACGAATTCCTGCGCCGGGTTGATCGGCTGGCCCTTGTACGCCAGGTTCTTGATGCGGCTGCCGCGTGGCTGGGTCACGTCGATCTCGTACTGCACATCGGGCGTGGTGAACATGTCGAAGTTGTAGCCCGGAAAGGTGCTGATCAACGGCTGTTCGGTCGTGCGCGCCGGATCGATCTGGTTGAAGCGCTGGGCGGCCGCCTCCAGCCAGGTCTTGATGTCGGCTCCGTTCACCTTCACGGCATAGACCGTGTTGGGGTAGAGGTACAGGTCGGCCGCGCTGCTGATGGACAGCGGGCCGGCGGCCACATCGGTGTAGTCGGCGCCGCCCTGAAAGCCCGACTTGAACGGTGCGCTCACCGACAGCACGGGCAGGTCCTTGTACTGCGCCAGGTTGGCCTGGATGTAGGCCGCCACGTAGGCCTGCTGCGCCTGGTTCACGACCTGGATGGCGCCCGGGTCGCCCACGTCGGCGAACAAGGTGCTCATGCGGAAGTCGGTGGTGCCGATGGGCGTCTTCACGTAGGTGATGGCGGCCTGGTGCTGGGTTTCGACCAGCGGCGCAATGGCCGCGTCAGGCGCGACGAACTCGGTGGCGCCGGCGGCGTTCTTCGTCTGGATGTTGCGCAGCTCGCTCTTGGTGGCGGCCTTGTCCACGCTCCACGCCTTGCCGTCCCACTTCAGCGCCATGCGGATCACGCCCAGCGACTTGCCCCACGAGCTGGCCATGACGGCCGGCACGCCGTTGATGGTGCCGGCCTTGTTGTCCACGCCGGCCTGCGTGTAGGCAGGCGTGGCTGCGGTGTCGGGGAACACGCTGTGCTGGTGGCCCATCACCATGGCGTCGATGCCAGCCACCTTCGACAGGTGCAGGCCGGGGTTTTCCATGGTGGGCGAATAGGCCGACGCATCGAGCCCGCCGTGCAGCAGCGCGACGACGATGTCGGCGCCCTTGGCGCGCAGCTCGGGCACGTACTTCTGGGCGGATTCGACGGCGCCTTCTGTGTAGACCTTGCCGTCGAGGTAGCGCTTGTCCCAGTTCAGGATGCCGGGCGTGGTGAAGCCGATCACGCCGATCTTGATGGGCAGCTTGACCTCCTTGCCGTCGGCATCCTTGGCCACCATCGTGCGTTCCAGCACGGTATAGGGCTGCACCAGCGGCTTCTTCGTCTTGCTGCTGTACACGTTGGCCAGCGCCATCGGGTAGCCGTTGCCGGCGCACTTGCGGCTGGCGTCCACGCCCTCCACGTCCAGCCCGCCGCCCAGCACTTGGTTCAGGAACGGCAGGCCGTAATTGAATTCGTGGTTGCCGAGCGTGCCGGCGTCGAAGCCCAGCGCGCCCATGGCCTTGTACATCGACAGCTGCTGCGTGCAGGCGATCGGGTTCACCACGGCTTCGTAGTCGGCCAGCGCCGTGCCCTGGATGGTGTCGCCGTTGTCCACCAGCAGGGTGTTGGCGAATTCGCCCCGGGCCTGGCGCACCAGCGCGGCGGTGCGCTCGAAGCCGTAGGTCTTGTCTTCGGCCAGCTTGAAATAGTCGTAGCTGCGCACGTTGAAGTGCAGGTCGGTCGTCTCCAGCACGGCCAGCGTGGCCGTGGCGGGGCGCACCGCCACTTCGTCGTCGTCATCGCTGCCACCGCAGGCGCTGAGCAATGCGGCGCTGACCACGCCCAGGGCGGCCAGGCGGAAAGAAACGGAGAGCGGTGCGAGATGGGCGTGGCCCGGTCGGTCGAGGTGCGGCATGTGGGGCATTCGTGGATGAAGCAAACCGCCGAGTGTCGGCACCCATGTTGACAGGGGTTTGACAGTCCCGTGACCGTCCGTGTGTTGCGCTCACGCCGATGCACCCACGCCCCTCGGTATGATGGCCGCCCCCCATGCCTGCATACCCGCTTCTGTTACGCCTGCTGCTGTGGGCCGTGTTCTTTCACACGGCCATCGGCATGCCGTTACACGAAGCCCGGCACTTGCGGGGTTTGGTAGCCGAGGTGGCGCAGGCCGAAGGCGATGCCCTGCGTGCATCGACCGACACGGCGCCCGACAGCCATGGCGAAGAAGCCTATGGCCTGTGCGCTTGGTGCCATGCCTACACCCAGGCCGGCGATGGCATGCTGCCGGACTGCGGCCAGGCGGTGGCAGCCAGCGCAGGCAGCAGCGCGGTGGCACCGCACACTGCCGTGGCCTCGGCGCACCCAGGCCACTGGCGCTTTGCCTCGCGCGACCCTCCGCGCGGCGCTGGCGCGGCGTTCGGCTGAAGCCGGCACGCCCGCCCTTTTTTTTACGCACCACGTCGTTTGTCGTATCAGCGCCGGTCCGCCTCCATGCGGAGCGGCTCCGTGTGTTCGCGCGCGGCCAGGCCGGCCGGGCGCCCTCTTTTTTTCATTGGTCTTTCCATGTCCCATCCTTCCTTCCGCACGCCACGTCGCCCGGCCCTGCGCCCGCTGCCGCTCGCACTCGCCCTGGCCGCCTGCTTCGGCGCCCCGGCGCCCGCGCTGGCCCAGACGGCAGTCGAGCCACCCGTGGCCGAGCTGTCCACCATCGACATCGTGGGCCGCACCGAGTCCGGCGCCTACCACGCCGAAGAAGCGGCTGGCGCCAAGACCGACCTGCCGCTGCGCGAGCTGCCGCAGTCGGTGCGCATCGTCACCCGTCAGGCCATTGACGACCTGGGCGCCACCAAACTCGATGACGTGCTCGACTACGTGGGCGGCGTGTCGCGCCAGAACAATTTCGGCGGGCTGTGGGACAACATCGCCATTCGCGGCCTGCCGGGCAACGAGAACACGGGCATGGCCACGCTGCTCAACGGCCTGTCGTCCAACCGGGGCTTCAACGCGCCGCGCGACCTGGCGGGTGTGGAGCGCATCGAATTCCTCAAGGGCACGGCCGCCGCGCTCTACGGCAGCAGCGAGCCGGGCGGCACGCTGAACATCGTCTCCAAGCGCCCGCAGTGGAAGGCCGCCAACGCGGTGGAAGCCTATGCCGGCAGCAACGGCCTCAAGCGCGGCACGCTGGACAGCACCGGCCCCATTGGTGACAACTTCGCCTACCGGCTGAACGTGGCGGTGGAAGACAAGGACAGCTTTCGCGACCATGTGAGCGCCGAGCGCCGCGTGATCGTGCCGGGCTTCACCTGGAAGCTCGGCCGCGACACGCTGCTGGAATACACGGGCGAATTTTTGCGCCACTCCACGCCGCTGGACCGGGGCGTGGTGGCGGTGAACAACCAGCTGGGCGCCGTGCCGGTCAGCCGTTTTCTGGGCGAGCCCGGCGACGGCGACGTGACGGTGGAAAACCAGACGCACCAAGTGCTGCTGAGCCATGAATGGAGCCCCAACTGGCGCAGCCGGCTGGGCCTGTCGTACCGCGAAACGTCCATCGACGGCTTTTCGACCGAGGCCACTGCACTGCGCGCCGACGGCCGCACGCTGACGCGCCAGCGCCGCTATCGCGATTATTCTTCCGACGACACGGCGGTGCAGGCCGAGCTGCAAGGCACGGTGGCCACGGGGGCGGTGGAGCATGAACTGCTGTTCGGCGTGGAGAGCTTTCGCTTCCACATGAATTCTCTGATGCTGCGCGCCAACCCCTCAGCCGCCGCGCCCTATGCCATCGACATCTTCGATCCGGTCTACGGCCAGCCACAGCCCACGCCCGGCCCCAACACCGACACGCGCGAGCAGCAGCGCAACACGGCGTTCTATGTGCAGGATGCGATCAAGCTCGCGCCGCAGTGGCGCCTGGTGGCGGGCCTGCGCATGGACAACTACACGCAGTCGCTGGAGAACCGCCGCACGGCGCGCACCGACCGCCAGACCCCATCGGCCACGTCGCCGCGCATCGGCCTGAGCTGGCTGCCTACGTCGCAGTGGACGGTGTATGCCAACGCGGGCCGCTCGTTCCGCCCGAACGTGGGCTCGGACGTGAACACCGCCGGCTTCGACCCAGAGCGCGGCCGCGCGCTGGAATTGGGCGCCAAGTGGGAAAGCGCCGACCAGCGCATGGGCGCAACCGCCGCGCTCTTTGACATCCGCAAAAGCAACGTGCTGACGGCCGACCCGCTGAACAGCGGTTTTTCGGCAGCCGCAGGCGAAGTGCGCAGCCGGGGCGCCGAATTCGACCTGGCGGGCCAGTTGTCCGCCCGCTGGCGCCTGAATGCCAGCCTGGTGCTGAACGACGTCGAGATCACGCGCGACAACACGCTGGAAGCAGGCGGCCGCCTGCTGAACGTGCCGCGTGTGACCGGCAGCATGCTGGCGATGTACGAGAACGCCCTGGCCAATGGACAGCGCTACGGCGTGGGCGGCGGCGTAACGTACGTGGGCCGGCGGCTGGGCCAGACGCGCACGCAGGCAGAGGCCAACGCGGGCACGCCCGCGTTCGACCTGCCCGCGTACACCACCGCCAAGCTGGTCGCCTACTGGCGCCTGACGCCCGCGCTGCGCCTGACGCTGGACGTGGACAACGTGTTCGACCGCACGCACTACACCAGCTCGTACAGCCGCGTGTGGGTGACGCCGGGCGCGGAGCGCACGGTGACGGTGGGGCTGCAGGCGCGGTTCTGACGGGCTGACCGCCACCGAAAGCGCCGGACTGGAGGCTCAACCGCCGCGGTTGCGCATCCAGTCCGCCGTGCCCATGAAGCTTTCCTTCAGGCGCGCGCGCAGCGCCTCGGGCACGCCCGTTTCCTGCATGGCCTGGTCCATGCATGCCACCCACTCGTCGCGTTCCTTGATGCCGATGGAAAACGGCATGTGCCGCGCGCGCAGCCGGGGGTGGCCGAAGCGGCTCTGGTAATGGTCGGGCCCGCCCAGCCAGCCACACAAAAACCAGAAGAGCTTGTCGCGTGCGTCGGCCAGCGTGCTGCCGTGTGCGGCGCGCAGCGCGGCGTAGGCGGGCTCCAGGTCCATCAGGTCGTAGAAGCGGTCCACCAGCGCGCGCACGGCAGGCTCGCCGCCGATCCATTCAAACGGTGTGGCGGCAGGGGCAGGGGCGTCGGGAGAAGTCATGGCGGTCAGCGCCGATGAGGCCCACCGGCTATATATGAGTCAAATTGGCCTCTAGCGCTTATCCATCAAGCGCTAGTAGCTATTATTTTAATAGCAAATGAATGCTGTCATTCGGCCGCCCGGCGCAGCGTCTGCATGACGGGGCGGCGCAGGATCTCGCGCATGCCCCACCAACCCGCCGCCAGCGCCAGCACGGCGCCCGCCAGCGCACCGGCCAGCGGCACCCACAGCTGCGCCGTCCAGGTGAAGTCGAACACGAAGCGCGCCAGGGCCCAGCCCACGGCCACCGCCACGCTGCTGGCCAGAAAGCCGGCCAGCAGACCCACGCCCGCCAGCTCGGCCCGCTGCACCTGGCGCAGCAGCCGCGCCTGCGCGCCAACGGCCCGCATGATGGCGTATTCCCGCGCGCGCTCCTCCCGCGTGGCGCTGACAGCGGCGAACAGCACCACCAGGCCGGCCGCCAGCGTGAAGCCGAACAGGAATTCGACCGCGCGGATCACCTGCCGCAGCACGTTCTGCACCTGGGCCAGCGTGGCGCTCATGTCCACGTTGGTGATGTTGGGGAAGGCCCGCACCAGCGCGTTGTCGAAGCCCGGCGTATCCGGCGCCCGGTAGGCGGCCAGGTAGGTGATGGGCATCTCGGGCGGCATGCTGGCGGCCGTGTACATCACGAAGAAATTGGCGCGCAGCGAGCCCCAGTCCACCTCGCGCAGGCTGGTGATGCGCGCCTCGCTCAACACGCCGCCCACGTCGAAGCGCAGGGTGTCGCCCAGCTTCAGGCCAAGGGTCTTGGCGATGCCGTCTTCCACGCTGACTTCGTCTGCCGCGCCCGCCGTCCAGCGGCCTGCCACGATCTGGTTGTGCGCCGGCGCATCGGCCGCGTTCGACAGGTTGAATTCGCGGTCCACCAGCCGCTTGGCGCGGTCTTCGGTGTAGTCGTCCAGGCTGGTGGTGCGGCCATTGATGGCCACCAGCCGGCCGCGGATCATCGGGTACCAGTCGTACTGCCGCACGCCGCCGCCCCGCAATGCCTGCTGAAATGCGTCGGCCTGGTCGGGCATGACATTGATGACGAAGCGGTTGGGCGCATCGGCCGGGGTGGCCCGCTGCCAGCTGCTGATGAGGTCGGTGCGCAGCAGCACCAGCAGCACCAGTGCGAGCAGGCCCACCGCGAGGCTGCTGACCTGCACGACCGCGTACACGGGCCGCGCCGAAATCTGCCGCGTGGCCAGCACCAGCCAGCGCGGCGCGGTAGCTTCGTTCACGCTGCGCCGCAAGAGCTTGACGGCGCCCCAGGCCAGGCCGGCGAAGAGCACGACCGCGCCGGCAAAGCCGCCCACCGCGATCAGCCCCAGCTTCAGGTCGCTGCTGACAGCCAGCAACAGCGCGGCGAACCCCGCCACGCCCACGCCCAGCACCGCCAGCGATGCGGGCTTGAGGCCGCCTAAGTCGCGGCGGATGACGCGCAGTGGCGGCACCTGCGCCAGTTGCAGCACCGGCGGCAGGCCGAAGGCGAACAGCAGGGTCAGGCCCATGCCGAGCCCGAAAGCCACCGGCCACAGGCTGGCGGCGGGCAGCGCGGTTTCCACCAGCCCGGCCAGCAGCAGCACGAACACGTGGTGCACGGCAAACCCCAGGGCCACGCCCAGCGCGCTGGCGAAGAGGCCGATGAGCGTGAATTCGACGATGTAGCTGCCGGCGATGGCGCGCTGGCTCTGGCCCAGCACGCGCAGCAGCGCAGCCGCATCCAGGTGGTCGTTGGCAAAGCCACGCGCGGCCAGAGCCACGGCCACGGCCGACAGCAGCGCGGCCAGCAGCGCGACCAGACTGAGAAAGTTCTGCGCCCGCTCCAGCGTCTGGCGCATCTCGGGGCGGCCGCTGTCCAGCGATTCGACCCGCACGCCATGCACGTCAGGAAGGTGCACGGCCTTGTCCGCCCATTCGCTGAACTGGCGCACGGCAGCGGCGTCGCCCGCCACCGCGAACCGATAAGTCAGCCGGCTGGCGGGCTGCACCAGGCCGCTGGCCGGCAGGTCTGCGGCGTTGACCATCACACGTGGCGCGAAGCTCATGAAGCCACCGCCTCGGTCCGGCTCCAGCGTGATGATGCGGGCGATGCGCAACGTGGCATCGCCCAGCCACAGCCGGTCGCCCATGGCCAGGCCCAGCGATTCCAGCACCGGGGCGTCGACCCAGACCTCGCCAGGCGCGGGAATGCCTTGCGTCGCCTGGCCCGGCTGGCCGGGTGCGTCGGCCGTGCGCATCTGCCCACGCAGCGGGTAGCCCGCCTCCACGCTTTTCAGCGCCACCAGCCGGCTGGCGCCACCCTGCGCGTCGTCCGCCCGGCCCATGGTGGGAAACCCCAGCGTGGTGGCCGCCGACAGCCCCAGCGCCTTGGCGCGCTCGGCAAAGGCGGCCGGCGTGGGGTTGTCGCTGACGATGACGGCGTCGCCCCCCAGCAATTGCAGGGCGTCGCGCTTCAAGCCGCCCTGCAGCCGGTCGGCAAAGAACCCGACGGATGTGAGCGCGGCCACGGCCAGCGTGACGGCCACGATGAGCAGGCGCAGCTCGCCCGCACGCAGATCGCGCCACAGGGTTCGCCAGCCGACGCGGATAAATGAAAATTGCATGGCGGCGACGTTATCGCAAATGCCGTGCCGGGGCGGCGCCAGGGGGCAATGCGTGGTGCACCTTGAACCGCCGACCACGCCCGCCGCGCGACAAGGCGATCAGCGAACGGCGCCAGGAACCGGTAGCGCCCCGCCCGTGGCGTACAGCACGCCGCGCGGCGCGCGCACCAGGCCCCAGAGCCGCAAACCGGCCAGCTCGGCCACCTGCACACCGGTAGCAGTGGGCGCCGAGATGGTCGCCAGGGCCCCGATGCCGACACGGGCGCATTTGCGCACCAGCTCATGGCTGCCCCGGCTGCTCAGCAAAACGAAGCCGGGCTCGTTCAACCGCCCCGCCCGGGCCAGCCCGCCGATGAGCTTGTCGAGCGCGTTGTGCCGTCCCACGTCTTCGCAGACTTCGACAAGCCGCCCGTCCAGACCCGCCCAGCCGGCGGCGTGCAGCGAGCCGGAATGCGCGTTGTGCGGCTGCAGTGCGCTCAGGCTGGAAAAGGCGGCCAGCACCATCGGAAGGTCAATGCGCGCGACCCAGTCACGGGTGGGCAGCCGCGCTGGCTCCAGGTCGAGCGCGGCAAAGCTCTCCACCCCGCAGACTCCGCAGCCGGTGCGCCCCGCCATGCTGCGCCGCCTGTGGCGAAGCCGCTCGAAGCAGCGGGCAGAAATCTCAAGGTGCACCTCGATGCCCGGCACGCCCGCAGGCAGATGGGCCACTTCGCCATCGACCGCCTGCAGCGTGATGCCACGGCAGTCCTGCGCGCTGTCCAGAATGCCCTCGCTCAACGCAAAACCCAGTGCGAAGTCTTCCAGCCGTTCGGGCGTGGCCATCATCACGGCATGGGAAATGCCGTTGAACACCAGCGCGACGGGAATCTCGGTCGCCAGCGTGTCGTCGCGCTCAACGCCCTCAGCGGGAGCGCCGGCCTCGCCGAACACCCGCACGGTGTGCCGGGCCAGCGGCCACCAGTCGGCCTCCGGTGCGTCGGCCTGCGCCACCGAGTCAGCCGCCTGCGCCGAGATGGCATCACGGCCCGCGCTGGTGATGTGCGCCGTCCACCGGCCATCGCCCTGCACCAAGCGCGTCCAGCCCGGCCCGGGCAGCCCGCCGATCACCGCGTCGCCCATCTGGCTGAGCTGGCGCATCAGCACGCTGGCGCCCTGGCCCAGGCGCTTGCCCAGCCGAGGCAGCGACACGCCGGAGGCGGCATCGTCTTCGGCAAGCATGCGCAGAATGGCCATCTGCAGAGACTCGGGCGGCGGCACGCCGGGCGCTGCGCCCGCATCGGCAGGCACCGCCTGGGCGGAGCCTTCTCCGCCGGCTTCACGCATCGACAACGGCATCAGGCGACTACGCCGCTCAAGGTGTGCTGGTGGTCAGCATCGGACCGGGGCACCACATGCGGCAGCAGCAGCACGGGAATGGACTTGGACGTTGGCGTGCCTGCCGCGTCCGCCACGGCAGACAGCGGCACCAGCGGGTTGGTTTCGGGGTAGTACGCGGCCAGGTTGCCGCGCGGAATGTCGTAGGCCACCAGTTTGAAGCGGTCGGCGCGGCGCTCCTGCCCGTCGGACCACACGGTCTGGATATCCACCCAGTCGCCATCCTTCATTCCCAGCGCGCGAATGTCCTTGTCGTTGATGAACACCACGCGGCGCTGGCCGAACACGCCGCGGTAGCGGTCGTCCATGCCGTAGATGGTGGTGTTGTACTGGTCGTGCGAGCGCGTGGTGAGCAGCGTGAACACGATGGAGTCCTTGAACCGCTCGCGCGCCTTGTGCGAGGGCGTGTCCTGCGGCACCACGGGCGAGTGGAAGCTGGCCTTGCCCGATGCGGTGGCCCACACGCGTTCGCTGGCCGTGTTGCGCAGGCGGAACCCGCCGGGCACCGCCACACGCTGGTTGAAGTCCTTGAAGTCGGGAAACACCTTCTCGATCTGGTCGCGGATGCGCGAATAGTCTTCGATCAGCCACAGCCACGGAATATCGCTGCGCCCGGCCAGCGTGGCCGCTGCCAGCCGCGCGACGATGGCCGGCTCGGACAGCAACTGATCGGACGCGGGCGGGTTGATGCCCACCGAGATATGAACCATGCTCATCGAGTCTTCCACCGTCACGCCCTGCGGGCCGCCGGCCTGCATGTCGATCTCGGTGCGGCCCAGGCAGGGCAGGATCAAAGCCTCCTTGCCGTGCACGATGTGGCTGCGGTTGAGCTTCGTGGTCACGTGCACCGTCAGGTCGCAGCGCTGCAGCGCCTTCCAGGTCTCGTAAGTGTCGGGCGTGGCTGCGGCAAAGTTGCCGCCCAGCGCGAAGAACACCTTGCCCTTGCCGTCCAGCATGTGGCGGATGGCCTCCACGGTGTCGACGCCGTTCTCGCGCGGGGGCTCGAAGCCGAACACGTCGCGCAGCTTGTCCAGCAGGGCCGCGGGCGGCTTTTCCCAGATGCCCATGGTGCGGTCGCCCTGCACGTTGCTGTGGCCACGCACCGGGCAAGGGCCGGCACCTTCGCGGCCGATGTTGCCGCGCAGCATGAGCCAGCTGACCATGGCCTGGATGGTGTCCACCGCGTGCTTGTGCTGGGTAATGCCCATGCCCCAGCAGGCGATCACTTTCTTGGCGCCGATGTAAATGTCTGCCGCAGAGCGGATCTGCGCCTCCGTCAGGCCCGACTCCCGTTCCAGCAGCGCCCAGGATTCGCTGCGCAGGTTCTCCACCAGAACCTCGAAACCCGTGGTGTGCTCGGCGATGAAGGCCTTGTCGAGCACGCCGCCGCGCGCTTCTTCCTGCTCCAGCACATGCTTCATCATGCCTTTGACGGCCGGAAGATCGCCGCCCACGCGCAGCTGGAAGTAGTGCGTGCTGATGGGCGTGGAGCCGAAGGTCGCCATCTCCAGCTTGTCTTGCGGGTCGGCAAAGCGCTCCAGGCCGCGCTCGCGCAGCGGGTTGAAGCTCACGATGCGGGCGCCGCGCTTGTGCGCCTCACGCAGCTCGCCCAGCATGCGCGGATGGTTGGTGCCCGGGTTCTGCCCGAAGATGAAAATCGCGTCCGCATGCTCGAAGTCTTCCAGCGTCACGGTGCCCTTGCCCACGCCGATCTGCGGGCGCATGCCGCTGCCGCTGGGCTCGTGGCACATGTTGGAGCAGTCGGGGAAGTTATTGGTGCCGTACTGGCGCACGAACAGCTGGTAGAGGAAGGCGGCTTCGTTACTGGCACGCCCCGACGTGTAGAAAATCGCCTGGTTCGGGTCAGGCAGCGCACGCAGGTGGCGCGCGATCAGCCCAAAGGCATCGTCCCATGAGATGGGCCGGTAGCGGTCGCTGGTGGCGTCATACGCCATGGGGTGCGTCAGGCGGCCCTGGTCTTCCAGCCAGAAATCACTTTGCGCCGCCAGTTCGGCCACGGTGAACCGCTCGAACAATTCAGGGCCGGCACGCCGGGCGGTAGCTTCTGCCGCCACGGCCTTCACGCCGTTTTCGCAGAACTCGAAGGTGGAGGCATGGTTGCGGTCAGGCCAAGCGCAGCCCGGGCAGTCGAAGCCATCGGGCTGGTTGGCGGACAGCAGCGTTTTCGCGCCCTTGATCGGAATGTCCTGCCGCAGCAGCGTGTTCTTCACGCTGTTGAGCGCACCCCAACCGCCCGCAGGCCCTTTGTAGAACTCGATTTTTTCCTGTTTCATCATGGTCTCCTGGACGAGGGCTGCCGGTTGGACTTCGCTGCACCTGCGGCGTTCCCCAGCCGGCACCCTTTAAGTGGGTGTCTTGAAAGTGGCCGCAGCGTCGGCCAGCGATGCAGCCTGTTCGCGCATGCGCAGGGCAGCCGCTGCTGCTTCCTCCACCAGCGCGGCGTTCTGCTGCGTCATCTGCTCGATGCGTTCCACGCTGTGGTGGATGTCTTCGATGCCACTGCTTTGCTGGCCGCTGGCCGTGGCGATGCCTTCGATGAGGCGGGTGACCTCGCCGATCGAATGGGTGATGCCCTGCATGGAGGCGCGCGCCTCCTGCACCAAGCCACCGCCTGCGTCCACCCGATCCACCGAGGCGGAAATCAGGCCGCGTATCTCACGCGCAGCATCGGCCGAGCGGGTGGCCAGGCCCCGCACTTCAGAGGCCACCACGGCGAAGCCTCGGCCCTGCTCGCCCGCACGAGCCGCCTCCACCGCTGCATTCAGCGCGAGGATGTTGGTCTGGAAGGCAATCGAATCGATGATGCCGATGATGTCCTGGATGCGGTGCGCACCCTCGCGGATCTCGGCCATGGTGGTCACCACGCGTTCCACGGCTGCGCTGCTCTGTCCGGTGGACGTGGCCACGGCGCTCATCAGCCCGTTGACGCGCCGCACATGTTCGGCGTTCTGCGCGACGGTCGCAGTGAGCTGCTCCAGCGCGGATGCGGTGGTGTTCACCTCGCCGGCTTGCTGTTCGGTGCGCGTGGCCAGGTCGTTGTTGCCGTCTGCGATCTCGCTGGTGGACAGGCGCAGCCCCTCGGCACCGCGCCGCACATTGCCCACCAAACCTGCCAGCCCCACGCCAATGCCGTTGATGGCCTGCAGCATCTGCCCCACCTCGTCGCGCTGCGCCACATGCATCTGGGTGGTGAGGTCGCCCGCAGACAGCCGCTGCGCGGCCTGGCGCCCTTGCTTCACCGGGCCAGAAATGCCGTGCTGCACCATGGCGTACACCAGCGCCGCCACTACCAGCGGCTGGCAGATGGCGAAAGCGATCCAGATGGGCAGCAACGATGGCAACGCCAGCCACGCCAGCGCCCACAACGCATATTGCCCGCCCAGCAGCCAGAGCGCCAAGCGCCCGGCCATGCCCAATGAAGGTATTTCGCTTACGTCGAGTCCCACATACAGCACCCCCACCACTTCGGCGCCGGCATTGCGCACCGGGTCGTAGCGGGTCATGTTCTGCCGGCCGAAGACCGTCGCGTAGCCCTCATACGAATGGCCCGCCAGAAGCTTGCGGTAGGCGGGGTGAGAACGATCGAGCAGCGTGCCCACGGCACGCTCGCCGTCCTGCTTGCGCACCGACGTGGCAATGCGCACGAAGTCGTCACCCTGCCGTGCGAACACGGTGGCCCGCACGCCTGTCTGCGCAGTGAAACGATCTGCTGGCGCAAAGTCGCCATTGAGCGCCCGCCCGCCGCACAGCAGCGTGGGCGCCTGCCCTGGCGCCGCGGGTGCCGTCAGGCTGAACGCGCCGCTGTGCTCGGCCGCAAAGCGCGCTGCGGCAGCATGGATCCGGCGCTTCAGCGAGCCAGGCAGCATCAGCATGTGAGCGGCCCTTTACTGGAAGAACTTGGCAGCGCTGCCCAGCGTCTTGTAGATGCCCCAGATCAGCGGAATACCCACGGCCGCCCAGGCAAAAGCCACCAGCGCCGGGCTGGTCGTGCCGCCCGCGCCAGTGCCGCCGCCCACTTCAGCGGCCACGCTCTTTTCATGCGCCAGCTTCTTTTCGTGCGCCAGTTCTGCGTCGCTCATGAACCACTTGTCGGCGAGCGGACGCACCAGCAGGTTGGCGATGAGGCCGATGACCAGCATGCCCACCAGGATGTACATGGTCTGGTTGTAGACCTGCTCGCGCGGCAGGCCCAGGCCCAGCTGATATTCGCGCATGTAGTTCACGACCACCGGGCCCAGGATGCCGGCCGTGGCCCATGCGGTGAGCAGGCGGCCATGGATGGCGCCCACGAACTGCGTGCCGAACAGGTCGGCCAGATAGGCCGGCACCGTGGCGAAGCCACCACCGTACATCGACAGGATCACGCAGAACGCACCCACGAACAGCAGCTTGCTGCCGGCGCTGGCAGAGCTTGGAATGCTGGCGTACATCAACGCGCCCAGCACGAAGAAGATCACATACGTCATCTTGCGGCCGAACTTGTCGGACAGGCTCGCCCAGAAGAAGCGGCCACCGATGTTGAACAGCGACAGCAGCGCCGTGAAGCCGCCCGCCACGGCCGCGATCGCGGCCAGCTGGGTCTTGTCGAGCTCGCCGAACTTCTGCGGCACACCGATCAGGCCCCCGCCGAACACTTCCTGCAGCATGGGAGAAGCCATGCCGATCACGCCGATGCCGGCACTCACGTTCATGCACAGCACGACCCAGATCAACCAGAACTGTGGAATGCCCCAGACGCGCTTCACATGCACGTGGCGCTGCGTGATCATGGTGTTGGCCGAAGGCGGCGGCGGCGTCCAGCCGGCTGGCTTCCAGCCCGTGGCGGGCACGCGATAACCCAGAGCGCCAGCCATCATGAACACAAAGTACACCAGCGCCATGACCACGAAGGTCTGCGTCACGCCCACGTCGGTGGGGCTCGAGAAGTGCTTCATCAGGTCGACCGCCAGCGGCGATCCGATCATCGCGCCGCCGCCGAAGCCCATGATGGCCATGCCGGTGGCCATGCCGCGCCGGTCAGGGAACCACTTGATCAGCGTGGACACGGGGGAGATGTAGCCCAGCCCCAGCCCGATGCCCCCGATCACGCCGGAGCCGAGGATCATCAGCCAGAACTGGTGCAGGTGAATGCCCAGCGCCGACAGCAGCATGCCGCCGCACCAGCACACGGCCGACACGACACCCGCCTTGCGCGGGCCGGCGCGTTCCAGCCAGCCGCCCCAGATGGCGGCCGAGCAGCCCAGAAACACGAAGAACAGCGTATACATCCAGCCCAGCGTGGCCACTCGCCAGTCGCAGCCGGAGGCAAACAGCTCGGCGAAGAAGCTCATGTCCTTGGCGCAGGCAGCGCCCGTGCCGGCCGTGGACAGCGCCTTGGACAGCGGCAGCCAGAACACCGAGAAGCCGTAGGCCATGCCGATGCACAGGTGGATCGCCAATGCGGCCGGTGGCACCAGCCACCGGTTGAAACCCGGACCGGCAATGATCCGTTCCTTGTCCAGAAAGCCCGGAGCGCTCGAAGCTCCAGCCGTGCCCATCCCCACCGATGAATCAGCCATTCGTACGCTCTCTCTCTTTTTAAGTCGAGGTGCATCGACGAGCACCCCGGTTGTAAAAAATTGACACAAATCAATGCACCGAGGCGGAGTGTCTGGAGGGATGCGCAAAAACGTCAAATGGAATCGGCGCATGCGACGATTCAAAAAATGAATGAATGTATGAAACGACAGCCTTGCCATGGCGCCGTAACGTGGAGTTGGTAGCAACTCAAAGACCCTATGGCCGGGACGGCGCCTCACCTCTGCGTCGATAAAGGGTCAGAGGTCGAGCGATCCGCTGGAAGCCGCGACTTCGTCACGCCACGCCGCCTCTTCGAGCAAGGCGATGGCCGCCTCCAGCGCGCGGGATGTGCGTGGGCCGCGCTGCGTCATGAACCCGATGGGGGTGCGAATATCTGGCGAGATCAGCGGCAGCGCCTCCAGCGCCCGCTCCTGCCGGGCGGCAGCAACCATGGCACCGGGCAACACGCTGCAGACGTCGCCCGACAGCACGCTGAGCACCAGCGTGAGCACCGAGTTCGTCTCGATGGCTGGCAAAAGCTCCACGCCGGCCTCGCGCAAGGCCTCGTCCACGATGAAGCGGTTGAACATGTCGGGGGTCAGCAGGCACAGGGGCAGTCGACCAGCCTCGGCCCAGCTGACAGGCGCGCCGATGCGCATGCGGTCCGGCGCAGATTCGGCGGCGCAGCGCAAAAGGTAGTAGCGCTCGGTGCATTGCGGCCACGAACGCAGTTGCGCCCGCTGTGCCTGCATGCGCTCGCTGTAGCCCAGCGCCAGATCGAGCGACAGGTCTTCCAGCCCGCGTTCAAGCTCCATGGAACTCATGGACAGCACCACCGGCTGAATGCCCGGATGGCGCGTGCGCAATTGCACGGCAAAGCGCGACAGCAAGGGAATGGCAGTGGGCGTGGCGGCCATGCGCAGGCGGCCCTGGGGTGCATCCTGGGTGCTGCGCAATTCCTGCCGCAGCACTTCGCTGTCGCGCAGCATGCGCCGTGCGGTGGCCAGCACGGCGTCGCCCTCGTGCGTCAGGCCGGCGAACGAGCGCCCTCGCTGCACGATCACCACGCCGAACTCCTGCTCCAGCGCGCGCAGCGCGTTCGACAGCGCCGGCTGCGTGATATGGCAGGCCTGCGCAGCACGGCCGAAATGGCGGTGCTCGTCCAGCGAGACCAGATAGCGCATGGCAGCCAGCAGGTTCATCGCGCGGATTCCTTCAGAGGGCTCAGGTGTCCTTGCTGATGGAGATGGTGGGAAACTTTGCCGAGAAATCCTTCGCCTGTTGGGCGACCTTCACGGCCACGTCGCGCGCCACCTTCTTGTAGATCTGCGCCACCTCGCCATCGGGGTCGGCCACCACCGTGGGCGTGCCGCTGTCGGCCTGCAGGCGAATGGCCATGTCCAGCGGCAGCGCGCCCAGGTAATCCATGCCGTACTCGGCAGCCATCTTCTTGCCGCCGTCGGCTCCGAAGATGTGCTCCACATGGCCGCACTGGCTGCACACGTGGGCGGCCATGTTCTCCACGATGCCGAGAATGGGCACGCCCACCTTCTCGAACATCTTGATGCCCTTCTTGGCGTCGAGCAGGGCGATGTCCTGCGGCGTGGTGACGATCACCGCGCCCGTCATGGGCACGCGCTGGGACAGGGTGAGCTGGATGTCGCCGGTGCCGGGCGGCATGTCGATGATGAGGTAGTCCAGATCCTTCCAGTTGGTCTGGCGCAGCAACTGCTCCAGCGCCTGCGTGGCCATCGGGCCGCGCCAGATCATGGCTTCGTCCTGGTTGACGAGAAAGCCGATGGACATCACCTGCACGCCGTGGTTTTCCATCGGCTCCATGGTCTTGCCGTCGGCGCTCTCGGGCCGGCCGCTGATGCCCAGCATCATGGGCTGGCTGGGGCCGTAGATGTCGGCGTCCAGCACGCCCACGCTCGCGCCCTCGGCGGCCAGTGCCAGCGCCAGGTTGGCGGCCGTGGTGCTCTTGCCGACGCCGCCCTTGCCCGATGCCACGGCGATGATGTTCTTCACTTGGGGCAGCAACTGCACGCCGCGCTGCACGGCATGCGCCGTGACCTTGCTGGTGATCTGCACCGACACGTTCTCCACGCCGGGCACCGTGCGGGCAGCCGCCGCGAACTGGCGTTGCAGCTCGGGCACCAGGCTTTTGGCGGGGTAGCCCAGTTCCACGTCGAAGGCTACGTCGCCGCCGCTGATCTGCACATTGCGCAGGGCGCGGGTGCTGACGAAATCCTTGCCCGTGTGAGGGTCGCACACCTGTGCGAGGGCCGCCAAGAGGCCCTGTTCTGTGACTGCCATGCTTGTGATAACTCCTGTGGAGCGGGTAGTCTATCGAAGGCCCCCGACCCCTCCGTTTCGCGGGACAATGCGCCCGCGCGCTGCCGGGCACCCTGGCACTGCACCCCTCATTTCCAGACTCTCTCCGACAAGGCCCCCCGTGAAACTGAAGATGGCCCCGAACTCCTTGTTCGCGATTTTGCTGCGCTCGCCGTGGTGGATCAGCATGGCGGCTGCCGGCGGCATTGCGTTGCTGTGCGGCGCCCTGCTGCCTGCGCACCTGGCGCCTTTCGCGGCCGTGGGTGCGCTGCCGATCGCCGTAGTGGGCTGCATGGCGGCGTGGCGGCAGTGGAAGGCGCCGAGCGCGGCGAAGGTTGAAGCGGTGCTCGCCTCGGCCGCCGCGATGTCCTGGCGCGACTTCTCTGCCGCACTGGAACGGGCCTGGCAGGCTGAAGGCCACACGGTGCAGCGCCTGAACGGCCAGCCCGCCGACCTGCGCCTGGAGCGCGGCAGCCAGGTGCTGCTGGTGAGCGCGCGCCGCTGGAAGGCCGCCACCCATGGCGCCGAGCCGCTGCGCGAGCTGCAGGCCGCCGTGCAGGCGCAGCAGGCCAGCGCCGGCGTCTACATCGCGCTGCAGGGCAGCGTGAGCGACAACGCCCGTGACTTCGCGCGCGACAACGGCCTCATCCTGATGGAAGGCGACGCGCTCGCCGTGCTGCTGCTCAATCACCCGGCCGCCTGAGGTCGCCCCGCACCAGACGCCCTGCACCACACGCCATGTCTACACCGCCCCAGCCCCATGCCTATGCGCCCGCCCCGGTGGTCGGCCTGGTACTGACCGGCGGTGGTGCCCGCGCGGCCTATCAGGTGGGCGTGCTGGAAGCCATCTCCGACCTGCGCCTGGCCTGTGGCGCGGGGCGCGATCCCAACCCCTTCCCCATCATCACCGGCACCTCGGCCGGGGCGATCAATGCCGCGGCCCTGGCCTGCGGCGCCGACCACTTCGACCGGGCGGTGCGGCGCATCGCCCGCGTATGGCGCCATTTCCATGCCGCGCAGGTCTACCGGGCCGACTCGCTGAGCGTGATGCGCAGCGGCGCGCGCTGGCTCACCCTGCTGTCGATGGGCTGGATGCTCACCCGCTGGCGCCGCATGCGGCCGCGCTCGCTGCTGGACAACGCTCCGCTGGCCGAACTGCTGCAGCGCATGGTGCCGCTGGCGCGCCTGCCGCGCCTGATTCGCCAGGGGCACGTGCGCGCGCTGGCCGTCACGGCCTCCAGCTACAGCTCGGGCGAACACGTCACGTTCTTCGAGGCGTCGGACACCGCCCGGCCCTGGGTGCGTTCGCAGCGCAAGGCCGCCGCCGGGCGCATCAGCCATGCGCACCTGCTGGCGTCGTCGGCCATTCCCTTCGTCTTTCCGGCCACGGCGCTGGAGATGGAAGGCCGCACCGGCTACTACGGCGACGGCTCCATGCGCCAGTCGGCTCCCATCGCGCCCGCCATCCACCTGGGTGCTGAACGCATTCTGGTGATCGGCGCCGGCCGCATGCACGAGCCTGCCGGCGAGGCGGCGACCCAAGCGGCGCCCGACTATCCGTCGCTGGCCCAGGTGGCCGGCCATGCGCTGTCCAACATCTTCCTGGATGCCCTGTCGGTGGACGTGGAACGCGCCCAGCGCATCAACCAGACCCTGTCGCTGATTCCGCCCGAAGCCCGCACGCGCAGCACGCTGCGCCCGTTGGAGCTGCTGGTGATCGCCCCCTCGCAGCGGCTGGACGCCATGGCCGCCCGCCACGTGGGCGACCTGCCGGGCCCCATCCGCACCCTGCTGGGCGGGCTGGGCGTGAGCGCGCAACCCGACGACGTGCGCGGCGCCGCCCTGGCCAGCTACCTGCTGTTCGAGTCGGGCTACACCCGTGAACTGATGGCCCTGGGCCGCGCCGATGCGCTGGCGCGGCGCGCCGAGATCTGCGCCTTCTTCGGCTGGAAAGACACCGGCAACGCGGTGCGCGCACCGGCGCGCTGAGCCAACCGGCGCAGCCTCTTAAAATCCTGCCTTTCCGCCCGGCCCTTTCCGCCCGGGCCGCGACCCTCAGAAAGCCCGCACCCGATGCCAGCACGCCAGATCTTCGTCACCACCGCCCTGCCTTACGCCAACGGCAACTTCCACATCGGCCACATCATGGAATACATCCAGGCCGACATCTGGGTGCGGTTCCAGCGCATGCGGGGCCACGCGGTGAACTTCGTGGGCGCGGACGACACGCACGGCGCGCCGATCATGATTGCCGCCGAAAAGGCCGGCAAGACGCCCCAGCAGTTCGTGGCAGGCATTGCCGCCGGCCGCAAGCAGTACCTGGACGGCTTTCACATCAGCTTCGACAACTGGCACAGCACCGACGCGCCCGAGAACCACGACCTAGCCCGCCAGATCTACCGCGACCTGCGCGACCGCGCCGACGGCAGCCTGATCGAGGTGCGCACCATCGAGCAGTTCTTCGACCCCGAGAAGAACATGTTCCTGCCCGACCGCTACATCAAGGGCGAATGCCCTAAATGCCACGCGAAAGACCAGTACGGCGACAACTGCGAGGTCTGCGGCTCGGTCTACGCGCCCACCGACCTGATCGATCCGTTCTCGGCCCTGTCGGGCGCACGGCCCGAGCTGAAAAGCTCCGAGCATTTCTTCTTCAAGCTGTCCGATCCGCGCTGCGTGGAGTTTCTGGAAAAGTGGACGCAGGACGGCAAGCTGCAGCCCGAAGTGGCCAACAAGATCAAGGAATGGTTCACCGTTCGCACCAACCCCGACGGCACCACCAGCGAAGGCCTGGGCGACTGGGACATCAGCCGCGACGCGCCCTACTTCGGCATCGAGATTCCTGACGCACCCGGCAAATACTTCTACGTGTGGCTCGATGCCCCCGTGGGCTACCTGGCCTCGCTCAAGAACCTGCTGGAAAAGCGCGGTGAGAGCTACGACGCCTACATGGCCGACCCGACGCTGGAGCAGTACCACTTCATCGGCAAGGACATCGTCACCTTCCACACGCTGTTCTGGCCCGCCATGCTGCATTTCAGCGGCCGCAAGACGCCCGACAACGTGTTCGTGCACGGCTTTCTCACCGTGAACAACGGCGAGAAGATGAGCAAGAGCCGCGGCACCGGCCTGGACCCGCTCAAGTACCTGAAGCTGGACATGAACGCCGAGTGGCTGCGCTACTACCTGGCCGCCAAACTGTCGGCGCGCAATGAAGACATCGACTTCAATGCCGAAGACTTCATGCTGCGTGTGAACAGCGATCTGATCGGCAAGTACGTCAACATCGCCAGCCGGGCCGCGGGCTTTCTGACCAAGCGGTTCGAGGGCCGGCTGACGAGCAAATTCGGCGCCACGGGCGCAGCCTTGCTGGCGGACATTCGCACTGCCGGCGACGCACTGGCCGCGCTGTACGAAGCGCGCGAATACAGCAAGGTGACGCGCGAGATCATGCTGCTGGCCGACAAGGTCAACGCCTATGTCGACCAGAACAAGCCCTGGGATCTGGCCAAGGACCCGGGCAACAACGAAGCTCTGCACCAGGTGTGTTCGGTGCTCATCAACACCTTCGCGGCGCTCACGCGCTACCTCGCTCCGGTGTTGCCGGGCCTGGCGCTGTCGGTAGAGAAGTTCCTGGGTGTGAACCTGCAGCAGTGGCACGTGGCGGGAGATGTGCAGGCCATCGCCCCTTACCAACACCTGATGCAACGCGTCACCCCAGAGCAGCTTGAGGCATTGTTTGAGCCTCCAGCGCCCGTGGAATCAGCGCCAGCAGCTACAAAAACAGTAGCAGAACCCGGTGGCGAAGCATTGACCCCCACCATCACCATCGACGACTTCGCCAAGATCGACCTGCGCATCGCGCTGATCGTGAACTGCGAGCCGGTCGAAGGCTCCACCAAGCTGCTGCGCCTGACGCTGGACGTGGGCGAGGGAAAGACCCGCAACGTGTTCAGCGGCATCGCCAGCGCCTACCAGCCGGCCGACCTGATCGGCAAGCACACGGTGATGGTCGCCAACCTGGCGCCGCGCAAGATGAAGTTCGGCCTCAGCGAAGGCATGGTGCTGGCCGCCAGCCACGGCGACGAGAAGGCCCAGCCGGGCATCTACGTGCTGGAACCCCTGCCCGGCGCCACGCCCGGCATGCGGGTGCGCTAATCCAGCCAAAGCAAGCGATTGACCAAGAAAGGCCCTGCGGGGCCTTTCTTGCTGCCTGCCCGTAGGTCAGTGCCCCACGTACCGCCCCGGCCGGTGGCTGATCCACAGGAACCCGCTCATCACCAGCACGGCCAGCACCGAATACGCCACACGGTCGGGCGGCACCACGAAGAGCGCCAGCAGCACCACCACGCAGTCAATCGCCATCTGCACCTTGCCGGCGCGAATGCCGTGGCTTTGCTGCAGATAGAGCGACAGGATGGTCGCGCCGCCCAGGCTGGAGCGGTGGCGCGCCAGAAACAAGCACCCCGTTCCCAGCAGCAGCCCGCCCAGCACGGCGGCAAACAGCGGGTTCAGGTAGTCCACATGCATCACGTGGGGAAACAGCTCGGTCAGCACCGACAGCAGCGCGATCGACAGGAAGGTCTTGATCGTGAACTCGCGCCCCATGCGGGTCCAGGCGAACCAGTAGAACGGCAGGTTGATGACGAAAAACAGCTTGCCGAACGAGATGTCGGTCACGTAGTGCAGCAAAAACGCCACGCCCGCGGTGCTGCCGATGAGCAACCCCGCCTGGCCGAACAGCATCAGTGCCATGGCCACGAACAGCGTGCCGGCAAAAAGTGCCTGCGCGTCTTCGTAATACCCATGGCGCAGCGAGACGGTGGGAGGCAGCGGGGGCGCGGGGTCGTTCATGGTGCGGGCAAGAAAGGGGACCGGCGAGGGGCGCAGGTCATGGGAGCATACGTATGCAAGCCGCGCGCCAGCGGCCCGCAGCACCGATGCAGGCCGCGTTCAACGCCCGTCCTGGTTCATCTCCACCACGCTGCCGGTGCGCAGCACCTGGCCGTTGCTGCCGAAGGTGGCGGTGAAGATCATCGGCTGCGTGCCGCCGTCGTTCCAGCGCCAGTCCCACGCGGTTTCGCCCTTGAGGGTGTAGCTCATCACCTTCATGGGCTTGCCCAGGCGGCGGCGCACCTCGTCCACCGTCATGCCCGGCGTGATCTGTGCGAATTCGGCCGGCGTGAGCACCTGGCGCAGCGCAGTCATGCGGCCTTCGGGGCCAATGGTGATCATGTAGTTGACCGCGCCGGCCGGCTGGCGGTTGTATTCGAAGGTGCGGGCGCCGCCGGGCTCGTCCCATACGCGTTCGGGCTCGCCGAAGCGCGCGCGCACGTCGGCCTCGGTCGAGGCGCCCACCTGCAACTCGCTGATGCTCTGCAGATCGCAGCCACCCAGCAGCGACAGCGCCAATGCGGCCGCAGCCACGCCCCAGAGACGAAACACCATGAAAGCTTCCTTTGCCGGCAACCGCCTGCACGGCGGCGAAGCACACACTCTAGTCCACGGCCCGGTGGGTGCTGCAGGCCGGGAGGCGCGGCCAGGCGTCGGACGGCACCCATGGCGTGCCATTCGAGCGCGGGAATATGCCCCGGCGCGCAGGCCCGCTAAAATCGCCGGCTCCCACAGTGCTCCCCACCCCCACGCCGCCATGTCCTTCTTCCGCCGCCCCGACTATCAGTCCGACGTCACCCAGTTCATCAACAAGCTCAAGACGGACAAGCCGGAGCTGGACGTGCAGCAACGCGAAGGCCGGGCCCTGCTGTGGGACAAGCAGGTCGATCACCGCGCCTGGAAGGAATACGACGAGGCGCAAATGGCGCAGCAGCCCTACGTGTACCAGACACGATCCTGAACTTGATACTCAAATTGGCCGCCAGCGCTTGACCAGCAAGCGCAAGCTGCTATTAATACCATAGCAAACGGCCATGTCCCGCGCAGCCCCCCGCCCCCACGACGATGACCGCCCCGCGGCCGGCGGCATGCCCGACGTGGTCGATCAGGTGGCGCTGGCGCGCCTCTACGGCGAGCCGCTCTTCGCGCTGCCGCAAGACCTCTACATTCCGCCCGACGCGCTGGAAGTGTTCCTGGAGGCCTTCGAGGGGCCGCTCGATCTGCTGCTGTACCTGATTCGCCGGCAGAACTTCAACATCCTCGACATCCCGATGGTCGGCGTGACGCGCCAGTACCTGGCCTATGTGGACGAGATCCGCAACCACAACCTGGAACTGGCGGCCGAATACCTGCTGATGGCGGCCATGCTGATCGAGATCAAGTCGCGCATGCTGCTGCCGCCCAAGAAGCAGGAGGGCGAAGGTGAAGTCGAAGACCCGCGCGCCGAGCTGGTGCGCCGCCTGCTCGAATACGAGCAGATGAAGCTGGCCGCCGCCGGCCTGGGCCAGCTGCCGCAGTACGGGCGCGACTTTCTCAAGGCGCAGGTGCACATCGAGCAAAGCCTGGTGCAGCGCTTTCCCGACGTGCACGTGGTCGACCTGCAGGAAGCCTGGCGCGACATCATCCGCCGCGCCCGGCTGGTGCAGCACCACCGCATCACACGCGAGGAGCTGTCGGTGCGCGAATACATGAGCCACGTGCTCAAGGCGCTGCAGGGCCGCCGCTTCGTCGAATTCGAAGACCTGTTCGACCCCGAGCAGGGCAGCACCGTGCTGGTGGTGACCTTCATCGCGCTGCTGGAGCTGGCCAAGGAAACGCTGATCGAGATCACCCAGGCCGAGGCCTTCGCACCCGTCTACGTCCGCCTCGCATATGTCCCGGCATGACACTCCCTGAGTCGGGGAGGCCACCGGTGGCCTGGCAAAGCCAGTCCCACGGCGGCCCTGGACCGCAGGAGTGCCCGTTTTTAGGCCCTTGAACCCCATGCCATCGCACGACTTCGACGTTCTCATCATCGGCAGCGGCCTGGCGGGCCTCAGCGCCGCCCTGCACCTGGCGCCCACGCACCGCGTGGCCGTGGTCACCAAGCGCCAGCTGCATGACGGCGCCAGCGGCTGGGCGCAGGGCGGCATCGCGGCCGTGCTGGCCGAGGGCGACAGCGTGGACGCCCATGTGCAGGACACGCTGGTCGCCGGCGCGGGCCTGTGCGACCTGGCGGCGACGCGCTTCGTGGTCGAGAACGCACCGGATGCCATCCGTTGGCTGCAGCAGCTGGGCGTGCCGTTTTCGCTGGACGAAGCGAGCGGCGCTCTGCACCTGACGCGCGAGGGCGGCCACGGCGCGCGCCGCATCGTGCATGCAGCCGACGCCACGGGCGCAGCCGTGCAGCGCACGCTGATCGACACCGTGCGCGCCACGCCCGGCATCACGCTGTTCGAGCAACACACGCTGGTGGACGTGATCAGTGCGGGCAAGCTGGGCCTGGCGGGCGGCACCCAGGGCGCAGGCGGCCAGCGCTGCCTGGGCGCCTACGTGCTCGACGAAGGCGCGGACGAGGTGCTGACCTTCCGCGCGCCGCACACCATCCTGGCCACGGGCGGCGCGGGCAAGGTGTATCTCTACACCACCAACCCCGACACGGCCACCGGCGACGGCATTGCCGCCGCCTGGCGTGCGGGCTGCCGCGTGGCGAACCTGGAATTCATCCAGTTCCACCCGACGTGCCTTTACCACCCGCATGCCAAATCCTTTTTGATCAGCGAAGCGGTGCGTGGCGAAGGTGGCCAGCTCAAGCTGCCCGCATCGGCCGGCGGTGCGCGCTTCATGCCCCGGCACGACGAGCGCGCCGAACTCGCCCCGCGCGACGTGGTGGCCCGCGCCATCGACTTCGAGATGAAGACGCACGGGCTGGACTGCGTGCACCTGGACATCTCGCACCAGAGCCCGGCCTTTCTGCAAGAGCACTTTCCGAACATCCTGGCGCGCTGCGCGGAACTGGGCATCGACATCACCCGCGAGCCCATTCCCGTGGTGCCCGCGGCGCACTACACCTGTGGCGGCGTGCTGACCGACCTGGCCGGCCGCACCGACCTGCCTGGCCTCTACGCCATTGGTGAAACCGCCTGCACCGGCCTGCACGGCGCTAATCGCCTGGCCAGCAACTCGCTGGTCGAATGCATGGTGTTCGCGCGCGCCGCTGCGCAGCACATCGCCGCCGCCGCGCCCCAGCCCGTGCCTGCGCTGCCTGCGTGGGACGACAGCCGCGTGACCGACGCCGACGAGTGCGTCGTCATCTCCCACAACTGGGACGAGCTGCGCCGCTTCATGTGGGACTACGTGGGCATCGTGCGCACCAACAAGCGGCTGGAGCGCGCGGCGCACCGCATCACGCTGCTGCAGGCCGAGATCGCAGAGTTCTACGCCAACTTCCACGTTTCGCGCGACCTGCTGGAGCTGCGCAACCTGGTGCAGGTGGCCGAGCTGATCGTGCGCTCGGCCCAGATGCGGCACGAAAGCCGGGGGCTGCACTACAGCCGCGACTGGCCCGAACGCGCCGCACCGGCCGCGCCCACCATCCTCGTGCCCGGCGCACGCTGATCCCCTGTTCCTGAACCTGAGGCGACACCCATGTTCCGCACCCTGCTCAAGTCCAAGATCCACCGCGTAGCTGCCACGCACTGCGAGCTGCACTACGAAGGCTCATGCGCCATCGACGAAGACCTGCTTGACGCAGCGAACATCGCCGAGAACGAACAGGTGCACATCTGGAACATCAACAATGGCGAGCGCTTCATCACCTACGCCATCAAGGGGCAGCGGGGCAGCGGCATGATCTCGGTGAACGGCTCGGCCGCACGCCGTGCCAGCGTGGGCGACCTGCTCATCATCGCGGCCTTCGCGCAGGTGCATGAAGACCAGCTGCCCACGCACCAGCCGCAGCTTGTGTTCGTCGATGCGCGCAATCGCCAGACCGAGCTGCGCCACGCCGTTGCCACCCAAGCCCTGTGACCCGTTTGTTTTCAAAAATACCAACAACCGTTCATGCTGAGCTTGTCGAAGCGCCGCGCGAGGCTGCGACAAGCTCAGCCCGAACGGTATTGAATGATTGAACTCAAACTCGTATGAGCTCGCCCCTGCATCTTCCGACCGACGCCCTCCCCGCCCGCAGCCTCGCCAGCGTCTGGCACCCGTGCACGCAGATGAAGCGGCACGAGGCCGAGCCGCCCGTGGCCATCGCGCGGGCCGCAGGGCCGTGGCTGTACGCCGCAGATGGGCAGCGGTACCTGGACGGCATCAGCTCATGGTGGGTCAACCTGTTCGGGCACAGCCACCCGCGCATCCAGGCGGCCCTGGTCGATCAACTCACCAAGCTCGACCACGTGATGCTGGCCGGCTTCACCCATGCGCCGGTGGTGGAATTGTCGGAACGCCTGGCCGCGCTGACCGGCCTGGGCCACGCTTTCTACGGCAGCGACGGCGCCGCCGCCACCGAGATCGCCCTGAAGATGAGCGCGCACTTCTGGCGCAACCAGGGCCGCCCGGAAAAGAGCCGCTTCGTGGGCCTGGCCGGCGGCTACCACGGCGAGACCGTGGGCGCGCTGGCCGTTACCGACATCGCGCTGTTCCGCGAGGCCTACGCCCCGCTGGTGCGCCTGGCCGATGTGGCGCCCAGCCCCGACGCGCGCGGCGCCCGGCCCGGCGAGAGCGCAGCCGACGTGGCCCGCCGCGCCGCCGCCGCGCTGGAGGGCTGGCTGGCCGAACACCACGCCACCACTGCCGCGCTCATCCTGGAGCCGCTGTCGCAGTGCGCGGCCGGCATGGCGTTTCACGATGCCGAATACCTGCGCCTGGCCCGCGCGCTGTGCGACCGCTACGAGGTGCACCTGGTGGCGGACGAAATCGCCGTCGGCTTCGGCCGCACCGGCACGATGTTCGCGCACCAGCAGGCGGGCATCACGCCCGACTTCATCTGCCTGTCCAAGGGCCTGACCGGCGGCACGCTGCCGCTGTCGGCCGTGCTGACCACCGACGCCATCTACGCTGCCTTCTACGACGACGACGTGGCGCGCGGCTTTCTGCATTCGCATTCGTACACCGGCAATCCGCTGGCCTGCCGCGCCGCGCTGGCCACGCTCGATTTGTTCGAAGAAACCGACGCACTGGCCGCCAATCTGCGCCTGGCCGCCGCTATCGACGCCGCCTGCGCGCCTATCGCTGCACACCCGCGTGTGCGCCACGCCCGCCGGCTGGGCATGATCTGGGCGTGGGACGTAGACACCACCCTGCCCGACTTCGCCCGCCGCTTGCACCGCCACGCCATGGCGCGCGGGCTGCTGCTGCGGCCCATCGGCAACACGCTATACGCCATGCCGCCCTACGTGCTGGGCGAGGCCGAGGTGCAGCACCTGGCCACGCAGGCGCTGGCCGCGCTGCAGGCCACGCTGGCCGAAGAAGACACCGCTGACGGCGCACTGCAGGAGCGCCTTCCATGAGCTTCGGCTGC
This sequence comes from Acidovorax sp. WCS2018Noco2-16, assembly GCF_031843945.1. NCBI lineage: Bacteria > Pseudomonadati > Pseudomonadota > Betaproteobacteria > Burkholderiales > Comamonadaceae > Acidovorax > Acidovorax sp. WCS2018Noco2-16. The sequence goes on from NZ_JAVTJJ010000010.1 coordinate 42,232, forward strand.
TTCGTCACCGGCACCGACACCGGCGTGGGCAAGAGCCTGGCCAGCGCCGCGCTGCTGCACGCGCTGGCGGGCCACCATGCGCGCGTGGTGGGCATGAAGCCCGTGGCGGCAGGGGCAGAACTGTGGGGTGGCGTGCTGGCCAACGAAGACGCCGTCGCGCTGCGAGCCGCCTCCACCGTCGCCGTGCCGCCCGAACTCGACAACCCGGTGCTGCTACCCCATCCCCTCTCGCCGCACATCGCCGCACAGCGGGCCGGCGTGCGCATCGACATCGCCGCCATCGTGCGCAGCTACCGGCAACTGGCCGAGCGCGCCGATGCGGTGGTGGTGGAAGGCGCGGGTGGCTGGCACGTGCCGCTGTCTGATAGCACCACCGGCGCCGACCTGGCCCAGGCGCTGGGCCTGCCCGTCATCCTGGTGGTGGGCCTGCGGCTGGGGTGCCTGAGCCACGCCGCGCTGACGGCCGAGGCAGTGCGCGCAAGCGGGCTGCCGCTGGCCGGCTGGGTGGTGAGCCGGATCGATCCGCACATGCTGGCGCCAGAAGACAACATCGCCTGGCTGCGCCAGCACCTGAACGCGCCGCTGCTGGCCGACCTGCCGCACCAGAGCGCACCCGACGCACGCGCCCTGGCCGCGTGCTACCAACTGCCTACCGAATGGACCTGACCATGCCCGCTACCTCATCGGCGCACTCGACCGCGCCTGCCGAAGGCTCCTGGCTGGACGAATTTCCGGCGCGCATCGCCGCGCTGGACGCCGCCCATTTGCGCCGCAAGCGCCGCGCCGTGCGCCCGCTGCAGGGCGCGCATCTGGACGTGGACGGCCAGCCCATGCTGGCCTTCTGCAGCAACGACTATCTGGGCCTGGCCAGCCACACCGCGCTGGCGCTGGCCGCCTGCGACGGCGTGCGCGAATACGGCGTGGGCTCTGGCGCCTCGCCCCTGGTCAGCGGCCACAGCGTGGCCAATGCCGCGCTGGAATCCGACCTGGCCCACTTCACGCAACTGCCGCGCGCGCTGTATTTCAGCGCTGGCTACTCCACCAACACCGGAATCGTGCCCGCGCTGGTCGGTGACGGCGACGCGCTTTTTTCCGATGCGCTGAACCACGCCTGCCTGATCGACGGCGCCCGCCTCTCGCGCGCCAGCGTGCACCGCTACCCGCATGCCGACCTGGCAGCGCTGGGCGAACTGCTGGCGGCCAGCACGGCGCGCCGCAAGCTGGTCATCACCGACGCCGTCTTCAGCATGGACGGCGACGTGGCCGACGTGCGCGCGCTGCTGGCGCTGTGCGAGCGGCACGACGCGCTGCTGCTGCTGGACGACTCGCACGGCTTTGGCGTGTTGGGTCCGCAAGGGCGCGGCGTGCTGGCCGAGGCCGGCTTGAGCGGACGCAACGCATCGCCGCGCGTGCTGTACATGGCATCGCTGGGCAAGGCCGCGGGCGGAGCCGGCGGCTTCGTGGCGGGCAGCGACGTGCTGATCGAATGGCTGCTGCAGAAGACCCGCAGCTACATCTTCGCCACCGCAGCACCCGCTTTGCTGGCACGCGCCATGCAGGCGGGGCTCGACCAGATCGAGCGCGGCGGCGCGCTGCGCGCCCGGCTGCAGGAACGCATCGCGCAGCTGCGTGACGGCCTGGCGCCCGTGCTGCACGGCACGCACTGGCAGCTGGGCGCATCGCGCACCGCGATCCAGCCGCTGGTCATCGGCGGCAACGACGAGGCCCTGGCCGTGATGGAGGCGCTGCGCGCGCGCGGCCTCTGGGTGCCGGCCATTCGCCCGCCCACCGTGCCGGAAGGCACCGCCCGCCTGCGCATCGCCCTGTCGGCCGCGCACACCGAGGCCGACATCGCCCAGCTGGTAACGGCGCTGGCCGAACTGGCCCCTGCCCACGCCCCATCGAAAGCCTTTGCATGACCTACAGCGTCAAGGAAATCTTCTACACGCTGCAGGGCGAAGGCGGCCAGGCCGGCACGCCCGCGGTGTTCTGCCGCTTTGCCGGCTGCAACCTGTGGAGCGGGCGTGAAGAAGACCGCGACACCGCCATCTGCCGCTTCTGCGACACCGACTTCGTCGGCATCGACGGCACGCTGGGCGGCAAGTTCACCACCGCCGATGCGCTGGCCGACCAGATCGCCGCGCAGTGGCCCGCGCACGACGCAGCGCACCGCCTGGTCGTGCTGACCGGCGGCGAGCCGCTCTTGCAGGTAGACACAGCCCTCATCGACGCGCTACATGCGCGGCACTTCCGCATCGCCGTGGAAAGCAACGGCACCGTCAAGGCGCCCGAGGGCATCGACTGGCTGTGCATCAGCCCCAAGGCGGGCGCACCCTGGGTGCAGCGCGAAGGGCAGGAGCTCAAGCTGGTCTGGCCGCAGCCAGGGTTCGACCTGCAGGCGCTGGAGACACAGACCCGCTTTGCGCACCGCTTTCTGCAGCCGATGGACGGGCCAGAGCAGTCCGAGAACATCGGCCGCTGCATCGACGCCTGCCTGGAAAGACCGGCTTGGCGACTGAGCCTGCAAACCCACAAACTCACCGGCATCCGATAAGAGCGACTGACAGAACCCTTCTGGCGTTGTTGCCGCATCTTGTCGTACTACACGTACTGCCTGCGATGCGGCGCCTAGCCGGAACCGCTTCGCTGGGTTCTGCCAGCCGCTCTACCAACGTCTTTCCTTTTTGTTTTCCCTGGTTCTTCGCACCATGCAGTTCACCGTCCACCAACGCTTTTTCTTCGACGCCGCGCACACGCTGCAGCGCGAGATCGAAACCGAAGGCAGCCGTCGCATCCACGGCCACACCTACCATGCCGAGATCTCAGTCACCGGGCCGCGCCATCCGCAGACGGGCATGGTGATCGACCTAGGCCACCTGCGCGCGCGCTGCGCGCAGCTGCGCGAGCAACTCGACCACCACCTGCTCGACGAAGTGCCGGGCTTAGGCCCCGCCACGCTGGAGAACCTGTGCGTCTTCATCGCCCGCGCCCTGGCCGACCTGCAGCCCGCCCCCAGCCGCGTGCGCGTGTGGCGCGAGGGCGTGGGCGACGGCTGCGTGCTCGACCTCTGATTTCCGCTCATTTCTTTTTTTGCCAACCACGTTCAGGAGCCTTTCCATGCCGCATCTCACCATCGAATACAGCAACAACCTGCCCGACTTTCCTGAAGCGCAGGCGCTGACCGCGCTCAACGCCAGCCTGACCACCAGCCCCGAGATCCTGGACGAGGCCGACCTGAAGACCCGTTTCGTGCGCACCGGCAATTTCGAGATCGGCACCGCGCCCGCGCACCGCGCCTTCATCCACGCGCAACTGCGCCTGCTGGCCGGCCGTGGCCCCGAGGCCAAGAAAGACCTGGCCGGCCGCATCGCCGACGTGCTGCGCCCCTTGAGCCCTCGCCCCGAAGGCGTGCTGGTGCAGCTGAGCGTGGAGATCATCGACATGGACCGGCCCTCGTATGTGAAAGAACGGCTCTGAGCCCAGCGCCATTCAGTGAAGAAGAATCCGTTCGGGCTGAGCCTGTCGAAGCCAGGGCACGTGATTGCATAAGCCCTCGGGCAGGCACAGGGGAAACGGTTTAACTGACCGGCATTGGGCGCTGAACAAAATTCAAGCAAAAAGTGCCTCTAGCGCTTGATGGATAAGCGCCATTAGCTATGCTTTTAATAGCAAAATGATGTCGAGCACCAGGCGCCTGCGGTGCGTTGCCTGCCTGCGGCCTGGCGCCACCTGCCTGTGCGACGTGGCCGCGCCCGTCGCTCACCAAGCTGAGGTGCTGATCCTGCAGCACCCGCTGGAGTCCAGCCACGCCAAGGGGACGGCGCGCCTGCTGCACCTGTGCCTGCCGCGCAGCCGGCTGGAAGTGGGCGAGGTGTTCGACGTCGAATCGCTGCAGCGCTGGCTGGCAGCGCCCTGGGACGGCGCGGCGCTCGACACACCGCCCGATATCGGGCAGCGCACCGTGTTGCTGTACCCGCCCTCACCGCCCGACCCGGCCCTGCCTTTGATCGCCCCGCCCCCGCTACCCCCCGCATGGCTGGCCGGCGACCCCGCCGCGCTGCGGTTGGTGGTACTGGACGGCACCTGGCGCAAGAGCCGCAAGATGCTCTACCTCAATCCGCTTTTGCAGCAACTGCCCCGCCTGCTGCTGCCCGACTTGCCCGCACCCCGCTACCGTATCCGCCGCGCGCACGCGCCGCACCAGCTATCGACGCTGGAAGCCACCTGCACCGCGCTGGCGCATGTCGAAGGTAGTGCAGACCGCTATGCGCCCGTGCTGGATGCGCTGGAGGTTTTCATGGCACGGCAATCGGCGCGAGTTCCGCCGGCAGCCAGCCCCGCAAACTGTTGACGAACGCCCAGCCCTGCACGCGCGGCAGGTCGGGCAAACGCAGCACTTCTTCCGTCACGCGGCCTTCGCGCAGGGCCACCGCACGGCCCACACCGGGCAGCAGCCCACAGGCCAGCGGTGGCGTGATCCAGCGGCCGTCTTCCAACTGCGCGGCGATGTTGCCGAAGGTGGTTTCGGTGATTTCGCCCTGCGGGTTGTAGAGCAGCGTGTCGAACATGCCTGAGCCCGACGCGGGCGCGAAGGCGGCGTAGTGCGCGCGGCGCGTGGTTTTGTGCCGCACGAATTCGGTGTGGGCTTCCATCAGCGGACTGCCGGCGAGCGCCAGCCGCACCGGGCCGCCAGCGCCCGGTAGCAGCGTGAAGGCTTCGGCGCGCGGCTCGCCATCGGCGCGCAGCAGCAGCCGCGCGCGCCATGCACCCAGCGGGTGGGCCGCAGCCAATGCTTGCAGGCAGGCGTCGATGCGGCCGGCATGCCACGGCACGTTGAAGTGCGCGGCAGATGCCGCCATGCGGGCCAGGTGGTCGGCGCGGTGGCGAAAGGCGCCGTCCTGCAGGGCCAGGGTTTCCAACAAGTCGAAGGGCTCGCTGGCGCGCACGAGGAAGGCGCGCTTGTGGCGCCATTCCTGCCATTCGGCGTCGGCGCGGGCGCCGTGGGTAATGCCGCTGCCGATGCCGCAGCGGGCGTTGTCACCATGCAGCTCCACGGTGCGGATCGGTACGTTGAATGTGGCGGCCAGGCCGCCGCCCGGGCGCGGGCGCACCACGCCTAAGGCGCCGCAGTACCAGCCGCGCGGCGCGGGCTCCAGCGCGTGGATGGCCTGCATGGCGCGCACCTTGGGCGCGCCGGTGATGGAGCCGCAGGGGAAGAGCGCGCCGAACACGTCGGCCAGCGTAGTGCCTGCGGGTGTCTCGGCCTGCACGTCGGACGTCATCTGCCACACCGCCGGCAACGCCTGGGTGGCAAAGAGCGCCGGCACGCGCACGCTGTGCGGCGTGGCAATGCGCGAGAGATCGTTGCGCAGCAAGTCCACGATCATCACGTTCTCGGCGCGCTCCTTCGGGCTGGCGCGCAGGGCGGCGGCGGCGGCGGCGTCCTCGTTGGGCGTGGAGCCGCGCGGAGCCGTGCCTTTCATGGGACGGGCCAGCAGCTGGCCGCCGCCGTGGGCCATGCCACCGTCCTGCCAGTCGAAGAACAGCTCGGGCGAGACCGACAGCACCTGTTCCGCGCCCATGTCCAGGTAGAGCGCGTAGCCGCCCGGCTGGGCACGCTGCAGCGCCGCGAACAGCGCCTGCGCTGTGCCGGCGGCATCGGCCGCATCGGCGCCGGGGGCGGCCTGCACGCTGCCGTGCAGTGCGTCGGTGAGATTGACCTGGTAGTACTCGCCCGCCGCAATGCCTGCGTGCAGGGCAGCCATGGCGGCGTCGAACGGCGCGCGTTGCGGCTCGGTGTGCCATTGCACGGTGGGCTCGTGCGCGACCGGCGGCAGATTTGCTGGTGCGGGCCAGGGCTCGGGCGCGTCGAACACGGCGAACCACGCGAGCGGCTCGCCGGCAGGCACGGGGTGCGTGCGCAGTGCGGCGTCGAATGCGGCGGCGGCTTCGTAGCGCAAGCCGCCCACGCACCAAGCGCCTGCGCGCGCGGCGGCGTCCACTTCGCGCAGCACGGCGGGCACATCGGCCAAGGTGTGGGCCACCAGCGTGCGGCGCGGTGTGGCGGTGAAGGCGTGCCGCAGCCGCGCACCGGCCGCTGCGCCCTGCGGTTGGGTGAAGTCGAGCAGCACTTTTAAGGTCAAATCAGGCTCCAGCGCTTACCCATCAAGCGCAAGCAGCTATTATTTTTATAGCAAATGAATTATGCGGCGCCGATGTGCCGCACCAGCGTGCCGGCAGGCTGCCCGCTTTTCAGCGCGGCGGTGAAGGCCAGCATGCGGTCGATGGGGTGGCGCGCGCGCGGAATCAGGGCGGGCTCCACGTGCACGGCGTTGGCGCCGGTTTCCAGCACGCGCGCCACGTCGGTCAGGCCGTTCATCGCCATCCAGGGGCAGTGTGCGCAGCTTTTGCAGGTGGCGCTGTTGCCGGCGGTGGGCGCTTCGTAGAAGGTTTTGCCGGGGTTGAGCGTGCGCAGCTTGTGCATCATGCCGTTGTCGGTGGCGACGATGAATTCGGTGGCATCCAGCTCACGCGCGGCTTTCAAGATGGCGCTGGTGGAGCCCACGGCGTCGGCCAGCGCCACCACGTCGGCGGGGCTTTCGGGGTGCACCAGCACCTTGGCGTGCGGATGTTCGCGCTTGAGCGCTTCCAACTCCAGCGCCTTGAATTCGTCGTGCACGATGCAGGCGCCGTTCCAGAACAGCATGTCGGCGCCGGTCTCGCGCTGGATGTAGCCGCCCAGATGGCGGTCGGGCGCCCACAGAATCTTGTGTCCGGCGGCATGCAGCGCGCCCACGATCTCCAGCGCGCAGCTCGACGTGACGAGCCAGTCGGCGCGCGCCTTCACCGCCGCGCTGGTGTTGGCGTACACCACCACCGTGCGGTCGGGGTGCTGGTCGCAAAAGGCGCTGAAGGCGTCTTCGGGGCAGCCCAGATCCAGCGAACAGGTGGCGTCCAGGTCGGGCATGAGCACGGTCTTTTCGGGCGACAAAATCTTCGCCGTCTCGCCCATGAAGCGCACGCCCGAGACGATCAGCGTCTGCGCGGCGTGGTCACGCCCGAAGCGCGCCATCTCCAGCGAATCGCTGACGATGCCGCCGGTTTCCTCGGCCAGGTCCTGCAGGTCGGGGTGCACGTAGTAGTGCGACACCATCACGGCATTGCGCTCTTTCAGCAACTGGCGGATGCGGCCCTTCAGCGCCACGCGCTCGGCCGGCGCCGGCTCGGGCGGCACACGCGCCCAGGCGTGGTGGGTGGAGCAGGCCGCGCCTTGCGCGCCGTCCGCGCCTACGGCGGGCTGCTCGTATTCGACTGCCCTGACGACGATGGCGATGGGGTGGGTCATGGGGTGCGCCAGCGGCGGGGCCGGCTTGTTTTTTTATGAGCGAATCAGCGCGGGGCCGGCAGATGTCAACCCAGTTCCTGCACGCGCATGGAAAAGTCGGTCGCCTTCACGTCTTTGGTCAGCGTGCCGATGGAGATGCGGTCCACGCCGGTTTCAGCCAGCGCGCGCAGGCCTTCGAGCGTGACGCCGCCGGAAATTTCCAGAATCGCCCCGCCCGCCGGGTGCGCAGCGTTGATGCGCACGGCCTCATGGAGCAGCGGCAGGGGCATGTTGTCCAGCAGCACCATCTTGGCACCGGCCTGCAGGGCTTCGCGCAACTGCTCCAGCGTCTCGACCTCGATCTCTATGAATTGCGCCTGCGCGGCCACAGCCTGCGCGGCGCGCAACACGGCGGTGACGCCACCGGCCGCGGCGATGTGGTTCTCCTTGATCAGCACCGCGTCGTGCAGGCCGATGCGGTGGTTGGTGCCGCCGCCGGTGCGCACGGCGTATTTCTGCGCCAGGCGCAGGCCGGGCAAGGTCTTGCGCGTGTCGACGATCTGCGCGCGCGTGCCGGCGACTGCATCCACATAGCGGCGGGTCTTGGTGGCCACGGCCGACAGCAGTTGCACAAAGTTGAGCGCGGTGCGTTCAGCGCTCAGCAACGCGCGTGCCTGGCCTTCGATCTGCAGCACCACCTGGTCGGCCGTGCAGCGCTGGCCCTCCTGCACGTGCCAGGTCAGCTGTACGCCCGGGTCCAGCGCACGCAGGGCGGCTTCGGCCCAGGGCGCGCCGCAGATCACGGCGGCTTCGCGGGCCAGGATGCGGGCGCGCATGCGGCGGGCGGGGTCGATGAGGGCAGCGGTCAGGTCGCCGGAGCCCACGTCTTCTTCGAGGGCGCGGGCCACGTCGGCCTGCACCAGGGCTTGCAATGCGGCATCACCAGCGTTGTGGGCCGCTGTCTGTAACAGATTCGTCATGGGCCGCGAGCATACCGGCAACCCGGGCGCGGCAAAGGCCAGGCCGGGCGATCTTCTACACTGCCGCATCGTGACAATACGTAACCATTTCCAACGTTCACTATCGGCACCTGCATGCCGATGCGGCTTGGAGTTTTTCGCCTGGAGTTGCCGCAGCTCATGCGCTGGCTTGTGACCCTCGCAAAACGCTGGTCGGCCATCGCCCTGTGGCTGCTGGCCTGCCTGCCCGCGCACGCAGCTAGTCCGCTGCGTTTGCAGCCAGACGCTGGCGTGCTCAATGCCTGGAACGCCATCACTGTGCTGGGCGATGCCTCGCGCGAGCTGACGGTGCAGGACGTGCTGGGCCGGCTGAATGATTTCGAGCCGGCAGCGCGCACCGGCGGATCGCTGGGCGTGCGCCAGGAAGCCATGTGGCTGCGCATTCCGCTGGCGGTGGAGCAGGCGCCCATCGACCCGTGGGTGGTCGCACTGGACTACAGCTCGCTGCTGGAGGTGGACATCTACCTGACGCAGAACGGCCAGGTGCTTGCGCAGTCGCTGCTGGGCTATCAGCGCCCGCCGACCCAGGCCTCCCTGGCCAGCCGCACGCCGGAAATGCGGCTGAACCTGGTCGCGGGCGAGCGCTATGACGTGCTGATCCGCGTGCGCACGCTGGGCCCGATGATTTTGCCGATCACCGTGAGCGAACTGCCCGTACGGGCCCGGGTGGCTCTGCGCGAGCAGTTGCTGCAGGGCTTGCTCAACGGGCTGGCGTTCGGCTTGCTGATCTACAGCCTGCTGCAATGGGTGGGCCAGCGGGAGAAGCTTTTCGGGTACTACGCCCTGGTGGTGCTGGGCAGCGCCGGGTTCTCGCTGCAGTTCTTCGGCATCGGCGCGCAATTCCTGTGGCCTGGCAACCGCTGGCTGGAGGGGCACTTCGCCATCGCATCGGGTCTGGTCGCGCTGACGGGCTCGTTCCTTTTCCTCAGCCACGCGCTGGCGCCCGATGCGCCCCACGGGCGGTATGCGCGCGCCATGAAGGCTGGCGCGGCGCTGATGGCGCTGGCAGCCGTGGCCTTCGTGCTGGACATTCTGAGCGTGCGGGCCGCCACCATCATCGTGAGCCTGTTCGGCCTGGTGCCCTCGCTCATCAGCCTGCCGCTGGCGCTGCGGCGCACCCGCCAGCGCGACCCGATCGGCGCCACGCTGCTGGTGGGCTGGACCATCTACGCCGCAGCCGCCGCCATGATGGTGTGCCTGGTGCAGGGCTGGGTGCCGGCCAACTTCTGGACGCTGCACTCGTTCCAGTTCGGCGCGACGGCGGACATGCTGATCTTCCTGCGCGTGCTGGGCCTGCGCTCGGACGCCCTGCGGCGCGCCACGCACGAAGCCCTGGTCGAGCGCGACACCATGCGGTCGCTGGCCCACACCGATGCGCTGACCGGCTTGCTCAATCGCCGCAGCATGCATCTGGCGCTGCAATCGGCGCTGGAGCAGTGCTCGCCCACGCGGCTGGTGGCGGTGTACCTGCTCGACCTGGATGGGTTCAAGCCCGTGAACGACCTGCATGGGCATGACGTGGGCGACGAGTTGCTGGTGGCCGTGGGGCAGCGGCTGCGCGACACGGTGCGGCAGGCCGACGTGGTGGCCCGGCCCGGAGGGGACGAATTTCTGATCCTCGCACCCGACATCCACCAGCCCGACCAGGCACAGGCGTTGGGCCTGGCGCTGCTGCAGGCCTTTCTGGAGCCCTTCGCGCTGCGCCAGCGCCGGCTGCAGGTGGGCCTCACCATCGGCTATGCCCTCGCGCCGCTCGACGGTACCGACGCGCAGGAGCTCATCAGCCTGGCCGACGTAGCCATGTACCGGGGCAAGCAGGCGGGCAAGCACAGCCTGCACCGCAGCGAGAGCCCCGGATAGACTCGTGGCTCCTTTGTGACCCGAGGATTGCATGACCACGCCAACGCCCTCCCACACCGCCACGCCCTACGGCACCCTGCCGCCCGCATCGCCCTTGCCGCAGCGCCGGCCCGTCAGCCTGCCGCGCCTGGCGCAGATGCGCGAAGCGGGCGAGAAGATCGCCATGCTGACCGCCTACGACGCCACCTTTGCCGCGGTGGCCGACGCGGCGGGCGTGGAATGCATCCTGGTGGGCGATTCGCTGGGCATGGTCTGCCAGGGCCTGCCCAGCACGGTGGGCGTGTCGCTGGAGACCATGGCGTACCACACGGCCAGCGTGGCGCGCGGCCTGCACCGGGTGCAGGGCACCGCCTGGCTGATCGCCGACCTGCCCTACGGCAGCTATTCGGAAGGCCCGGAGCAGGCCATGCGCAGCGCCTGCGCGCTGATGCAGGCGGGCGCCCACATGGTCAAGCTCGAAGGCGGCGGCTGGACGGCGCCCACCGTGCGCTTTCTGGTCGAGCGCGGCGTGCCGGTCTGCGCCCACCTGGGCCTGACCCCGCAAACCGTGCATGCCCTGGGCGGCTACCGCGTGCAAGGCCGCAGCGACGAGGCCGCGCGCACGCTGCGCAGCCAGGCGAGCGAGCTGCAGGACGCTGGCGCCGCCATGCTGGTGCTGGAGATGGTGCCCGCGCTGCTGGCGCGCGAAGTCACCGACGCCCTGCCGCACTGCCACACCATCGGCATCGGCGCGGGCAGCGGCACGGCGGGCCAGGTGCTGGTGCTGCACGACATGCTGGGCGTGAACCTGGGCAAGAACCCCAAGTTCGTGCACGACTTCATGCAGCAGGCCGGCAGCGTGCGCGGCGCCATCGAGGCCTATGTGCAGGCGGTCAAACAGGGGCGATTTCCCGACGACGCGCTGCACGCCTGGTAACCCCACGGCCCATCTTTTCGCTCAGCTTTTCTTCTGCTTCTCGCATGATCATTGCCCATTCCATCGCCGATCTGCGCGCCGCCCTGGCCGGGCGCGGCCGCCCCGCCTTCGTGCCCACCATGGGCAACCTGCATGCCGGCCACATCGCGCTGGTACGGCAGGCCCAGCCGCTGGGCGACGTCACCGTGGCCAGCATCTTCGTGAACCGGCTGCAGTTTCTGCCGCATGAAGATTTCGACAGCTACCCACGCACTTGGGACAGCGACTGCGCCCAGCTGGCCGCCGCCGGTTGTGACGTGCTGTTCGCACCGCGCGAGGCCGATCTGTATCCCGAGCCGCAGACCTTCAAGGTGGTGCCCGATGCCGCCCTGGCCGACCTGCTGGAAGGCCACTTTCGCCCAGGATTTTTCACGGGTGTGTGCACCGTGGTGATGAAGCTGTTTTCTGCCGTGTTCTTCGGCAGCAGTGCGGGCGGGGGCGCCGGCATCGGCACGGCCGTCTTCGGCAAGAAGGACTACCAGCAGCTGATGGTCATCCGCCGGATGGTGGAGCAATTCGCACTGCCCGTCGACGTGGTGGCGGGCGACACGGCGCGGGCGGGCGACGGCCTGGCGCTGAGCTCGCGCAATGGCTACCTGAGCGCGGAGGATCGCCTGCGCGCCGTGCAGCTGTCGCAGGCGCTACGGTCATTGGCAGATGCCGTGGGTTCTTCATCTGACGCTGCCTCGCTGGCGCAGCTCGAAGCACAGGCACAGGAGCGTTTGCGCGCGCTGGGCTGGGAGCCCGACTACCTCACCGTGCGCCAGCGCCATGACCTGCAAGCACCCGCCGATGCATCAGCGCTGCGCGGCCCGCTGGTGGCATTGGGCGCAGCGCGGCTGGCCAGCACCCGCCTGATCGACAACCTGGAGTTTTGAAACAGCAGCCTTGCCAGCGGGACTCACGCCCCGCATAGGCCACCGCCTACAGCACGCCCGCACCCTGTCGCACAGTCCAGGCGAGTCTCCCCCGATAACGTTGAGCCATCCCTTCAACCCATTGATCAGGAGTACTTCATGCCCATCATCGCTTGGCTTCTCGGCGTCCCACTGTCTGTTGTTCTGCTGCTGATGCTGTTTGGCGTGTTTTGACAGACACCCATCGGTTCGCGGAGAAAATCAGGGCTGTTCCACAGCCGGGTCTCTTCCCATCAATGCGGCCACCGCTTCGGTAGGCCGCATTTTTGCGTCCAGCAGGTCCACAACGGCCTGCGTGATCGGCATGTCGATGCCCAGCGCCGCCGCCCGGTGCGCCACCGTCCGCGCGCTGTAGACGCCCTCGGCCACATGGCCCAGCGATGCGACGACTTCTTGCAGCGTCTGGCCCTGCGCCAGCAACAGTCCGACACGGCGGTTGCGCGACAGGTCACCGGTTGCGGTCAGCACCAGATCGCCCAGGCCCGACAGGCCCATGAAAGTGTCCAGCCGCGCACCCAGCGCCACGCCCAGGCGGGTCATCTCGGCCAGGCCGCGCGTGACCAGAGCGGCACGCGCGTTCAGGCCCAGGTTCAATCCGTCGCACAGGCCCGTGGCAATCGCCAGGACGTTCTTCACCGCTCCACCTACTTCGACACCTACGATGTCGTCGTTGGCATAGACCCGCAGGCTGGGGCTATGAAACGCTTGCACCAGCACATCGCGCACGGTGGCATGTTCGCTGGCGGCCACCAGCGCGGTGGGTTGCGAGCGGGCCACCTCCTGCGCAAAGCTCGGGCCGCTAAGCGCGCCTGACAGCAGCGTCGGGGCGGCTTGGGCACAGACTTCATGGGCCATCAACCCCGCGGCGCCACTGCCCGCTTCAGGCGCCTCAAAGCCTTTGCACAGCCAGGCGACAGGCGCCGTCACACCGGCCAACGCCGAAAGCGTCGCCCGCAGCGCAGCCATGGGCGTGGCGACCACGACCAGATCGGCCCGAGCCGCGAGCCTCAGAACGTCGCCGGAAGTCACCGCCAAGGAGTCAGGAAAAGGAAGGCCGGGCAGATAGCGCGAGTTTTCGCGCGCGGCCGCCATGGCGGCAGCCTGTGCGGCATCACGCGCCCAGAGCGTGACGGCATGCCCGGCGGGATGCGACGCGGCGCTCATGGCCATCGCTGTTCCCCAGGCGCCGGCGCCAATTACTATTAATTTCATAGCTATCAGCGCTTGATGGACAAGCGCCAGAGGCCAAAAAGACCTCTAAACGCCAGTTGAACTTACTGCGTCAGGATGGACGAAGGTTCGCCCGCAGCCTGCGCTTGCTGCTGTTCGTACATCGCCTGGAAGTTGATTTCCGCCAGGTGCACGGGCGGAAAGCCAGCGCGGGTGATCAGGTCGGCCACGTTGCCACGCAGGTAGGGGTACACGATCTGCGGGCAGGCGATCCCCATGATCGGGCCCATCTGGTCTTCAGGCACGTTGCGGATCTCGAAGATGCCGGCTTGCTTGGCTTCGACCAGGAAAACGGTCTTGTCCTGGATCTTGGTCTGCACGGTGGCGGTCACGGCCACTTCGAAGATGCCTTCGGCCACGGGCGTGGCTTCCACGCCGAGCTGAATGTCCACGCTGGGCTGCTGCTGCTCCAGCAGGATGCCGGGGGAGTTCGGCTGCTCCAGGGAGGCGTCCTTCAGGTAGACGCGCTGGATCTGGAACACGGGGGTTGCTTCTTCGGTAGCCATGGTCTCGGTCTCTTTCAATCAATCGTCGTTCGGTCGTCGATTCTCAACAGGAATCGGCAAAACAAAGCCCGCCGGGGATGCTCCCGCAGCGGGCAGTCGGGCCGCATTATGCAGCCCTGTACAGGTCAAGCAGGGTTCAACAGCGGCATCAGGCCGCCCCGTCCGTCGAGCGCCACCAGATCGTCATGGCCGCCCACATGCGTATCGCCGATGAAGATCTGCGGCACCGTGCGGCGGCCGGTGATTTCCATCATCTGCGTGCGTGCGGCCGCATCGATGTCGATGCGGATCTCTTCGATCTGCTCGACACCCTTGGACTTGAGGATCTGCTTGGCGCGAATGCAGTAGGGACAGACGGCAGTGGTGTACATCTTCACGGTTTGCATGGCGGCCTTTCAGGTAATGCAGGAAAAAAGGGGAGTGCTAAAAAGCAGAACGTTGGCAGCAGATGGCGCCGACTCAGGCTTTTTCAACCGGCAGCGCCGCTTCCTTCCAGCCCTTGAGGCCCCCGGCCAAAGCCTGTGCGTTGTCGTAACCCAGCTTCTTGGCCACGCCCACGGCGCGCTGTGCCCGCGAACCCTTGGCGCACACCAGCACCACCGGCAGCGCCTTGTTCTTCACCACCTGCGGCAGGCGCTCTTCCAGCTGCGCCAGAGGAATGTTCTTGGCTCCGCCCACGTGACCCAGGGCAAATTCAGCCGGCTCGCTGACATCGATGACCACGGCCTTTTCGCGGTTGATGAGCTGCACCGCGTTCGCCGGAGACAGCGACCCGCCGGTGGCGCTGCGGGCCAGAGGCACCAGCAACATGCCGGCGGAGGCCAGCGCGATAAGCAACAGATACCAGTTGTCAATGATGAAATTCACGTCGATCCTCAAAAGAAGCAAAGGGAAGCAAAGCACGCAATTCTAGAATGTCAGGTTTTGAACCTGACTCCTTGAGGGAAACATGTACAAGCTCGTCCTGATACGCCACGGAGAATCGACCTGGAATCTGGAAAACCGATTCACCGGCTGGACCGACGTGGACCTGACCGACACAGGCGTGGAGCAGGCCAAGAACGCCGGCCGCCTTCTCAAGGCCGAGGGATACGACTTCGATCTGGCATACACGAGCGTGCTCAAGCGCGCCACGCGCACACTCTGGCATACGCTGGACGAGATGGACCGCACCTGGCTGCCCGTGCAGCACAGCTGGCGCCTGAACGAGCGCCACTACGGCGCTCTGCAAGGCCTGAACAAGGCAGAGACGGCCAAGGAATACGGCGATGCGCAGGTGCTGGTCTGGCGCCGCAGCTATGACACGCCACCCCCGGCGCTGGAAGCGGGCGACGCGCGCAGCGAACGTGGCGACATCCGTTATGGCGCGCTGTCGCCCGAGCAGATCCCGCTCACCGAATGCCTGAAAGACACCGTGGCCCGCGTGCTGCCCTTCTGGAACGACACCATGGCGCCGGCGATCCGCTCAGGCAGCCGTGTGGTGGTGGCCGCGCATGGCAACTCGATCCGAGCGTTGGTGAAGTATCTGGATAACATCGCCGACGACGACATCGTCGGCCTGAACATTCCCAACGGCATTCCACTGGTATATGAACTGGATGCCGATTTGAAGCCCCTGCGCCACTACTATCTGGGTGACGCAGAAGCGGCGGCGAAAGCCGCAGCGGCCGTAGCATCGCAAGGCAAGGCGTAAAGCCCCGGCAAAACCGTGCGGAGTCGCACGGTAGAGAGGCCCTGCAGGGAACTGCGCGGGGCCTGGCCCTTCCAAGGTATGTATATTGAAGCGGTAAAGGTGTTCTATGGGCCAGAAACTCAAGATTACGGGCTGGATTACGGTGGGTGTCGTCGCTGGCGCACTGACCACGGTGTCGCTGCAAACCGTGGCGCGCGGCGCCATGACCCCGCTGCCGCTGGAGGAAATCCAGCAGTTGTCCGCCGTATTCGGGCTGGTCAAGACCGACTATGTCGAGCCGGTGGATGACAAGAAGCTCATCACCGACGCCATCTCCGGCATGGTTTCCAGCCTCGACCCGCATTCCCAGTACTTCGACAAGAAGTCCTTCAAGGAATTCCGCGAGGGCACCTCGGGCCGCTTCGTGGGCGTGGGCATCGAGATCACGCAGGAAGACGGTTTGATCAAGGTCGTCTCGCCGATCGAAGGCTCCCCCGCCTTTCGCGCCGGCCTGAAGACGAATGACCTGATCACCAAGATTGACGACACCGCCGTCAAGGGTCTGGCCCTGAATGACGCGGTGAAGAAGATGCGCGGCGAACCCAACACGCAGGTCACGCTGACCATTCTGCGCAAGGACGAAAGCCGCAGCTTCCCCGTGACCATCACGCGCGAAGAGATCAAGACCCAATCGGTCAAGGGCAAGGTGGTGGAACCGGGCTACGCGTGGGTTCGCCTTTCGCAGTTCCAGGAACGCACGGTGGACGATTTCGTTCGCAAGATCGAAGAGGTCTACAAGCAGGAGCCCAACCTGAAGGGACTGGTGCTCGACCTGCGCAACGACCCCGGTGGCCTGCTGGATGCGGCCGTGGCCGTGTCGGCTGCCTTCCTGCCCGAGAACGTGACCGTGGTGTCCACCAATGGCCAATTGGCTGAAAGCAAGGCCACGTTCAAGGCTGCGCCCGAGTTCTACCAGCGCCGCGGCAGCGGTGACCCGCTGCGCCGCCTGCCGGCTGCCGTCAAGACGGTGCCCATCGTGGTGCTGGTCAACGAAGGGTCTGCTTCCGCCAGCGAAATCGTCGCCGGCGCGCTGCAGGACCACAAGCGCGCCACCATCATGGGCAGCCAGACCTTCGGCAAGGGCTCGGTGCAAACCGTGCGCCCGCTCGGCCCGGATACCGGCATCAAGCTGACCACTGCCCGCTACTACACCCCCAGCGGTAAATCCATCCAGGCCAAGGGCATCGTGCCCGACGTGATGGTGGATGAAACCGCCGAAGGCGATCTCTTCGCGTCGCTGCGCATGCGGGAAGCCGACCTGGAAAAGCACCTGGGCAGCGGCCAAGGCGAAGAGGTCAAGGACTTGGCGCGCGAGAAAGCCCGCGAAGAAGCCCGCAAGCGCCTGGAAGAAGAAACCAAGAAGCATGTGGCGGAACGCAAGATGCCCGAGTTCGGCTCCGACACCGACTTTCAGCTGGCGCAGGCGCTGAACCAGCTCAAGGGCAAAACCGTGCTGGCGAGCAAGACGCAGACAGAGCGCAAGGAAGAAAAGAAGGAAAACTGACGCTGGGGTGGGCCTCCGCCTCCACCACCAAGGCCGGGCCTGCAAGGGAATCCGGCCTTTTCCTTTTTGCACCGCCAGATGAACCCGCCCCACCCGCTTCTCTTGCCAAACCTGCGCCTATTCTTTGCACCATGAACGACGACCAACTCCTGCGCTATTCGCGCCATATCATGCTCGACGAAATCGGCATCGAAGGTCAGGAGCGCATCCTCGCAGCACATGCACTCATCATCGGCGCGGGCGGGCTGGGCTCGCCGGCAGCGATGTTTCTGGCGTCGGCCGGCGTCGGCACCCTGACGCTGGTGGACGATGACAGCGTCGATCTGACCAACCTGCAGCGGCAGATTGCCCACACGACGGATCGCGTGGGCCTGGCCAAGGTGGATTCGGCCGCGCAGGCACTTCTTGCCATCAACCCCGGCGTGCAGGTGCGACCCCTGCGCGAACGGGTGGACGCAGCACGATTGGACGCCTTGGTGGCACAAGCGAGCGTGGTGCTCGACTGCAGCGACAACTACGCCACGCGCCAAGCCGTCAACGCCGCCTGTGTCCGCCATGGCAAGCCGCTGGTGGCAGGGGCGGCAATTAGGCTGGATGGGCAACTGACCGTGGTCGACCCGACCCAGCCCGAGGCGCCCTGCTATGCCTGCCTTTTCTCACCGCACGCAAGCTTTGAAGAAGCACAGTGTGCGACGCTGGGAGTGTTCTCGCCCATGGTCGGCATCATCGGCAGCATGCAGGCAGCGGAGGCACTGAAGTTGCTCGTCGGCATGGGTGGATCGCTGGCAGGCTATCTGCTGATGTTGGACGGTCGCACCATGGAGTGGACCCGCATGCGCACCGCGCGCGACCCGGCATGCCCGGTATGCGGCACCACCAACGGAACCTAACGGTAGGATTGCTCCTACCCTTGTAGCGTGTTGCTGCTGGCAAAATAATGCACCCGGCGTGAATACAGTGGAGTAATGGTCACATTACCCACAGCGACCTGGACAGGAACCCCAGTGAAACTGCGCACCTATATTGTTGAAGACAATGCCACGATTCGCGAGAATCTGATCGGCACATTGGAAGAGTTGGCGCAGGTCGAGGCCGTTGGAATTGCTGAAACGGAAGACGATGGCAAGGAATGGCTGACAGCGCACCCCGCGCAGTGGGATCTGGCCATCGTAGATCTCTTCCTCAGACAAGGCAGTGGTCTGGGTGTGCTGGCAGCTTGCAGGAACCGCACTGCAGGCCAGAAGATGGTGGTGCTGAGTAACTACGCTACCCCCGACGTGCGCATGCGCTGTGCGCAACTGGGTGTTGATGCCGTCTTCGACAAGTCCAACGAAATCGACGCTCTGGTGGACTACTGCATCCAGCACAGCGCTCAGGGTGCCTCGGCCCGCGCGCAAGTTAATTGAGTCAATAAGTAGCGCAGATTTCCGCGCGCAATTTCCAGCCAACAGCTGCAAAGCCATAAAAAAGCCGGTGTGTTCCACCGGCTTTTTCGTTGCTTGTTCGTAACGCGCCTATCAATCGATCAGCTTGTTCTTCAGCGCGTAGTACGTCAGATCGCTATTGGACGACAGCGCCATTTTTTCCATCAAGCGTGTGCGATAGGTGCTCACCGTCTTGACGCTGAGGGACAGCGACTTGGCGATGTCGCCGGCCGTCTCGCCCTTGGCGAGCTTCAGGAAGACCTGAAACTCACGTTCGGACAACTGCTCGTGCGGCGGTGCATCGTCCTTGCGGTTGAGTTGCTGCGCCAGCAGGTCAGCGACTGCAGGGGTCAGGTAGCGCCGACCCAGCGAAATCGTGCGGATGGCCTCCACAATTTCCTTGGGCTCGCATTCCTTGTTCAGGTACCCGCTGGCACCCTGGCGGATCAGGTTGATCGCATAGTGCTCTTCGGGGTAGCCACTGAGAATCAGGATGCCCATGTCGGGCGCCTTCGCACGCAGCATGGCCAGCGCGTCCAGGCCGCTTTGACCGGGCATGGAAAGATCCATCAGCAGGACGTCGATTTCCTCTGCGCGCACCAGGTCGATGGCCTCACGACCATTGGAGGCTTCTCCCACCACGCGCAGGTCCACGTGCTCGGAAAGAAATTGCCGCAGTCCGGACCGGACAATGGCGTGGTCATCAACAATCCCAATCTTGATCATTAAGCTTTCTTTCAGAAGGTCGCTCTTTACGCGTTATCGTTCAGCCGCTGGTCTGGCATGCATCAGCGCATCGCCGCACATGCAGCAAGCTGCTCGCATGTGACATTATCCAGAAAACATCTGCCTGTCGTCCGGAGAAACCTATATATGCGCTGGCCCAATTTCCGCAAGATGGCCATCAGCCTGCCTTTGGCATTGCTGGCGGTGTCTGTGCTGGTGGGCATCAACGAAGTGGGGTACTCGCGTTCGGGCGACGCGGTAAGTGCGCTGTCGCGCAGCCATACCACCCGTGCGGCGCTAGACCGGCTGATGCAGAACACCCTGGATGCGGAAACGGGCCTGCGTGGCTATCTGCTCACCGGCGACGAGCGGTATCTGGAGCCATATCAGAAATCTGCAACCACCCTCAACAGCAATCTCGACGAATTGCGTGCCATCTTCGTGACGTCGCCTGACGATCTGGCCGATTTCGCGCAGTTGTCGCGGCAAATTGCCCGCAAGATGTCGGAGTTGGACCTGAGCCTGCGGCTGCGGCGGCAGAACAATGACGACGCTTGGAAGTTCGTGTTGTCCACCGACGTGGGCAAAGAGAACATGGATGCGATCCGGGCGCTGGCGTCACGATTGATCGAACGCAGCATCCAGCGTACAGAACACAGCACCGAAGACATACGGCATTCGCTGCTGCTCTCTCGCATCGGAATCGCCACCTTCGCTGCCATTGGGCTACTGGCGTTCTACATGTACCTGCACCAGGCGATCACTCTGCAATCGGTGAGCCAGCGCGAACAGGAAGTCCTGGCCCGCGAGCGCGACCGGCTTGAAGATCTGGTGCGCGAGCGCACGGCATCGCTCACCGAGCTGGCCAACCACTTGCAGCAGGTGCGAGAAGACGAGCGCGGCCATTTGGCGCGCGAGCTGCACGACGAGCTGGGCGCACTGCTCACCGCAGCCAAGCTGGATGTAGCCCGGCTCAAGTCGCGCGTGGATGTGCAGGTGCCGGAGATCGCCGAGCGCCTGCGGCACCTGACCGAGACGCTCAACAGCGGCATCGCGTTGAAGCGCCGCATCATCGAAGACTTGCGCCCCTCTTCGCTGTTCAACCTGGGGCTTACCACGTCGCTGGAGATCCTGACCCGTGAGTTCGCAGAGCGCAGCGGAGTCGAGGTTGATGTGAACCTGGAGACGGTGGATCTGCCAGAACCTGTGCAGCTGACCGTCTACCGCGTGGTGCAGGAATCGCTGACGAACATCGGAAAGTACGCTGAGGCGCACAAGATTCTGGTGGCCGTACACAACTACCCCACCCATGTGTCGGTACAGATTCGCGATGACGGCAACGGATTCGATACGTCCACCATCAGTACCAGCTCACACGGATTGATGGGCATGCGCCACCGGGTCGAGGCTGCGGGCGGCCGCCTGACCGTCACATCTGAAATGGCCGAAGGCACACTCGTTTCCGCCGTGCTCCCGCACGCCTGAAACCCCTCTTCGCACGAGCCCTCCTGCTCTCCTGCTCCACAGGGGTGCAGTCCTACATGCGTGCGCGCAAGCCACCGGCAGCTGCTTATAAGCCCTCTGGCTACATTGACTCCATGCACCGCCAACGTCGGTGCTTACGTTAAACCACCGGCCACTCCAGCGCCGGTCTACAGGAGATGGTTATGTTGCACTACGCAGTCGTTTTTCTGGTCATCGCCCTGGTGGCCGCTCTGTTCGGCTTTGGCGGCATCGCTGCCGGCGCGGTGGGTATCGCCAAGATCCTGTTCTTCGTGTTCGTGATCATGGCCATCGTGACCTTTGTCATGAGCCTGATGAAGCGCCGCTGATCGCTGCGCTTTCCCGTGAACTCCTGCGACACGCCGCAAGGCTGCTACCCATTCTGAAAGGCTATTCCCATGAATTTGCAAACCGCTACCCAGAAGGCTGCCGACACCGCCCACACCGTTGCTGACGGCGTGCTCGATTCCGCCAAGGACGCCGTGCAAGCCACGCGCCGCGCCACCGTCAACTCGCTCGACAAGGCGGAAGCGGGTGTAAACAGCCTCAAGGAAGGCGTAAACCCTGCCATTGACGACTTGGCAGTGCGCGCCCAGGAATTGGCCAATCGCGGCATCAACTACTGTGCCGAGACCAGCGAACGCGCCCGCCGCCAGTTGAACCAGGTGGCAGACACCACCACCCGCTACGTGGTGGATCAGCCGGGCAAGTCGATCTTGCTGGCCGCGGCAGCCGGCGCTGCATTCGCCACGATCATCTTCCTGTCTCGTGACAGCAGCCGGCGCCGCGACTACTGAGCCGATACCGAGACAGCATTAAACAAGTCTTTCGGCCCCAACCCACGAGTGCCCCATGAATACCACAACCACAAAAATGCAGGCCGACAACGACGGCAACAGTGCCATGGTGCTCGACGAACAAGCGCTGCACAAAGCAGCAACTGAAGATCTTGATGGGGGTGCTGTCACTCCTGCATACGGCCCCCACCGTGATGCCATCGTCAAGTTGCTCAACGACGCGCTGGCGACCGAGTTGGTTTGCGTGCTGCGTTACAAGCGCCACTACTTCACCGCTGACGGCCTCGAATCACCGGCCATCGCTGCTGAATTCTTGGTGCACGCGAACGAAGAGTCGGCCCACGCGGACTTGATCGCCCAGCGCATCGTGCAGTTAGGCGGAGAACCCGACTTTGCCCCCGACCGCCTGACCGCACGCAGCCACGCCGACTACGACGAATCGTCTGAATTGAAGGAGATGGTCCGTGCCAACCTGGTCGCAGAACGCATCGCTGTAGAAGCCTACCGCCAGATGATTGCGCTGATTGGCGACAAGGATCCGACGACGCGCCGCATGCTGGAAGGCATTCTGGCCGACGAGGAAGAGCATGCAGACGAATTGAAGGACTGGTTGCACCGCTGAACAAGCGGGACAACCGTTCCCCACCCACAGTCCATCGGTCACGGAGGGTGCAACAGGCCGATGAGCTGGAGACTCCCAGCACCCGTGTTTTTTAAACCATACAAGGAAATCAATCATGAAATACGCACGTGCCCTCGCCTTCGCAGCCCTTGCTGGCGCCACCATCATTTCCGCCGGTTGCTCGGTCGCTCGCGACCAGCAAACGATGGGCTCCTACGTCGACGACGCAGGCATCACCACCGCTGTGAAGGCCAAGATGGCCGAAGACAAGTCGGTTTCTGCAACGTCCATCAGCGTGGAAACACTGAACGGCACGGTTCAACTGTCGGGCTTCGCCAAGTCGCAAACCGAAAAGAACCAAGCTGAATCCATCGCACGCAACACCAAGCACGTGCGTGACGTGCGCAACAGCATCGTTGTTCGTCCCTGAACGATCTGAGGCCCTGACGGGCTCGGCCAGCACGCGCTAGCTTCGGCGGCGCTATGGCTGAGCTTCCGGGACTCTCACGGGCCACGGTTTTCTTCGCGGAAAGCCGTGGCTTTTTTGTCTCAAAGCGTTTTCCATTTTCCTGTCCCAGATTCCCAGCCCTGTTCCTCACCGGTATTCATCATGCGACTCTTTCATTGCACCCACTGCGGGTCCCTGGTGTTCTTTGATAGCTCCGAATGCCTGGGCTGCGGCAGCACCCTGGCGTTTGACCCTGCCCGGCTGGAGATGGTGGCCATGCAGCCCGCAGCTGATCTGCCTGGCGTGTGGCAG
Source organism: Acidovorax sp. WCS2018Noco2-16 (assembly GCF_031843945.1). Taxonomy (NCBI): domain Bacteria; kingdom Pseudomonadati; phylum Pseudomonadota; class Betaproteobacteria; order Burkholderiales; family Comamonadaceae; genus Acidovorax; species Acidovorax sp. WCS2018Noco2-16. The sequence continues at coordinate 65,111 of NZ_JAVTJJ010000010.1, forward strand.
CGCCTGAATACACAAGCCGCGGCGCCCACCGAAACCACCGCTGTGTCTTTGGACGAGGCTCCGCTCTATCAGTTGTGTTCCAACCGCGAAGCGCACAACGCCTGCAATTTCTCGGTGCCTTATGTACCGGTGGAAAACGACGAACCCGTCACACCGCACCTCTGCGTTTCTTGTCAGCAAACGCGCGTGTTGCCTGATCTGTCCGACGTGAACAACGTGCGCCGCTGGACTGACATCGAAACCGCCAAACGCCGCCTCTACTACTCGCTCGCACAGCTGAACATTGCGCAGATCGAAGGCGAGCCCGGGCCTGTGTATGAATTCAAGGCCGACACGCCCGAAGCGCCAGTGATGACCGGCCACGATGAGGGCGTGATCACCCTCAACGTTGCCGAGGCCGATGACGACGAGCGTACTCGCCGCCGTGTCGAACTGGGCGAGCCCTACCGCACGCTGCTGGGTCACCTGCGCCATGAATCCGGCCATTATTTCTGGGACGTGCTGGTGCTGCGCGGCGGCCATGTCGATGCCTACCGCGCCGTGTTCGGCGACGAACGCGCCGACTACGGCGAAGCGCTGAAAGCCCACTACGCGAGCGCTCCGCACACCGGCTGGCAGAACGAATTCATCAGCGACTACGCCACATCGCACCCGTGGGAAGACTGGGCCGAGACCTGGGCGCACTACCTGCACATGGTCGACCTGTTGGAGACTGCGCAGAGCTATCGCACGGAAGTGTCCATCCCGAGCCCGCAGGGCGAACCGCGTTACTCGATGGTCAACCCCTTCGGCGAGCCCGCCCCCGATTTCGATGCCATGCTGGCCGCGTGGGTGCCGCTGACGCTGCTGCTCAACAGCCTGAACCGCAGCCTGGGGCAACTCGACGCCTACCCGTTTGCCATGGGTGCGGGGGTGAAGGAAAAACTGCGTTTCGTTCACGCGCTGGTCAACCGGCAGCTGACACCGGTGCCTTGGCAGCCCGAGCAAGCGCTGCCGGTCGATGCTGCCCCGGTGGTTGGCGATGCGTCGCTGCCGGTGGATGCGCCTGCTGCTGGCGACGTTATCGACGTACCAGCACAAACCGCACCGACGGAGCCGGTGCCAATGAACGATGGGTCGTTGAATGCGCCGCCCCTGGACGCGCCAGCCGATGCACCGCTGCAACCCATGGCTGAACAGCTGCCAGAGCCTGAACTTCAAAAATGATAGCTACCAGCGCTTACCCCATAAGCGCTGGAGCCTATTTTTACCCTAAATCGGCTTGGTGGCTTTCGCACCCGCTGCAAGCTCATCCACCGGTGCCACGGTGACTGCCACCAGCAGTTCGTGGCGCGCGCCCCCATGAATGACTCCGCGCAGCGGGGACACGTCTGCATAGTCGCGCCCCACTGCCAGGGTCACGTAGTCTTCGCCGGGGGCGCGATTGTTGGTCGGGTCCAAGTCATGCCAGACGCCGCTGCTGCCCTGCACCGCCGGGCCGGGCACCCATACCGCTACCCAGGCGTGCGACGCGTCGCTGCCCACCAGGCGCGGCTGCCCGGGGGGTGGCTGCGTGAGCAAGTAGCCGCTGACATACCGCGCCGCCAGCCCCAGGCCACGCAGGCAGGCAATCATGATGTGGGCGAAGTCCTGGCACACGCCGCGGCGCATGGCCAGCGCTTCCAGGGCCGGTGTCCCCACGTCGGTGGCCGATGCGGAATAGGTGAAGTCGTCATGGATTCGCGCCATCAGGTCCCGCGCGGCTGGCAGCAAAGCGCGGCCCGGCGTGAAACTGGGGCGCGCATAAGCCACGAAGTCTGCGTGCCGGGGGATGTACGGCGACGCGAACACGAACTCGGCAGCCGACTCATAGGCCGCAGCGCGGTGGTAGCGCAGGCAGTCACGCACCGCCTCCCATGCGGGCCCGGCCGGCTCATCGCGTTCTTCGCTTTCGCTCTCGTCTTCGCGGGCTGCCACTGGCTGGGTTTCCAGCAGGCTTTCTGCGCGCACGCGCAGCGACTCGTGCGTGAATGGCAGGCTGAAGAAGGTGCGCGTGTTGCCAAACACATCCACCATCTGGCTGCACTGCGCCGCGGGAGGGTCGATATGCAAGGTGTGCTGCAGCAGCCGCTGCGCCGCCGTGTCGATGGGCCGCAGATGCGCCACATGCTGGGCGTTGCTGACGGCCGGGTCGTATTCGTACACCGTTTCGTGAATGACGCGCAGCAGCATGGGCAGACCCTGGGTAAACAGTGCTTCAGGTGCCCAGGCTCTGGCGCTGGTCGCCAGAGTGGGTGAAATAGCGCGCCCCCAGTCGGTCGGACAAGCGCCATGCCTCACCGGCACAGCGCGCCAGCGTGGCGGCAAGTGCCGGATAACTGCCAGCAGCGTCTGGGGTGCACAAAGCTTCCAGTGACAGCGCGGCAGGATCGAACAGACCCATGTCGGCCTCGGCATCTGGGGCATTCTTAACCGACGGCGCGGCGGAATGGCCATCGGCGCCGCGATGCAGCTTACGCAGTCGCCCGCGCAGCGTCTGCGCCACCCAGGCCAGCGACCGCGGGTTGTCGGGATCGAGCACCAGCAGGTCCACCAACGCAGGCACGTCATGGCGCAACTGGTACTGCGCGCGGAAGGTGATGGTGCTGTCGAACAGCGCGACGATGGCGTCGAAGCCACCTTCGTCCGCCACGGCACTGCTGTCGAAGCCGCGCGCCAGCGCATCGGCCAAAAAGCCCAGGCGCTCTATGTGCCGGCCGATGGACAGCAGCCGCCAGCCATCGTCGCGCATCATGCGGTCGGTCTGCGCGCCGGTCATGGCCGCCATGTGGCCGCTCAACACCTCCAGCACGCGCAGCGATTCGGGCGCCGAAAAGTCGCCGCCATGGGCACCCGTGGGGCATTGCTGAAAGAAATCGGCCTCGGCCCGCACGATCAGGTTCCACTGCTCCTGCGACAGCCGGTCGCGCACCGCGGCCGCCGCGCTCTTGATGCCGCGCAGGTTGTAGCCCACGCTGGTCGCACGCGTGGTGTCGGCCAGGCCCGCGATCAGTGAGCGCTCGAACACCCGCCGCCCTTGCGCCGCACCGGGCACGCCAGGTGTGACCAGGCCCTGGCTTTGCGCCAGCGCGCTCAGCCAGGCCAGCAGCGGCTGGGACGACTGGTCTTCGCCATTCAGGCTCTGCAATGCCAGGCGCGCCAGGCGAATGGTGTTCTCGGCCCGCTCGGTGTAGCGGCCCAGCCAGAAGAGGTTTTCGGCCGAGCGGCTCGTCACCTGCCGGCTGCGGTGCGCCACGGCCGGCGCGGCCTGCGCGGCAGGCAGCAGCGTGGTGGTGTCCACCGCGCCATCGGTCAGCGCCCACACGTCGGCACTGCTGCCGCCGCGCTGCATGGACGTGATCTCGTGCGTGCCGGTAGCGATGCGCGCCAGCCCGCCGGGCAGCACACGCCAGGCGCCCGGCCCGTCGGAGACGGCGAACACCCGCAGCATCACCGAGCGCGGTGCGATGTTTCGCCCGCCGGGCACATTGCGCCAGGTGGGCATTTGCGACAAAGGCTGGTAGGCCTGCACGGTGTACGCGTCGCCTTCGTGCTCGATACGCTCGGCCCAAGCGGTGAGCTCAGCGCGCGAGAGCGCATGGCACAGCACCGGCATCTCGCCGCGCGCGCCCACGCCGGGCCACGTCGGGCGGATGACGCTCTGCGCCAGATGGGGCAGCACCGATTTGCGTGCCGCGTCTTCACCGCACCACCACGTGGGCAGCGACGGCAGTGCCAGCTCTTCGCCCAGCAGTTCGCGCGACAGCGCGGGCAGAAAGCCCAGCAGTGCCGTCGATTCGAGAAAGGCCGATCCCGGCGCGTTGGCCACCAGCACGTTGCCCGCGCGAATGGCCTGCAGCAGCCCGGGCACGCCCAGACGCGAGTCGCTGCGCAGTTCCAGCGGGTCGAGGAACTCGTCGTCCAGCCGCTTGAGGATGCCGTGCACCGGCTGCAGGCCGTGCAGCGTTTTCAAATAGAGATGTTCTCCGCGCACCGTGAGGTCGCTGCCTTCGACCAGCGTGAGGCCCAGGTAGCGTGCCAGGTAAGCGTGCTCGAAATAGGTTTCGTTGTACGGCCCGGGCGTGAGCAGCACGATGCGCGCGTCTGCCCCGGCCGGTGTGCGCTGGCGCAGGCTGTCGAGCAGAGCTCGGTAGGTGGCGGCCAGGTGCTGCACCGGCATCTGCCCAAAGGCCTCGGGGAAAAGGCGCGACACCAGCAGCCGGTTCTCCAGCAGGTATCCCAGCCCCGAAGGCGCCTGGGTGCGCTGCGACACCACCCACCAGTCGCCCTCATCGTCGCGCGCCATGTCGAACGCGGCGATGTGCAAGTGCGTGCCGCCCACCGGCACCACGCCGTGCATGGACCGCAGGTAGCCCGGGTGGCCCTGCACCAGTGCGCTGGGCAGCAGGCCACCCGACAACAGCCGCTGTGGGCCGTAGACGTCGGCCATGATGCCTTCGAGCAGGCGCGTGCGCTGCAGCACGCCGGCTTCGATGCGCTCCCAGCATTGCGGCGTGAGGATGAGCGGAAACAGGTCCACCGCCCAAGGCCGCTGCGGGCCGTGGCCGTCGGCATAGACGTTGTAGGTGATGCCGTTGTCACGCACCTGCCGGCGCAGGCTCAGCGTGCGGCGGTCCAGGTCGCCAAAACCGTCCTGGCCCAGGTGGCCAAAAAATGTTTCCCAGGCGGGTGTGAGCGGTGCGTCGACAGACGCGACTGGTCCGGTTGTGCCTGCCGCAGCGGGCACGCCGATGCCGCGCAGCTCATCGTAATGGCCGGGCAGGGCCGCAGGCGCCAGGGCAGCGGCCAGCTCGGCGGGCGTTTCCTGCGCATCAGGCTCGAACAGGGATTCGTTGGGGTGTTCCACAGCCCCGGGATTGTGCGGGAATTCCAACGCGCCGCCCGCCTCGGTTGCGGCAGGCGGCGCGCCCTTGCCGGCGCCGTCAACACCGGTCGGGGCGTCCTTCAAGGCCGCATGGCGCGGCGCAGGTCGAGCGTGAACGGAAACTCGCGGCTGCCGGGCAATTCGATGGTGGCTGGCGGCACGGCCAGGCGGCCGGGCGTATGGCCCATGCGGAAGAAGCGCGACAGGCGGCGGCTCTCGGCCTCGTACGCGTTCACCGGGAAGGTGGCGTAGTTGCGGCCGCCCGGGTGCGCCACGTGGTACTGGCAGCCGCCCAGCGAGCGCTGCGACCAGGTATCGACAATGTCGAAGGTGAGCGGCGCATGCACGTCGATGGTGGGGTGCAGCGCGCTGGGTGGGTTCCAGGCCTTGTAGCGCACGCCGGCCACGAATTCGCCCGTGGTGCCGGTGGGCTGCAGCGGCAGCGGCTGGCCGTTGACGGTGATGACGTAGCGGCTTTCGTTGAAGCCGGTGACCGCTACTTCAATGCGCTCCAGCGACGAATCGACATAGCGCATCGTGCCGCCAATGACGCCCTCCTCGCCCATCACGTGCCACGGCTCCAGCGCGTTGCGCAGCGTGAGTTCCACGCCGCGCGACTGCACCTGCCCGACCAGTGGGAAGCGGAATTCGAAGTGCGGCGCGAACCAGGCATCGTCGAAGTCGTAGCCGGCCTGGCGCAGGTCGGCCAGCACGTCGTGCAGGTCTTGCTGCACGAAGGTGGGCAGCAGCCAGCGGTCATGCAGCTCGGTGCCCCAGCGCGCGGCGGGTGCCTTGTACGGCGTCTTCCAGAAGCGGGCGATCATGGCGCGAAGCAGCAGCTGCTGCACCACGCTCATGCGCGCATGCGGCGGCATCTCGAAGGCGCGCAGTTCCAGCAAGCCCAGGCGGCCGGTGCTGCTGTCGGGCGAATACATCTTGTCGATGCAGAACTCGCTGCGGTGGGTGTTGCCCGTCACGTCGATCAGGATGTTGCGCAGCGTGCGGTCCACCAGCCACGGCGGCATGTCCTGCCCGTGGATAGCGCGGTTGTTCTCGATCTCGCGCAGGGCGATCTCCAGCTCGTACAGCTGGTCGTTGCGCGCTTCGTCCACGCGCGGCGCCTGGCTGGTAGGGCCGATGAACATGCCGCTGAACAAGTAGCTCAAGCTGGGGTGGTTGTGCCAGTACAGGATCAGGCTGGCCAGCAGTTCGGGGCGGCGCAGGAAGGGCGAATCGGCCGGCGTGGCGCCGCCCATTACGAAGTGGTTGCCGCCGCCCGTGCCGGTGTGGCGGCCGTCGGTCATGAACTTCTCAGCCGACAGGCGCGTCTCGAATGCCGTCTGGTAGAGGAATTCGGTGTGCTGAACCAGTTCGCCCCAGTTGTGCGCGGGGTGGATGTTCACCTCGATCACGCCCGGGTCGGGTGTGACCTGCAGCAGCTGCAGGCGCACGTCGCGCGGCGGCGGGTAGCCTTCCAGCACGATCTGCACGCCCAGTTCCTCTGCCGTGGCTTCCACAGCCGTCAGCAGATCGAGGTAGTCGTCCAGGCGCGCCAGCGGCGGCATGAAGACGTACAGCGCGCTGAAGGCTTCGCCCACGAGCTCGGACTTTGGCCCGTTGGCGCGTCGCGGATCGCGCGCTTCCACGCACAGCGCAGTGCGGGTGTGGCCCTGGGCCGATTCGAACTTGCCTGGCACTTTCACGAAGTCGGCCGGTTCTTCCTGCCCGGTGCCGGGGACACCGGAGCGGCCGGTGCCATCGGTAGAGCCGGCATGGCCGCCGATGTGACCCACGCCGTCCGGCCGGACCTGCACCACGCGGCGTGCCTCGCCCGGCGCGCTGGCGCCCGCCAGATAAGGCAGATCACGCCCGCCGGCCAGCGGCGCGGCATAGCGCGCGCGCAGCACCGCGGAAGCCGGCAGACCCTGCGTGGTGAGCGACGGGTCTTGTTCGATGAGATACGGGTAGTCGGATTCGCTGACCCAGGGCAGCGAGTCCAGCGGCAGGCGGTAGCCCATCGGCGAATCGCCAGGAATGAGGTACATGCGCTCGTCGCGGAAGAACCAGGGCCCGGTCGTCCATGTGGTGCCGGACAGCGCTGCAGATGAACCCGCCTCGGCCGGCTCGATGGGCAGCATGTAGCCGACCACGCTGTCGAGTTTTTGCGCGAAGACGCGGCGCAGGCGGGCGCGTTCGAGCTCGTCGTCCAGCCGCGCGTCGAAAGGGTCCACATTGACCGGCAGGCGCCGCTCGCGCCACAGGTAGTACCAGGTGTCTTCATAGCCGGGCTGGATGAAGCTGCTTTCGAGGCCCAGCTTGCCCGTCAGGTGCTGGATGAAGCGGCGCGCATCTTCGCTGGTGTAGTGCTGCGGCTGGCGCTCGTCGGCAAAGAGCGCTGGGTTGTTCCAGGCCGGCTCGCCGTCGGCGCGCCAGCAGATCGACAGGGCCCAGCGCGGCAGTTGCTCGCCCGGGTACCACTTGCCCTGGCCGAAGTGCAGAAAGCCACCCGCGCCGTATTCGGCCTGCAGCTTGTGCACCAGCTCCGTCGCATAGCCGCGCTTGGTCGGCCCCAGCGCGTCGGTGTTCCATTCGGCGGCGTCGCGGTCTGCCACGGCGACGAAGGTGGGCTCGCCGCCCATGGTCAGGCGCACGTCGCCGGCCACCAGTTCGGCGTCCACCGCCTCGCCAAGGGCTAGCACGGCCTGCCACTGCTCTTCGCTGTAGGGCTTGGTGACGCGCGGCGATTCGTGGATGCGGGTCACGCGCATGTCGTGCCGGAACACGACCTCGGCCTCGTCCACCAGCCCTTCGATGGGCGCGGCGGTGGATGGCTGCGGCGTGCAGGCCAGCGGAATGTGGCCTTCACCGGCCATCAAGCCGCTGGTAGCGTCTAGCCCGACCCAGCCGGCGCCAGGCAGGTACACCTCGCACCAGGCATGCAGATCGGTGAAGTCGTGGTCGGTGCCGCTGGGGCCGTCCAGCGACTTGACGTCGGGCGTCAGCTGAATGAGGTAGCCCGACACGAAGCGCGCGGCCAGCCCCAGGTTGCGCAGCAGTTGCACCAGCAGCCAGCCGGAGTCGCGGCACGAGCCGCTGGCGCTGGCCAGCGTTTCCTCGGGTGTCTGCACGCCCGGCTCCATGCGGATCAGGTAGCGGATGTCTTGCGATACCTGCTGGTTGATGGCGACGAGGAAGTCCATGGTCGGCCGCTCGGTGACATCGACCTTGTCCAGATAACTCTGCAGCAACGGCGTGACTGGGTCGGTCGCCAGGTAGGGTGCCAGTTCCTGCGCCTGCTCTGCGCTGTAGCGGAAAGGGAAGGCCTCGGCGTGCGGCTCCAGGAAGAAGTCGAACGGGTTGTAGACCGACATTTCCACCACCAGGTCGACCGTGACCTTGAATTGCGTGGCTTTTTCAGGAAAGACCAGCCGCGCCTGGTAGTTGGCGAAAGGGTCCTGCTGCCAGTTGATGAAGTGGCTGGCTGGCTCGACGGTCAGCGAATACGAGACGACGTGGCTGCGGCAATGCGGCGCCGGCCGCAGGCGCACGATCTGCGGGCCCAATCCAATGGGCCGGTCGTACGTGTAGTGGGTGACGTGGTGGAGTGCGGCATGGATGGACATATGGCAGCCATCCTAGCAAGTCCCAAGCCCGTTGCGGCCTGTGCTGAAGCGCAAATGACGCCGAACGCACGCGCGCGGCGGGGTTCGGAGCGTGTTTAGCGCTCTTGAAGCCGGCCGACCTTGACCAGCAGGCGCTGCAGAACAGCCGGCGATACGAACTTGTCCACCTCTCCGCCGAGCGTGGCGATCTCGCGCACGAAGGTGCTGCTGATGAACTGAAAGCGGTCGCTGGGCGTGAGGAACACGGTCTCCACATCGGGCATCAGCGTGCGGTTCATGCCGGCGAGCTGGAATTCGTAGTCGAAGTCGGTCACGGCGCGCAGACCGCGCACCATGGCCTTGCCGCCGCGCTCCACGACGAAGTCGCGCAGCAGGCCCGAAAAGCTCTCGACCTGCACCTGCGGATACGGCGCTACAGCTTCACGCACCAAAGCGATGCGCTCGTCCAGGCTGAACATGGTCTTCTTGTGGTGCCCGGCCGCCACTGCCACGATCACCCGTCCGAAAAGCTGGGTCGCGCGGCGCACCACGTCTTCATGGCCCAAGGTGATGGGGTCGAAGGTTCCGGGATATACGGCGAGCACGTTCTGGGCCATGGCGGGTGCGGAGTGGGCGTGAAGGTGGGCGGATTATGCCGGGAGCTGCACTTTGCCGCGCCCTTTCCACAGTTTGAATAAAAACGTGCTGTAGCGCTTGATGGATAAGCGCAAGCAGCTATGTTTTTAATAGCAAATCATATGGCAGCCGGCGGCTCCACCGACTGCGCCGCCGCTGCCGGCCGCAGCAGGTGCGCATGCACTGCGCCAGCCTTCAGGTGGCGGTGCAGGGCCAGCCCCAGCGGCGCCAGCGCTTCATCCGTCCAGGCGACGGGTGCCTCCAGGTAGACGAAGCCTTCGGGCGCCAGCGCGCGGGCGGCGGCCTGCAGCGCGGCGTCGAACAGGTCGCCGGTGAAGGGCGGGTCGATCAGCACCAGGTGCTGGCTGGCCGGCGTGGCCGCGCGCAACACCGCCACGCCGTCGCCGCGCTGCACGCGCACGGCCTGGGCATCGAGCTTGTGGCGCACGGTCTCCAGCTGCGCGGCCAGGGCCGAATCGCTCTCCACCAGCAGCACCATGGCGGCGCCGCGCGACGCAGCTTCCAGACCCAGCGCGCCGGTGCCGGCGAAGGCATCGATGACGCGCCAGCCGGTCAGGTCTTGCCCTAGCCAGTTGAAAAGCGTCTCGCGCACGCGGTCGGGCGTGGGGCGCAGGCCGGGGCGGTCGGCCACGGACAGGCGAGTGCGCTTCCACAGGCCGCCGATGATGCGGATCTCGCCCGCGCCACCCGGCTTGGCGGGTTTGGCAGGCAGGCTGGACTTTGCCGGTCTGGCGAAAGCGCTTGGCCTTGACTTCGACTTTGGCTTTGCCTTGGGCTTTGACTTGGGCGCAGCGGCGCCGCGGCGCGGTGCGGTGGTACGGGCGTTCATGGCTTGGCTCCGGTCGCAGTGGCTGGGGTGGCTGGGGCAGCGGCGGCAGGCGCTACCGGCGCTGCCGAGGCCCCGCCCACCACCACCGTCACCATGCGGTCGGGCTGCAGCTTGCGCTGCATGGCGGCGCGAATGTCGGCCACGGTGAGCGCGGCCACGCGGTCGGTCCAGTGCTCCAGGTAGTCCAGCGGCAGGCCGTTGGTGGCGATGTTGACCACATTGCCCAGCAGCTTCTTGTTGCTGTCGATGCGCAGCGCGAAGCCGCCGATCAGGTTGTCCTTGGCGGCGCGCAGCTCGGCCTCGGTGGGGCCTTGTTCCACGAAGCGCTTGAGCACGTCGCGCGAAACCTGCACGGCTTGCTCTGCTTGGTCGGGCCGGGTCTGCAGGCCCACGGTGAACGAGCCGGCATTCAGCCCGGGCGAGAAGCCGCTGCCCACGCTGTAGCTGAGGCCGCGCTTCTCACGCACCTCGTTCATCAGCCGCGACGTGAAGCTGCCGCCGCCCAGGATGTGGTTGCCCACCAGTAGCGCGAGGAAGTCGGGGTCCTTGCGCACGAAGCCGGGCTGGCCGATGTAGACGTGCGCCTGGGCCGATGCGAACGGAATCTTCTCTTCCACGGCGCGCGTCAACGGCTGCACCTCGGGCACGGCCGGCAGCGGCGCGCAGGCTGCTGCTGCATCGCCTTGCGGCGCAGGCAGCTGAGCCAGCAGCGTCTGCACCAGCGTTTGCGCCTGCGCACGGCTCACAGCGCCCACGATGGCGACATTCGCGCGGCAGGCCAGCACGTAGCGCTGGTGAAAGGCCTGCAAATCGCCCACCTCGATGCGCGCGAGCGTGTCGGGCGTGGCGCGCTGACCATAGGGGTGGTTGCCGTACACCGCTGCCGAAAAGGCCTTCGCGGCGATGGTGCCGGGGCGGGTTTCGGCTTCTTTCAGCGCGGCGCTCCAGCGGGCGCGCTCACGCTGCCAGATGTCTGCCGGGTAGCTGGGCTGGCCTAGCTGGCGCGCGGCCAGGCGCGCAGCGCGGTCCAGCAGGTCGGGCTCGGTCAGCGAGCGCAGCGAAAAGCTCAGCGCGTCGCGCTCAGCGCCTGCGTCGAACGCCGCGCCCAGGTCGGCCCAGGCCTCGCCCAGCGCGTTTTCGTCCAGCGCGGGCGCATCGCCCGAGCCGGCCTTCACGCCCTTGGACACCATGGCCGCCGCCGCGCTGGCCAGGCCCGCCTGCGCGGCCGGGTCACGCCGCGCGCCGGCGTCGAAATCGACCTGCACGTCCACCATGGGAATGCCGGGGCTTTCGACCAGCCAGACGCGCGCGCCGCTGGGCTCCGTCCAGTGCTGGATAGGCAGCAGCGCCCAGGCGGAATTGGCATAAAAAACGGCTCCAGCGCTTATGAATAAAGCGCGAGCAGCTATCTTTTTAATAGTATTTTGAAACATGGGGGAGTATCGACTTTCTGGCTCAGTGCAGGCGGCCGGCCGCGTCGGCAGGCAGCGTGGGGGCGCGCTTGGCGTTGGGGTCGATGGGTTGGGGCAGCAGCGTGCCCACGGTGAGTTGGTCGTCGCCAAAGTAGCGCGCGGCCACCGCCTGCACTTCGGCGGGCGTCACCTGGCGCAGCAGCGCCAGCAGGCGCGCATCGGCGTCCAGCGGCAGGCCTTGCACCCAGTTGCTTCCGAGGTCGCTGGCCTGGCTTTGCAGCGAGTCGCGTTCGTAGATGGTGGACGCCGCCCACTGCGTCTTGACGCGGTTGAGTTCGGCCTCGCTCACGCCTTCCTTGGCGATGCGGGCGACCTCGGCGCGCAGGCCCTCTTCCACCTGCGCGGCGGTTTTACCTGCTGACGGCACGCCGGTCAGCAGGAAAAGGCCCGGCCCGCGCCCGAAGACCGACGCCCCGCTGTTGGCGCCGTCGGCCACGCGGCCTTCGCCCTGACGCAGCGCGCGGTCCAGGCGGGCGCCGTCGTAGCCGCTCAGCACGGCCGACAGCACCACCAGCCCGAGCGCGTCGCGGTCGGTAGCGGTCATCTGTTCGATGCGCTCCAGGCTGGGCGCACGAAAGGCGAGCGCCACGTAGGCCTGTTCGGCCGGCGCCTTGAAGGCGATGCGGCGAATGCCGCGCTGTTCGGGCTCGGGGCGCGGCTTGCGCGTGGGCACGGCGCGCACCGGAATGCGGCCGTAGGTCTGTTCAGCCAAGGCGCGCACGCGCTGCGGGTCCACGTCGCCGGCCACCACCACCACCGCGTTGGCGGGCACATACCACTGGCGATGGAAGGCGCGCACGTCGTTCGGCGTGAGCGAGTCCAGGTCGCCCATCCAGCCAATGATGGGCCGGTGATAGGGCGACGCAACGAAGGTGGCGGCGTAGAGCTGCTCCATCAGCGCAGCGCGCGGCTGGTCGTCGGTGCGCATGCGGCGCTCTTCCTTGATAACCTCGATCTCGCGCTTGAACTCGTCGTCAGGCCACTGGTTGTTGGCGAAGCGATCGGATTCGAGCTTCATCACGTCCGCCAGCCGGTTGGCCGGAATTTGCTGGTAGTAGCCGGTGTAGTCGTAGCTGGTGAACGCGTTCTCCTGCCCGCCTAAAGCGGCCACGCGGCGGGAGAATTCACCCGGCTTCACGGTCTTGGAGCCCTTGAACATCATGTGTTCCAGCGCGTGGGCCACGCCCGAGGTGCCGTCGACCTCGTCGATGGCACCCACCCGCACCCACACCATGTGCACCGCCGTCGGCGCGCGCCGGTCGGGCTGCACGATGAGCTGCATGCCGTTCTTCAGCGTGAACTGCTGCGGCGCGAACGCTGCCGCGCCGGGCGACGCAGGTTGTGCTGGCACCGTGGCGGCAGGGGCTGCACCGGCAGAGGAAAGGGCCGCGAGCGATGGCGCGGTGGATGCGTGAGATGCGGGGGATTGCGCCCCGGCATGCACACAGGCCAACAGGCCCAGGAGGGTGATAGCGCGTTTCATAGAATGGATGCGATTCTAAGAAGCCACCAATGTTCAGTTTTTTCAAGAAAAAGACCCCTTCCCCTACCGAGGCTTCATCCGCACCCGCGGCCGACCCGGCGCAAGCGCCTGAGAGCGAGTCCGCCGCGTCGGTGACTGCGAGCACCACCCCACCCGTGCCTGCCGCGCCGCCAGAGCAGGAATCATTGACGGCGAAGGGGCTCGGCTGGCTGCGCAATTCGTTCGGGGGCAAGGCCGCCGCGCCTGAGGCCCCGCAAGCGCAGGCGGCACCCGTGACACCCGTGTTGCCGGCTCCGGTTCCAGCGCAGGTACCGACAACGGTGCCCGTTCCTGCGGCTGTTCCCGCGCCCGCTGCGAACCCGGTCCCGAACCCGAACCCGAACCCGAACCCGAACCCGGCCACGGCCACGGTGATCGCACCGGCACCGGCACCGGCACCGGCACCTGCGCCAGCGCCCATCGCCCCACCGCCAGTGCAGCGGGTGCCCGCCGCGGCGGCTCCAGCCATTGCGCCGGCGCCGGTTCGGGAGCCAACGTCCGCGCCCGTACCCCCACCGGCGCCCGCTCTGGCGCCAGCGCAGGTATTCATGACCCCCGCTCCGCGGCCTGTGCCAGCCCCCATCGCCGTGCCCGCTCCCGCAGCGGTGGTGGCCCCTGCACCAGCGCGCGCGCCTGAGCCGCCCGCCGAGCGCAAGGGCTGGCTCGACCGCCTGAAAACCGGCCTGCGCAAGACCGGCACCAGCATCACCACCGTCTTCACCGGCACGCAGATCAACGACGCACTGTATGAAGAACTGGAAGAGGCCCTGCTGATGGCCGACACTGGTGTGAAGGCTACGCAGCATCTGCTGGACGACCTCAAGCGCCGCGTGAAGGACACCAAGACCACCGACCCGGCGGCAGTGAAGGGCCTGCTGGCCGATGCGCTGACCGATCTGCTGCGGCCGCTGGAGAAGGCGCTTGTCATCGGCCAGTACACCCCCACCGTCATCATGGTGGCGGGCGTGAACGGCGCGGGCAAGACGACTTCCATCGGCAAGCTGACCAAGCACCTGGCCAACGAAGGCGCTGCCGTGTTGCTGGCAGCAGCCGACACCTTCCGTGCCGCCGCACGCGAGCAGTTGGGCGTCTGGGCCGACCGCAACACCGTGGAGATCGTCAGCCAGGAAGGCGGCGACCCGGCAGCCGTCAGCTTCGACGCCGTCACCGCCGGCAAGGCGCGTGGCAAGGACGTCGTGCTGGTCGACACCGCCGGCCGCCTGCCCACGCAGTTGCACCTGATGCAGGAGCTGCAGAAGATTCGCCGCGTGGTCACCAAGGCCGACGCCACAGCGCCGCACGAGGTGCTGCTGGTGATCGACGGCAACACCGGCCAGAACGCCCTGGCCCAGGTGCGCTCTTTCGACGATGCGCTGCAGCTCACCGGCCTGATCGTGACCAAGCTGGACGGCACTGCCAAGGGCGGCGTGCTGGCCGCCATTGCGCAGGAGCGGCCGATTCCGGTGTACTTCATCGGTGTGGGCGAGAAGCTGGAAGACCTGGAAACCTTCAACGCCCGCGAATTCGCACAGGCGTTGCTGACCTGAGCGGACAGGCATCGACCCGGGCCCGCGTGCGGCCCGGGGCAACAGCCCGCCAATGGGCACGATTGCGGCAACACACTGTTCACGAATCGCCGACTTTGCATAAATTTACTATCAAATCGATAGCTTGAAGCGCCCTACTATCCAGCGCTTCTGGGGGTTTTGGTTCAAATCGCAAGCCCGACACGTCCTACGTCCTGAAGGGAACTCCACCCTTAGCACTCACTCAAACCGAGTGCTAACATGAATGCATGGAAGAAAGGACTTCTGGAATGACGATTCAGTCTGGAACCGCTGCAACGGCCCTGGCGCCGGCCAACCCGTGGGCTCTCATCCCCCCGCTGGGCAATTTGGACGCCTACATCTCTGCCGTGAACCGTCTGCCGATGCTGACGGCCGACGAAGAGCGTACGTATGCACGCCAACTCAAGGATGACGGCGATGTGGACGCCGCCGGACGCCTGGTGATGTCCCACCTGCGTCTGGTCGTGTCCATCGCCCGCCAATACCTGGGCTACGGCCTGCCGCACGGCGACCTGATCCAGGAAGGCAACGTGGGCTTGATGAAGGCCGTGAAACGTTTCGACCCTGATCAGAACGTGCGCCTGGTGAGCTACGCCATGCACTGGATCAAGGCCGAGATTCACGAATACGTGTTGAAGAACTGGCGCATGGTGAAGGTGGCCACCACCAAGAGCCAGCGCAAGCTGTTCTTCAACCTGCGCTCGATGAAGCAAGGCTTCAAGGCCGACGCTGCAGCGCAAGATGCATCGACGCACCGCGACACACTCTCCGACAAGGAGATCGATCTGGTCGCCGCGCAGTTGAACGTCAAGCGTGAAGAAGTGATCGAGATGGAAACCCGGCTGTCGGGCGGCGATGTGCTGCTGGACCCGGCCCCGTCCGACGACGGCGAGCAGGCCTTCGGCCCCATCGCTTACCTGGCGGACCGCGCCCATGAGCCGACCGCCATGCTGGAAACACGCCAGCGCGACGTGCTGGCCACCGACGGCATCGCCACCGCGCTGGCAGGCCTGGATGACCGCAGCCGCCGCATCGTGGAAGAGCGCTGGTTGAAGGTGAACGACGATGGCTCTGGCGGCATGACGCTGCATGAGCTGGCTGCCGTTTACGGCGTCAGCGCCGAACGCATTCGCCAGATCGAAGTGGCGGCCATGAAGAAGATGAAGAAGTCGCTGGCGGAATACGCCTGAGGCACCGCCCGCCACCCGCCAGCAGCGGGATCGGCAGGCCCATAATCGACGCGCGCAGCCTGCAAGGGCCGCGCGCTTTTTTTTATGGCCGGGCCAACGGCCGGGCCGTTTTTGCCCGCCATCGATTCCAGGAGACGCTTTCATGACCCGCCCCGACACCACCCGCAGAGCCTGGATCGCCGCCGGCCTGGCCGCAGCCGCACTGCCGCTGTGCCTTTCCGGCAATGCGCTGGCCCAGCCCTCCGCGCCAGCCACGCCGGGCTGGCCGGCCAAGCCACTGCGCATCATCGTGGGCTTTCCACCCGGCTCTTCACCCGACCTGACGGCACGCACCTTCTCCGAGCCGCTGTCGCTCGCGCTGGGGCGGCCGGTCATCGTCGAAAATAAGGTGGGCGCGGGCGGCAACATCGGTGCAGACGCAGTGGCCAAGGCGACCGACGGGCACACCATTGGCCTGTTCATCAACGGCAACATGACCATCGCGCGGCTGATCAACCCGCAACTGCCGTACGACCCGCACAAGGATCTGGCCCCGCTCAGCCTGATCGGCGTGTCGCCGCTGGTGCTGACCGCTCCCGCCAGCCAGCCCGACGTGCCGGCCGGCGCCGATGCACGTGCGTTTCTGGAGGCCGCGCGCCGCGCCGGCGACCGCTGGAGCTACGGCACCCCCGGCGTGGGCACGGTGGGCCACCTGGGCACCGAACTGCTCAAGGCACGCGCCGGCATCGCACCTGTGCATGTGCCCTACCCCGGCTATCCGCAGGTGGCCACCGCCATGCTGGGCGGCCAGTTGCAGATGGCGCTGCTGCCGCCCGCGCTGGCCCAGGCGCAGGAGCGCACGGGCAAGCTGCGGCTGATCGGCGTGACCTCGGCCGGCCGCAGCGCGTTGGCGCCCGGCGTGCCCAGCATGGCCGAAGTGGGCGTAAAGGATTTCAACCTGGAGATCTGGAACGCCTTCGCCGCGCCCGCCAGCCTGCCCGCGCCGGTGCGTGCGCGCCTGTCTGTGCTGCTGGCGGACATCGCTCGCTCGCCGGACGTGCGGGCCAAGCTGTTCCAGCAAGGTTGGCAAACGGTGGGCTCATCAGCCGAGGGGCTGGCCAACCGCATCGAAGCGGACACAGCCCAGCTCGGACGCGTGATCCGCGAACGGGGCATTCGCGCGGAGTAAATAGCGCGCCAGCGACGGCCCCATCGGCGGGGACCGGTCGCTTTGATGTAGGTCATGCCCCTGAAGCCCGGTCACCGGCAGACTGCGGGTTTCGACTCGAAGGGGTGTGATGCACCGTTGCGCATCGCTGTCATCGGCACCGGGCACATGGGTATGCGTTTGTGGCGCTGGCCGCCGTGACGAGCGTGGCCGACCTGGACTGCGTGCTCGGTAAGTAAGTCTTGGCACCCAGCCTTATTGCTCACTACTAAATTAATAGCTGCTAGCGCTTGATAGGCAAGCGCTAGGGGCCATTTTCATTCAAAAACCCCACGCACCATGACCCAGCCAGCCCCGGATCGCAAGGCCTGCCCCGACTGCGCCTGCCGGCAGCACTGCCTGCTGGGCCGCCAGGACGCAGCGGTGCGCGCAGCGTGGGAGCCGCACGTGCGCGAACGGCGCTTTCGCAAGGGCGAAGTGCTGCAGCGCCAAGGCGACGTGCTGGCTGCGGTACAGGTGGTGAAGGTCGGCACCGTGCTGCTGCAACGCAGTGCAGGCGACGGCGTAGATCGCCCTGTGGGCATGGCGGGCTGCGGCCAGGCGCTGGGCACCGCGGCGCTGCTGCAGCAGCCGGCGGAGCTGTCATGCGTCGCGGTCATGCCCGGCCGGGTGTGCGAGATCGAAGTCGCGCCGCTGTGGCCAGGCAAACCGCAGAGCAGTCTGCTCGATGCCGCTTTTCTGCGAGATCTGGCCGTCGACCAGTTGCACGCGCACGCACTGACGGCCGACTGGGCCCGCATTCTGCGGGTGCGCGGATCAGTGGGGCAGTTGGCGGGCGCCCTGCTGCTGCTGGCCACTCTGCAGCGCAGCACGCTGGTGCGGCTGCCGAGCCACGCTGTGCTGGCGGGCCTGCTGACCACCACGCGTGAAACGGTCGCGCGGGGCATGGCGCTGCTGATTCGTCAGGGAGCACTGCTGCGCCAGGACCGCTGGCACTGCGAACTTGTGCGTGACCGGCTGACCGAACTGGCGCGGGGCCAGCGACCGGTAGCGCAGACCGTGATGGCTGCGGCAGCAGCGGCCACGCCGGCCTGCCGCCCTCCGCCAGCTAGGGCGGAGCGGAGCGCCCGTCAGGCGGGCTTGGGCTCGCTCAGCAGCGCCTGTACGTCGGCGGCCAGCGCCTGAGCGCCGCTGCCGTAGCGGTTGTACACGCGCAGCCGGCCTTGCGGGTCGTACACGTAGCTGCCGGCCGAATGGTCCATCGTGTAACTGGTGGGGGTCTTGCCGTCCACCTTCTTGTAATAGACCTTGAAGTCTTTCGCCACGGCCGCGAGCTGCTCTGGCGATCCGCGCAGCGCCAGAAAGCCGGGGTCGAAATTGGCCATGTAGGCGCGCAGCACCTCGGGCGTGTCGCGCTCCGGATCGACGGTGATGAAGAGGCCCTGCAGCCGCTCGCTGTCCGCGCCCAGCGACCGCTTCACCTCGGCCAGTTCCACCATCGAGGTGGGGCACACGTCGGGGCACTGCGTGTAGCCGAAGAACACCACCACGACCTTGCCGGCGAAGTCCTTCAGGCTGCGGGTCTGGCCGTTCTGGTCAGGCAGCTGGAAGTCGCGCGCATATTTGGCACCGGTGATGTCCACGCCCTTGAACTCGGGCGCTTTCTCTTTCTTGGAACAAGCTGCCAAAAGGCCCGCAGCCCCCGTGTACAGGGCGCCAGCAGCTATCAAACGGAGAGTATTGCGTTTATTCATGGTTCACAGCACATAGTGATCCACCAGCAGCGCTGCGAAAAGCAGGCTCAGGTGGATCAAGGAAAAACGGAAGGTCTTGCGCGCAAGCGCGTCGGAGTAATTGCGCCACAGGGCGAAACCGTAGCCACAGAAGCCCAAGCTCAGCACCACGGCGGCAGCCAGGTAGATCCAGGAACTCATGCCGTACACGAACGGCATCAGGCAGCCGGCGAAAAGAATCAGCGTGTAGAGGAACACCTGCAGGCGCGTGAATTCATTGCCGTGCGTGACGGGTAGCATGGGCAGGCCGGACTTGCGGTAATCGTCGACGCGGTAGAGCGCCAAGGCCCAGAAGTGCGGCGGCGTCCACAGGAAGATGATCAGGAAAAGGATGAGTGCTTCCGGGCCCACCTCGCCCGTCATGGCCGCCCAGCCCAGCACGGGCGGCATGGCGCCCGAGGCGCCGCCGATCACAATGTTCTGCGGCGTGAGGGGCTTGAGGATCACGGTATAGATCACAGCGTAGCCCACGAAGGTGGCGAAGGTCAGCCACATCGTCAGCGGGTTCACGGTCAGGTACAGCAGCGCAGAGCCGGCCAGGCACAGCGTGGCGGAAAACAGCAGCGTCTGCGTATTGGACAGCTCGCCTTTGGCTGTCGGCCGCCAAGCGGTGCGCTTCATGCGCGCATCGATACCCTGTTCCACCACGCAGTTGAACGCGGCCGCAGCCCCGGCCACCAGCCAGACGCCGGCACTGGCCAACGCCATTTGCGCCCATTGGTGGCCACTCGGCATGCCGGGCACAGCCAGCACCATGCCGATGAAGGCGCAGAACACGATCAGCTGCACCACGCGCGGTTTGGTCAGGGCATAGAACTGCGACCAGCGCGAAGCGCGGCCAAGCGATGCCGTAGGAAGGGGCGCGGGGGCGGGGGCTGCACTCATGCGGAAATTCTCGTGGCGTCGGCTGACGCAGGTGTCGGTCGCGGCGCCGCATCGGTACCAGGCAAGGCGAGCGGGTCGGCCGCCGTGGCGGCGCGGCTGGCGCTGAGCGCCCAGGTCAGCACGACCACCAGCGCGGCGGCGCCGCCGGTGTGCAGCACGGCAGCCACCAGGGGCCAGTCGAGCACCACGTTGGATAGGCCGGTGGCAAACTGCAGCAGCGACAGGCCCGCCAGCCATCGGGCGGGCGACTGCAGGGCCTGGGCGCGACGCAGGCGCCACACCAGCAACGCCAGCGCAGCCAGCACCACATAGGCCGCCAGCCGGTGAATGTAGTGAATAGCGGTGAGCCCGGCAAAGCTGATGCTGGAGCCGTCCGGCAGCAGGCCCAGCGGACGCCAGACCTCAAAGGCGTGAGCGAAATCCATCTCAGGCCACCAACTGCCCTGGCATGTCGGGAATGTGGTGCAGGCCAGTACGGCGTAGTTGGTGCTGACCCAGCCGCCCAGCACGATCTGCACAGCGACCAGCGCGGTCGTCGCGATCAGCAGCCAACGCAGCGCGGCGCGCAAGGGAACGGGCGCCGTGCCCAGCGAGGCCTGCGTTTGCCGCACCGCCTGTACGCACAGCATGGCCAGCAGCACGATGCCGCCGATCAGGTGCAGCGTGACGATGGCCGGAAACAGCTTCATCGTCACAGTGAGCGCACCGAACGCGCCCTGCAGGCAGACCCATACCAGCGTGGCCGTGGGCCACCACGGGCTGAGCGCAGGCGCAGGCGGCCCGCCCGGGCGCCGCGAGGCACGCTGCTGGCGCCAGGCGCCGACGGTAATGGCGATGATGAGCACGCCCACCCCCGTGGCCAGATAGCGGTGGATCATCTCCACCCAGGCCTTGCCGTGGGTGACGGGGCCGGTCGGCATGGCCTCTTGAGCCGCCGAAATCTCAGCACGCGCACCCACGGGGCTGGCGTTGCCGTAGCAGCCGGGCCAGTCGGGGCAGCCCAGGCCGGAATCGGTCAGCCGCGTGAACGCGCCGAACAGCACCAAGTCGAACGTGAGAAACAGCGTGAGCACGGTGAGCGCCTGCAGGCGCCGCACGGGCGAGCTGCGGCGGTTGCGCAGCCACACCCAGGCCAGCGGCCCCAGGGCGATGACGATGCCCAGCAGCATCAGGCGCAGCAGCGGCGCCAGGTCGTAGAGGGGTTGGGCGTCGGTCATGGCTGCTGGGCCTCGGGGCGGCCAGGTTGGTCCCACGACGAGGAAGCGCGCAGAAGACGGTCCAGGTCGCGCTTGGCCTTGGCGGCGCCGGCGCGGTCCAGCCCTGCCGGAAAGCGCATCATCCAGTTGCCCATCGGGTCGACGACATAAAGGTGGTCAACCAGCGCATGGCCCGCAGCGGGCGCCAGCCATTGCGCCAGCGCGGCGAGGTCGGCGCGCAGCACGGTGGCCGATTGCAGGCCGGGGGCGATGTCGCCAGGCACCAGCGCCGCATCGGACACCAGCCAGACCCAGTCCATGCGGTCTTTTTCCTTGCCCAGGCTCTCGCGCAACTGGCGCTGCAGGTACAGGTGGTTGCGGCAGGCTTCGGCGCAGGCGCCCGGCGCCACGCTGACGATCAGCCACTGCCCTTTCAACTGGCTCAGCACGCCGCCTGGGCGGCCGTCGAGCATGGCGACCGGCAACTGCGCCGGCAACGGTTTTTGCGGGTTGATGAGCTCACCGAAATTGCGGCGGCCATCGGGGCGCAGCACGTAGTAGGTGAAGTACGAGGCGATGACCGGCGCGGCGCAGACCAGCATCACGCCGATCATCTTCCAGCGGCCCGTGCGGGAATGCGGCGCATCGCGCAATGCCTGGGAGGCTTCGGGAACGCTGTGCACGGTCAGTCCGAGCGGGTGCGCCTCACCCGCAGCATCAGGCGGCGGCGGAAGGCTTGCCGCGTGGGCGAAGGAAGCGTCGGACGATTTGGAACCAGACATAGAGGATCACCACCAGGCCACTGAGCCCGAACCATTGGAATGCGTAGCCGTAATGCTTGTCGACGCCGCTGTCGATGGCGGGCCAGTCGCGCCGCAGCCCTTGCGGGCCGGTGTCGTCGTTGCCGGTCTGCAGCAGCGACAGGGGCACGAGCACCAGACCATGTTCGGCGCCGTAGGCGGTCAGGTCGAGATTTTGCCGGATGCGGGAAGACCCCTCGCCCGCGCCGGTTCCACCGGGGTCGTAGAGGCGTGACGGGGGCGATGCGATACGGCCGGTGACTTCGACCTCGCCTGCGGGCGTGGGCACCTCGGGCAGCCGCGTGCGGTCCTGGAAATCTCGCGGTACCCAGCCGCGCTGCACGACCACGGTAGCCGCGGATTGCCCGGCCAGTTTGAACGGTGTCAGCACGAAGAAACCCGGGCGTCCGTGCATCTGCCGGTTGTCAAGAAATACGGTGGCACCTGCCACCCATTGCCCGCGCAGCACCGCCGTGCGATGGACCAGCGCGTCAATGCCCTGCCCATCCGAAGTCTGCTGCGGCACTGCAGCCGCCAGCGCAGCCCCTCCGACGGGCGGCTGCGCCGCACGCTCGTCCATGGCCGCCTGCAGTGCTTCTTTTTGTGCGGCGCGCGACAACTGCCACCGGCCCAGCGATGCGGTCAGCAGCACGGCGATCACTGCGGCCAAGGCAATGCACCAAAATCGCAGCCCCAGGGGAACGCCCTCTGTGCGGGTGGCGGTGTTCACTGGATAATGCCCTGCATGCGATATGTAGTGGTGCTGGCTTTTCTCTGCATTCTGGCGACCCTCGGTTCGGCCTTGTTTTTCATGATGCGCAACGGCCGCAACGACAAGGCGCGCAGCGGCCGCATGGCCGGCGCGTTGGCGCTGCGCGTGGCCCTGTCGATTGTGCTCTTCATCAGCCTGATCGCAGCATGGAAGCTGGGGTACATCCAGCCCACGGGCCTGCCGGCCTCGCCGCGCTGAACCCTAGGAGCCTGCGCGGCAGAAGAGTCGTCGGCTGCGAAGCGGCCGCAGCGGTTCATTTTTCACCGACTTCTTGACCCATAGCCGAGCTATGGGCCTGCGAATCAGGCGAAAACTGCTCTCGCTGGGGCCGCTTCTCGCTATCGACGCCTTATACCGCGCAGACTCCTGGCCTTCCACAACCAGACGGGCGGGCGGGCGTGCTCGCAACGCAAAAAAGCGCCCGATGGCGCTTTTTTTGGTGGCGCGCTGCAGCGCTCAGAACCAGTACACCAGCACGTACAGGCCCAGCCAGACCACGTCCACGAAGTGCCAGTACCAGGCAGCGCCCTCGAAGCCGAAATGGCGCTCGGCAGTGAAGTGGCCTTTTTGCAGGCGCAGCGTGATGAACAGCAGCATCAACATGCCGATGAACACATGGAAGCCGTGAAAGCCGGTCAGCATAAAGAAGGTGGAGCCGAAAACCCCTGAGTTGAGCTTCAGGTTCAGATCGGTGTAGAGGTGGTAGTACTCGTAGCCCTGCACGCACAGAAACACGAAGCCGAGGACCACGGTCGCCCACATGAAGGCGATGGCGCGCGCGCGGTGCCCGTCGCGCAGCGCGTGGTGGGCGATGGTCAAGGTAACGCCGGACGTCAGGAGCAGCGCGGTGTTGATGGTGGGCAGCCAGAACGGACCCACGGTCTGGAACGGCTCGACAATGCCAGCCGGGGACGCCGTGGCGCCCGCCATCATGCTGGGCCAGACAGCCTTGAAGTCGGGCCAGAGCAAGGCGTTGTCCAGGCTGCCCAGCGCGGGTATCGAATGCGCGCGCGCCCACCACAGTGCTGTGAAGAAGGCGCCGAAAAACATTACTTCGGAGAAGATGAACCAGCTCATGCTCCAGCGATACGACAGGTCGATCTTGTGGCCGTAGAGCCCCGCCTCGCTCTCGCGCACCGAATCGCGGAACCACTGGTAAAGCACGAACAGCCACCACACCATGCCGATGGCGAGCGAGTACTTGCCCCATTCGTGGCCATTGATCCATTGGGCCGCGCCCAAAATAACAAAGAACAGGCCGGCCGCCGCCATCACGGGGTGACGCGACTCGGCGGGCACGTAGTAATACGGCGTGGTGCCGTGGGTGGGTGCGCTCATGTCAGCTCCTCAGTCTCGAATCTCTGTTGTAGGTGTGTCTCAACCCGGCTGCAGGCGAGCCAGCAAACGTTGGGGTAATTCAAAACGATCATGTCCGTACGACCCAATTGACCAGCACGATCAGCAGCGCCACCAAGACGAACACCGCCAGCAGGCCGACGATGACAAGGTGCAGCGGGTTGATCTTCTCCAGGTCTTTCTCGTATTCAGACCCCTTGCGCAACCCGATGAGCGACCACGCCACGGCACGGATGGTGCGCGGCAACGATCCCCTGCGCGGTGCGGTGTCGGTTGGCCGTGGCTTGCGCTCATCGGTCATGTGCCTGCCGGTGGGGCGACAGCAGGCAAGGCTGCTGTCGATTCAGGGGCTGCCGGCGTTCTGCCGCCCACTTCGAAGAAGGTGTAGGACAGCGTGATCGTGGTCACGTCTTTGGACAGTCTGGGGTCGATGATGAAGGCGACCGGCCATTCCTTTTTCTCGCCCGGTTCCAGCGTGTATTGGTTGAAGCAGAAACATTCCAGCTTGTTGAAATGCGCGGCGGCTTGGCGTGGTGCATAGCTGGGAATGGCCTGCGCGGCCATGCGGCGGTTCTGGATGTTCTGGAACTCGTACATCACCGTAGTCAGCTCGCCCGGGTGCACCTTGACCGAGCGCTGCGCGGGCTTGAAGTCCCACGGGCCACGCGCGTTAGCATCGAATTCCACCGTGATGGTGCGGCTGGTGTCCACCTGGCTGTTGGTGGGTACTTTCACGTCACGCCCCGCCACGCCGTTGCCGGGCACCTGGCGCTCCGAAAGCGACAAGATGTTGATGCCGGTCATCTCGCAGATGTGCTTGTAGATGGGAATCAGCACATAGCCGAAGGCGAACATGCCGACCGAAATCACGGCCAGCTTGCCCACCATCTTGAAGTTTTCGCGGCGCAGGTTCATGGTCTGGCCCTTATACGCTGCACGAGCTCTGCAACGCCTGGCATTGGCGTCGCCACCCTGGAGGGGGAAAGTGCGGAGCGACTCAAGGAGTGCTTCATGTCGTTACCAGGTCATCTTGACCATGAAGCCGATGAAGAACGCGAAGGCAATGGAAGCCAAGATGAGCCCCATGCGCAGGTTGGCCTTCTTCTGTTCAGGTGTCGCCATATCGTCCCTTGCAGATCAGCCGACGACGCGCGTTGCGGACGAGTCGAGCTTCGGCGGAGTCTCGTACGTGTGGAATGGCGCGGGCGAAGGCACTTCCCACTCCAGCCCTTCAGCGGCTTCCCATGGGCGCTGTGGCGCAGGCTCGCCCTTGCCGCGCATAGCGGGCAACACCACGGCCAGGAAGAAATACACCTGCATGAAGCCGAAACCGAACGCGCCGATGGACGCAACCATGTTGAAGTCGGCAAATTGCATGGGGTAGTCGGCATAGCGGCGTGGCATGCCGGCCAGGCCCAGGAAGTGCATCGGGAAGAAGGTGATGTTGAACGTGATGAGCGAGCCCCAGAAGTGGATCTGCCCGCGCCGCTCGGAATACATGACGCCCGTCCACTTGGGCGCCCAGTAGTAGTAGGCCGCGAACATCGAGAACAGCGAGCCGGCCACCAGCACGTAGTGGAAGTGGGCCACCACGTAGTAGGTGTCCTGCAGCTGGATGTCGATGGGCGCCATCGACAGGATCAGGCCCGTGAAGCCGCCCATCGTGAACACGAAGATGAAGCCCACGGCGAACAGCATGGGCGTCTCGAAGGTCATGGAGCCGCGCCACATCGTGGCGATCCAGTTGAAGATCTTCACAGCCGTGGGCACCGAGATCAGCATGGTGGCGTACATGAAGAACAGCTGGCCCGTCACCGGCATGCCCGTGGTGAACATGTGGTGCGCCCACACGATGAACGACAGGATGGCGATGGACGAAGTGGCATACACCATCGAGGCGTAACCGAAGAGCCGCTTGCGGCTGAAAGCCGGCACGATCTGGCTGATGATGCCGAAGGCCGGCAAGATCATGATGTAGACCTCGGGGTGGCCAAAGAACCAGAAGATGTGCTGGTACATCACCGGGTCGCCGCCGCCGGCGGGATTGAAGAAGCTGGTGCCGAAATGGCGGTCGGTCAGCGTCATGGTGATGGCGCCGGCCAGCACGGGCATCACGGCGATCAGCAGGTAGGCAGTGATGAGCCAGGTCCAGACGAACATGGGCATCTTCATCAGCGTCATGCCCGGGGCGCGCATGTTCAAGATGGTGACGATGATGTTGATCGACCCCATGATCGACGAGGCGCCCAGGATGTGCATCGCGAAGATGCCGGCATCCATCGACGGGCCCATTTGCAGCGTGAGCGGGGCATAGAGCGTCCAGCCAGCCGCAGGAGCGCCGCCCGGCATGAAAAACGAGGACACCAGCGTGATGGCCGCCGGAATCATCAGCCAGAAGCTGAAGTTGTTCATGCGCGCGAAGGCCATGTCGGATGCGCCGATCTGCAGCGGAATCATCCAGTTCGCAAAGCCCACGAAGGCCGGCATGATCGCGCCGAACACCATGATGAGGCCGTGCATGGTGGTCAGCTGGTTGAACAGCTCGGGGTTCACCAGCTGCAGGCCGGGCTGGAACAGCTCGGCGCGAATCAGCAATGCCAGCACGCCGCCCACCATCAGCATGGTGAACGAGAACAGCAAGTACAGCGTGCCGATGTCCTTGTGGTTGGTGGCGAACACCCAGCGGCGCCAGCCGGTCGGCGCTCCGTGGTGGTGGTCGTCATGGCCGCCGTCGTGGGCGCCATGAAGCCCGTGAATGCTGCCGTCCACCGGTGCGTGGTTGTCGATAACTGCGCTCATCTTGTTTTCCTCAATGCATTGGGCGTTGCGGCTCGGCTCACTTGCCGCGCTGGGCCAAGACTTCTGCCGGCTGCACCAGCTGGCCGGTCTTGTTGGACCACGCATTCTTCGTATAGCTGGCGACGGCCGCGAGATCGGTGTCGCTCAGCTGCGCCCAGGACGGCATGGCACCGCCCGCCGCGCCCTTGAGCAATATCTGGATCTGCTTGGCATGATCTTCATCCTTGACGACGGCGGAGCCATCGAGCGGCTTGATTGGGCCGGCGCCCTTGCCATTGGCTTGGTGGCAGGCTGCACAGTTGGCCGCATAGACCTTCTCGCCACGCGGCAGGATCTGCTCCAGCGTCCAGACGCGGGATGGATCGTCCAGTTTGGCTGCTGCCCTCTTCTTTGCTTCGGCCACCCACTGCGTGTAGTCCGCGGCGGACACCACCTTCACATGGATGGGCATGTACGCATGCTCCTTGCCGCACAGCTCGGCGCACTGGCCGTAGTAATCGCCCACTTGATCAGCGCGAAACCAGGTGTCGCGCACAAAGCCAGGGATCGCATCCTGCTTGATGCCGAAGGCCGGCACCATGAACGAGTGAATGACGTCGTTGGCGGTGGTGATCACGCGCACCTTCTTGCCCACCGGCACGACCATCGGGTTGTCGACCTTCAGCAGGTAGTCGGTGGGCGCGTTGGTCACATTGCCGCTGTCGGACATCTGGCGGTGGCTGCTGTCCAGCGTGGAGATAAAGGCCAGGCCTTCGCCCTCGCCCGTGATGTAGTCGTAACCCCACTTCCACTGATAGCCGGTGGCCTTGATGGTGAGGTCGGCATTGGTGGTGTCTTTTTGCGCCACCAGCACCTTGGTAGCGGGCAACGCCATCAGGATCACGATGATGAACGGAACAATCGTCCATGCCACTTCGACCGTCACCGATTCGTGGAAGTTGGCAGGGCGCGCGCCGCGCGATTTGCGGTGTTTCCAGATGGAATAGAACATGACCGCGAACACGGCCACGAAGATCACCGTGCAGATGATCAGCATCATCCAGTGCAGGTAATGCTGCTCCTGGGCGATGCGCGTGACGGGCGGCGCCATGTTGAGCTGGCGCACCGCCGGTCCACCGGGAAGGTCCTGCACTGCATGGGCCAAGGTGCCCAAGCCTGCCGTAGATACCAGCAGCAAAGAAGCCAGCGTGTTGGAAATGCTCTTCATAGTTCTCACTTAACTTCCCTGCCTCAATTTGGACCCATCCTTGCCGCGCCTGCGTGGGGTCAGGCTGCGCACAAGGCCATGCGAACGTCTCGTGCCTGGCACCTGGTGCGCTGCCGCTGGCTGCGCCCACCAAGGTGACCTGGCTCACATGAACCCGGCTTGTCTCCATCCGAGGGCAAGCATGCCCACCCGCGCGCACTAATGCAATACGCAATAGCCCGGGGACAGTGGCATGGCGACGACGCAAGAGAAAGCCCGGGGACGCAACGCCACCGGGCTGAAAGAAAATTCGGCAGCGTGCTGGCCGCAAGCGGGGCAGCTTTCATCGATACGCCACCCCGCTGGTTCACCAGTCCGCGCGCGCGGAAAGCGAAAATTGTAGCCCGCCTTGATGTGGCGCATGGACCGCATCGCCCGGGCCATGCACCAGCGGGTTGCCACCAGGCAAAGATTCAGCCGCCCATCCCCGGGCCGCGCCCGCCATGCAACATGGCCCGCATGTCCTCCAGCGACACGGCGCTGTTCGGGCTCACCCGCACGCGGGGCGCGGGCTTGAAGGCATGGCCGTAGACGATCTCGAAGGTCAGGGCCAACTGGCAACCCTGGTTCGGATCGGCCAGTTGGTCGGCCAGGGCCTGCTCCAGCCGCTGGCGCCAGGCACGCCCTCGCAATGCCGGAAAGCGCTGTGGGTGCAGGTTGCAACCCAGCCCGCGCAACTCCTCCAGCAGCCGTCGCGGCGTGGCGAAGGTGAGCGTGACGCGTTCCATGTCCATCACCGGCTCGGCAAAGCCTGCCTGCACCAGCATGTCGCCCCAGTCGTGCATGTCGGTCATGGCATGCCCGGCGGGCGGCCAGCCCAGCGCGGCATACACGCGGTGCAGTTCCTGGGCCGTATCGGGCCCCAGGCAGGAAAACATCAGGTAGCCGTCGACCGCCAGTGCGCGGTGCCAGCGCGCGATCAATGCCTGCGGGTTGGCGGCCATGTGCAGCGCCATGTTGGCCCACAGCATCTGCACGCTGCCATCGGCCGGCACGCCCAGGCGCGGTGCGTGGCCCGTCCAGCGCGAAGGTTTCCACCACGGGGTAGCGAAATGCGCCTCGGCCAGCGCCTGGCCGTGGGGCGATGATGTTTCGGCGACATGGCACTGCGCCTGGGGGTAGCGCTGGCGCACCAGGGCATGGCCCTGCAGGCCGCCACGCAGCGGATCCCAGTCGCACCAGGTTGCGGGTGGCTTGGTGATCCATTGCAGTCGGTCGTCCATGCGGCGGGCGATCTCCTCGTGCAGCCAGGGGGACTGAGGCGGCGCGGCCGCGTGCCAGCGGGCCGCGGCGACCGGATCGATGGTGGGGGGCAAGGAGTCAGGCATGGGAGCGGGTGCGCGAAAGACGGTGCGTGAAGACGCGGGGTACGGTGAGCCGTTGCGGCCAGTGCGCGCGAGTATATTGAGCCGATGCCCGCTACGCAGACCCAAGGGATATCGCCCGCTAGGCCCGCCTGGCGCCAGGTGCTGTCTGGACTGACCCGACTCGCCCTGCGCGTGCCCAGCCAGTGCGCCGTCTGCCATGCCTGGCCGGCTGACCGCCTTTGCGCGGACTGCGTGGCACGGTTCGCCACCCACCGCAGCCGTTGCCGCACCTGCGCCCTGCCCGTGCCGGCTGGCGTCGATCAATGTGGCCGCTGCGTGCGGCAAACGCCGCCGCTGGACGCATGCCTGGCCGCTATGGACTACGGCTATCCCTGGGCCGGTCTGCTGGCCGAGTTCAAATTCAAGAACGACCCGGGCTGGGCCGCCACACTGGGCGCACACCTGATGGCCGCGCCCGGCGTAATGGCCGCCGTGGCGCAGGCAGACTGGCTGCTGCCCATCCCCCTGTCGAACGAGCGGCTGCGCGAGCGCGGCTTCAACCAATCACTGCTGCTGGCCCGGCAACTGGACCGCCAGCGCACCCGCGCCGACTGGCTGCTGCGCCTGCGCGCGACCGAGGCGCAAAGCAGCCTGACGCGCGCCCAGCGCCTGCGCAACCTGCGCGGCGCCTTCGCGCTGGAGCCGCTGGCCGCAGCGCAGGTCGCAGGCCAGCGCGTGGTGCTGTTGGACGACGTGATGACCACCGGCGCCACGCTGCAGATGGCCGCCACCGTGCTGCGCCAGGCGGGTGTGGCGCACATCACCGGGCTGGTGCTGGCGCGCACGGCCTGAAAAACCGCGCTGGGGCGAGATACCTTTTGTTGCGTTCGCAGTGGCTGCCTGGTGTTACAGACCCCGTGCCCGCCTCAGAATGGCGGCATGTTTCACATTGTTCTCGTCGAACCTGAAATTCCGCCCAACACCGGCAACGTGATCCGGCTGGCGGCGAACACGGGCTGCACGCTGCACTTGGTGGAGCCCTTGGGATTCTCGATGGAAGACCGGCTGATGCGGCGCGCCGGGCTCGACTATCACGAGTACGCACAGGTGCGTCGCCACGCCGGCTGGACAGCCCTGCTGCGCGACGAGCAACCCGATGCCGCGCGCATGTTCGCCATGACAACGCATGGCACGCAGACGGTGTACGACACGGGTTTTCGACCTGGTGACTGGCTGGTGTTCGGCGCCGAAACGCGCGGCCTGCCGCCTGAGTTGCGCGAGACCTTCCCACCCGCGCAGCGCCTCAAGCTGCCCATGGTGCCGGGGCAGCGCAGCCTGAACCTGTCGAACGCCGTGGCGGTGACGGTGTTCGAGGCCTGGCGACAGAACAGCTTCATGCAAGGCCCGGCCGAGCCAGCCAGTGGCGAGTAAGAAAGCGGCGAAGGAATCTACGGCGCAGCGCCGTAATTGCGGGCGAGCGATTCAGCCACGCACACGGGCTTGTCGCCGCCCTCGCGTTCCATGGTGACCTGCCAAGTCATCTGCATACCATCCGGCTCGGCCTTCTCCAGCGCCAGCAAGGTCAGCCGGGCCCGCACCCGGCTGCCGGCCGGCACGGGCGCGGTGAAGCGCACGCGGTTCAGGCCGTAGTTCACGCCCATGCGGGCGCCGGCGATGGTGAAGGCCGCTTCGAAAAATCGGGGGATCAGCGACAGCGTGAGAAACCCGTGCGCGATGGTGGTGCCGAACGGGCCCTGCGCGGCGCGCTCCGGGTCCACGTGGATCCACTGGTGATCGCCGGTCGCCTCGGCGAACAGGTCGATCTGTTTTTGCGTGACCGTGATCCAGTCGGTCACGGCCACTTCCTGGCCCACGCAGGCGGCCAGCTCGGTATAGCTCTGGAAGGTTTTCATGCGGCCACTCTAGCGCCGCAGGCGCGCGCGGGCGTGTCCAGCCGGCGACAAGGAATCAGCCGGCGTCCAGCCAGTCGCAGATGGGCCGCCACTGCTCCAGGTCGCGCACCACGCGGCCGCGGGCGACGTCGAACAGCGTGAGCCCGTGCGCGGCCAGGTGCACGTAGTTCTGCGTGTCGCGCAAGTAACCCAGCACCGGCAGGCCCAGGCCGTCCACGAATTCGTGCAGCCGCTCGGCCGCCAGCGTGCGTGCGTCGACCCGCATGCCGACGATGCCGACCTGCGCCTGCCCGCCGTGGCGGTGGCTGGCCAGCTCGTCCAGAAAGTCACGCGTGGCGAAGATGTCGAACACACTGGGCTGCAGTGGCACGATGATCTTGTCGGCCAGCTTGAGCACGTCTTTGAGCCGCCAGCCGTGCAGGCCGGCCGGCGTGTCCAGCACGGCGTGGGTGGTGCCGTGGGGCGGGCGGGTGATCAGGTCGTGCGCCACGTCCCACAGGCCGATGGGACGGGCCTGCGCGGGCCGCTGGCCCAGCCATAGATGGGACGAGCGCTGCCGGTCGGCATCGCCCAGGATCACGGCGTGGCCCTGGCTGGCGTAATACCCTGCGATCTGGGTCGACAGCGTGGACTTGCCCACGCCGCCCTTGGGATTGGCGACTACGACCACCGGCATGCGGGCCTCCTTGGCGCGTGACTGACTGGGTTGCACAAAGCGGGGACAACGGTTGCAGCGCACATCGTAGCGCCGGCAGGCATGCCTGCAGATGCGACAGCTGAAATCTGCATAGAAACAGCCTCAAGCGCTTATTCATCAAGCGCAAGTAGCTATTAATTTAATAGCAAACCTGATACGGAGCGACTGATTAGGCGTGCTGCCCACCGCGCTTGACGAAGAAAAGCCCCGCACCCACCGCCATCAGCAGGCCGCCGAACACGCGGTTCTGGTTGCGCGCGGCGCGCGGGCTGCGCATCAGGCGGCGCAGCGCGCTGGCGCTGGCGGCGTAGCCATGCATCACCACCACGTCTACCGAGAGCGTGGTGGCGGCCATCACCAGCAGTTGCGTCCACAGCGGGCGCGCATCGGTCATGAATTGCGGCAGCACGGCCACCATGAAGATGATGCCCTTGGGGTTGGTGGCGTTGGTGAGAAAGCCCGTCAGCACGCGGCGCTGCCACGGCCCGGCGTTGGCAGGCGCGGCCTCGGCGCCGTCTTGCGGGGCTGCACCACCGGCACGCCACTGGCTGAAGCCCAGGTAGATCAAGTAGCACGCACCCAGCACCTTCACGGTGCTGAACGCCACCTCCGACGCGATCAGCAGCGAGCCCACGCCGGCGCCGGCAACGACCAGAATCAGCAGCAGCCCCAGCTGCAGCCCAAAGATGGTGGCGCTGGTCTTGCGCACGCCGTAGGACAGGCCATGGCTCATGGACAGCACCGCGCCTGAGCCGGGGGATACCGCGATCAGGCACGACGCGGCGAAGAAAGCGATCCAGGTATGTAGGTCCATGGGAGTCGATCAGAGAAGGGAATCAGGAGGTTGCGGATTCTAGACGGAGCCTCACCCGCGCAGATTACATGCAAAATAGGGCTCCAGCGCTTATCCAATAAGCGCAAGTAGCTATATTTTTTATAGCAAAAGGCAACCAAGGCACGGGCGCTGCGCGTGATCTGTGCCTGCTCGCTTTTCCATCGGCTCCTGCCGGGCGATCCATCGCCCAGGCCATAACCCAACGCCCTCATGGAACACATCCCCGCTTGGCTCAATTACGGATTCCTCTACCTGGCCGCCGCCGTGGTGGCCGTGCCCATCGCCCGCGCGCTGGGGCTGGGCGCCATCATCGGCTACCTGGCGGCGGGCATCGCCATCGGGCCGTGGGGTTTGGGGCTGGTCAGCAACGTGCAGGACATCCTGCATTTCGCTGAATTCGGCGTGGTGCTGATGCTGTTTCTCGTCGGGCTGGAACTGCAGCCCAGCCGGCTCTGGGCGCTGCGCCGCCCCATCTTCGGGCTGGGTTCGGCCCAGGTGCTGGGCTGCGCGGCCCTGCTGTGGCTGGCCGCGTGGGCCTGCGGCGTGCCTTGGTCAATTGCGCTGGTGGCCGCGCTGGGGCTGGCGCTGTCGTCCACCGCCATTGCGCTGCAGACGCTGGCCGAGCGCAACCTGATGCGCACCGACGGCGGCCAGAAGGCGTTCTCCATCCTGCTTTTTCAGGACGTGGCGGCCATTCCCATCCTGGCGCTGCTGCCGCTGCTGGGCGCCGCAGCGCTGGGCGCGGGCGGCACCGCGCCGCACCACACGCCGGCCGAAATGGCGCTGGAGGCGGCCAAGATCATCGGCGTGGTGGCGGCCATCGTGCTGGGCGGGCGGCTGGCGCTGCGGCCGCTGTTGCGCTGGATCGCGCGCAGCAAGACGCCCGAGATCTTCACCGCCGCGTCGCTGCTGCTGGTGGTGGGCATTGCCTACCTGATGGTGCTGGTGGGCCTGTCGATGGCACTTGGCGCCTTCCTCGCCGGCGTGCTGCTGGCCGACAGCGAATATCGGCGCGAGCTGGAGGCCGACATCGAGCCCTTCAAAGGCCTGCTGCTGGGCCTCTTTTTCATGGCCGTGGGCATGTCCATCGACTTCGGCGTGCTGATGCGCTCGCCGGGACTGATGGCGCTGGTGCTGGTGGGTTTTCTGGCCATCAAGGGCGTGGTGATCTACACGCTGGCGCGGGTCACCGGCACGCCGTACCAGGAACGGCCGGTGTTCACGCTGCTGCTGGCACAGGGCGGCGAATTCGCGTTCGTGGTGTTCCAGGCCGCAGCGACGGCGGGCGCGCTGCCGACCGAAACCGCGTCGCTGCTGATCGGCGCGGTGGCGCTGTCGATGCTGCTGTCGCCATTGCTGCTGGTGCTGCTGGACCGGGTGCTGCTGCGCCGCTACGCGCGGCTGAAGACCGATGTGCCGACGGCCGCCAAGATATCGGAGCCGCAGGAAGCGCCCGTCATCATCGCGGGCTTCGGCCGCTACGGGCAGATCGTCGCGCGCACCATGCTGCTGCAGGGCGTGCCCACCACCGTGCTGGACCACAGCGTGGAGATGCTGGAGGTGGCGCACACCTTCGGCTACCGTGTGTTCTACGGCGATGCGACCCGGCTGGAGCTGCTACGCATCGCCGGCGCGGCGCAGGCCCGCATTCTGGTCATCGCGGTGGACGACGCCGAACAGTCGGTGAAGATCGCCGCGCTGGCGCGATCGCACTTTCCGCAGCTGAAGATCGTGGCGCGTGCGCGCAACGTGGGCCACTGGAATGCGCTGCGCGACCTGGGCGTGGAGCATGTCGAGCGCGAGCTGTTCGAGTCCAGCCTGAAGACCGCCCGCACGGTGCTGGAGCTGATGGGCCTGCCCGAGCAAGAGGCCCTGCGCGTGGCAGATCGCTTTCGCGAGCACAACATCGCCCTGGCCAACCGCATGTATCCGCACCACAAGGACCAGGAAAAGTTCATTGCCGTGGCGCGGCAGGGCCGCCAGCAACTGGTGGAACAGATGGCCAAGGAAAGACAGGAAAAGGCGGAGGGATCGAAGCACGATACCAATCCGAGCCTTGAGCCATTGCCGCAATCACCGCCTCAGAGCCGCGATTGAATCAGCGCGCGCCAGCCACAGGCGCGCGCTTTGGTTGATGCGGGCGTGAGCAAACGGCAGGCGAAAAAACAACATGGATGAAAATGATTCTCATTAAAATGAGAATCGCGCCGCGTTTCCATCGCCCAGCTTGAGCTTGGGTGGCAGAGCCGGCGCCCCCTTCATTCCGCTCGTTCGATCGCCGTCATGACCACTCCTTCGCACCCCATCGCCGGGGCAGCCAGCTCCCGCGCGCCTGCTCTCTCCGTGCCAGTAACGCGCACCCGCCGTGGCGGCGCAACGCTGTGGGCCTTGAGCCCGCTGGCACTGTGCCTGTCGCAAGCCGCCGTTGCACAGCCCGCGCCCGACACGGCGCCGCAATTGCAGGAAGTGCGCATCAACGCCAGCACCGAAAAGGACGTGGGCTTTGCCCCCGTCGAAGCGCAAACCGCCGGCAAGGCGCCGATGCGCCGGCTGGAAACCCCGCAGTCGGTGAGCGTGGTCACGCGCGAGCAGATGGAGTCGCGCCAGATCAACAACCTGCAGCAGGCGCTGCAGACCGTGGCCGGCGTCAGCCCGGTCAACTTCGGGCGGCGCGGTTTCGACGACATCAACATTCGCGGCTTTCGCTCAACCGAATCCATCCTCATCGACGGCCTGGTGCAAAGCCCCGGCATGTGGACGCGCCTGACGCCCTACGGCTACGAGCGCTTTGAAGTGCTCAAGGGCGCGGCCTCGGTGCTGTACGGCCAGGTGCAGCCCGGCGGCATCGTCAACGCGGTGAGCAAGCGGCCCAAGCGCGATGCTTTAAGCGAAGTGGGCGTGGAAGTGGGCAGCTTCGGCCAACGCACGCTGCAGGCCGACATCAACCGGCCGCTGAACGAGTCGGGCAAGGCGGCGTTCCGCATCAACGCGCAAGTCTCGAACAGCGACGACCCGACCGACTTCGTCTACCGGCGCGACCGCTGGATCGCGCCTTCGCTGTCACTGGACCTGGGCGCGCAGACCGATCTGGTGCTGTTTGCCACTTACAGCCAGAGCAGTTGGATGCGCCAGCAGGGCATCACGCCCTACGGCACCGTGCTGCCCAATGCCAACGGCACGCTGCGGCGCACGCTCTACACGGGCGACCCCAGCTTCGGCAACTACGACATGGAGACGACGTCCATCGGCTATGCGCTGGAACACCGGCTGTCGCCGCAGCTGACGCTGCGCCAGAACGTGCGCTATGAAACCGAAAAGGGCACGGGCAGCTTCGTGGCCAACCTGGCGCTGCAGGCCAACCAGCGACTGCAAAACCGCCAGGCCACGCACCAGTACATGGACGACGACCTGCTGGCTACCGACACGTCGCTGCTCTCGCAGTTCTCGACCCTGGGCGTGCAGCACCGCCTGGTTACCGGACTGGACGCGCGCACCGGCCACACCTGGCAAGGCCAGCGGCGCTGCACCATTGGCGCACTCAATCTGTTCAACCCGGTGTACGGGGTAGCGGCCACCTGCCCCACAGGCTACACCGGCGATGCGCCGGCAAAGCTCAGCGTGAT
Source organism: Acidovorax sp. WCS2018Noco2-16 (assembly GCF_031843945.1). Lineage (NCBI taxonomy): Bacteria > Pseudomonadati > Pseudomonadota > Betaproteobacteria > Burkholderiales > Comamonadaceae > Acidovorax > Acidovorax sp. WCS2018Noco2-16. Next base: position 101,223 of record NZ_JAVTJJ010000010.1, read on the forward strand.
GGGCCTGTACGCGCAGGACCAGATCAAGTTCAACCCGCAATGGACAGCCCTGGTCGGCCTGCGCCGAGACTGGTCCACCAACGAGATCGACAACCGGCTGACCAGCCAGCAGACGCGCCAGAAAGACTCCGCCACCACCCTGTCCGCCGGGCTGGTCTATGAATTCACGCCCGGCTGGGCGGCCTACACCAGCTACGGCGAATCGTTCTTGCCTGTGTCAGGCACCACGTTCAGTGGCGCTGCGTTTGCGCCCGAAACCGGCAAGCAATGGGAAGCCGGCCTGAAGTACGAGGCGCCAGGCGGCGGGCTGACCGGCGCGCTGGCGCTCTTCAACCTCACGCGACGCAACGTCACCACGGCCGACCCGTCCAACACCGGCTTCAGCGTGCAGACCGGCGAGCAGCGATCGCGCGGACTGGAACTGGAAGTGGGTGCTGACCTGCGCCAGAACATCAAGCTGACGGGCGCCTACACCTATACCGACACGAAGGTCACGCGGGACAACAAAGCCGCCATCGTGGGCCTGCCGCTGAACCTCACGCCGCGCCACACGCTGGCGCTGTGGGCCACCTACAAGCTGCCGCAGATGCCGCAAATCACGCTGGGCGCCGGCGCACGCTATGTCAGCGAGCAGGTCGGCTCGTACCCCTTCACCCTGCCCGCCTACACCGTGGCAGACCTGTCCGTCGGCTATGCCGGCTCCAACTACCGCGTCACGGCGGGCGTGAAGAACGTGTTCGACAAGGCCTACTACGACGGTGCCATCAACGCCAACGTGGTGTCGCCGGCACTGCCACGCAGCTTCAACGTGGGATTGACGTACTTCTTCTGAAAAAGCAGAACCCCGCCACTTTTCAATACGGCTTTATTTATAGATATTTTTCAATTTACAAAAACAGAGCTTCTATGAATTTTATGTCCAGCTTTAATCAATTTCTTTGCAGTTAAGCAAGCAAATAAAATTCATAGACTTTTCTTTTCATAGATTTTTAGTAATATCTATGAATGCCAAGGCAAAACACTTCTCCTGCTGACTACCCGCAGGCGGTGCTGCAGCAAATTGCGCAGCTCGCCCAGAACATCGTCATCGCCCGCAAGCGCCGCAAGGAAACGCAGGCGCAGTGGGCGCAGCGGCTGGGCGTGTCGCAGCCGACGATGGCGCGCATCGAACGGGGCGACCCGTCGGTGGCGATGGCGTCGTATGTGATGTGCATGTGGCTCATCAACCAGGCGCAGGGCCTGGCCGACCTGGTGGCGCCGCAGCGCGACCTTGCCTCGCTGGAGCGCGAAGTCGCCAGAACCCGCCCACGCTCCGCTGCCAAGCGGACGGTGAAAAACCAGGTGGCGGAACCGGCCGCGCCGGGGTGGAGCCCGCCAGAACGGGCTGCCAACCGCTCTGCCGAAGGCCTGGCGGCACTGGTGGCCGGCATCAAGAAAGCGCAGCCATGAAGCTGGCGCAGGTCACGCCGCGCACCTACGCGCCGCAAGACGAGCTCTTCGTCTGGGCGCTGGTCAACCCCGCCGCCCCGGTGCTGACCGGCTCGCTGGCCTTGTCGCATCTGGTGCCCAACTGCGCCACGTTCACCTACACGCCGGACTGGTGGGAGTTCGCGCTGAGCGAAAACCTGCCCCTCGTCGCAGGCCAGGCCTTCAGCGCAGGGCTGAAGGACAGCGCGCCCGGCGCCATCGACGACGCACGGCCCGACCGCTGGGGCGAGCGCATCATCCGCCACATCGACCGGCCGGCGCGCCTGTCGATACTGGAGATGCTGCTGTTTGCCGGCGATGACCGCTTTGGCGCACTGGGCATCTCCACCTCGGCCGAGCGCTACGTGCCCCGGCGCATCGGGCCGTATCCGCAGCTGCGCGACCTGGCGTCGCTGGCGCAGGCGGTGGAGGACGTGCAGACACAAGCGCCCGTCACGCCGGATATCCAGCGCCTGGTGCAGCCCGGTGTCACCTTGGGCGGCGCGCGGCCCAAAGCACTGCTGCAGACTGACAACGGCCCCTGCGTGATCAAGTTCAGCGAACTAGACGACCCGGTAGACACGCCGCTGATCGAACACGCCACCATGACGCTGGCCGCCCTTGCCGGCATCACCGTTGCGCAAACGGGCGTGCTGCCGCTGCCATCACGGCATGTGCACGGCACGCAGCGCCACGCACTGACCATCCAGCGCTTCGACCGGCTGGACGCCAACGGGCAGACCTTGCGGCTGCATTGCATCTCCGCCAGAACTGCGCTGGCGGCTGCGGGCCTCACGGAAAGCTACGGCGCCCTGGCTACCGTGTTGCTGCGCCAGGCGCATCCTGACCGGCAGAAAGCCCAGCGCGAAGAGCTGTTCCAGCGCATGGTGTTCAACATCCTCATGGACAACACCGACGACCACGAGCGCAATCACTGCCTGCGCCTGGGTTTGGACGGCTACTACGCGCTATGCCCCGCGTTCGACGTGGTGCCGACACTGCAGAACATGGGCTACCAGGCCATGGTGGTCGGCCAACATGGCGCTGAGTCGACCCTGGACAACGCGCTGACCGAACTAAGCGAATTCGGCATTCAGCGCGCCCGAGCCATCGAACTCGTGCAGGCCGTGGCCCGCACGGTGGACCAGTGGCCGCAACACTTCGCCCGCCAGGGCGTGAGCGCAAAAGACATGGAGCTGCTGCACGCCAGCATCGACCGCAACGCACTAAAAGCGCAACGCAAGGCGTTCTGCTGACCGCGCTGGATGGCGTGGGTGCGGGTGCTCTTTTCCGACACACGCCTCTGCCTCGCGCCTACACAGCGGGCACGGCAGTGAGGCGACAGTGCACTGTCTTTCATCCAATGAGGTACCTATGAAAACCAACGTGATTGCAGCGCTCGTCGCTTCGGGCTTCCTGGCCTGCACTGGCGCACACGCCCTGACGGCCGACCAGCACAAGGCGGCCAAGGCGAAAATCGAAGCCGACTACAAGTCGCAAAAGGTGCAATGCGACACCCTCAAGGACAACGCCAAGGATGTCTGCGAAGAAGAGGCCGAAGCTAAGGAAAAGCTGGCAAAGGCCGAGCTGGAGCAACAGTACAAGCCCAGCGCCGCTCATGCACGCAAGGTAGCCGAAGTTCGGGCTGAAGGCGTTCACGACGTCGCCAAGGAAAAGTGCGACGACCAGACGGGCGACGCCAAGAACGCATGCGAAAAGCAGGCCAAGGCTGACTATGACAAGGCCAAGGCCGACATCAAGGCAACGAAGTACTAAGCGAAGTACTGAGTCGAACGCCAGTTCGATTCGCTCCCAGTGCTGACTGGGAAACGAGCCCCCATGGCTGCATGAGTGAAGGCCCCTGTGACCTGCTCAGGCGCATGGGGGTTTTGTCATGCCGCGCCAACAAAGGATGGCAGAGCCTGCGCAATGGGTCCCTACCGCGCGGCCCCGCATTTGGCGAAGCGATGCGATGCGTCAATCCACGCTGGCGCCGGACTCCTTGACCACCTTGCCCCACTTCACGGCTTCGGTCTGGATGAAAGCGGCAAACTGCTCCGGCGTCTCGCCCGCGGTTTCGGCGCCCTGCTCGTTGATCTTCTTCTTGACGTCCGGCTGGGCCAGCACCTTCACCAGCGCCTTGTTCAGCTGCGCGACGATGAGCGCGGGCGTGCCGGCAGGGGCGAACATGCCGAACCACGACGTGGCCTCATAGCCCGGCACGCCGGCTTCGGCGATGGTGGGCACGTCGGGCAACTCGGGCGAACGCTTGGCCGTGGTCACCGCGATGGGGCGCAACTTGCCCGAGCGCACGTGCTGGATGGCCGATGGCATGTTGTCGAACATGATGCCGATCTGGTTGCCCAGCAGGTCGGTCACGGCCGGTGCGCTGCCCTTGTAGGGAACGTGCTGCATGTCCACCTTGGCCATGCTCTTGAACAGCTCGCCCGACAGGTGGATGGAGCTGCCGCTGCCCGACGAGCCAAAGTTGACCTTGCCGGGGTTGGCCTTGGCGTACGCGATGAGTTCCTGCACCGTCTTGTATGGCTGCGCGGGGTTGGCGACCAGCAGGTTGGGCACGTTGGCGACGCGCGTGAGCGGCGCGAAGTCCTTCACCGGGTCGAATGGCATCTTCTTGTACAGCGATGCATTGATGGCGTGCGTGCCCACGGTGCCCATGAACAGGGTGTAGCCATCGGCCGCAGCGCGCGCAGCCAGCTGGCCACCGATGTTGCCGCCAGCACCGGCACGGTTGTCCACCACCACGGACTGGCCGAGCTCGGTGGTCAACCCCTGCGCAATGATGCGCGCCAGAATGTCGGTGGTGCCGCCCGCTGCAAACGGCACGACGATGGTGATGATCTTGGTCGGATAAGCCTGCGCAAAGGCCATGGCGGGAACGGTGCCGATGGCAGCAGCCGCCAGGGCGGCGACGACGGTGCGGCGGGTAGCGAATCGGGTGAAGTGAACGGACATGTGTTGTTTCCTCGGATCTCTTATAGGGATGGGGCTCAGCAGCGCGGTTATTCCTGCACGATGGACGACGGATGATTGGCCAGCGGCGTCACCTTGATCTGCATGTAGGGGAACAGCGGCAGGCCGCTCAGAATGGTGTGCAGTTCGTCGTTGCTGGCCACGTCGAAGATGCTCACGTTGGCGTATTCGCCGACGACGCGCCACAGGTGGCGCCACTTGCCGTCTTGCTGCAACTGCTGCGAATACGCTTTTTCCTTGCGCTTGATTTCGTCGGCCACCTCGGGGGCCAGCGTGGACGGGATCTGCACGATCATTTCAGCCATGAACAGCATGGGATTTCTCCTTGAAAAGAGGTGGGGTAAACGAGAGAGGGAATCAGAGGTGCGGCCAGACCAGCATGGTCACGGCGTAGATGGCGCCCACCAGCAGCATGGAAACCACCGTGTAGCCCATGATGTCTTTGAGCTTGAGCTTGGACAGCGCCAGCGCCGGCAAGATCCAGAACGGCTGCACCAGATCGTTCCAGCCGTTGCCCAGCATCACCGACATGGCGGTCTGCGCCTGCGATGCGCCCAGCGTGGTGGCCGCGTTGATCATGAACGGGCCCTGCAGCACCCAGTGGCCGCCGCCCGAAGGCGCGAAGAAGTTGATGACGAACGAACTCACCAGGCCCCACAGCGGCAGCGTGTCGGCGGTGGAGACGCTCACGAACACGTGCGCGATGGACTCCACCAGCCCCGAGCCATGCATGATGGCCATGATGCCGGCGTAGAACGGAAACTGCAGAATGATCCCGCCGATGGTCTTCACGCCTTCGTTGACCTTCTCCACGTATGCCATCGGTGTGCGCAGCAGCAGCACGCCGAGGAACAGGATGAAGAAGTTGATCATGTTCAGATCAAGGTTGCCGCCCTTGATGAAGTGCATGGCCACATAGGCCATGCCGCACAGGCCGATCAGCAGGCTCAGCACGCGGCTGTGGTTCAAGCGGTAGGCCAGCGTCTTCTCGTCGCCCATCACGCTCTCGGCGCCGGCCGGTTTGGCATCGGCCACGGAGGCCGGATCCAGCTCGACGACCTTCTCGCCCTTCTTGGGGTGCATGGTGGCGTTCAGCAGCGGCAGCGCGATCAGCACGGCCAGGCTGGTCAGCAGGATGGGTGTGGAGAAGATCGTCTGCGTGAGCGGGATCAGCCCCATCGTGCCTTCGAACGCATGGCCCTTGGTGGAGATCAGCACGGGGATGGTCGCCGAAAAGCCCAGGCTGTACATGGTGAAGCCCGTGTAGGCAGCCGCAATGATGAGCGGGTAGTGCACGCCCTTCACTTTGAGCGCCAGCTTGCGCGCCATGATGCCGCCGATCACCAGGCCGAAGCCCCAGTTGAGGTAGCTGCCCACACAGCCCACGATGGTGGCGACGATGATGGCCTGGCGCGGCGTTTGCACGTGCGATGCGATGCGGTTCAGAAACCGGTCCACGATGGGCGCGGCCGCCAGCACGTAGCCCATCACCAGAATCACCGCCATCTGCGTGGTGAACGCCAGCAGGCTCCAGAAGCCCTTGCCCCAGTCCTGCACCACGTCGTTGATGGGACGGTTTTCTACACCGAAGGCAAGCGCCATGGTCAGCAGCGTGAGCATGATCGCGAAGACGAACGGGTCGGGCAGGTAGCGCCGCATCAGCTCGGTGAAGAAGGCAGTGATTTTCGACATTGGGGAAGGTCTCTTGTTGTGATGTTGAATTTGTGAAAGCTCGGATCAGGACAAGCGTGACCGTCAGACGCCTGCGATGCCCACCGTCATGCCGCCGCAGACGTACAGCACCTGGCCCGTGACGAAGCCGCTGCGGGCATCCAGCAGGTACGACACCGCATGCGCCACATCGTCGGGCGTGCCCACGCGCTTGACGGGCACCGAATCGATGATGGCCTTCGTGCGCGGCGCATCGGGCGGGTTGGCGCGGTCGAACAGCTCGGTGCGGATGGGGCCCGGGCCGATGGCGTTGGCCGTCACGCCGTGGCGGCCCAGCTCCAGCGCCCACACGCGCGTCATGCCGATCAGCCCGGCCTTGGTGGCCGAATACGCGGTGCGCAGCTCCTTGCCCAAAGCCGCACGGGAGGACATGTTCACGATGCGCCCGAAGCCCGCCGCCCGCATGCCCGGCAGCAGCGCCTGCATGCACTGGAGGCTGCAGCGCAGGTTCAGCGCCACGGCCAGGTCGAACTGTTCCAGCGTCTGCTCGGCCGCTTCGGCCGGCACCACGATGCCCACGTTGTTCACCAGCCTCGTGATGGGGCCGCCGGCCAGGGCCTCCTGCAAGGCCCGCGCGGTGTCGGTGGTGTTGGACAGGTCGGCCTGGATGCCGCCGGGCACATGGCCTACGGCGCGGTCGATGATGACGGGCTCGTAGCCGTCGGCGCGGCAGCGCTCGGCCGTCGCCGCGCCGATGCCGGCGCCGCCGCCGGTGATGAGAACGCGCTCGCGTGCAGATGCTGTGGTCATGGGAGAGAAGTCCTTCAGAAGATGCGAAGCGGCGGCGTCAGAGAAAGCACTGGCCGTCGACGTAAGCCTTGCGCCAGCGGGTGAGCGTCACGCGCTCGAACAGGCCGGCGGCGTGGAACGGGTCGGACTCGATGAAGCGCTGCGCCTCTTAGCGCGAGTCCAGCGCCACCACGTACAAGCCGCCGCCCAGATCCTTGCCCTCGTCGTCCAGCTTGGCGCCGCAGGCCAGCAGCAGGGCTTTGTGTTGGTCCAGAAACTCCAGGTGTGCGGCCCGAGCGGCTTTGCGCACGTGCTGGTGCTCGGGCTTGTCGAAGGTTTCGATGATGTAAGGCAAAGCACTCTCCTTATGCACGCGACAGCGGCACATGGCATACGCCGGTCAACCGGCTTCAGGGGATGGATTTCCGTGCAGTGCGCACTGCACGGAACGGGGCGACAGTCAGAACACCAGCTACACGGTGGCGACGGGTGTCACAGGCGAGGCAATGGCCCCGGGCAGATTCAACGGCGGCGCCGTCAGCAGAAAACGCGAGCGGCCCCGCGCACGCAGCCATTCGGCCAGCGGCGTCAGGTGCCACAACTCGCCCAGATGCACGCCCAGCTTGAACAGGCAGTGTTCGTGCAGCGGCAGCGCGGCGCAGCAGGCCGGGCCCGCCTTGGCGGGAAAAGCCTCGACGGCGTAGTTGTCGGCGGCGATGGCGGCCAGCTGGCTGTCGGTGATCCACTGCAGCAGCTTGTCGTCGCGCCCGTCCAGCACGGCGCAGCTGCCCGCCAGCACGGCCGCGTCGGGGTGCTTGCGCATGCCCAGCACCACGTCGGCAAAGCCGGTGTGCAGGCACACGATGTCGCCCGGCTCCACCGCCACGCTGTCGGCATCCAGCACACGCATCAGCGTGTCGTAGCCCACCACCGTGCGGGCATCGCCCAGGTGGGCGCGCAAATCGATCATCACGCCACGGCCCTGCACGCCCGTGCGGGCCATGCCCTCGATGCCCAGCGCATGCGCGGCCGAAGTGCTGGCGGCCGAGCCCGGCGCGTCAGGCACGCCGGCATCGCGCACGTCGCTGGGGCCGACCACATCGCGGCCAGCGGCGTAGCCGTTGTAGTACAGCGCTTCGGGCAGGCCGTCGCCATTGGCGTCGAACATCGAGCCCGCGTGTGCCAGGCCGTCCCACTGCGTGGAGTACTGCAAATGCAGGATGGCCAGGTCGTCCGACAGCACGTCGGTGCGGCCCGGCTCCAGCGCGCCCAGCAGGCAGTTGAAGTTGACCAGCCCCTTGCGCAGCAGCGGACGCAGCACGGGCGGGTTGCGGTTGGGGTTCAGCGCATTGCCGCCGGGGTAATCCAGCGGCAGGCTCAGCGCAAAGGCCAGGCCTTCGTGCGCTTCGGCCACGCCCTGGCGCACCTTCTCGGGCGTGAGCAGGTTCAGGCGGCCAAGCTGGTCGTGGGGCCCGAAGTCGCCCCAGTTGGAGCCCTCCGGGCGGCGCTGCCAGCGAGGATTGGTGGGCTTCGAACACATAGGGCGAATCTCAACGCGCAAGGAAGGCGGCCAGCGCGGCGTCGAACGCGGCGGGCGCTTCCAGGTTGGACAGGTGCGAGGCAGGCACTTCGGCCAGTTGCGCGCCCGCAATGGCAGCCTGCATGGCCTGCGCGTCGGCCACGGTGGTCACCGGGTCGGCACTGCCGGCAATCAGCAGCGTGGGCACGGTGATGGTGCCGATGGCGCTGCGCAGGTCGGCCTGGGCCAGTGCCTCGCAGCAGGCGGCATAGCCTTCGGGTGCGATGCCGGCAATCCAGCCTTGCGCACGCTGCACCACCCCGGGCTGCGCGGAGGCAAAGGCGTCGGTGAACCAGCGGCCGGGCGACGATGCGGCCAGCTCGGCCATCGCGGCCGCGCCCTTCTCGCGCACCAGCGCGGCACGAGCAGTCCAGCCATCGGCCGTACCGATCTTCGCGGAGCTGTTGGCCACCACCAGATGCGTCAGGCGACCAGGCGCATTCACGCCCAGCCACAGCCCGGTGAAGCCGCCCATCGAGATGCCGCAGAAGCTGGCGCGTTCGATGTGCAAGGCATCCAGCAAAACGATCACGTCACCTCCGAGCTGGTCGAAGCTGTACGGGCCGGGCGACACCACGGTGCCGCCGTGGCCGCGCGTGTCGTAGCGCAGCACGCGGTGCGTCTGGGCAAAGCGCTCGGCCTGCGCGTCCCACATCTCCAGCGTGGTGCCGAGCGAGTTGGACAGCACCAGCACCGGCGCACTGGCAGGCCCGTCGATGCGCACGCGAAAGGCTCCGCCGGGGGTCTGGATGGTTGTGATGGACAAGAGGGTTTCCTTCGGTCTTTGCCGCGTGCTCAGACGCGTTCGAGGATGACGGCAATGCCCTGCCCCACGCCGATGCACATGGTGCACAGGGCGTACTTGCCGGCGTGCTCGTGCAGGCGGTTCACGGCCGTGGTCACCAGCCGCGCGCCGCTGGCGCCCAGCGGGTGGCCCAGGGCGATGGCGCCGCCCCAGGCATTCACGCGGGCGTCGTCGTCTTTCAGTCCCAGCGCGCGCAGCACGGCCAGGCCCTGCGCGGCAAAGGCTTCGTTCAGCTCGATCACGTCCATGTGGTCGATGGTCAGCCCGGTCTGCGCCAGCACCTTGAGCGTGGCGGGCGTGGGGCCAAAGCCCATGATGCGCGGCGCCACGCCGGCCGTGGCCATGCCGACCACGCGGGCACGCGGCTTGAGGCCGTACTTGGCCGCGCTGGCTTCATCGGCCAGCAGCAGCGCGCAGGCGCCGTCGTTCACGCCGCTGGCGTTGCCGGCGGTCACGGTGCCGTCAGGCCGCACCACGCCCTTGAGCTTGGCCAGCGCTTCCAGGCTGGTTTCACGCGGGTGCTCGTCCTCGCTGACGATGAGGGCGTCGCCCTTCTTCTGCGGGATGTGCACGGGCACGATCTCGCGCGCCAGGTAGCCCGCCTTGATCGCCGCCACAGCGTTGAGCTGGCTGGCCAGGGCCATGCGGTCCTGCGCTGCGCGCTCGATGCCGAAGTCGGTGGCCACGTTCTCAGCCGTTTCAGGCATCGAATCTACGCCGTACTGCGCCTTCATCAGCTTGTTGACGAAGCGCCAGCCAATCGTCGTGTCATACACCGCGTTGTTGCGGCTGAAGGCGCTTTCGGCTTTGGGCATGACGAAGGGCGCGCGGCTCATGCTTTCCACACCGCCCGCAATCATCAAGCCCGCCTCGCCCGACTTGATGGCGCGCGCGGCCGTGCCCACCGCGTCCAGGCCCGATCCGCACAGCCGGTTGATGGTGGCGCCGGGCACGTCGATGGGCAGGCCGGCCAGCAGCGCAGACATGCGCGCGACGTTGCGGTTGTCTTCGCCCGCCTGGTTGGCGCAGCCGTAGAGCACGTCGGTCACCGCCGCCCAATCCACGCCGGGGTTGCGGTCCATCAGCGCCTTGATGGGAATGGCGCCCAGGTCGTCGGTGCGCACGCTGGACAGGGCGCCGCCGTAGCGGCCGAAGGGCGTGCGGATGGCGTCGCAGATGAAGGCTTGGGCAGAAGTCATGGGGTGTCTCCGAAAGAAGGGGCGGTCAGTCGCGGTGGATGGGCAGGCCCACCAGGCGTTCGAGTTCGGCATGGTCGATGCCGTCGACGGCGTCGATGAAAACCAGGCCGTCGGGCGTGCAGGCCAGGGTGGCCAGGTCGCTGTAGATGCGCTTGACGCAGCCGATGCCGGTCAGCGGGTAAGTGCACTGCGGCACGATCTTGGACTGGCCCTGCTTGGTCAGCAGATCCATCATCACCCACGTCTGCTTGGCGCCGATGGCCAGGTCCATGGCGCCGCCCACGGCGGGAATGGCGCCGGGCTCGCCGGTGCTCCAGTTGGCCAGGTCGCCCGTGGCCGACACCTGGAAGGCGCCCAGCACGCAGATATCCAGATGACCGCCGCGCATCATGGCGAAGCTGTCGGCATGGTGAAAGTACGCCCCGCCCGCCAGCAGCGTGACGGGCTGCTTGCCGGCATTGGTCAGGTCGTAGTCCTCCAGCCCCGCAGCCGGCGCCGGGCCCATGCCCAGAATGCCGTTCTCGCTGTGCAGGATGACCTCGCGGCCGGCCGGAATATGGTTGGCCACCAGCGTCGGCTGGCCGATGCCCAGGTTCACGTAGGCGCCTTCGTGAATGTCTTGCGCCACCCGGCGGGCCAATTCGTCTTTGCTTCTCTTTTGATAGCTGCTCACGCTTATTCCTTGGGCGCTAGAGGCCAATTTCATTCAAAATCAGACTGATTGCTTAAGACCCGCCGCCTGCGTGGCGGTGCGCTCGATGCGCACGAGCTGGCTCACGTAGATGCCGGGGGTGACGATGGCCTCCGGGTCCAACGCCCCCAGTTCGACGATCTCGTGCACCGTGGCGATGGTCTTCTTGGCAGCGGTGGCCATCACCGGGCCGAAGTTGCGGGCCGACATGCGATAGGTGAGGTTGCCCCAGCGGTCGCCCCGCTCGGCCTTGATCAGCGCCACGTCGCCATGGATGGGGTACTCCAGCACGTAGTGGCGGCCGTTGATCTCGCGCGTCTCTTTACCCTTGGCCAGGTCGGTGCCGTAGGCCGTGGGGCAGAAGAAAGCGCCAATGCCGGCGCCGGCAGCGCGCATGCGCTCGGCCAGATTGCCCTGGGGCACCAGTTCCAGCTCCAATTGGCCGCTGCGGTACAGCTCGTCGAACACCCAGCTGTCGGCTTGGCGCGGAAAGCTGCACATGATCTTGCGCACCAGCCCGGCCTTGAGCAGCGCGGCCAGGCCGACGTCGCCGTTGCCGGCGTTGTTGTTCACCACGGTGAGGTCGCGTGCACCGCGCTCGATGAGCCCGTCGATGAGTTCGCCGGGAATGCCGGCCGTGCCGAAGCCGCCGATCAGCACCGTGGCGCCGTCCTGAACGCCCGACAGCGCCTGGGCTATCGAATCCGCAATCTTGTTGATCATGTGTCTGCCCGACTGGGGGTGAAAATCCCGATGCCGCTTTTCTGCCGAATCGAGAAAATGTTCGTATATAGAACAAATGTTCGTATAAAGAATTTTAGAATGAATCTCCATGGATGACACCCCCTCTGACGTCGGTACTAACCCTAGGCCGGGCGACAGCTATGTGCAGTCGTTCGCACGCGGTCTGGAGGTGATTCGCTCGTTCAGCGCCACTGCGCCGCAGCAGACGCTGAGCGAAGTGGCGACCGCCACGGGCCTGACACGCGCGGGCGCCCGGCGCATCCTGCTCACGCTGCAGACGCTGGGCTATGTGGAGAGCGACGGCAAGTTCTTCTGCCTGACGCCGCGCATCCTGGACCTAGGCTTCGCCTACCTGTCTTCCATGCCCATCTGGGATTTGGCCGAGCCGGTGATGGAATCGCTGGTAGACCGGGTGCACGAGTCGTGCTCGGCCGCCGTGCTGGACGAGCACGACATCGTCTATGTGCTGCGCGTGCACACCCACAAGATCATGAGCACCAACCTGGGCGTGGGCTCACGCCTGCCGGCGTTCTGGACGTCGCTGGGCCGCGTGCTGCTGGCGGCCCTGCCCGAGGACGCCATGCGTGCGCGCCTGGCGCAAGTGCCCCGCCGGGCGTTCACGCCGCACACGGCGCTGGACGACGACACGCTGCTGGCGCGCATCGCCCAGGCCCGCCAGCAAGGCTGGTGCCTGGTGAACCAGGAACTGGAAGAAGGGCTGATCTCCATCGCCGCGCCCTTGAAGAACCGCGCCGGGCATACGGTGGCGGCGCTGAATATCAGCGGCCAGGCCAACCGCACCAGCGCCGAGATGATGCAAGAGCAACTGCTGCCTGCTTTGCTGGAGGCATCGCAGGCGATCTCACGCACGCTGGGTACGCGGCGGCGGTAGATCGCCTCAGCCGCTGATGGGCAGCACCCTATCGCCGTCCGCCGGGCGGCAGCCCTCGGCCATCGGCGTCCAGCCCCGGTGCACGACCACGTGCTGGCCGTCGTGGCAGAACTCGGTGCGCTCGGCCTGCGGCAGCCGCTGGCGCACGAAGGTTTCCAGGCTGGCGGGCAGGCTGACGCGCAGTTGCATGGCGTAGCGGTCTTCTTCCGGGTGGTCACGCAGGTGGATCAGCGGCACGAAGCCGGCGGCGAACATCAGCCAGTGCGAATCCACATGGACCGGCTCGGGCGCATAACCCGCATCACGCAGCCAGCCTTGCGCGCGGGCGCGCAGGTCGTCGCCATCGGGCAGGTCGCCCCACGCGGTGGCCAGCAGTTCGACCACCCACTGGTTGCAGTTCTGGAAGTCGAGCCCGAAGGCATAGGCGTTGGCGCTGTAGCGAGCCGACAGCAGGCGCAGCGCGCGCGGCGTGTCCAGCAGCGTGGCGCGCACCTCGGCCGCTGCTGCATCGGGCAGCGGCACGATGGAGACGTAGCCCTGCGCCGGGTTGTCCACGCCCATGATGAAGCCGGCCACGCCCTGGTCATACAGGCGCGGGCGGCCTTCGTCGCAGGCGTAGTACAACTGGCGCGCGCTCCAGGCGCCGCGCTCGTCACGCCAGGCGATGGCGGCATGCGAATAGCGAATGCCAAAGCGCGACAGGTCCAGCCCCGAGCGGCTGATGAGCACCGCCTGCGCCGAGGTCTCGGCCAGCGCGGTGCGCACCACGCCGGCAAATTGCAACAGCCGGGCCTGCTCGGGCGCGGTGAGCGGCTGGGTGCGACCGCAGAACTGCGCGCCGCCGGCATGGGCGGCCCCGGCGGCGGCGGCGCTCAAGGCCAGCGCAGCCCCCCAGTGGCACAGCAGACGCCGCAGCGTCACGAAGCGCGGCCCACCCGGCGCGGCTCCAGCTCGCCGTACCAGTCGTCGGCCAGCACCAGGAAGAAGGGCTCGCGCGTGTCGGCGCGGGCGAACTCGATGCCCCACTCTCGCTGGCCGGCACGGATGGCGTCGCCACGCGCCAGGCGCTGGGGCCTGAACACGGCGGCTGGCAGGTCCAGCACCAGGCGTTGGGCGGCATCGGTCTCCATCGTCACGCGCACGAAGCCGTCGCGCCCGGGAGCCTCGGCCACGTCGGTGATGCGGTAGTCGGCATCGGCCGTCTTCCTGTCGCCGCTGGAGCTGTTGCTGGAGCCGTTGAGCGAGTCGGAAACGCTGCCGCTGGAGGCGGAGCCAGCACTGGATGCGGAGGAGGTGAAGCTGTCGGCATGCGCGGCGAGCGGCATACACAGCACGGCGCCCAGGCACAGGGCGCAGCGGAAATTCGTCAGAAGATTCATGGGTTCAAGGCTCCAGGGATTGCGCCCGTATTGTTGACGCAACGGTGCAACGTTCGCAGCAGTCGGTCCGCCCCCTCACCGACGCGATGGCAATCCAATTGCCATGGGAAGTGCGTACAGTGCGATCCGTCATCAGCGCAAGGGGCGCCACAGCCTCCCAAAGAACAGAAAGAGACAATGAAAGTCCGCACAGAAGCCCGCCGTACCGCCATCCTGGAAGAGGCGGCCCGGCTGTTCCAGGAAGCGGGTTACGAGCGCGCATCCATGAATGAACTGGCCCGCCGCTGCGGCGGCTCGAAAGCCACGCTCTACGGCTATTTCTCGTCCAAGGAAGCGCTGTTCGTGGCGGTGGTGCGCGCCATCGCCACCCAGCATCTGTCCGACGCCGTGGTGGAAATGCAGCAGTCTGCCCAGGGCGACAGGGCGCTGCCCGAGTTGCTGACCCGGTTCGGTGAACGCATGCTGGCCGTGCTGACGCACGACGCCAGCGCCTTGGCGGTCTACCGCATGGTCGTGGGCGAGGCCGGGCATTCCAACGTGGGCCAGCTGTTCTACGAGGCCGGCCCGGCGCAATCGATTCAGGCGCTCGCCGGCGTGATGGCGCAGGCTGTCGAGCGCGGTCAGCTCAAGCCTTGGCCGCCGCGCGTGCTGGCATTGCAGTTTCTGGCGCTGGTGACCACCGAAACCGAAGAGCGCGTCTACCAGACCAACCCGCCGCCCCTGGCGACCGAAGAGATCAGCGCCATGGTGGAACGCGCGGTGGCGCTTTTTCTCGGCGGGGCAGCGGCCAGCCAGTGAAGGCCCGCCAGTCAGCCTGAATCGTCCGCAATAACAGCGCAGCAGGCGCCCTATCGCGTGCTACGCTCATTGCCCATGTTCAACCCCTCCCAAGCCGACGTCAGGCGCTTTTTCTGCGCCGTGCACGCCAAAAGCCAAGCCGGCTTGCCCATGGAAGCCATCGAGACGCTGGCCAGCCTGTGGATCGACGAGCACCCTGAATACCACGCCGACCTGGCCGACGTGAATGCCGCCCTGGCGCGCAATTACGACGAGACGCCCGGCCAGACCAACCCGTTCCTGCACCTGTCGATGCACCTGTCGATCAGCGAGCAGTGCAGCATCGACCAGCCCCGCGGCATTCGGCAGGCGGTCGAGCTGCTGGCCGCGCGCCTCGATTCGCTACACGACGCCCACCACGCCGCCATGGATTGCCTGGGCGAGATGCTGTGGCAAAGCCAGCGCTCCGGCCGCCCGCCCGATGGCGACGCCTACATCGCCTGCATGCAGCGGCGCGCCACGCGCGACTGATGCTTTTTTGCCAAAAACCTGAATTGCTATTATTTAAATAGCATAAAACCTTTTATAGACAAGCGCTACAGGCCAAAATGATCTTGATTACCGGTACTCCACCGACCGCATTGGCCAGGCCTGGCCATCGTCTGGCCGGCCACTGAATGCCGCGCCGCTGGCAGCCCTCCCTGCGCACGGCCATCGCCGTGCCGATGGCGTTGCTGTTCGGCGGCACAGTGGCGCTGATGGCCCTGAGCCAGCACCGGCAGATCCACGGCCTGATCGACCAGGAAAGCGTGCGGCTGCTCAACGCAGTGACGTCCACGTCGCAAGGCCGGCTGGCCGCCTACCTGGAGGCGCCCTATCAAATCCAGCGCTCCCTGGCCGACACCATTGCACGGCAGCAGCTCTACCAACCGGGCGACGTGCGGCCGGTGGCAGACTATCTGAGGGCCGTGTTTCCCAACCGCTACGGAGAATTCGACCAGGTCGGTCTGCTCGGCTTTGGCGGGCGTGACAACACCTACGCAGCCCTGCGGCGCGACGACGGCTTCCGGCTCATCCTGCAAGACCGGTCCACCCAGGGGCTGATGCATATCCATGCCGGCGCAGACACCATGCAGCTGACCAGCGCACTCGCCGGCTTCGACCCCACGAAGCGGCCCTGGTACTTGGCTGCGATCCAGGCCGGGGGCACCGCCTGGTCACCCATCTACACCACCGCCAGCGAACGCGGCGACGTGATCATCTCGGCCTCCACCCCGGTCGTAGTGGGCCAGGAAACGGTGGGCGTGGTCAGTGCCGATGTGCGGCTCGACTCACTGCAGCGCTTTCTGCACGACGAACCGCTGCGCGGCAAGGGCACGCTGTTCATCACCGAACCGGACGGCCTGCTGGTGGCACAGAGCGATCCGGCGCTCATCGTGGGCGAGCGCATCAGCCAGTCGCAGCTGTCGCCCCGCACGCGCTTGCAGGCTGCGCAAAGCACCAGCCCGCTGGTGCGCGCCGCGGCAGCCCAGCTGGCCGACGCCAGCGCACGTGGCGGCAGCTTTCAACTGGTGCACGACGGTGCGCTCTACTACGGGCGCATTTCGCCATTTGCCGGCGTGCACGGACTCGACTGGCGCATCGTCGTGCTGCTGCCCGAGTCCGACCTGCTGGGCGACACCCGCGACCGGCTGCGCGCCTGGACGGTCGCTGCCGTGCTCGGCTCGGTGCTGGCGCTGCTGCTGGCGCTCTGGGCGGTAGAGCGCGTTGCGCGCCCGATTCTGCAAACGGCGGAAGCGGCCAACCGGCTCGCGCAGGGGGACTGGTCGGCGGGCTCGGCCCTGCTGACCCAGCCCGATCGGCTGCGCGAAACCGCCGCGCTCTCGCAGGCATTCAACCGCATGGCGCAGCGGCTGCAGCAGTCGTTCGAGCAGTTGCAAGACCAATTGCTGACCGACCAGCTCACCGGCCTGCTGACCCGGCGCGGCCTGCTGGAGCGCGCGCAATGGCAGGGGGAACGCACCGTGGCGTTGACGCTGATCGGGCTGGACGCGTTTCGCGCCATCAACGACAGCGTCGGCTTTACCACCGCAAACCAGCTGCTGCAGGCCGTGGGCGACCGCCTGAAGGGCCGGCTACCCGAGCCGCTCTTGATCGCCCGCGTGGCGGGTGATGAGTTCGCCGTGCTGCATCTGGGCGTGGAAAGCCTGTCGGACCAGGCCATCGGCAAGGCCGTGCAGAACCTGTTCACCACGCCGTTTTCAGCGGGTGACGACGAGCTGCTGTTGAGCGCATCGGTCGGCGTGGTCGGTGGGGCGCTGCGCAGTGTCGACCTGCCCGAGTGGCTGCGCCAGGCCAGCATTGCTCTGGGCGAGGCCAAGAGTAGCGGGCGCAACCAGTGCGTGGTGTTCGAAGCGCCGATGATGGAGCGGTCGGTCGATCGCTCCCGCATGGTCACCGAAGTGCGGCAGGGGCTGGAAAAAGAGCAATTCCTGGTGCACTACCAGCCCATCGTCGACCTGACCACCGGCCGGGTCACTGGCGCTGAAGCGCTCGCACGCTGGAATCACCCCACGCGCGGAATGGTGTCGCCCGGCGTCTTCATTCCCATAGCGGAAGAGTCCGGCCTGATCTTGCCGCTGGGCGAATGGGTGCTGCGCCATGCCACGCAGGCCATTGCCCAGCGCCTGGGCTCGCTGCCGCCCGACTTCAACCTGCACGTGAACGTGTCGGCGCGGCAGTTGATCCAGTCGGACTTCACCACGCTGCTCAAACAGGCGCTGCGTGCCAGCGGCCTGCCGCCCGGCCAGCTGACGCTGGAGCTGACAGAGTCGCAGCGCATCAGCGACGACGATGCCAGCGCGCGGGCGCGGCTGACGACCCTGCGCGCCATGGGCGTGAAGATCGCCATCGACGACTTCGGCACCGGCTATTCGTCGCTCACCTACCTGGCCGACCTGCCCTTCGACTGCCTGAAAGTGGACCAGCGCTTCGTGCGCACGCTGCTGCAGACGCCCCAGGACGCGGCCATCGTTGTGTCGGTGCTCAGCCTGGCGCGCGGGCTGGGCGTGACCGTGGTGGCCGAAGGCGTGGAGTCGCAGGCCCAGGCCAGCCGCCTGCGCGAGCTGAACTGCAACGCCGCACAAGGCTACTGCTTTGGCTACCCGGCGCCGCTGGACGAGCTGGATCTATCGACCCGCAGCATCGCGGCACCACCGGCCTGATTCAGCACCAGGAAAAAAGGCCCGGAAAACCGCGCCTTGGAGCAGTGGCAAAAAGCGGTGCTCTCAGCGGAAGCGCGACTGCGGCACCACCTGCAGATCGCCGTCCAGCGAACCGATGTAGCCAGCCATAGCCTTCAGCTCGGCATTCGTGAACTGCTTGGCGACTCCCGCCATGATGGCGTTCGAGCGACCCAGGTTGGGGTTCTTGTCGGCCTTGTAAGACTTGAGCGCCACATACAGATAGTCGGCATGCTGGCCGGCGATCTTCGGGTAGGCCGGGTCGATGGGCTTGGCGAAGTTGTCGCCATGGCAGGAAACGCAGGCGCCCTTTTGCAGCAGCGCCGCCACCTGCACGCTGGGTTCGCGGCGGGGCTTGGCGGGAAGTTCGACCGGTGCGGCGGACTGGCGATGTGCGGAGTAGTAGGCAGACACGTCGGCAATGTCCTGCTCGGTCAGCGAGTCGGCAATGCCGCGCATGGTGGGATGGCGGCGGTCGCCCTTTTGGTAGGCCTCCAGCGCCAGAGAGAGGTAGCGCGCGCCCTGGCCGGAAATCATGGGCACGCGGTGCACTTCAGGAAAGCTCGCCTGATAGCCCGGAATGCCGTGGCAGCCGATGCACATGGCGATCTTCTTTTCGCCCGCCTGCGCATCGCCTTCGGTCTCCTGCGCAAACGCCCCGCCCGTCGCACAAGCGACAAGCAGGCTGTATATCGTGGTCCGTATTTTGTTCATTTTGCGCGCACAATCCCGTGGTGGTTGTCTCTCTAATATGAAGAATTATAGGAGGGGGCCTGCCCTCTGTTTCATCAACGATTACCCTATTCACGGCCCATGAAATTCCAAGGTTCCGAGAGTTACGTTGCCACGCAAGACCTGAAACTGGCGGTGAATGCCGCCATCACGCTACAGCGCCCCTTGCTGGTCAAAGGCGAGCCGGGCACCGGCAAGACCATGCTTGCAGAGGAAGTGGCGCGCGAGCTGGGCCTGCCGTTGCTGCAGTGGCATGTCAAATCCACCACCAAGGCGCAGCAGGGCCTGTACGAATACGACGCCGTCAGCCGTCTGCGCGACAGCCAACTGGGCGACGCCGAGAGCAGCGAACGGGTCCAGGACATTCGCAACTACATCGTGCAGGGGGTGTTGTGGCAAGCCTTCACGGCCGATGCGCCGGTTGCGCTGTTGATCGACGAAATCGACAAGGCCGATATTGAATTCCCGAACGATCTGTTGCGTGAGATCGACCGCATGGAGTTCTATTGCTATGAAACGCGCGAACTCATTCGCGCCAAACACCGGCCTTTGGTGTTCATTACCTCCAACAACGAAAAAGAATTGCCCGACGCATTTTTGCGCCGCTGCTTTTTCCACTACATCAAATTCCCCGAGGCCGACACCATGCGGCAGATCGTCGCGGTGCATTTCCCCACGCTCAAGGGCGAGTTGCTGGCCGTGGCGATGAAAACGTTTTACGACGTGCGCGGCCTGCCGGGGCTGAAGAAAAAGCCATCGACCAGTGAGCTGATCGATTGGCTCAAGCTGCTGGTGGCCGAAGACATTCCGCTCGAAGCGCTGCAAAGCGCCGACCAGAAGGTGTCGGTGCCGCCGCTGGTGGGCGCCTTGCTGAAGAACGAGCAGGACGTGAGCCTGTTCGAGAAACTGGTCTTCATGAACCAGCGCAACCGATGATTCGCCGCCCTCAGGAATTGCAGCCATGAGCGATGCACGCAAACTGCTGATCGAAGGCATCTCCGACGCTGTGGGCTTCACAGGCGGCGCGCTGGCGGGCTACTGGTTGGGGCGCCTGCTGGGGTTCGATCTTTTCGCTCCCGGCTATGGCACGGCCAGCCTGCTGGCCATTGCGCTGGTGGGCCTGGGCGGCGGCCTGGGCCTGCATGCAGCACGCCGCTGGCGACGCCGGCGTGACAGCAGTGCGGACCGCCCCGCGCCCTGACCCACATCGTTAACTCCCGCGCTCCCTCACATCCATCCAACTGCCAACAAAACGCCGCCATGTCATTCGTCGAACCCGTCATCTTGCAAGACCGTGGCGTGCGGCTGGAGCCGCTGCATCTGACCCATGAAGCGGGCCTGGCCGCAGCCGCGGCCGATGGCGCGCTGTGGCAGCTGCGCATCACCTCGGTGCCCGAGCCCGGCCAGACGCGCGCCTACATCGAAGCGGCGCTGCAAGGTCGGCAAGACGGCCATCGCTTTGCCTTCGCCGTGATGGACGACGCCACGGACCAGCTCATCGGCACTACCAGTTATCACGACATCGTGCCAGCCGTGCGGCGCGTGGAGATCGGCTGGACCTGGTACGCCAAGAGCGTGCAGCGCACGCATGTGAACACCACGGCCAAGCTGCTGCTGCTCACCCACGCGTTCGACACGCTGGGCTGCGACGTGGTGGGCTGGCGCACCGACAACTTCAACTTCGCATCGCAGCGCGCCATCGAACGCCTGGGCGCCAAGAAAGACGGCGTGCTGCGCGGCCACGCGCTGCGCCGCGACGGCACCATCCGCGATACGGTGATGTACAGCATGCGCAGTGGCGAGTGGCCCGAGGCACGCGCGCAATTGCTATATCTTTTGCAGCAGCGAACGCCCGCCGAATAAGCGCTGGCGGCCAATTTCACTCATAAACCCATTCGAAAGCCCGGCATGCTGATCGACTTCTTCTACACCCTGCGCGCCGGCCAGCTGCCTGTGTCGGTGAAGGAGTACCTGGCATTGCTGGAGGCGCTGGATGCCGGCGTGGTGGGGCCTAAGTCTGAAGACGGCTGGAGCCTGGACGACTTTTATCACCTCTCGCGCACCGTGCTCGTCAAGGACGAAAAGCATTTCGACAAGTTCGACCGGGCTTTCGGTGCCTATTTCAAGGGCGTGGAGATGGTGGCCGACTTCCGCAAGGAGATCCCGGCCGACTGGCTGCGCAAGGTGCTCGAGCGCGAGCTGACGCCCGAGCAGAAGGCCGCCATCGAGAAGATGGACTGGGACGAGTTGATGGAGACGCTCAAGAAGCGCCTGGCAGAACAGAAAGAACGCCACGAGGGCGGCAGCAAGTGGATCGGCACCGGCGGCACCAGCCCTTTCGGCCACGGCGGCTACAACCCGCAGGGCGTTCGCATCGGCGGTGCGGGCAAGAACAAGAGTGCCGTCAAGGTGTGGGACCAGCGCGCCTACCGCGATTACGACGACACGCAGGAGCTGGGCACGCGCAACATCAAGATGGCGCTGCGCCGCCTGCGCAAGTTCGCCCGCGAAGGCCACGAGATGGAGCTGGACCTGGACGGCACCATCCGCAGCACGGCCGCCAACGCCGGCTACCTCGACATCAAGATGGTGCCCGAGCGCCACAACAACGTGAAAGTACTGCTGCTGATGGACGTGGGCGGCACCATGGACGAGCACATCCAGCGGGTGGAAGAGCTCTTTTCCGCCGTGAAGTCGGAGTTCAAGCACCTGGAGTTCTATTACTTCCACAACTGCGTGTACGACTTCATGTGGAAGAACAACCGCCGCCGCTTTGCCGAGAAATTCCCGACCTGGGACATCATTCGCAAGTACAACAAGGACTACAAGCTGATCTTCGTGGGCGACGCGACGATGAGCCCGTATGAGATCCTGCAGCCCGGCGGCAGCGTCGAGTACAACAACGAAGAGCCAGGCGCCGAGTGGCTCACACGCCTGCTGCACGCCTTTCCACGCCACGCCTGGATCAACCCGGAGCCCCAGGGCGTCTGGCAGTACCGCCAGAGCATCGGCGTCATCCAGCAGATCCTGGGCCATCGCATGTACCCTCTGTCCCTGAAGGGGCTGGAGGAGACCATGCGGCTTTTGTCAAAATAGTCCTACGGACGGGCGAGGCGCATGAGGGCGCGGTGCCATCCGCAGCCCTGGCACCCTGTCGCCACCACTCTCCGAGCTCCGATTTTTGAAAGCCTCCCTCCGCATCGCTTCCTTCCTGCCCCGGAATGCCCCTTGGTCCACCTTGCTGCTGTGCGGGGTATTGGCGTTGCAGGGCTGCAGCCTGCTGCCGGGCTCCAAAAAAGCCGATGCCGACGCTGAGGCCGACGGCGCCGTGCAGACCATTGGCGACGCCAATGCGCCCGATGCCTTCGCGCTCGAAGTGCAGGCGCCCGAGGCGATCCGCGAACATCTGGAGCGCCACATGGAACTGCAGCGCTTTCGCAAGCTGCCTGACCTGCAGGCGGCCGAGCTGTCGCGCCTGCTGGGCGCAGCCGACGCCAACGCGCGCGGCCTGCTGGGCACCATGGGCTACTTCAGCCCCACGCTCACCATCGAAATGCGCGAAGTGTCCGAGCCCGACCGGCCGCCACGCACGGTCATCGTGACGGTGGAGCCCGGCCCGCGTACCCGTGTGGAAAGCGCCAATGTCGCCTTCACCGGCGACGAGGCAGACGCGCCCGGCTTCGCCAATCGCCGCGCACGCGTGCAGCGCAACTGGTCGCTGCAGCCGGGCCAGCCCTTCACGCAGGAGGGCTGGGACAGCGCCAAGTCACAAGGCCTGCGCCAGTTGCAGACCAGCCGCTACCCCACGGCGCGCATCGACAGCAGCCGCGCGGAAGTCGACGCGGACAAGAACGAAGCCAAGCTCGCCGTCACCTACGCCCCCGGGCCGGCCTACCGCTTCGGGCCGCTGCGCGTGTCGGGCAGCGAACGCTACGACCCCGACGGCGCGCGGCGCATCGCCCGCCTGCCCGAGGGCGATGACTACAGCGAAACGGCATTGCTGGACGCCCAGCAGCGCCTGGCCAGCAGTGGTTATTACGACGCGGTGTTTCTGTCGGTGGACACCGAAGGCACCGATCCGCAGGCCGCGCCGGTGATCGCGCAGGTGCGCGAAGCGCCGCTTCAGAAGGTGGTGTTCGGCGTGGGTCTGTCGACCGACAGCGGGCCGCGCCTGAGCCTGGACCACATTCACAACCGCATGCCGGGCCTGGGCTGGCGCGCGGTCAGCAAGCTGTCGGTAGACCGCAAGAACAACCTGGCGTCGACCGAATGGACGGCGCTGCCCGAAGACACCGGCTGGCGCTGGTTTACCGGCGCGCAGGTGCAGCGCGAAACCACGGGCAGCTACGAGGTCAACAGCGGCCGCGTTCGCGGTGGCCGCACCAAGAGCAGCGACCACATCGACCGCAGCTATTTCCTGCAGTACGACGTGGCTAAGAGCCAGGGCGAAGACCCGCCGCCGTCCAGCTCGGCCATCAGCGCCAATTACGCCTGGACGGGCCGTTACTTCAACAACAACACCGCTCCCACACGCGGCTGGGGGGTGGCCTCCGAGCTGGGCGTGGGCACCACGCTGACGCCCGAGCGCGACCCGTTCGTGCGCGCGCTTGTGCGCTGGCAGGGCTATGTGCCGCTGGGCCAGGTCGACATGGGTGAAGGCATCCGCCGCAACAGCCGGCTGGCGCTGCGCGCCGAGGGCGGTGCGGTGCTGGCGCGTGAAGGCGCGAACATTCCCGTCACGCAGCTGTTTCTGACCGGTGGCGACACCACCGTGCGCGGCTACGGCTACCGCAAGATCGGCGCGCGCATGGACAACGACACGCTGTACGGCGGCCGTTACCTGGCCGTGGGCAGCGCGGAATGGCAACGCCCCATCGAGCTGCGGGGCAACCGCACCGATTTCGAGAGTGCCGTGTTCATCGATGCAGGCGCCGTCTCCGACAAGGCGGGCGACCTGAAGCCGCGCGTGGGTGTGGGCGCCGGCCTGCGCTGGCGCAGCCCCGTGGGGCCGCTGCAGGCCGACGTGGCCTACGGCGTGAAGTCGCAGGAAGTGCGCTTGCACCTGCGGCTGGGCTTCAGTTTCTAATTTTTTTCGGAAGGCGTGCGCGCCGCTCAACGCATGGCCACCCACCAGACCCCCAACCCCTACGCCGCAGCAGCAGCCCCCAAACCCCAGCCGCGCCGCCGCAGCGGCTGGCGCATTGCCGCATGGAGCTTGCTGGGCCTGCTGGCGCTCGTCGCGGCATTGCTGGGCGCCGCCTGGTGGTGGGCCGGCGGCGACTCTTCGCTGGCAGTCACCCTCAACCGCGTTGCGCGCTATCTGCCTGCCGGGCAGAGCCTGGAAAGCCGCGAGGTGACGGGCTCCGTGCGCGGCGGCGGCCGCATCGGCTGGCTACGCTGGTCCAGCCCCGGCATGACGGTGGAAGTGAATGAAGCCGCCATCGGCTGGCAACTGGCCCCGCTGCTGCAGCGCAAGGTGCAACTGGGCGAAGTGCATGCCGCCCGCGTGCTGATCACGCCCCGGCCCACCGATAAGCCCGCCGGGCCCACCCAGCCGCTGCAGCGCCTGCCGCTGCCGGTGCAGGTCGACCTGCCGTTTCGTGTGGATGAGCTGGTGTGGGCACCGCCTGCTGCCGACCCGCTGACCATCCGCCAACTGGCGGGCCGCTACGGCTACGACGGCACACAGCATCAACTGGTGGTGGACAACGTGGAACTGGCCCAGGGCCGCTACGCCGCGCGCGCCACGCTGGGCGCCGAAGCACCCATGCCGCTCGACATGACGCTGGACGGCACGGTGCGCACGCCCGCGCCCGGCGGCGGTGCAGACCTGGAGGCCACCGCCCACGCTACCGTGAAAGGCAAGTTGGCGACCGAGGCGGCGCGCCTGCAGATCGCTGCCCAGTTGAAATCCACCGTGGCTGAAGCCGCCCCACCGGCTGCGGCCGCGCCGACTACCGCAGCCCCAAAATCAACCGCCCCCCGCAACAGTGCGCGCAACGCAGCCAAGCCGGCGGCGTCCCAAGCCAAGGCCAAGGCCCCGCCTGCGGAGCCCATGCAGGCCGACGTGCAAGCGCAGATCGCCCCCTGGGCGCCTCAGCCCCTGGTGCAGGCGCAGGCCGACCTGCGCGCGCTGGACCTGGCCGCGCTGTGGCCGCAGGCCCCCGTCACCCGGCTGAGCGGCAATGTGCGCGTGGAGCCCACCCCCGCCACCACCGCAGTTGCCGCCACACCGCCAGCCACCACGAGCAACGGCGCCCCGGCCGCCGCCGGCTGGAACATCGCCGCACAGCTGCAGAACGCCCTGCCCGGCCCGTGGGACAAGCAGCGCCTGCCCGTCAGCGCCGTCGAAGCTCGCGCTGCGTTCGACGGCACGCAGTGGACAGTGCCTGAAGCCACCGTGACCGTCGGATCCGGCAGCCTGCAGGCCGAAGGCGCCTTCACGCCCGCCACGCGCGCTCTGCAAGGCAAGGTGCAGCTGCGCAACCTGCGCCCCGAAGCGGTTTACAGCCAATTCGATGCTACGCCGCTCACCGGCAACGCCAGCGCGCAGGGCGACGCCAACGGCGTGGTCCGCTTCACCGCCGACATCCGAGGTGCCGCAGCGCGTGCGGCACGACCGTCCAACACCGCAACCGGCAAGGCCGGCACCGCGCCGGCCCCCCAGCTGCGCATCGACCGCCTGGCGACGGAAGGCACCTGGCGCGGCGACCGGATCGACCTGGCGCGGCTGCAACTGGACGCCTTGCAGGCGCAGATCAGCGCCAGCCAGGTGCAGATCGGCCTGACCGACAAGTCGGCCAAGGGACAGTTGCAGGCCACTGTGCCTGGCGCCAGTGCGCAATTGAATGGCCAGATGGCGCCGCGCGCCGGTGCCGGCACGCTGGACTTGCGCGTGGCCGACGCCCAGCGCCTGCAGCGCTGGATGGACACTCTGCCCGGCGGCGCCGGCCTGCTGCAAGGCGCCGTGCTGGAGGGCAACGCCACGCTGGCCGCCCGCTGGAGCGGCGGCTGGCAAACGCTGCAACGCCAGTTGCAAACCGCCGGCCTGTTGGGCGGTCCAGCCGTTGCAGCAGGCTCGGCCAACCAAACGTTCTCTCTGCAGGCCCAGCTCAATGCGCCCCGCCTGAAGGCCGATCTGCCGCCGCGCCCAGGCACCAACGCAGGCCCGCAGTCATTGCAGTTGACCGACGTGAAGGCCGAGCTGTCTGGCTCGGTGCCTGAACTGACCGTGTCCTGGGACGGCAATCTGCGCCAGGGCGAAAACCGCGCCACGGTACGCCTGCGCGCCAACGGCGGCAATGCCGGCGCCGTCGGCCAATGGCGCGCGCAAATCGCCGAGCTGCGCGTGGTGGCCTCCACCGGCACGCAGCCCGGGCCATGGACGGTGCAGCTGGCACAGCCGCTGTCCATTACGGCGCGGCAGGCGCCCACGCTGCTGGTGGAAACATCGGCCGGCCAAGCCATGGTGTCCGGCCCCGTGCCGGGCGAAGCCCGCCTGCGCTGGGAGCCCGTGCGCTACGAACAGACCGCGCAAGGCAACATGCGACTGCGCACGCAAGGCGAACTGCAAGGCCTGCCCACCACCTGGGCCGACGCCTTCGTCGCAGGCGATGAGCCCCTGCTCAAGCGCCTGGGTCTGGCCGGCAACCTGGTGCTCAACGGCGACTGGAACATCGACCTGGGCGAGACCCTGCGTGCCAGCGCCAGCGTACGCCGGGCCAGCGGCGATTTGCGCGTGCTGGCCGAAGGCAGCATGCCCACCACCACCGTCGTGCGCAGCAGCGGCCAGGGCACCGGCTCCGGCGCCCCGCAGGCGGCAGAAGGCCCGGGCACGCCCGCCGGCATTCGCCAGGCCGAGGTGCGGCTGGACGCCGAAGGCGACACCGTGCGCGCCCGCGTGATGTGGGAGAGCGATCGCGCCGGCAGCCTGCAGGCCGACGGCAACACGCGCCTGGCGCGCGGCGCGGACGGCGGCTGGCTCTGGCCCGCCGACGCGCCGCTGGCCGCCACGGTGAAGGCCCAGTTGCCCGACGTGGGCGTGTGGTCGGCGCTGGCGCCGCCGGGCTGGCGTGTCAAGGGCACGCTGCAGGCCGACGCCGCGCTGTCGGGCACCCGTACCGCACCGCGCTGGAGCGGCACGCTGGGCGCCGACCAGCTGGCCGTGCGCTCGCTGCTCGATGGCGTCGATCTGCAGGACGGGCGCCTGCGCGCCACGCTGCGCGGCGACCGGCTGGAGATCACCGAATTCCGCGTGAACGGCGGCAGTGGCAGCAATGCGCGCATCGCCGGTTTCAGCGGCAACCGGACGCTGGCGCCGCGCACCGGCGGCACGCTCACCGGCACGGGCAATGTGTCGTGGGCAGGCGTGGGCTCATCGGGCAGTGGCTCCGGCATCGCGATGGATTTCAATGCCGAGGCCAATGCCCTGCAGGTGCTGGTGCGCGCCGACCGGCAGGTCAGCGTGTCGGGCAACCTGCAGGCACGCCTGCAGGGCGGGCAGTTCACGCTCCGCGGCAAGCTCACCACCGACCGTGCCACCATCATCCTGCCCGAGGCTGGCGCGCCCACGCTGGGCTCGGACGTGGTCGTGCGTTCTGCCGCCAAGGACCGCGAGGCCCAGCAGCAGGCGCAGAAGGCCGCCACCTCCGCCGCCAAGGTCGAGACGGCCCGCGCGCCGGACATCGCCGTCACGCTCAACCTGGGCAATGACTTCGCGCTGCAGGGCTACGGCATCACTACGCGCCTGACGGGCGAGCTCGACGTTCGCAGCGGCAGCTCTGCCAGCGCGCCGCCGCGTGTGACCGGCGAAGTTCGCACCGAGCAGGGCCGCTACCGCGCCTGGGGCCAGTCGCTGGATGTAGAGACCGGCTTGGTGCGCTTCAACGGCCCGTACGACAACCCCGCGCTCGACATCCTCGCCATCCGCCCGAACATCAGTGTGCGCGCCGGCGTGCAGGTCACCGGCTCGGCCAAGGCGCCACGCGTGCGGCTGTATTCCGACCCCGACCTGCCCGATGCGGAAAAGCTGTCGTGGGTGGTGCTGGGCCGCAGCGCCGCCGCCGGCGGTGCCGAAGCCGCACTGCTGCAGCAGGCCGCGCTGGCGCTGCTGGGCGGCAATGGCGATGGCGGTTCGGGCAACTTTGCCCGCCGCGTGGGCCTGGACGAGATCGGCTTCAAGGGCCCCGGCAGCGGCGAAGACGCCAGCGCCGCCGCGCTCACCTTCGGCAAGCGCCTGTCCAAGGATTTGTACGTGACCTACGAACGCAGCCTCTCGGGCGCGCTGGGCACGCTCTACATCTTCTACGACCTGTCGCAGCGCCTGACCTTGCGTGGCCAGACCGGCGCGCAGAGCGCGGTCGACCTGATCTACACGCTGCGCTACGACTGAGACGGTACAGGCTTGAGTTGCAGGCTCATCGATTTCAAGTGAAATTGGCCTCTAGCGCTTGATTATCAAGCGCTGACAGCTATTTATTTGATAGCAAACTCCTACAGCGGCCTCACCGGCCCATCCTGCCTCGGCGGCCACGACCCGGCCCGTACAGCGCCGAGTTGTCTCCTCATAGTTCACGGGGACGTTTACGAATATAAAGTACTGCCTCGTATCACTCTTGTATCACTCTTGTATCACTCTTGTATCAGTCTCGGTGTCCCATTAAACCCATGCCCACGGCCAGCGCAGCACAAACATTGCCCGTGCGTGACAAGACCCGGCTTATGAGCGCGGTCGATGCGATCAACGGGAGGTACGGCAAGGGCACGTTACACGTAGGCGCCACCGGGCTCAATCCCTCGCAGCACGAGTGGGGGATGCGGCAAGAACGTATGACGCCGAGGTACACAACAAGGTGGGACGAGTTGCTTTTCGTGAGGGCGTAGCGCATTTCAAGCCGCTACGCACCGACGACATTACGGTACTGCGAAAGTGTAAATTAGATAGCAGCTGCGCTTGTTCGGAATAGAATCGTCGGCTGTGCTGGTCGACTGTGCGTCCGATCTGACATGTAAAAGTGTCATTGATTACACCAATGAATTTCCCAAGTAGAGCGTAAATTGCCACTTGAATGCACGCGATCTGCACCGCACAATGAATCTACATCCCAAGGAGTGAACCATGATCATGGATAGCGTACTGTCTCTTAAGACTGGCGCCCGGCTGCTGGCCGACCTCCGACAAGCTGCAAGCCGATCGCTCACACCCGAAGATCTCATGGAGCAGAAGGTGTCTTTCGTCTATGGCTCGATGAGCTCTGACAACGGCGTTACGAAGGATCACGTGAGGCAGGTGATTCGCGGACAAGTGGGCGCTCAAACGGAGTTGGCCCGGTGATTCTTTTCGAGATCGTTGGAACCGAGAACAACCCGGTATATCGCGATCTCGAAATTTCTAATGGCACGCGGCAATACGACTTTCTGCGTTCGCTGGTAGGCTGCAGTCTCGCAGTTGAGAAGGCGTTCCTTTCGTCGCACATTGTCAAGGCGCTCAATTTTCAAGCAATTACGTGCTTGCACACGAATGCTGGTGAATACAGGCCGTGCCAGGTCTACGTCGGCGATCACACGCCGCCAGAGCACCATCGTGTCGATGCATTGATGGATGACTTCGTAAACACGGTAAATAGAGCTTGGGAGACGAGTGATCCCATCGTCTTATCGGCCTTCGTGTTATGGCGACTGAACTACATCCACCCGTTCATCAATGGAAACGGAAGAACCGCACGTGCCGCATGCTATTTTGTGCTTTGTGTAAGCATGAAGAGTTGGCTTCCGGGTTCTACCATTCTCCCGGAGTTACTCCGTCGAGAGCGAGATCGCTACGTGGATGCACTGGTTAAGGTAGACCAGTCTGCAAAAACTGGTCAATTGGATCTGAGTCCGCTTCATCAGCTGATCGTCGAGTTGCTCAGAGAGCAGTTGTCCTCCGTAAAGCCGGTGCCAGACCCATCAGCCCAAGCAGTTCCGACTCAGCAGATAGTGGTTCCACAGCCACATTTGAACGGTGGAATTGCGCCCGAGACCCCGGCACCTTAAAGGAAAGAGTTGGGGAGGCCCGCGGGCCTTAGGTAGCGGATTGGCCACACGCAATTCAGGGACGCGAGCGCTAGAACAGGCCCGCAGGTTTTTCACCTCGATCTCAACTGTAAATCACAAGCTCCATCCGATCTACGCTCTTGCCACCGCCGGCAACGTGATACGCGATGGGGACAGCCTCCATCTGAAACCTGTCGAAGCACCCGCGGACGCCCGGATGGTCGTTGATGCTCAGCACCGCTTTACCCTTGATACAATGCGCGCCCGGTATCACTAGCAAATAAAATCAAGTCGATTTCAATAGAAAAATACGCCGCAAGTCATTGATTTAAAAAGATTTTTTTGCCGCCTCTTCATAGTTCAATGGATAGAACGAGTGCCTCCTAAGCGCTAGATGCAGGTTCGATTCCTGCTGAGGGGACCATTGACCAGCCCGCACCAGCGTTTGCTCTTGCGGGCTTTCTTATGGCCTCTTCCGAAGACGCCAGGGTGGTCTAGCGGCAGTGCATGGCGGGGTGATTTTCTTGGCCCCGCCGACCGCGATACGGGTGCGAGCCCACTTCCGCAATCCGCGCACCTCACCGGATCGCCGGGCTTTCACACTGCCGCGCAGTCGGGTCAACGCCGCAAGAGACCCCACATTGCAAGCAGGCCGCAGCCCTGCTCACAATGAAGCATGACCAAGCCCGCCAAGCCGACCTCCACCCCCCAACGCCCCTCGCCCGCTTTTGCAGGCAGCCGGCTGCCAGCCGCCGGCGCAGAGATGCGACTCGCCGAGCGTGCGCTGGTGTTGCAGGGTGGTGGCGCGCTGGGCTCATACCAGGCGGGCGTGTATGAAGCACTGTTCGAAACCTATCCCACGCTCGACTGGGTGGCCGGCGTGTCGATCGGCGCGATCAACGCCGCGTTGATTGCAGGCAACGCGCCCGAGCACCGCGTTGCGCGCTTGCGGGAGTTCTGGAACCAGGTGTCGTCGGGCTTTGGCCAGCAGGTGCCGGACAGCGCGGGTAACAGGTTGGCGCTCAACCAATGGAGCGCGGCGACAGCCATGTTGTTCGGCATTCCAGGCTTCTTCAAGCCGCGGCTCGACCCCGCATTTTTGCTGGGCAGCGCCGCGCCGGTCGTGAGCTATTACGACACCAGCCCGCTCAAGCACACGCTGGAGCGGCTGATCGACTTCGACCGCATAAACCACCGCGAGATCCGGCTGAGCGTGGGGGCGGTCAACGTCCGCACCGGCAATTCGGTGTACTTCGACAACACGACGCAGGCCATCACCGCCGAGCACATCATGGCCAGCGGCGCGCTGCCGCCCGGCTTTCCGGCGGTGCACATCGATGGGGAAGACTATTGGGATGGCGGCGTGGTGTCGAACACCCCGCTGCAATACGTGCTCGACATGCATCCACGCACGCAGCCGCTGGTGGTGCTGCAGGTCGACCTGTTCAGCGCGCGCGGTCCGCTGCCGCGCACGTTGTCCGAGGTGTCGCAGCGGCAAAAAGACATCATGTATTCCAGCCGCACCCGCATGAACACCGATGCGTTGTCGGCCAACGTCAACCTGCAGCAGGCCTTGGCCGACCTGATGGTCAAGCTGCCGCAGCACTTGCGCGACGACCCGAGCGTGGCCGCGCTGTGCGACCGGCTGACGCACAAGCCGATTGACATCGTTCACCTCATCTACCGCAACCGCCCCTACGACCTGGAATCGAAGGACTACGAGTTCTCGCGCACCACGGTGCTCGAGCATTGGGAGGCCGGAATGCGCGACATGCGCAACACGCTGGCGCACCCCGAATGGCTGCAGAGCGAGACGAGCAACGGCGTCACCACCTTCGACATGAGCGAGCCCGAAGCCGCACGCGTGCGTCGCCCGGCGCTTGATCTCAAGGGCCTGGGCGCCGAGCGGCCGGTGCCGCGCAAGCGATGAGCCCGGCGCGCATCGCGTTCATGGCGGTGCGCCCAGGCCACTTTAAGCAGGGCCTAAGTCATCGGCGCAACACTGGTCCCTCTGAATCACCGGGAGTTGGCCAGCCATGAAGATCGAAGACATTCGCCGCCGGGCTTTTGCCATGCCGCTGACCAGCCCGGCCTTTCCGCCGGGGCCTTACCGCTTCATGCGGCGCGAATTCATGGTGATCACCTACCGCACCGACATGGACGCGCTACGCGCCGTCGTGCCCGAGCCGCTGGAAGTGGTGGAGCCACTCGTAAAGTACGAATTCATCCGCATGCCCGATTCCACCGGCTTTGGCGACTACACCGAATCGGGCCAGGTGATTCCGGTGCAACTGCGCACCGAGCGCGGCGTGGAGCAAGGCGCTTACGTCCACGCGATGTACCTGAACGACCACCCGCCCATCGCCGGTGGCCGTGAACTCTGGGGGTTTCCGAAGAAGCTCGCCAACCCCACCTTCGACTACGAGACAGACGTGGTGGTCGGCACGCTCGACTACGGCAAGTTGCGCGTCGCCACCGCCACCATGGGCTTCAAGCACCGCGAGGTCGATGCGGGAGCGGTGCTGGCCGGCATTGCACAGCCGAACTTCCTGCTCAAGATCATTCCGCATGTCGATGGCACGCCGCGCATCTGCGAGCTGGTTCGCTACCACATGGTCGACGTCGTGCTGCACGGCGCATGGACTGCACCGGCGTCGCTGGCGCTGTACCCGCATGCGCTGGCGCCGGTGGCCGATCTGCCGGTGTTGAAGATCGAATCTGCCGTTCACTACATTGCGGACATGACCCTCGCGCTCGGCACCGTCGAGCACGATTACCTCGCCTGAAGCCTCGCTTCACCCTTTTCACTCCAACCCAAGGACATCGCATGCAACTCAAGGACAAGGTCGCCTTCATCACCGGCTCGGCCAGCGGCATCGGCAAGGAAATCGCCATCGTCTTCGCCAGCCAAGGCGCGAAGATCGTGATCGCCGACCTCAACAAGGAGGCGGCCGATGCCACCGCCGCCGAGCTGAAGGCCACCGGCGCGCAGGCCATCGGCGTCGCGGTCGACGTGACGAATGAAGACCAGGTAAATGCAGGCGTCGAAGAGGCTGCCAAGGCCTTCGGCGGCATCGACATTCTGGTCAGCAACGCCGGCATCCAGATCGTGCATCCGGTCGAAGAATTCAGCTATGCCGACTGGAAGAAGATGCTGGCCATCCACCTCGATGGCGCCTTCCTCACGACGAAGGCCTGCCTCAAGCACATGTACGCGCAGGGCCGCGGCGGCAGCGTGATCTACATGGGATCGGTGCATTCAAAAGAGGCTTCGGTGCTGAAGGCACCCTACGTGACGGCCAAGCACGGCCTGATCGGCCTGTGCAAGACGGTGGCCAAGGAAGGCGCCAAGCACGGCGTGCGCGCCAACGTGATCTGCCCCGGCTTCGTGCGTACGCCGCTGGTGGAAAAGCAGATTCCCGAACAGGCCAGGACGCTCGGCATCACCGAAGAAGAGGTGGTGAAGAACGTGATGCTGAAAGAAACGGCCGATGGCGAATTCACCACCACGGACGACGTCGCGCAGGTCGCCCTGATGTTTGCGGGCTTCCCCACGAACGCGCTGACCGGCCAGTCGCTGGTGGTCAGCCACGGCTGGTTCATGCAGTGACGATGGGGCGCCGGCGGCGAGGCAGTCCACACGCTGCCCCGTCCGCCTGAGCGGCAGGAGTCAGCCAGACCGCATCACTGCTGCACTGGAAGACGGTCTGGAATCCGGCGCTCGCCAGGGCCTGCTCTTGCGCATCACCTCTAGCGCCGTCTCCTCGCCAGGCACTGAATAGTCGATGCGGGCGACCTTGCCCTCGGCGGTGGCAAGGGCGTCGCTCGGCACCGGGTCTGCCGACGCCATTAGCTTGATCGGCATGACGGCCTGGTCGAAATCACGCACCTGGTAATGGGTGATGACTGCTCCTTTGAAGCGCGTGAGCAATGGATGGCCCTTGGAGCCAGGTACGCCGGCAGCGGCCGAACCGAAGCTTGCCAGCACGGCGGGAGCGGCGACCAAAGCCGCGGCACAGTTGCGTTGAAGCCAAAGCATGGGAATGACCCAATCTTTCGCTAGAGGTGGTGGGAACGGCCGGGGGGGGTGCCTGGGAACACCCCAGCAAGGCCCTGGCAGGGGAGTCGAAGAATTCTAGAGCCGCCTCTGTGCATGGCGGCTGCGAGGATCACAACCATAGTCCGGCGCGCCCAGCGCCTGGGAAACCACGCAGGCGCAAGCGAGCGTCCGACACCCGGCCGGCACGGCGCTGCCTAAAGTGCATCCAGACAGCACGGTGGCTTGCCTACCGTGGTGACGCCCACCCCTTCAGGATTGATGCAAAGGACGGACTCTATGAGCGACGACAACCACGGCAAGCCCAACCCCATCCTCAACGCCGTGTCCAACGCAGTGGCAGCAATACGTGCAGATGACGACCAGCTGGCTTTGGCCAAGGCGCACGAAGCGCTGGGCCCCAAGGCCATCGAAAAGCTGGAAGTGGCCGAAGCCCGCCAGCAGCCCACCGTGGCCGACGCCGTCAACCACCTGCTGCGCGAACAGGGCCGCTCGACCGACCCGGCGCAGCTGGTGCCCGGCGTGTCCACGCGCGAGATCACGGTGGACGGCGCTGCCGGCTCCCTGCCCGCCACGGTCTACACACCCGACGGCGGCGCGGTGGGCCCGTTGCCCGTGGTGCTGTACTTTCACGGCGGCGGCTGGGTCATCGCCGACCGCAAGGTGTATGACGGCGGCGCGCGCGGCCTGGCCCAGCAGGCGCATGCCATCGTCGTGTCGGTGGACTACCGCCAGGCGCCCGAACACCGCTTTCCTGCCGCGTGGGACGACGCGCTGGCCGCCTATCGCTGGCTGACGTCCAACGCCGCCAGCATCGGCGGCGACCCGCATCGCCTGGCGCTGGCGGGTGAAAGCGCCGGCGGCAACCTGGCAGTGGCTACCGCCATTGCCGCGCGCGATGCCGGCCTGCCCCCGCCCCGCCACGTTCTCAGCGTGTACCCCGTTGCGCAGACCAGCCTGAACACCGAGTCGTACCTGGAAAACGCCATCGCCAAGCCGCTGAACCGTGCGATGGTGAAGTGGTTCGTCGACCACCTGGTGCGCGCGGAAGAAGACCTCAAGGACCCACGCCTGAGCCTCGTCGACGCCAACCTGGCCGGCCTGCCGCCCGTGACCATCATCAATGCCCGCATCGACCCGCTGCGCAGCGACGGCGCCAAGCTGGAAGATGCGCTGCAAACGGCCGGCGTGCCGGTGGAGCGCCGTGACTACGAAGGCGTGGCGCATGAGTTCTTCGGTGCAGCGGCGGTACTGGAAAAGGCGCGAGAAGCGCAGGCCTACGCGGGCGAGCGCCTGCGGGCCGCCCTGCGCGCCTGACCGCCGCCACTGCCGGGCCAGTGCCCGGCAGTGGCGGAATGCCTCACCCCGCAGGGCGATGCGCCTGCCTACAATGCGCTGCCACCTGCCGTTCGGCTCCCCGATTTTCCAGGGCGTCTTGCGTTTTGAGCCAAATTGGCCTCTAGCGCTTGATAGACAAGCGCAGGCAGCTATCAGAAGTGAAGCAATCCTCATCCATCGCCCTCCTCTATTCGGTGCGCGCGCTGCGCCACTGGGTGCTGGCGTGCTTCGTCTGCGCGATGGCCGTGGCCATGGCGTCGCCGTTGGTGCAGCCGCGCGCGATGGAATTGATCTGCTCCACGGCCGGCATGGTCAAGCTCTATGTGCAGACCGACAGCGGCATGGCCGAGCAGGGCCAGTCCGCCATGGATTGCCCGCTGTGTACGCTGCACGGCGCACCGCCGCCCGTCGTGGCCGTGGTGCTGCCACAGCCGCAACCGCTGGGCCATGCGGTGCAATCGATTCCGGCGGCCCGCATTGCCGCCGCCACGGCCGCGCCGCTGCCGGCGCGCGGGCCGCCCACCCAGGCACTCTCCTGAGGCGCTTCGCGCGCCTCGCTTCCCTCGCAGATCGCCTGATGGCGTAGCTGCCGGCACACCACCACACCATGTGGTGCCACCGCCGGCGCGCCACCGGCAGCGACTGCGCCGCGCCCACTTCGCCGCCCGGCCCATCGCTGGCCGCGTCGGCGTACCGAGAGTGTCTTTTCATGCCGATCTATTTCTTTTCTGCGCGCAGCCCTGCCTGCGCGCATGGCAGTTCCATCACCTTGCTGGCCGCCCTGAGTGCGGGCAGCCTGCTGGCTGTCTCTGTTCCCGCTGCCGCCCAAGCGCAGGCTGAACCCGTTGCCACAACGACCACCGCGCCCACGCTTGCGCCTGTCACCGTCACGGCCCCGGCCGCCGAGCCGCTGGGCCGGCTGAACCTGGACGTGCCCGCCGAAACCGGCAGCCGCCTGGGCCTGACCCCGCGCGAGACGCCCGCGTCCGTCACCGTGGTGGACCGCGCGACCATCGAGACGCGCGGCGCGCAGGACACCCAGGAAATATTGCGCGCCATTCCCGGCGTGACCGCGCACAACGCGCCGGGCTCCATGGCGGCCAGCTATCGCGGCTTCAGCGGCACCTCCGTCACGCAGCTCTACAACGGCATCACCGTGCAGTACGGCAGCGCCACGCGCGCGGTGGACAGCTGGATCTACGACCGGGTCGAAGCCGTGGGCGGCGCGTCGGGCTTTCTGTACGGTGCGGGCTCCGTGGGCGGCTCCATCAACTTCATCACCAAGACGGCCGAGCGCCACGACTTCACCGAAGCCCGGGTGCGCGGCGGCTCGTACGGCCTGAAGGAAGCATCGGTCGGCTGGAACCGCAGGTTGGGCAGCACGGACACTGGGTCGACCGCAGAGGCGGACGCCGGCCCTCGGCACTACGCGCGCTTCGACCTCAACCACCGCGACGCGGGCAGCTGGACCGGCGGCACCAAGACCCGGTCCACCCAGATGGCCACGTCGCTGCTCTCGGACCTGGGCGGCGGCCTGACCCACCTGCTGGCCTACGAATACCAGCGCGAAGCGGTGGACCGGCCCTACTGGGCCACGCCCGCGCTGCAGCCCGCGCAGGGCGAATTGCGCATCGACCGCGCCACGCGGTTCACCAACTACAACAGTGCCGACGGTGCGTACGACCAGCGCGTGCAGTGGCTGCGGTCAGTGACGCAGTGGCGCGCGTCTGATGCGCTGCAGTGGCGCAACACGTTCTACGCGTACGACGCGCTGCGCGACTACCGCAACGTCGAGACCTACCAGTTCGACCCCACCAACACCCGCGTGCTGCGCAGCAGCGCCTTGCTGCAGCGGCACAACCAGAAGGTGATCGGCAACCGCATCGACGCAACGTTGCGCAGCACGCTGGCTGGCCGGCCCAGCGACTGGGCTTGGGGCCTGGACGTGAGCCTGAACCGCCAGACACGCTACCCGCGCAGCGTGTCGGGCACCGTCAGCACCGTCGCGCCCACCGGCTTTTCCACCGAGCGTTTCTTCGACATTCCCGGCATGTCGCCCGACTTCGTGGCCGACCGCGACAACCGCGTGCAGACGACGGCGGTCTACGCGGAGAACCGCACGGCGCTGCTGCCCGGCGTGCATCTGGTGACCGCGCTGCGGCACGAACGCATCGCGCTGGAGCTGACCAACCGCCGCGCCGTCACCGCCGCCAGCCCGGCGCACTTCGAGCGCGACTACACCCCCACCACCGGCCGGGTGGGCGTGGTGTGGGACGTGGCGCCCGGCGCCAACCTGTACGCGCAATACGCCACGGCGGGCGATCCGCCTTCGGGCTCGCTGTCCACCGCGTCCTTTGCCGACGTCATCAACAACAGCGACCTCACCACCGGCCGCCAAGTGGAGGTGGGCAGCAAGTTCGACTTCTGGGACGGGCGCGGCACGGCCACCGTGGCGGCCTTCCAGATCACGCGGCGCAACATCGCATCGCAAGACCCGGCCAACCCGTCCGCCACGGTGCTGGTGGGCGAGCAGTCGTCGCGCGGCGTCGAGCTGGCTGCGGGCCTGCGCCTGTCGCAGCGCTGGCAACTGCAGGGCAACGTGATGCACACCCGCGCGCGCTACGACAACTTCGTGCAAGGCGGCGTGTCACTGGCCGGCCGCACGCCGATCAACACGCCGGAAAGCGTGGCCAACCTGTGGCTGTCCCATGCCGTCACGCCCACGCTGCAAGCCACCGCCGGCGTGCGTCGGGTGGGGCGCATCTATGGCGATGCGGCCAACACCCGCTGGTGGCCCGACTACACGCTGCTGGACCTGGGCCTGGCCTGGCAGCTGTCACCCACCGCCACGCTCACGGGCCGCGTGCGCAACGCCACCGACCGCATCTACGCCGCCGAAGCACGCAGCGCACTGGTCTATCTGGGAGCGCCGCGCACGTTCGACGTCACGCTGCAGGTGGCCTTCTGATGGCCCGCAGCGCCCGCACCACACTGCTGCGCGGCCTCTACCTGACGCACCGCTGGCTGGGCGTGGTGCTGTGCGCGGTCATGGCGCTGTGGTTCGTCTCCGGCATCGTGATGATGTACGTGGGCTACCCGCAGCTCACAGAGGCGGAACGCACTGCGCATCTGCCGGCGCTAGGCCAGGGAGAGAGCCTGCTGGAACCCTCTGCCGCACTGGCCAGCGCGGGCCTGGCCCACCTTCCGCTGGCCGATCTGCGCCTGGCCGCAGCCAGCGGAGGACGCGCCGTGTACCTGGCGCGCCGCGAAGGTGCGGCGCCGCGTAGCGCGCCGGTGGTCATCGATGCCGCCAGTGGCGCGCCCCTGCGCGAAGTGGATGCCGCCCGTGCCATCGCCAGTGCCAAGGCCTGGGCCGGGCCCGACGGCACGCCGCCGCCCGCGCATGAAGGCATGCTGCAGGAAGACGCCTTCACCCACTCGCGCGCGCTGGACGCGCACCGACCGCTGCACGTCGTGCGCCTGGGCGACGCCGACGACACCGTGCTGTACGTGTCGGGCACCACCGGCGAAGTGGTGCGCGATGCGCCCCGCATCGAGCGCTGGGGCAGCTACGTGGGCACCTGGCTGCACTGGCTCTACATGATGCGGGGCAACGCGCTGCAGCCGTACTGGAGCGGCACGGTCAACACGCTGGCCTTTCTGGGCACGCTGGCTGCGCTGGTCGGCACGGTGATCGGCCTGCAGCGCTGGCGCTTTCGCGGGCGCTACAAGAGCGGCGCGCGCACGCCCTACCCGGCGGGCGGTGCCATGCGCTGGCACCACCTGCTGGGCCTGGCTTTTGCGGCCGCCACCATCGCCTGGGTGTTCAGCGGCTGGATGTCGATGAACCCCTGGCGGCTGTTCGACAGCGGTGCGCCTGCGTTGCGCGTCGCTGCGTTCCAGGGCCGCCCCCTCATCGCGAACGATGTGCATGGCGCATCCGTGAGCCAGCTGCTCGCGCAGGCCGGCCCCGGCGCCCGCGAGCTGCGCTGGGTTCTTGCCACCGACCGCGCACTGGTGCTGGCGCAGCCCGCCCACGGCACGCCGCAGGTGCTGGACGCCGCCACCGCCGTGCGCACTGTGATAGACCCCATCGCTCTGCAGGCAGCGATTGCCCGGTTGGTCGATGCGCCACTGCTGCGCATAGACACGTTGACCGACTACGACCTGTACTACTACGCCCGCGCCTCGCACACCATGACCGGCGCACGCGACAAGCCGCTGCCCGTGTTACGCGCGGTGTTCGGCGACGAGCACGCCACCTGGGTGCATGTGGACCCGCATACCGGCGCCGTGCTGGGGCGGCTGGACGATCACCGCCGGGTCAGCCGGTGGCTATTCACGATGTTGCACAGCTGGGACTGGGCGCCGCTGCTGGCGCGCAGGCCGGTGTGGGATGGGTGGATGTTGGTGTGGGCGGTGGGGGGGACTGCGTTGAGTTTGACGGGGGTGGTGATTGGGTGGAGGCGGTTGCGCAAGGGGACTGGGCGCAGGCGGCGGGTTGCTTCCTCTTCTGCTGCTGCTTCTGCTACTGCCGTCAGGAATATTTAGGTCTTTTTGGCCTCTGGCGCTTATGTATCAAGCGGTGGTAGCTATCTTTTTGATAGTTGTTGTGAGATTACTTCCCGAGGCCGGGTGATGCGCCCGGCGGCGCACTCACTTTCTTTCGCTTCGCCGAAAGAAAGTAAGCAAAGAAAGGGCGACCCTGCTGTCTGCGTCCCCTTCGCTGCGCTGCGGGGCAACCTGCGGTGCTCGGTCACGGGGCGGGGCTGCGG
>NZ_JAVTJJ010000011.1:0-125916 GCF_031843945.1 Acidovorax sp. WCS2018Noco2-16
AGTTGCCTCCAATGCGCCTTTGACAGACACTGCAATTCGCAAGGCCCAGCCTGGGCCAAAGCCCGTAAGCTCGCCGACGCAAAAGGCCTCTACCTTGAGATTTCCCCGGCTGGGGGCAAGTGGTGGCGACTCAAGTACCGCATAGCCGGGAAAGAAAAGCGGATTTCTCTGGGCACCTATCCAGAAACAGCCACCAATCATCAGAAGCCCTTGGTTCTTTACGGAGCCAGGGGCTTTTTGCTTGGCCGATGCGCACTTTTACGCTTAAGGACGTGGCAGCTCATTGGTTCGGGGCGGTTCATTGACCGCCATATGTTTTCTAGTGACGACTTGTCGCAGCCGTCTCTACGCTTTTGCTCCCTGCGGGAAAACGTCGTTGATACATAGCTCGACAAGTGAAGGAGCTCCCGCGCGATAGCTTGTTGGACAGGATCTTTGAGCAGAGCTTAAGGATGCGCAGCGTTCATCACCGTTCTCTCCGTCTGCGTGTCGGAAAACAGTGGGTTCGTGATGAGCTCAATGTAACGTTCGTGAAGAGGCTGCTGCACATGAGTTGCTTCGTGTTTCGAAGCTCCGAACTAAGAGTGCTATTTTCTACAGCGTTCAGGCAACTTGCAGATATTCACAATGCCAAATGCCGTTGTGTTTAAGGCCAATGTACTAGAGACTTTCCCAGTTCTTTTACGTAGAAATCACGTGAAAGCTTGGTTGTGAACAGGTGCAACGTCGCAGCGCAATACACCGCTCATGTGCTGAAGGGCACGTGATTTCGCTTCGATGGTTTCGGCGGCAGTACAGTTTTCTGGGACAGACACCTTGTAGTTTCGCAAGAAGGCGTCCCCTGCTGTCAGCTGAACACAAATATCCGTCGCAAGCCCTGTAATGATGATATGACGTGCTCCGATAGTCTCTAGCAAGATGTCAAGTGGAGTTCCGTAAAACGCGGAGTGCCTAGGCTTCAAGACTGAGATATCACCACGAAGGGGGCGCAGTGCTTTCGCGATATATGCACTTGGACCCTTCCCGGTTGCCAGCCTTTTAGAAAGACTCGGAAAGTCGGACGTCCAATTGCCAAAGTTATCATTGGCATAAATGACCGGCACATGCGCTGCACGCGCCGCCTTCTTCAGTTGCGCCGTACGTTGGGCAGCTTCTACTGCAAATGGTGCCAGCTGCTCAGCCTCTGGAAAATCCAGAGGATTGATGAAGTCGACTAATAGCAGTGCTTTACTGCATTTGGGAAGATCACCTGGTTTCATGAGATTTGCTGCGACTTAATCCGCCTGCCTTGCGTCCGTCAACATGTATTCCCCCGCATCTGCTTACGGCGGTGAATTTCCAGGGTTGTCTTGGGCCGGCAGCTCCGTGAAGTTGGTAGATGACCTCTATTTTCTACACGTCAATTGCTTATTAAGAAGCCTTGGCCTCATCAATCGCTGCAGCTTGGACCATCTGTCTGAGCTTCTCATCGGTCGATTTCGCCTCATGCAGCGAAGTCTGAAGGAGGGGAATGCTTCGGTGTAGCGTAGCTTGGAGGCGAGCGCGATAAGCGTGGTGTAGCTAGTAGTTTCGTCGCGTTCTACTTTTTTTGCGGCTCCGATCAATGCGACATTCAAGATCGGCCTTTTATCAATCTCGTTGACGAGGTCTTTACCCTCTTCAATCAATCCCTCCGTCACGGCACATGTAATGCGTCGTCCGGCGCTGTATGTGGCGGAAATCTCGTAAATGAAGAGATTTTCGACGGTTTTGAGGGTCATGACTGCTCCTGATCGGATGTAGACGAAGAGCAATGCTCAAGACCTGTTTAGACCGTGAAAGTAAGACAACGACGCCCCCTGTCGAAGGATTCACTTTCTTCCTCAC
The DNA here is from genome assembly GCF_031843945.1 of Acidovorax sp. WCS2018Noco2-16. NCBI lineage: Bacteria > Pseudomonadati > Pseudomonadota > Betaproteobacteria > Burkholderiales > Comamonadaceae > Acidovorax > Acidovorax sp. WCS2018Noco2-16. The sequence continues at coordinate 1,867 of NZ_JAVTJJ010000011.1, forward strand.
ATGAATCGCCCTGGCTTTCATGAAGGCTGTTTGGTTTCAGCCAGACTGCACCGCAATAGCCTGACTGGCGAGTTATCGTTAATAGTTTGCCTCAGCTTCTGTAGGCGGGATATAGCCAATGGGTTCGAGCGGCCGTTGGTGGTTGAACCAAGACACCCATTCAAGCCTCGCAAAATTTACCGCCTTCTTTGTCTTCCACGGAAGCCGGCGACGGATCAACTTGGCCTTGCAGAGGCCGTTGATCGTCTCGGCCAAGGCGTTGTCATAGCGGCCGCCTTTGCTGCCCAGTGACCGCTCGATGCCAGCCTCTGCAAGCCGTTCGGTGCACCGGATGCTGACATACTGCAACCCGCAATCGAAGTGACAAGTCAAGCTGTCACCGAGCTCGGCTTGCTGCGCCTTGCACCTCGCAGTTCCAGGCGCTGCATCAGCCGTTCGACCGTGCAACGCGCCACCGCGGTTCCCCTGCGTGCTAGCTGCCGCCTGACCTTGTGGACGCCTTAGACCTGCATGTTGGTCTGCCAGACGAGTTGTTTTGCCGGAATGAGGGCGCCGTCGCGTTGCGCCCTGGCGCAGCGCTCGTGCGGCTTGCGCACCAGCGCCGCCTGGCGTCGATAACCCGACGGGGCAACTTGCAAGACCTTGCGGATCGGCTCGACCTCTAAGGCGTTGCGGTGCGTGTCGATGAAATCCCTCAGGACTTCGGCCGGAGGCCCAGCTTCGCCTGTGCGAAAAACGAGCCCGCCAGCTTCAGGAACTCGTTGACCCGGTGCAGATCCTTGACCTCGCGCTCGAGCTCCTTCATCCGCTGGGTCTCGCTGGTCGTGAGGCCTTCTGAATGCCGTTGGCTGCCCGTCGCGCTTGAACCATTCGTTCATGGCTCACTCCTCTCGGGGTGTTGAGCTTCCTAGAAATCCGGGGCGGTTCACTGCATCATTGGGGCTGCTATGCCGGTTAAGATGCCCGCAACGCTCCGGGGTGCACAGCCTGCTGAGATCCAAACCCGCGAACTTGAACCGGGTCATGCCGGCGGAAGAAGAGCTTCACTCGCTACCACCGGCGCTGCTTGGCGCTTGAAGGCGTGGTCGGGCGAGTGGCCTTCGGAGCACCAGTCACCGGTCACGAAGGAAGCTCATGGACAAGGTCGCCCCGCTGGTTGCGGACATCCTCGCATTCATCGCGATGGAAGAGGGTTGCACAGACAGCCAGTTCGATCAGCTCGCGCTGCGGTTGTTCGCTCACCAATACACCGCCAACGCGGCCTATCGCACCTTCTGCCAGCGCCGTGGCGCCACCGTGCGCAGCGTGCAGGCCTGGAGCGACATTCCTGCCGTGCCCATCGATGCCTTCAAGGCGATGGAACTACGCTGCGAGCAGGCTTCGCCCACCGAACGCGTCTTCATGACCAGCGGCACCACCCGTGGCGACACGCGGGGGCGGCACTTTCACCCCCGGCTCGATGTGTACGACCTGTCGATGGCGCGTCATTTTGCGCAGCGCTTCATGCGCGGCACAGAGCGCATGCCGATGGGCATTCTGTTTCCGGACGAAGACGTCATGCCCAACTCTTCGCTCGCGCATTACCTGGCGCTGGCCAAGGCTGCTTTCGGCAGCCCGGGCAGCCGGCATTTTGTCGACCAGCAGGGCATTGATTTGAGCGGCCTGTGGCGGGCGCTGGAGGTGGCTGAGCAAACCGGCAAGCCCTATGCGCTGCTGGGTGCCAGCTACAGCTTCGTGCACATGATGGACGCGTTGCGCGAGCAGGGCCGCACGTTTCGGTTGCCACCCGGCAGCCGCCTGCTCGACACCGGCGGCTACAAGGGCCAGTCGCGCGAACTGCCGCTCGACGCGTTCTACGCCGAGCTGTCGCAAGCGCTTGGCGTGCCGCGCAGCCACTGCATCAACATGTATGGCATGACGGAGTTGAGCACGCAGTTCTATGACGACGGCAACGCGGTGGTGCCATCGGTCAAGTCGGGGCCGCACTGGATACGCTCGCGCCTGGTAGACCCGGCCACGGGCCGCAGCGTGCCCACGGGCGAGCGCGGCATCCTCGTGCATTGCGACCTGGCCAATTTCAATTCCGTCACCACCATCCTGACGGAAGACGTGGGCCTGGCGGCGGGCGGCGGCTTTTTGCTGGTGGGCCGTGCTGAAGGCGCCCAGGCCAAGGGATGTTCGCTGGCGGTAGAGGAGTTCGTGCGGGCCACCGCTGCATGAAGCCGATTCAGCAGGTGCAGGCGGGCTACCTGCCGGGCATCGACCCGGGCGATGTCGATTGGCAGGTGCTCACGTTCGAGAAGAGCGGCGAGCACCACAACACATCGCTTGAGGTGTCCGTACCCGTGCTGTCTGCAACGCAGATGAACCAACTGGCGGCCCGCGTGCGGCAGGCCAGCGCGCTGCACCTGAAGACCATGACGGTGCCGCAGATCATCGACGTCATCGACCGCGCCATCGCCCGGCTGCTCGACCGCAGCGACCCCTACCGGCAGCAGGCCGAAGCCCTGCTGCCCACCGTGAGCGGCTATGACCGCGAGATGGTGCGGCTGGGGCTGACCGGGTTCTTCAAGACCTTTCGCTCGGCGCAGCTGCATCGCTTCGTGGCCGAAGACTTCGCCAACCCGCAGTTGCTCGACAACTTTCAGCCCACGGCAAAGGGCGGCGCGGTGCAGGCCTTTGGGCCGGATCTGCTGGTGCACAGCTGGGCCGGCAATGTGCCTGCGCTGGCGCTCTGGAGTTTTGTGTGCGGCCTGCTCGTCAAGGCCGGCAACATCGGCAAGCTGCCCAGTGCCGAGCCGCTCTTCGCCGGCTGGTTCGCACACTTGCTGGCCGAGGTGCACCCGCCCATCGCCGACTGTTTTGCGGTGGTGTGGTGGAAGGGCGCGGGTGGCGACGATGCATCGGCCCTCTATGCCCAGGCCGACGCGGTGCTCGCCTACGGCGGCAACGATGCGCTAGACGCCATTCGGCGCCGGCTGCCCGTCACCACGCGCTTCTTGCCGCACGGGCACAAGCTCGGCTTCGGCATGGTCAGTGCAGCAGCGCTTGATACCTTGAAGGCGCCGCCCCTGGCGCGCCTGGCCGCGTGGGACGTGATGCGCTACGACCAGCAGGGTTGCTACTCGCCACACGTGTTCTACGTGCAGCGTGGCGGCGCGGTGTCACCCCGTGGGTTTGCCGACTACCTGGCGGGCGAGCTCGCCCAGTTGCACCGCCGGTTTCCTCGGCGACCGCTGGAGGTGGATGATTCCGCTGCCGTGGCGCACTGGCGCCAGGCCCTCGAATGGCAGGCGCTGTCGGCCGCACCAGGCACCGGCCAAGCGCCGCAGCTCATCGGCACGCCCACGGACGCATGGAGCGTGGCGTACAGCGACGCGCTTCAGCCGCTGTCGCCCACAGCACTGCAGCGCACCATCCAGGTGGTGGGTGTCGACACGCTGGATGACGTCCTGCCCGTCGTCGCTGCGCACCAGCAGTTTCTGCAAACCGCCGGCGTTGCCGCCGCGCCCGAGGAGCTGTACCGCCTGGCGTCCTTGCTGGGCGCTGCGGGCGTCACCCGCATCAGCGCCATCGGATCTATGAGCACGCCCGAGGCCGGGTGGCACCACGACGGCCGGTTCAACCTGCTCGACTTGGTGCGCATGGTGGAGATCGAGCAGTCTGCAGAAAGTGCGGCCGAGCCGTTTGCCCCCTATGCCGATTGACGTGCCGCTTGCCATGCAGGCCGATATGCCCATCGAACCGGCCTTCCTCGACATCGACCGGGCCGTTTTCGCCTACCCCGGCCAGCCCGCTGTGGTGAACGGCGTCAGCTGGCGTATCGGCGCAGGCGAAGTGCACTGCCTGATCGGCCGCAGCGGTTGTGGCAAGACCACGCTGCTCAAGTTGGCCGCCGGCCTGCTGCACCCGCAGTCGGGCGCCGTGCGCATGCAGGGCCAGGATGTTCTGGCGCCCGGCCCCCAGCTCGGCTTCATGTTCCAGTCGCCCACGCTGCTCGACTGGCACCACGTCATCGACAACGTGCTGCTGCCTGTTTCCTTGCAGCGCCGCCCGACTGCGCAGGACCAAGACCGTGCGCAGGCGCTGCTGGCTCAGTTGGGGCTGGCCAACCATGCGCGGCGCTACCCGCGCCAGCTCTCCGGCGGCCAGCAAAGCCGGGTGGCGCTGGCGCGCGCTCTGATACTGGATCCGCCCTTGCTGCTGCTCGACGAACCCTTCGCCGCGCTCGACGCCATCACCCGCGCCGAGTTGCAGGACGACCTGCTGCGCACCTGCCGGCAGCGTGGCGCCACCGTGCTGTTCGTCACCCACGACATCACCGAGGCCGTTTACCTGGGCGACCGCATCGCGGTGATGCAAGGCGGGCGTGTGGTCGATGACATCGCCATCGACCTGCCTGCGCCGCGCACCCAGGCCATCCGGCACGACGGCCCTTTCAACCGCCAGTGCGCGCGAGTGCGCGCCAGCATGGACAAGGCCCGCGCATGACGAAGGCGTCTCTCTGGTTCCCTCGCGTGCTGGGCATGGCGCTGCTGCTGATGCTGGCGGCGGCCTGGGAGTGGATGGCGCGCCAGTCGGGCCTGTCGGCGCTGGTGCTGCCCGCGCCGTCCGTCGTGGCAGCATCGCTGTGGGCGGGGCTGCGCAGCGGCTACTTTCTGCCGCATATGGCCGCCACACTGTCGGCCTTGGGGCTGGGACTCGTGGGCGGCGGGGTCTTCGGGCTGCTGGTCGGTATGGCGCTGGCCGAATCGACCTTGCTGGAGCGCGTGTTCCGGCCCTACGTGGTGGTCAGCCAGGTCGTCCCCAAGCTGGCGCTGGCGCCGCTGTTTGTGCTGTGGTTCGGATTCGGCATCACGTCGATCTCGCTGATCACCGGGCTGATCTGTTTCTTTCCGCTGATGGAAAACACGTTGACAGGCCTCAAGCAGGCCGACCCGCAGCGCCTGCAGCTGTTTCGCATGCTGGGCGCCACGCGGTGGCAGACGCTGGTGCGGCTGAAGATTCCTGTGGCCTTGCCGACCATTCTGGCGGGCCTGCGCATGGCCGTGGTGCTGGCGCTGGTGGGCGCGGTGGTGGGTGAATTCGTCGGCGCTAGCCGTGGCCTGGGCGCGGTGATCATCGCGTCCCAGGGAATGATGGATACCGCCCTGATGTTCGCCGCTTTGCTGCTCATCGCCGTGATCGGGCTGCTGCTGTACCAAGCCACACTGCTCCTCGAACGGCTGCTGCTGCGACCTTACACCGACATTTCCTGACGCTTCTCCAACAGCCTTGACGACCATGCCTTCTCATCGAACCTTCTCGCGCCGGGCGCTGCTCGCCACATCCGCTGCGCTGGCTTCCGCCCACATCACCGGACCGGCGCAAGCGCAGCCGCAGACGCGCGGCAAGATCAACGTGGCGGGCTGGAGCAAGCCCATCAGCGAAATCACCAACCTGCTGGTCGAGCCTGAAAAGGGCTTTTTCAAAGCCCAGGGCGTGGAACTGGCCTACCTGCCCGGCGCGGGCGGCGGCGACGCCATTCGCAACACGCTCAGCGGCCAGGGCGACGTGGCGTTCACCGATCCGGGCTCGTTCTTCATGGCGCTGGACAAGGGCGAAAAGCTCATCGCGCTCTACGACATCTATCCGCAGAACGTGTTCAACGTGGTATCGCTCAAGTCCGCCAACATCCGCACGCCGGCGGATCTGAAGGGCAAGCGCATCGGCGTGTACAGCCTCTCCAGCGGCACGCGGCAGAACCTGCTGGTGATGCTGCACCAGGCTGGCCTGAAGGAGTCGGACGTGACCATCGTGGTGACCGGCCTGCTCAACTTCGCCCCGCTGCTGCAAGGCCAGGTCGATGCCACCGCCGCCACCGACACTGGCCTGGCCGTGGGGCGGCGCAAGGGCATTGGCGACGTCAACGTGATGCAGGTGCGCGATTACCTGAACGTGTCCAGCGACCTGTTTGTCGTGCGGCAAGAGGTGTTGCAGCAGAAGAAGGCCCTGCTGCGCGCCTTTTTGAAGGGCTACCGCGACAGCGCCGCCTGGATGATCGGCCAGCCCGAAGAGGCCGCCGCCTTGGCCGGCAAGTACGCCATTGACGGCACCCAGCCAGACATCAACCTGGAAGTCATCCGCCTGCGCAATGCGGCATCGCTGCCCGCCACGGCGGTACAGGCGCTAGGCACCTTCAACCTCGCCTCGCTGCAAAAGGGCGCCGACGCGTATCACGCGCTGGGCCTGGTGCAGCGCCCGATTCGCGTGGCGGACGTGGTCGATGCCAGCCTGCTGCCCGCCGCATGAAAGCCCGCATATGAAGTTCAAAGGCCAGGTCGTTCTGGTGACCGGTGCCAGCCGGGGCATCGGCGCGGCCATCGCCCAGGCGTTTGCGCAAGAAGGCGCCACCGTCGTCGTCAACCACCTGTCGAATGACGCCGCCGCGGCCGAGACGGTGACGGCCTGCCGCGCTGCCGGCGGCGATGCTTGGGCCATCAAGGCCGACGTGGGCGACGCATCTGCAGTCCGCGCGATGGTCGACGCCATCGTGATGGAGGTGGGCCGCATCGACGTGGTGGTGAACAACGCCTTTCGGCCCTATGCGTTCGACCCGCGCCGCCGCACGCTGTTTGATGACCTGGAGTGGAGCGACTACCAGGCGCAGTTCGACGGCGCGGTGGGCAGCGCGTTCCATGTGTGCCGCGCAGTGCTGCCGCACATGCGCCAGCAGGCGCGGGGCAGCATCGTCAACATCACCACCAACTTGGTCGACAACCCGGTGGTGCCTTATCACGACTACACCACGGCCAAGGCCTCGCTGGTGGCCTTCAGCCGCAACCTGGCGGCCGAGATGGGGCCGCTGGGCATTCGTGTGAACTGCGTGGCTCCGGGGCTGGTCTACCCGACGCAGGCCAGCCAGTCGACGCCCGAAGCGTTCCGCGAAACGCTCACGGCAGTCACTCCGCTGCGGCGCATCGCGCGGCCTGAAGACATCGCCGGCCCGGTGCTGTTTCTCGCCTCGGACTGGAGCAGCTTCATGACCGGCCAGGTGCTGTTCGTCGATGGCGGGCTGGTGATGAAGTAAACCCGCGCCAGAGCAGCGGCGCCGGCCTACACGCGCACGCGGCGGCGGTGAGCCGAATGGCCGCTGGCCTGGGCGATAGTTCTCGCCATGTCCGAGAAGCTGGTTTTCATACTGCAGCGCCTGGTGCGCAAGACCTGGGTGCGGTGTTCGCTCTTCGCCGTGCTGGCGTTCGCCGCCGTGACGCTGTCCACGTGGGCCGGCCCCTACATTCCCACCGGTATCGCGCTGAACTTGGGGTCCGACGCGCTGGAGAGCCTGCTGAACATCCTGGCCTCCAGCATGCTCACGGTGTCCATCTTCTCGGCCAGCACCATGGTGGCCTCGTTCGCCGCCGTGGCCAACAGCGCCACGCCGCGCGCCTCGCAGTTGTTGATTGAAGACTCCACCGTGCAGAACACGCTGGCCGTGTTCATCGGCGCGTTTCTCTACAGCGTGATCGCACTGGTCGGCCTGCACGCGCATGTGTACGGCGACGGCGGGCGGCTGGTGCTGTTCGGTTTCACGCTGCTGATTTTGCTGGTGGTGGTGATCGTGCTGCTGCGCTGGATCGACTATCTGTCGGTGCTCGGCCGTCTGGGCGAGACGATCAACCGGCTGGAGAGGGTCACCCGCAAGGCCATCGACCAGCGGCTGGAAAAGCCCTTTCTGGGCGGCCAGCGGCAGCAGCCCGGTGAGCGTGGCGCGCATGCAGTGCGCAGCGACCACACCGGCTTCGTGCAGCACGTGTCGATGGATCTGCTGCAGGCGCAGGCCGCGCAGGGGCGGCTGCACCTGCACGTCTTGCCAGGCGCTTTCGTGGCACCCAACACGGTCATCGTCACCAGCGATGCGCCGCTGGACGAAGCAGCACGGCAGGCCATCCAGGGCGCCGTGCTGATCGGCGACAGCCGCACGTTCGACCACGATCCGCGTTTCGGCTTCGTGGTGATGGGCGAGGTCGCCGCCCGGGCGATGTCTGCTTCCATTAACGACCCGGGCACCGCTTTGAGCGTGATGGCGACGGCCGTGCGCACGCTGGGCTACTGGGCTCACCAGAGCAGGGCGCAAGCAGATGCCGCCACCGATGCGGCCGTGACCTTCGACCGCGTGACCGCGCCTGCGCTGCGCCATGCCGGCATGGTGGAAGACGTCTTCGATCCGCTGGCGCGCTATGCGGCGGGCTCCGTGGAGGTCGGCGTGGCGCTGCAGCGGGCCCTGCACTCGGTGGCTGGGTTGCACCCCGGGCTGGCGGCGGCAAGTGCGAAGCTCTCGGCCTATGCGCTGGAGCGTGCAGCCCAGGTTCATCTTTGTGACACTGATATGGCTGCCCTGCGTGCAGCTGCAGCGCACGCGCCACACAGCGGCTGACTGGCGCCGCAGCCGAGCGGCAGCCCGAATATGATCCGCCGTGGTGCGTCGCCCGGGTGGTGGCGAATGTTCCACAATCACTCCATTTTGTCCACTTGGCTGGGGCTTACGCATGCAGCGCCGTGTCGTCTTTCTTGGTGTGTTCGCGTTGGCATTCGGTCTGCCTGCCGGGGCGGCGGAATGGCTGACCGTACACGGGTTTCCTCAGGTGGAAAACACCGATCTGATCGAGGTAGACCCAACCTCGGGCGAGGTCAACGGGATGCCCGTCGTGCGCCTGCGGGTGTCGCGCAGCGAGATGCGCACCAGCTTTCAGGGCCATCGCTACCGCTCGTACAGGGGCACGGCCCTGATCGATTGCGCACAGCGGGAGGGCTGGTACCAGTCAGGCACCTACTACCAGCAGCCTGCGTGGCAAGGCGATGTGTCTGCCCGTGAGGTCTATGCCAGCAACGAAGCGCCCATGCGGTTCAAGGACATCCCCGGCGATGCCTTGCACAAGATCGTGCAGGCAGCCTGCAAGCTCAAGAGCACACGCTGACGCCCCCGGTGGGTGTGCATGCCTTGCAGCTACCAAACCATTATTTAAGTCAAATAAGCCTCTAGCGCTTGCTGCATAAGCGCTGGTAGCTATAAAAATAATAGCATTTGCTGGTGTAGGCGACAGAGGGCTTGGCGGGTTCAGCCCGCACTAAAAGCTGATCGTCCGCCACACCGCAAACGCCCCGGCGCCCAATGCGGCCAGCCCGGCCGCAACCATCCAGCCCCGCCGGGGCGAGTCGGCGAATGCGTCGTCCAGCAGGCGCCTGGCGTTGGGCGGCACATGCGCCGTCTGCGACAGCGCGCCGCCCAGCCGCGTATTGATGCGCATGCGTCCGTTGATGGCCCAGCCGCTTGCGTCCAGGATGGGCCCCAGGCTGCGCTGGCGCAGCTTCAGCCAGGCGATCAGCATGCTGGGGCCGGAGATGGCCAGCACGATGCCGCCCAGCGCCAGCGGAATCCACGGCCCCAGGTCGACAAACTTGGCGAATACGCCGACCAGCACGGCGCTGATGCTGCCCAGCGCCACGCCGATGGCGGCGACCGTGCCCACGTCCGTGCGCCGCATGGCGGGCTCGGCCACTGGTGCGGCGGCCGCCGCGCTGGCGTTCAGAGGGGTGTTGGCCAGATTGCTGGCTTTGGCGCCCAGCGACTTCTGCACCAGCGAATCGCTGGCGGCGGCGCGCTTGGCCACCTGTTCCTCGATCGCGCGCAGAAACTTCTTGTACGGCGAGAAAAACGCCTGCCCGATGCTGGTGGGGTTCTCGATGACCTTGGTGATGGTGGCGTCCCAATCGCGGCCCTGGCGGTCGTAGAAAACGCCGTTGCGGCCCACGAAAAGAAAGTCCACGTCGCCCGCCGTGAAGGCGGCCACCACGGTCATCTTTTCGGGCCCCTTCTTGCCCTGGCGCGTGCAGTGGCAGTAAGCCAGGTAGGTCTTGGCCAGGCCGGCCAGCTTGGCATGCGCGGCGGCGTCGGGCACCTGCACGGTCAGCTCGCAGCTGCGCGCGTCCAGGTACAGCGTGCCGGCCTGGAAGATGGCGCCGTGCCGCTGGTAGAACGCCGAGAACGACACGAAGTTGTTCAGCAGCACCATCAGGTCGCGCTTGAAGCGCAGCAGCTTCTCCAGCCCCAGCGTGGCGTCGTTGTGCGCCTGCTCGGCCTCGTCCTGCGCGATGAGCGCCATCACGCGCTGCTCGGCGTCGCCCTGCAGCACTTGCTCGAACAGCGCTTCGCCCTCAATGGGCGCCAGCGCGGTGACGGGTTTGGCGGCCAGCCGTTCCTGGCACGGCGAGACGGCGTCTTTCAACTGCTGCCACTGCGCTTCGGTCAGGCTGTCGATGTCATCGCCCAGCAGGGGCTGCACGGCCTTGGCGCGCAGAGCGGCCAGCGCGGCAGCCCAGGCCGGGTTCACGCCCCGCGTCAGCGGCAGCACGCCGTGCAGACCCACGGCAGAAACGGGCGCGATCGGCAGCGCGGCAATGGCCTCGGACGACAGCGCCAGATCGTGGCCCGAGGCCAGCGCGGCGTATTCCTGCTGCGTGGGGTTTAGCGCTGCGGCAGCGCGCATGTCGTAGGCCGCCAGGCGGCTGCGGGCAAAGAAATCCTCGACCTTGTGGCGCACTTTGTTGACCGCCTGGGTGGCAGCCATGGTGCGCTCGCCCAGCGGCAGGTCGGCGGTGGCCTGGCGGGCGGCCTCGTGCCAGGCGCGCAGCTTTGCGACGTCGGCGAAAAAGGCCTCGGCCAGCTTGCGGTTCACACCGTCGGGCTCGTCGTCCACCGCCGGCACGGTGCCGTGCGTCTGCATCATCCAGCGCAGGGTCTGGCGGGCCAGCGCGTCGTCCTGCGCGGTCTCGGGGCTGACGACGCCGTCGCCGTTGAAGCGCTGTGCGCTCAGGTGGGCGCTGCGGTCCAGCACGTCGGCCAGCGACAGCGTGTCGGCTTCGGGCCGGCCCGCGAGGGCCAGTATGCGCACCGCCTGTGCGTGCAGCGCCGCACCCTCGTCGGTATGGGTGGACAGCGCCTTCAGTTGCAGCGTGTCGCCGGCATGTGCCAGATCTTCTGGGTCGGCCAGCACGCTGCAGGCCCACGCGCAGGCGGCCAACAGCTCGGGCGGGCGGATGCGGGCGTCCCTGTCGGTGTCGATCAGGTCCAGCGTGCGAGTGTCGAATTCGATGCCGCGCGTAGGGCAGGCCAGTGCCACCCACAGCTTCTGGTCCAGCGCGGGCAAGTGCGCGATGTCCTGGCCCGTGCGGATGATGACCTGGTCCACCCCGCCCGCGCGGAAGAACTGCCACCGGTACGGTGACGCGGGGGATGCGTCGGAATGGGTCGGCGAAGAGGAGGGCGCCCCCAGGGGCTGTGCGGTCTGGGCAGTGGGCATCGGCCTGATGTCTTGGAAGAAAAAAGTTCAGCGCGTGCCAGTGTCGAGGCGCCCTGCAGCGGCGGCTGTAGGGCGATGGCGCATGTGGCCCGCATGGCCGGACGCTGGCGCCCAGGTGATTGGACGGCGCACCCGCTTTCGCTAAAGTGCCTGCATGCAAGAGTTTTCAAGATCTCTGCCCTTGTCGGGCGCCACCAATTTCCGTGACCTGGGCGGCTACGCCACGCAAGACGGCCGCAGCGTGCGCTGGCGCCGGCTGTTTCGCTCCGACCACCTGGCGTCGCTGACGCCGCAGGACGCACAGGTGCTCGCCGGCCTGCATCTGGCGCGCGTGATCGACTTTCGCGGTGCGGCCGAACGCGCATCGCTCGCCTATGCGATGCCCGACGTCGCCTATCACGCCCTGTCCATCGAGCCCACGGTGGTGCAGCGCGCCAAGGACATGGCAATAGCGGGACATGAACTGACGCCGGCCATCGCGGTCGACTTGATGCAGGACACCTACCGTGCCTTCGTTTCCGACAACGCCCCGCAGTTTGCCGCGCTGTTCGAACACCTGCTGGAGAGCGACGCACCGCTGGTCTTTCACTGCACTGCGGGCAAGGACCGCACCGGTTTTGCGGCGGCGCTCATCTTGCTGGCGCTGGGCGTGCCGCGCCATGTGGTGATGGACGACTACCTGCTCACCAACGGGCTCTACCAGCGGCCCGCGCACTTTGCCAGCGCGGCGCCGGAGGCCGTGCTCAACGTGCTGTGGCGCGTGCAGGAAGACTTTCTGCACGCCGCGCTCGAAGCGGTCGAGCGCGACCACGGCGGGCTCGACCGCTACCTGGCGCAGGGACTGGGCGTGGGACCCGCGCAGCGCGAGCGGCTGGCGGCGCTGTACTTGCAGGCCTGACGCCCCCGCCTGGCGCTCAGAAAGCAGAAAGCCGGCGTGAGCCGGCTTTCTGCTTTCTGAGCTCACGTGCTGCCAAGCCGCGCGAAGACGGCGTCAGCAGCAGGCGATCAGATCGTCGCGTCCTTGAGCTTCTTCAGCGCACGGGTCTTGATCTTGACGGCCGAAGGCTTGGCGGGGAACCAGCGTTCCTGGCCCGTGAATGGGTCCTTGCCGAAGCGCTTCTTCTTGGCTGGCACTTGTTGCAGGCCGATCTTCAGCAGGCCGGGCAGCGTGAACTCGCCGGAGCCCTTCTTGTGCACGGAGCCCAGGATGGCGCCTTCCAGTGCGGTCAGCACAGCCTTGACAGCCTTGGGTTCCACGCCAGCTTGTGCAGCCAAGTGAGCCACCAGCGACGTCTTGTTGAAGGCGTCCTTCACGGGCTTCAACGCAGCGGGCACAGCCTTGGCAGCGGGCGCTGCAGCAGCCTTCTTGGCCGGGGCGGCAGCCTTCTTCGCAGGCACGGCAGCCTTCTTGGCTGCAGGTGCTGCGGCCTTTTTGGCCACAGGCGCTGCGGCCTTCTTGGCGGCCGGAGCGGCGGCCTTCTTTGCTACGGGAGCTGCAGCCTTCTTGGCCACAGGAGCAGCGGCCTTCTTTGCAGGCGCGGTGGTTTTCTTTGCAGTTGCCATGGTGTTGATTTATCTCTTGATGGAAGTGAACACGACATTCCAGCGAGGCTGGTCGGCGGATTCTAGGGCGTTTGCTCGGCGTGGTGCGGCGCGCGCGGGCCAAATGGGCCTGAAACCCGCATGGCGACGTGCTTTTGGGCCGCTGCAGCAAGCGGGTGCACACGTTTGGAGGGCTTGAGTGTTGGCGTTAAGCTGCTGGCACGCGGGCGCAGCAGGCCGTGCCCCGCGCCACCAACCGAGACAACATCCTGCGAAGGAATGACCATGAGCGACAACTCTCCCTTTGGCTTCGGACGCTTCGTTCCGGGGTTCGACTTCCTGCAAAACCTGGCGAAGAATTCGACCGCTGGCGTGCCCGCGATGCCCGGCATGTCGAGCTGGGTGGCGCCCACCGTCAACGAAGAAGAGCTGGAAAAGCGCATCGAGGAATTGAAGGCCGTGCAGTTCTGGCTGGACCAGAATTCGCGCGCGCTCACGGCCACCGTGCAGGCGCTGGAAGTGCAGAAGATGACGCTAGCCACGCTCAAAGGCATGAACGTGGCCATGGGCGACCTGGCCAATGCGTTCACGCCCAAGCCACAGGCCGCAGCGGATGCACCGGCTGCGTCTGCTACCTCTGCTTCATCTTTCTTCACCGCTGCGCCACCCGCTTCCCGCGCTGCCGCGCCTGAACCCGGGCCGGCGCCGGATGACCAGGACGACCACGGCAGCGATGAAGACCCGAACGCTGGCCCTGCGGACGAGGCCGGCGCCGGTGCATCGAGCGCCGCTGGCGCAGCGGCGGGCGTGGTCGACCCGATGCAATGGTGGACAGCCTTGAGCACGCAGTTCCAGCAGATCGCCACGCATGCGCTGAAAGACGTCGCACAGCACCAGAGCGCGCTGGACGCCACCCGCGACATGGCCGCTGAAGCCGTGAAGACGGCGACAGGCGTGGCGTCGCAACTGGCTGCGCAAGGGCTGCAAGGCGTGCAGGACGTGACCCGCAAGACCGCTTCGGCCGCCGCGCCCAAGAAGCCGAGCGCGGCCAAGGCTCCGGCCAAGAAGGCTGCACCGAAGGTGGCCGCAAAGACCGCCGCAAAGAAAAGCGCAGCAAAGACACCGGCGAAGGCTGCAGCAAAAACCCCTGCCAAGAAGCCCACTCCTTCGCGCGCCGCGCGCACCCGGCCTGCACGCTGACGCGTTGCCTGCTGACGCGCGCGGCAGCGTCCGCGCGTTGTCATCGCTTCATCGACTCGCCTTCATGTGCCGCGCCTGGATCAGCGGCGCGCTTATAGGGACAGGGCGGCTCACCCTTCCGCGATCTGCCCGCCATCCCCGGACTTCAAACCATGCCACTCTTTCCCCACGGGCACGCCACCCATCCGCAATGGCGAATGGCCACCGCGCTGGTGCTGGCGCAACTGCGTGCGCAGATGGCTTTGCCGCAATACGCCTCTGCGCCCGCGCTGGGCCTGCTCTACATCACCGACCATTACGCGGGCGATGCGGTTGAACTGCTCGACTTTCTTTCCGCCGAACTGCCCGAGGTGACCGACTGGAGCGGCACCGTGGGCGTGGGCGTGGCTGCCAACAACGCCGAATACTTCGACGAGCCGGCGCTGTCGGTGATGCTGCTGGATCTGCCCGCAGACCAATACCGCGTGTTCTCCGGCGTGGCGCCGCTGGCGCACAGTGGTGCGGCCACGGGCGGCTTTGAGGCACATACGGCGCTGGTGCATGCCGACGGCGGCACGCCCGAGCTGGCCGAGCTGATCAACGAGGTGGCAGACCGCACGGCCACCGGCTATCTCTTCGGCGGCCTGGTGGCCAGCCGGGGCCCGAGCGTGCAGTTCGCCGTGGGCGGCAACGGCAACATCGCCGGCCAGGGCGCTGCCGGCGGCGTGTTCGACGGCGGACTGTCGGGCGTGGCCTTTGGCGCTGGCGTGCCGCTGCTCTCGCGCGTTACGCAAGGCTGCCAGCCCATCGGGCCGTTGATGACGGTGACGGCGGCGCACGACAACGTGGCGCTGGAGTTGAACCATGAGCCCGCGCTTGATGCGCTGCTGGACACGCTGAACATCTCGCTCGACGGCGATCCGCAACCCGCCCTGCGCACCGTGCGTGCCACGCTGGCCGGGCTGGTGGATGAGGGCACGCAGCCGCTGGGCCGCACCGGGCACTTCGGCACCGACGTGCGGGTGCGCCACATCGTTGGGCTGGACGCCACGCGGCGCGGCGTGGCCCTGGCCGACCGGGTGGAGCCCGGCATGCGGCTGGCGTTCTGCCAGCGCAACGTGAATGCGGCGCGCGCCGACCTGATGCGCGTGTGTGCCGAAATCCGCGAAGAGCTGTCGCCCGAAACGCAGGACGAAGACGCGCTGGCGCAGGCATCGGCCATAGACGGCGGGCTGCAACGGCAAGACCCGCAGCGGCAGATTCTGGGCGCCATCTACGTCAGCTGTTCAGGGCGCGGCGGGCCGCACTTTGGCGGCCCGAGCGCGGAGCTACAGATCGTGCGGCACGCGCTGGGCGACGTGCCGCTGGTGGGCTTCTTCGCCGCAGGCGAGATCGCGCACCACCGGCTGTACGGCTACACCGGCGTGCTCACAGTGTTCATCGACGAAGCGATCCACTGATCGATCCTCTTCATCTCGGTTTTGAATGAAATAGGGCTCTAGCGCTTATCCAATAAGCGCTAAATGCTATTAAATTAATAGCAAAAATACGTGGGCCTTACGCCGGCTGCCATTGCGGCGCAGGTGCCGGCGGCATGCCGGCGAAAGCGAAGTCCAGCTCCGGCGCCAGCCCGCTCACGATGCGCGCGATCGACTTGCCCGAGCCGCACGCATGCGTCCAGCCCAGCGTGCCGTGGCCCGTGTTCAAGAACAGGTTGCCGATCTTCGTCTTGCCGATCAGCGGCACGTTGCTCGGCGTGGCCGGGCGCAGGCCGGTCCAGAACTGGGCCTGGGCGGCATCGCCCGCGCCAGGAAAGAGCTGCTCCACGCGGCGCACGATGGCGTCGTAGCGCACGGGGTTCAAGTCGCGCCCGTAGCCGTTCAGCTCGGCCGTGCCGGCGATGCGCAACCTGTCGCCGCGCTCGCTGGTGTAGCGCGAGAAGACCAGCTTGTATTCGTCGTCCGTCAGGCTCACCTCGTAGGCCGCTGCAGCGTCGCGCACCGGCATGGTCACCGAATAGCCCTTGGCAGGGTAGATCGGCAGCCGAATGCCCAGCGGCTCGGCCAGCAGCGGGCTGAACGAACCCATGGCCATCACGTAGGCGTCGGCGCGCACGCGCTCGAAGCGGCCGTCGGCGTTGGTGATCTCCACATGATCGATGGCGCCACCGACCGTGCGCAGCGCGGTGATGTGGCAGCCCAGGCGGAATTGAACGCCTGCCGCCTCCGCCAGCCGTGCCAGTTCGCGCGTGAAGGTGTTGGCGTCGCCCGATTCGTCTTCAGCCGTGTAGGTGGCGCCGGCTAGCTGCGGGCGCATGTGAGCGAGGGCGGGCTCCAGCCGCACGGCCTCGTCGGCGCTGACCACGCGGCGCTCGCAGCCCAAGGCACGCATCTGCTCGGCGGGTGCCAGGGCGCCTTCGAATTCTTTCTGGCTGGTGTAGAAGTGCAGGATGCCCTGCGTGCGCTGGTCGTACTGGATGTTCGTGTCGCGGCGCAGCTGCTGCAGTGTCTCGCGGCTGTACGTGCCCAGGCTCACGATCTGCTCGATGTTGTGGCGCGTGCGCGCCGGCGTGCATTCGCGCAAGAACTGCAATCCCCAGAGCCACTGGCGCATGTCGCCCCGCAGGCGAAACAGCAAAGGCGCATCTTCGCGGCCCAGCCATTGCAGCACCTTCAGCGGCGCGCTGGGGTTGGCCCAGGGCTCGGCGTGGCTGACCGAGATCTGCCCGCCGTTGGCGAAGCTGGTTTCCGCGCCGGGCGCGGCCTGGCGGTCGATCACGGTCACGTCGTGGCCGAGCTGTTGCAGGAAATAAGCGGAGGTGGTGCCGAGCAAGCCGGCGCCGAGAACGATCACGCGCATGTTGAAGCCTTTGAGGGTTCAAGCGCTGGGAATACGGGCGCGGGCAGCTATTGAATTTATAGCGTGCAGCAGGCGTACGTGAGCCCAGCTGCCGCTCCCCCTGTCCTTGGTACCTGAGAGATTCACCCTGCGCCAACATGGCGCGGGGTTTGCTCCTTCGGTGCGCCATGGCTTGCATGGCGGCTCTCCAGACGGCTTTGATAATGGTGCAGTACGGAACCTGAGCGTGTATGGGAGTTTGCGCCTTCGGTGGAGCGGCCCGCTGTGCGTGGCCGTTCGCTCTCCTGCGGGTGGCATGGTAACCGCGAAGGCGCGCCGCGCACAACAGTGCGGCGTAGCGGCGGCGCGTCAGTGCGGCTTCAGCGCTGCATCACTGCGGGCTGGGAAACACCGCTTCGCCCAGATTCAGCATCAGCCGGTTGGCCCAGGCGAACAGGGCGGCGGCATGCAGTGCGTCGAGGATCTCCAGGTCTGACAGGCCGGCACCCCGTAGCGGCTGCAGGTGCTGCGCGCTGAAAGTGCCCGGCGCGCGCGTCAGGGCCGCGCTGGCCTGGCCGATGGCACGTTCACGGGCGTTGGTGCCGGCGGTGTCGGGGTCGGTGAAGATCTGCGCCATCACGTCGTTGCGCTTGGCGAGCTGCTCGAAGCGCTGGGCATGCACCGACGCGCAGTACACGCAACCGTTGACGCGCGAAACCACCGTGGCCGCCACTTCGCGATCGGCGCGTGCCAGCCCGCCTGGCGCGTACATGATGGCGTTGAAGGCCTGCGAGCGCTCCGACAGCACGCGCGGCTGGTGCGCCAGCAGCAGGTAGAAGTCGGACGTGCGGGCCTTCGGGTGCGACAGGTCGAGCACGGCGTTCTGCTCTTCGCTGGCCGATGCCACGTCGAGCACGGGCAGCCAGCTTTTCCAGTCCAGTGTCTCGCTGGTGTAGCCGTTCAGCCGCAGCGGCTCGCCGGGGGCGGGCAGGTTGGCGGGGTGCACGAAGGGCGCGGCGTCGGCCGCTTGCACGGGCGTTGCTGTCAATGCGGGCGCGGTGCCGGCATCACCCAATTGCGACAATGCGGCCACGCCAGCCACCAGGCGCAACTGGTAGGTGACGAAGCCGATCAACTGCGCCAGCAGCACCGTGTCGGGCACGGACAGGCCCGCAGCCGGCAGCGCCAGCAGGGCGGCCTGGTCGCTCTGCGCCGGCTGTGTGGCGAGCGTGCGCGCGAAGTGGACGATGGCCTGCAGGCGCGTGTCGGCGATGGCGGCGTCGGGCGTCTCGATGAGCGCCTGCAACGCGGGTGTGGGGCGCAGGGGCTCCAGTGCAGCTCGGTAGTGCGCGGCCAGCGCAGGCAGGCCGCTGACTCTGGCGATATCGTGGGCCACGGCCAGGCGCTCGGCCTGTGTGAGGCCACCGGGCAGGTCGGGGCCGAGCAGCGCGTCTTCGCAGCCCTGCGTGGCGGTGGCGACCTTGCCCCGCTGATGGCGCACGGCGTGGGCCGCACTGCCGGGCGAGAGGCCGGCGATCTGGTCGATGGTGTCGTGCGTGGTGATGGCGGTCATGGGAAGGATTCGTTCAAGGATGCGTTCAGGAATTCAGTTGGGCAGAACGCGCAGGGAGGTGTCTGCGGGCGTCCATTCGTCGCCCAGCAGTTCGGGCTCGGCATAGGCCTGCAGCACGTTGAAGTGGTGCTCCACATCTTCGCTGTAGAACAAACCCGCCAGGCCGGTGGCCAGGCGCCGCGCGCCATCGCTGATGGCGGGAATGTCACCTGACACCGTGCCGTGCGACAGCGCTGCCGGGTAGCAAAAGCAATGGATGCGATCCAGGCCGGGGCAGGCGCCGGGCGTTTTCTCGCGGAATTCGAACACCGCCCCCAGGTCCGGAGAGTCGGTCAGTTCCTGGTCTTCGTCGCCGGCGGGCGGCTGGAAGCGTTCGCCCCACGTGCGCACGTGGGGTGCGAACGGCGCATATTCGGGCTTTTGTGCCCAGTCAATGGCAAAGCCGGTGGAGACGATCAGGAAGTCGAGTGCAAAAACGCCGCGCGGAGTGGTCACGCGTAGTTCGCTGCCCAAATCGTCCACTCGCTGCACCGGGCAGCCCAGGTGAAAGAAGGCATTAGCGTGGCGCGACACGCGCAACGTGCTGCCGTGCGGCGGCGGCACCTGCGTGGTGTTGATGTAGTGTCGAATGCGCCATTTCCATTCGGCCGGCAGCGCATGGTGGCCGTGCGTCAGGCCGGGCACGCCTGAGCCCTTCGATTTGTTGATGCGCGGCAGGTCGGTGCGGCGCACCAGCAGGTCGACGCTGGCTGCGCCGCATTCGAGTGCGGTGGCGGCGCTGTCCATGGCGGACGAACCCGCACCTACGACGCCCACGCGCAGGTTGCGCAATTGCTCGTAGTTCAGCGCGTCGGACGAATGCGCCCAACGGCTGCGGTGCACGCCCTGCATGAAGGCGGGAATCTGCGGCCCGCCCAGGCCGTCGCGGCCCGTGGCCAGCACCACGCGGCGGGCGAACCAGGTCGTCGTGCTGCCCTGTGCCTGCACATCCACTTCCACCAGGCCATCACTGCGCGGGCGCACCGCAGTGACGGCATGGCCGTTGCGAACGTCGGCCCGCGTTACGCGGCGATACCAGCGCAAATAGTCCATCCACTGCAGGCGCGGGATCTTGTCGAGAGCAGCCCAGGCGGCAGCGCCGAACTGGGCCTCGAACCACGCGCGGAAGGTGAGCGATGGCAGGCCCAGCGCGGGCCCGGTCAGCTCTTTGGGCGAACGCAGTGTTTCCATGCGCGCGGTGGTGGCCCAGGGGCCTTCTTGGTCGAGCGGTGCACGGTCCAGCAGCACGGCGGCAATGCCCTGTTGCGCCAGCGCCATGCTGGCCGCTAGGCCCGCCTGGCCGGCCCCGATGACAAGCACGTCGACGACGGGCTTGCCCGCGTGCGAGCGCTGCGGCAGCCAGGGTTTGGCGCGCCAGTTCAGGGTCAGCAGGTCATGCTGCAGGCGTTGTTCAAGGGCCGCGATGCCGGCTGTATCCGTAGGAGAAGAAGGGGTCATGAAAAGGGTCGATGCAGTAGCCAGTGGGTGCGGAGGGCGGAAAGCGCTGTGCTCACGGAACTTGAAACCGGCGCGGGCTAGACCAGCAACCCCCGCGGAACTGGCTTTGCCAGGCCGCTGGGGGTGCCCCGATTCCCGAGGCGCGCAGCGCCACGAGAGAAGGGGGGAGCGGCGCAGTCGCTCAGGGGGGGGCCCTTATCTAGTCAATGCTGATTTTCGCGTTCTTGACGACCTGGGCCCATTTGTTGCGGTCGGCATGCACGGTCTGGCGGAACTGCTCGGGCGTTTCGACACGGATCGCATTGCCCTGCGACTCGAAGCGCTCGCGCACTTCGGGCTGCTCCAGCACTTCCTTGATCGCGGTGTTGAGCTTGAGCACGATGGCCGCGTCGGTGCCCTTGGGCGCGAAGATGCCGAACCAGATCGAGCTGTCGAAACCCCTGGTGCCTGGCAGGCCGCTGGAGGCGATGGTCGGCACTTCCTTGACGGCCGCCACCGGCTTGGCGGTGGTGATGCCCAGCAGGCGCACCTTGCCGGCCTTGTAGTGCGGCAGTACGGTCTGCACCTGGTTCATGATGCAGCAGGTCTCGCCGCGCACCACTGACGCGATGGCCTCCGGCCCGCCCTTGTAGGGCACGTGCACCATGTTCAGGCCCAGGCGCGAATTGAATTCGGCAAATGCCATGTGCGTGCCCGCGCCGTTGCCGGTGGAGGCGTAGTTGTACTTGCCCGGGTGGGCTTTCACCAACTCCACAAATTCCTTGAGCGTCTTCGCGTCGATGACGTCGGGGTTGACGGTCAGCACATTGGATACGTCCAACACCGGTGCCACCGGCGCGAAATCGGCCTCCACGTCGAAGGGCAGCTTCTTGTACAGCGCCGCGTTGCTGCCGTGCGTGGCGGCGGTGCCGAAGGAGAGGGTGTAGCCATCTGGCTTGGCGCGGGCAACGTATTCGCTGGCGATGTTGCCAGCAGCGCCGGACTTGTAATCGATGATGACCGGCTGGCCGAGTTTGTGCGACAGCGGCTCCTGCAGTGCGCGAGCCACCACGTCTACGCCCGAGCCCGCGGGAAAGCCCATGATCAGCGTGACAGGGTGCTGGGGCCAGTGTGTGGTGTCGGCGTAGGCATGAACGCTGGCCGACAGGGCGGCAGCGCAGGCCAGCGTGGAAGCGAGCAACGGCAGGGCGCGGCGGCCGTAGGGGAAGAGAATTGACATGGCAGGTTTCCGGAAACGCGTCGCGTCGTTGGAGAGGGAATGAGCGCGAGATTGTGGTGAAGTGCACATGCGCCGCGCGCTATATGCATATGGCGTGCACCGGTGCGGTTCATGCCATGCGTGTTCCTTCAGGCTCCCATAATTTGCGTTGCCGGGCCGTCGGCGCGCCCAATCCCAATACGTTGCCCATGGATACTTCGATGTCGCAATCTTCTGATTTCAATCCCCAGCCTGCTGCCGATCTGCTGACCCATTCCCGCTTAGGCGCTGGTCCCCGGCCCGCCGAGCTTCCTGCATCGCTGCGACCTGGAAATGCTGCGCAGGCCTATGCCGTGCAAGATCGGGTCGTTGAGGCACGAGGACCCATCGCCGGCTGGAAGGTCGGCGCGCTGTCCCCCGACGCCGAGCCTGCACGCGCCGCGCTGACGCTGGACAGCGTGCATGTCGGCACTGTGGTGCGCCTGCCTGCCGCCGATTTCCTGGTGATGGGCGTAGAGGCGGAACTGGTCTTCCAGTGCCTTGCCGACCTTCCTGCGCGTGACGATCCTTATACGCTGGACGAGGTTCGGATAGCCTTTGGCCCGGCCCATGCCGGCATTGAGGTCTGCGATACCCGGTTTGCTACTTGGGGCGGTCAGAGCGTGTGGAGCCGCTTGGCGGACCAAGCCTGCCACGGCGCGCTGGTGGTGGGCTCCGGGCTCGATGAATGCCGCCCCGTCGATGTAATGCGCCAGCCGGTGCGCCTGGAGGTCAATGGCGGCACGGTGGTATCACACGAAGCTGGCGGCAACCCCTCTGGCGAACCGCTGCGGTTACTGGTGTGGCTGGCCAATGAAGGGGCGCGCAACCTCGGAGGGCTTCGCGCCGGGCACTGGGTCACCACGGGTTCCTGGACCGGCACGCCCATGGTCATGCAGGGAGACGTGGTGGTCGCCGACTTCCCCGGGGTCGGCCACGCGGAGCTGCGCCTGGAGTGACCTAGCCCGGGGCTGGGCTGGCGACGCGGAGAATGCATGCGCCGCCCCCGTCCTCGGTCGTTCTCAATGTCGGTACGGATTATCCGGGCGGCGGTCTTGCCTGTTGGGCACGCCGTCGCGATCGCGGTCCCAGCCGCCGCGCTGCATGTTCCAGCGGTCGCCCCGTTGATCCCAGTGGGGTTGCCGGTAAAAATAGCCGGGCCGTGCCTGAATCCATTGGCCGGGCACCCATGCGTCGCGGTGGCCGCGGCGCACCCAGTGGCCTTCAGCCCACACCATGCCCCGCCGTGGAGGAGGTGCGGCCTCGTATCGGGGCGCGGGCGGGGGGCCGTATTGCACGGGTACCCATCCGTGCAGACCACGTTGATGTTGGGGAACTCCCGCCTGAATCACGACGGTGGCGCTGGTGGCTGCGTGGGCTGCTCCCACTGCGACGAGCGAGGTCAGAACGACGGCGGCGGCATGCATGAAACGAAGCATCTAAATCTCCTTTGACGCGCCCTTCTTCAGGGCTGGAGACTGCATCGTGCAGCGCCTCTGTCAAGGTGTCGTGCTGTGTTGTCGCGCCGCAGAAAAGCGATGTGTCCGAATGTGCTTTTCGACATGCCGGAGCGGTAGGATCATCAGAGACGCCAGTGATGCATGTGCTCGGGCTTGCCGCAACGCGGCAGCACCGCTTGCACGTCGGCGATCACAACGGGCTGTCCCGGGCGAGCCAGCCGCTGCATCAATTGCCAACCTTGCTCGCGGAACGGCGCATGCGCCACCGCCAGCACGATGGCATCCGCGGGTTGTGCCTCAAACAACGGCGTCAACTGCAGGCTTTGCTCTGCGTGCAGTGATTCCATGTCTGCCAGCGGGTCAATGACTTGGACATGGATGCCGAATTCCTTCAGGCGTCGGTAGATGGCTACCACGCCCGAGTTGCGGACGTCCCGCACGTTTTCCTTGAAGGTCACACCTAACAGGGTGACCACTGCGGCGCTGTGCAACAAACGCTGCTGCACCATGCGCTGTATCAACTGGTCCGTGATGAAGGCCGCCATGCTCTCGTTCACCTGCCGGGCTGACAGGATGAAGTCAGCCACGATGCCGTGCGACGCGGCTTTGTGTGTCAGATAGTAGGGATCCACCGAGATGCAATGCCCGCCCACCAAACCCGGCCGGAAGTCCAGGAAGTTCCACTTGCTGCGGGCTGCCGCGAGGACATCGTGGGTATCGATTCCAAGTCGGCAAAAGATCTGGCTGAGTTCATTCATCAACGCGATATTGATGTCGCGCTGTGTGTTTTCCAGCACTTTGGCAGCCTCGGCCACTTTGATGGATTCCGCCGAGTACACCTGAGTGATTCGCCCGTAGATACCTACGAGTCGTTGAAGCACCTCGGGCCGGTCGGCTGCCACGACCTTGGTAGTGGTGGTCAGCGTATTTTTTCGGTCGCCGGGATTGATGCGTTCGGGTGAATATCCGACATGGAAGTCGCGGGGATAGGTCAAACCTGAAACTTGGGCCAGCAGGGGAACGCAGACGTCTTCAGTGACGCCCGGATATACCGTGCTTTCATAGACCACGGTGGTGCCAGGTTGGATCCAGTGTCCGATCGTTTGGGTCGCCTTTCGCACCGCCCCCAGATCTGGAACGCGAAACTCGTCGATGGGCGTGGGCACCGTGACGATCACGATGTCCGCCTCGGCAATGCACTCAGCCTGTATGGTCCATCGCACCGTGCTGCTCGCCAGCATGTCGGCGCGGACTTCGCCTGTGCGATCGCAGCCCGTGCTCAACTGGCCCACACGGCTCTCATCAATGTCGTAGCCGGTGACGGTGAAGTGCTGTGCGAGTGCAATGGCCAAGGGTGCACCGACGTACCCCAAACCCACGACCACGATACGGCTCACTGCTGCCCTCCATTCAACGCAAGCCACGAGACTAGGTAGTCCTGCCGCGCCACGGACTCCGCCAACTCGGCGTCGGTGGACAAAAGCTCCACCCGCAGGCCCCGTGCCAGCCGTGCCGCGGTGGCCGTGTCACTGCCTTCCACGGTGGTCAGGGTTTCGCGTAGCGCGCCGCGCCGCCGCAACAGGCCGTCGTGAATGACGCGCCCGGCTGCATAGGCGCCGGCTACCGCGTCGCGGGTCCGCTGCAGCTTCTGTAGCGGGCCTTCCTGCTGCTCGGCCAGCCAGCGTGCGGCCAGAGTGCCGGTTTGTTGCGCAGAAGCGCGCGACGCCCCTTCGCCGAAGCTGCGCGACAGAGCCACGCTGGCAAACGCGGATTGCGCGCCGTCTGACAGGCCCCGCCGCATGCCCACCGCAACGCTCACGTCCCAGCCTGCGTCGGCCTGTAGCAAGGCTCCCAATTCGGTCACCCGTGCCTGGTCTGCGATGGCTCGCTCGGCATCGGGCAGCAGCGGTGCTTCTTCCACGGGGGCATGGACGGACAGGTAACTCTGCCGCTGCTCCGCACGCGCCAGCTTTTCCTGTAGGCGGTCGCGCGTGTCGAAAGCGGTGTGAACGTCTTGCAGCGTGGCCTGCCGACGAGCCAGCAGCAGGCGTTCTTGGCGCAACTGGGATTCAGCTGCCGCCAGCGCGCCCTTCAGGGGAGGAATCAAGTGCGTTATTCCGCGCTGTTCCGTGACCAACTCAAGGCTCGCCAGGCGCAATCCAAGCCGCTGTTGCGAACGATAGGCAGCGCATTGGGCTTCGGCTAGCTCGGTCACCCGCCGACCTTGCCGTGCGCGGCTGAAGCTCTTGCGCACGCCCAGCACCATGTTGCGCTTGTCGGTGGCAGGATCGCCCAGGCTGGCAAAAGCTTCAGGCGCGGACAGTTGAGCGGACTGCACCTGGCCCTGTGCGGCTGTTAGTGCACAGTAGCTTTCGACTTCACCAGCCGCAACAAATGCCGGGAGGAACACGGCCACAGACAAAAGGAGAGGGTGGGTAGGGCGCATGGTCACCTTCAGAGAAACAGGGGGGCGCGGCCGATGAACAAGACGCGGGATTTGGCTGATTGCGGTGTCTCGAGCTCCAACTCGACCAGGAAGCCGCGCGTTTCCAGTCGGAACAGGGGGTGCTGCGCTCGCTCCTCGTCGCTGTGCACCCGTGTGATCGTGCCGACGCGCCTGCACCAGAGCACATGCAAGACGCAGTCGAACACCGGCTGCCCGACACGCGCTACGGCTTCGTTGTCGTACGGCACGAAGGCGAAAGACAACGGCGTGCCGGACTGCGTCACGCGAAAGTACGGGCTGTCAGACAGGGTCTCGATGATCTCGCGCAGTTGGTTGGACTCGCGTTGCTTGTTGCCCGCATCCTGCGTGTTCTGCAGCAGCTTGAGTTGGAGGTTTTCAAGTTGCATGCGGTAGCCGGTGATGCGTGCCAGGACCTCAAGCGCCTGTGGCATCTGGGCTGGACCGCCCGACAGTGTGGCGGCGGATCTGCGCAGGTCTGACAGTTGGCGCTCCAGTGCCACTCCGGTCGCTGCTGAGTCCGTCGCCGAGCTCTTGTAGCTGTTGAGTGTGGCACGCATGCGCACGGCGTCGTCGCGCGTCATCAGGCCCGCTTTGAGGTCGCGGTCGATGGCCGACTCCAATGAGGCGATCTCGGAGAGAACCTTGCGCGTCTTCGCGATATCGACCTGCTTGGCTGTGCCGAGTTGCTCGACCTTGCGCGACAGGATCACGTCTGCCTGGCGTTGCTGCGATGCCGCGTGGCTCGCACTGGCAATCAGCTTTTCCAGTACGCGGGCCTGCTCTTGCATGGCCTCGGACTCACGGTTCAGTCCCTGCCAAGCGCTGTCTAGGCCGTCGGCCGCCTGGCGTGTGCGGAACACCTCGGCCGTCAGTCGTAGGATCTTTTCGTTCGTGCGAGAGATGACGACGGGTGCGGCCCAACTGCTGTTGACCACGTAGAACAGCGTGACGGCGGCATAGGCCATGGCGGTGCACAGCACCGTGCCCAGCACGGCAATGGCAAGGTAGCGGTAGGCCGCCACGATAATTTTTTGCAAAGGCGTCATGTCTGCTGATCCGATGTGACAGGCAGGGCGGGATCGGTTGAGACGGCGGCTTTCTCGCGAGTGCCCCATGCCCCGACGTCGAAGGTGAAAAGTGCGACCAGCGTGATCACCATGGCGTCCACGAAGAACCAGATGCCGGACACTGCGGCGAGCACCGGCAGTCGGATGCGCGTGGAGCCCGGTGCCAAGGAATGGCACGTGGCGTTGTAGAGGACCGCCGCAGCGACGAACAGGCTGGAGAACGACAGGACGGCGACGATAAGGGTGGATGCAGCCTGCACCAGTCCGTTGGACAACACCGTGGCAATCACCAGAAAGGTCCAGAGGACGGTGAAGGTTTCGGGTACCAGTGCAGCCATCAGTGGCAGCAGGCCGATCAGCCGCAGGTGCTCGGGCATGCGCCGCCAGGTCCAGAACAGATCGCGCAGGCCGGAGCGGCGCCATCTCACTTGCTGGGAGAAGAACTGCGACAGCCGGTGGGGTACCGCGGTCCAGCAGGTGGCATGCGGGTTCACGATGGTTTTCCAGCCGCGCATCATGATGGCGTGCGTCATGTACCGGTCTTCGCCGTCGCGCACGCTCAGGCCGAACCAGTTGCGCCCTTTGACCTCGCCCTCAACCGCCTCGAACAAAGGACGGCGCACGGCAAACAGGCACCCACTGATGCAGAAGACGTGCCCTGACAGGTTCTGCAACATCTTGCCAAACTGGAAGCTCATGTAATAGACCATGGTCTGTCCGATCGTGAGCACGTTGTCGTTCACGTTGGTCACGCCGATGTTTCCGCCTACCGCGCCGACCTGCGGATCGGCGAAGCACGCCACCAACTCACGAATGACCTGGCGATCAAAGATGCAGTCGCTGTCGATGCAGATGAGAACATCGCCCGTGGATCGGGCCAGCGCGTTCGATAGGGAGACGTGCTTGCCGCTGTTGATGGGGTTGCGGTGAATGCGCAACTGCGCTGGCCATCGGATCGCTGCGACCTGCAGCCAATGCCAGGAATCGTCGGCGCTGCAGTCGTCGAAGGCCACGATTTCCAGCCGCTCGGCAGGCCAGTCGCACGCGAGAATGCTTTCGATGGTGGCCAGCACGTGCTCCCCCTCGTTGTAGACAGGCAGCAGCACGCTAACCGTGGGCTGGTAGGTGTAGTCCCGCAGCGGATTGGCTGCGCGCGTCGTCAGCCGGGCGAGCAACCCACCGCCGAACTGCGCCACCACCATCACGACAGGAAAGTAGAACCAGAAGTGGTAGATCCCTTCAAGCATGAGAGCCGTTCCGTGGCGACTTGCGTAACCGCCAGGGCAGTCTGCCGGAACTCAGCGGGGAGGAGGGGCGAGGGTGGCGAGGAAGGCTGGAAGTGATCGTGGTCATTCGGTTTCGGGGGCAGGCAAGCAGGTACGGCCGGGTGGCAGGCCGCGGTGGCAAGACGATGTGGAGAGGTTGGCCAACTCGGGCCAAATGGAGGCCCAGTCGTGCGGACGTAGATCGCGGCGCGTGACCTGTCCACCTGTAGCGTGTTCTATGGCAACGCAATTCAGCGGAGAGGGGCAGCGCTCCGCATAGTGGTGCTGCCACTGCCGAATCTGCGCGTCGCTCTTGATGGAGGAGCCGTACTCCGCCATGCGTTTGCGCAACGCGCGCACGGTCAAGGCACCTTCCCCCCGGAGGTAGTCGTTGAGTGTCATCCCTCGTTATTTTTTTAGGTAGCAATAGCTACTGATTTTATTGTCAGTAGGTAGCAATTGCAACCGTAGCATGTGCTACGGTTGCGAGATGGATGACATGGTTCTTCAAACGTATCGGCGCCAACGTCTTAAAGCTGCGATTGATCGGCTCACCAACGGCAACATTGCCGCGTTCGGGCGTCTGGTGGGGTACCGAGACGGCGCTTTCGTGCGTCAGATGCTGTCCGGCAGCAGGGTCGTGTCTGAAAAGACGGTGCGAGCCGTTGAAGCCCTGCGTGGGATGGATGGCTGGTTTGCGGCGGTGTATGCATATGTACCTGCGCACGCATCCGAAGCAGTCGCCACGTATCGGGTTGCTCGCGACGGCATTGATGACGCCGCGATGTCAGTGGCTTTGGTGAAGCTGTCGCTCGTGCCTGGTAAGAAGGGGTTTGAATCTGTGCGCGAGCATGGCGCTGCGGAGGGGGAAGATGCAGCCGGTGCATGCTTTCCGCGCGGGTGGCTGAAACGTCGGGGGTACCGCGCTGAGGATCTGATCGCGCTGCGTGTGCAGGATGAATCCATGCGGCCGTCCTTGCACCCCCGGGACGTCATCACGGTCAATACCGCACTGACCCAGCCGCTGGAGGGGCGTGTCTATCTGGTCAATGACGAAGGCGCATGTCTTATCAGACGCCTGGTGCGTGACAAGGGGGCGTGGTGGCTTACCGCCGACGACGCCCTGCGGCATCCTCGCAAGGAACTGGTGTCGCCCAACGCATTGCTGATCGGCCAAGTGGTGCATATGGGTAGCGAGAGCCTCTGACGGGGCCTTCGACGCGGTGGGATCCGGCGCTCGCGTCAGCGACGCATTCCCGAAAACACCTCGAATTCCCAGCTGCGCATCGCCAGCAGCACCGTGTAGCCCTCGCGTTCGCGCTCGGCCATGCGTTGGTCGGCCAGGTGCTGCTGGGCAAAGTCCTGTGCCACGCGCTGCATGCGTTCCCAGAAGGCGGGCGCCAGGCTGCGGCTGATGGCTCCGTGCACCAGCAGCACACCTTCGCCCGGGCCGTCGAAGCTGCCGGCAAAGTAGTCGAGCAGCGCGTGCTCGCGAAAGTAGTGCATCACCGGGCCGTGGGGGCGCCAGCGGAAGGTCTTGGCGAGCTTGAGGCGGTAGCGGTTCAGTGGGCGCAGCTCGATGATGCCGATGCGGTCGAGTTGCGCCAGGTAGCGCACGCCTTCGGCTTCACTCAGCCGGTAGGTGGTGGTGACCTGTTCCAGCGTCCACTGGCTCAGCACGCATATGGCCATCAGCAACAGTTTCTTGTCGGCCACCACAGCTTGCTCTTGCGGCTCCGTCAGCTCCTTGAGCAGCGGCTGGCTGTCCGCCACGCGGCGGGCCAGGTCGGCGAAGTCCAGGCGCAGCGCACGGCAGATCGCGTCGATGCGCGACAGCGGCATGTCGCCCTTGGCCAGCATGCGCTTGACGCTGGATTCGGCCATGCCCAGCGCCTGCGCCAGGTCGGCATAGGTCATCTGCGCGGCTTTGAGTTCTTTCTTCAGCGCGAGAACGAGATCGGCGGTGGTGCTCATGGGTATCGATTATGGATACTGTGCGTGCTGATTTTCAAGCCTGGTAGCTTTTTCCGGCGGCTGTCTTGGCTCCTTCAATAGAGACTGCGCTTAGTGGCTGCAAGGGCGGCCACCTTCTGAAAGTCTGACCCATGGCCTCTGATTCCTCCCGGCACCATTCCTCATCCGAAGCAGCGCTGTACCTTGCCTTTGCCGCATTGGCGGCGCTTGCCACCTGGGGTCCGCACGTGACGCAAGGCGCGGATCCGCACGCGTTTGCCGACCAGCGCACGCTCTGGGGCCTGGCGCATGCGATGGACGTGCTCACCAACCTGCCGTTCGCCGTGGCGGGCGGCATCGGCCTGTGGGCGGTGTGCCGGTGGCTGGCGCGCGGTGCGAACGGTCAACGCAACGGCCAAGTCGTGACTGCTGCCATGGCCGGCCTGTTCTTCGCCGGCTTGTTGCTGACGGCGGCGGGTTCCTCGCTCTACCACTGGCAGCCGCACGGCATCACGCTGCTGGCTGACCGCGCGGGCATGCTGGTGGCGTTCGCCGGTGCGCTCGGCCTGGCCGTGGCCAGCCGCATCGGCACACGGGCAGCCTGGGTGACTCCAGGGGTGGTGCTGGTGTCCGGCTGGCTGGCTCTGCGCGCCTGGGGGCTGTCTGGCCAGTTGCTGCCTTGGGGCGTGCTGCAGGGCGGGGGAATGCTGCTGATGGTGTGGCTGGCCACGAAGCCGGTGCTGGCGGGGCGCTTGCCCGTGTCGCTGGCTGCTCTGATCGGCTGGTATGCGCTGGCCAAGGTGCTGGAGCTGGGCGACCACGCCGTCTGGCAAGCCAGCGGCGGCATCGTGTCGGGCCACAGCCTCAAGCATGTGGCGGCCGCCTTGGCGGCCTGGCCGGTGATGGCCGCTTTGCTGCAACCGCCTGCAGCAGTCGGTACCGGCCATTATTGGGCACGCTGCAGCCGTATGGCGTGGCGCGGTCGGGCCGCACCGGGCCGGGGCACAATCGCCGCCGGCGCGCAAGAAGCCCGCAGTTCGCACTCTTTCCCATCCGACAGGAGCTAAGGCATGAGCCAGGAGCAGGCCTTCACGGCCCCCGAAGTTGCCGCCGCCGAGCCGGCGCACCCGAACCAGTTCGCGCTGCTGAAGCAGAAACGGTTCGCACCGTTTTTCTGGACGCAATTCGCGGGGGCTGCCAACGACAACCTGTTCAAGTTCGCGTTCACGGTGATGGTCACCTACCAGCTCAGCGTGTCGTGGATGCCGCCCAGCCTGGCGGGGCTGGTGATCGGTGCGCTGTTCATCCTGCCGTTTTTGCTGTTCTCGGCTACCTCGGGCCAGCTCACCGACAAGTTCGAGAAGACGCGAATGATCCGCTTCGTCAAGAACCTGGAGATCGCCATCATGCTGGTGGCGACTGCCGGGTTCGTGCTGGCGCAGCCGGTGGTGCTGCTGGCCTGCGTGTTCCTCATGGGGCTGCATTCCACGCTGTTCGGGCCGGTGAAGTTCGCCTACCTGCCGCAGGTGCTGAACGACCGCGAATTGACGGGCGGCAACGGCATGGTGGAGATGGGCACCTTCGTCGCCATTTTGCTGGGCAACGTGGCGGGCGGCCTGCTGGTGGCGCTGCCCGGCATTGGCCATGGCGCGGTGGCTGCGGCCTGCCTGACGCTGGCGGTGGTGGGGCGCCTTGCCGCGCAGTGGATTCCCGATGCGCCGGCCACCGACCCGGGCCTGGTCGTCAACTGGAACCCGGTCAGCGAGACCTGGCGCAACCTGAAGCTCGCACACGGCAACATCGTGGTGTTCCGCTCGCTGCTGGGCATCAGCTGGATGTGGTTCTTCGGCGCCGTGTTCCTGAGCCAGTTCCCCAGCTTTGCGAAGGACGTGCTGCATGGCAACGAACAGGTCGCCTCGCTGCTGCTGGTGGTGTTCTCGGTGGGCATCGGCGTGGGCTCGCTGCTGTGCGAGGTGCTGAGCCGCCGGCAGGTCGAGATCGGCCTGGTGCCGCTGGGCGCCATCGGCATGAGCGTGTTCGCCATCGACCTCTATTTCGCCTCGCGCAGCCTGCCGGCCGCTGAAGTGATGGGCTTGGCCGCGTTCGTCGCGCAACCGGCGCACTGGCGCGTGATGGCCGACCTTGCCTTGCTAAGCCTGTTCGCGGGCCTGTACAGCGTGCCCATGTACGCGCTGATCCAGATGCGCAGCCAGCCCACGCACCGCGCACGCATCATTGCGGCCAACAACATCTTGAATGCGCTGTTCATGATCGGCAGCTCGCTCATCGCCGGCGCACTGCTGGCGGCCGATTTCTCGGTGCCGCAGATCTTCCTGTTCACGGGCATCGCCAACGCGTTGGTGGCGTTCTACATCTTCCTGATCGTGCCCGAATACCTGCTGCGCTTCGTGGCCTGGGTGCTGTCACGCTGCATCTACCGCTTCCGCGTGCGGGGCGAGACGCACATTCCCGCGCACGGCGCCGCCATCCTGGCCTGCAACCATGTGAGCTTCATCGACGCAGTGCTGCTGATGGCGGCCAGCCCCCGGCCCATCGTCTTCGTGATGGACCACCGCATCTTCCGCGTGCCCGTGCTTGGCTGGCTGTTCCGGCTCGCCCGGGCCATTCCGATCGCGCCGCAGAAAGAAGATCCCGCAGTCTACGACGCCGCGTTCGAGCGCGCTGCACAGGTGCTGCGCGATGGTGATCTGCTGGCGTTGTTTCCCGAGGGCGGCATCACGCGCGACGGCACGCTGCAGCCCTTCAAGGGCGGCATCATGAAGATCATCGAACGCGCGCGGGCCGATGGGCTCGAGCCCCCGGTGGTGCCTATGGCGCTCAACGGGCTGTGGGGTTCGTTCTTCAGCCGCATCGAGCAGGGCGGCGCGATGGTGCGGCCCTTCCGGCGGGGGGCGTTCAACCTTGTAGGGCTGAACGTGGGCACGCCCTTGGCCGCGAGCGCGGTATCCCCGGAAAACCTGCAGAGCCACGTAGCCCAGTTGTCCTTGCCGGACTGACTGGGTTCAGGCGCGGCGCTGAGGTCAGAAGCTTTCCCAGTCGTCCGCGTTCTGGGCTGCTGGCTTGGCCGCAGCCGTCGTCGCCAAGGCCGGCACCTTCTTGGGCACGGCTGGCTTGGACTTTGGAGCCGCCGCGGCGGGCTTGCGAAGCATTGCCGGCTTGGCTGCTGGCGCGCTGGTCGTGGCTTGTTGCGCCAAGGAAGCCTGCTTCGTGCGCTGCGTGGCCTGGCTGCGTTGGCGAACCTGGGCGATGACCGCATCGGTCACGGCGGTATCTATCTGGAAGACGCTGACCAGTTCCACCATGCGCGCAGCCTGCGTGTTCAGGCTGTCGGCTGCGGCGGCAGATTCTTCTACCAATGCAGCGTTTTGCTGGGTGACTTGATCCAGCTGGTTGACGGCATCGCTGACCTGCGAGAGGCCTTGCTCCTGCTCGTGCGTGGCCGCTCCGATCTCTGCGATCAGGTCCGCCACCCGGCGCGCCTGATCGACGATGTCGACCATGGTGCTGCCCGCTTCGCCCACCAGTTGCGAGCCCGCCTCCACCTTGGAAACGCTCTCACCGATTAGATCCTTGATCTCCTTGGCGGCCTGCGCCGAGCGCTGGGCCAGGCTGCGCACTTCCGACGCCACCACGGCAAAGCCGCGACCTTGTTCTCCAGCGCGTGCGGCTTCCACCGCGGCGTTCAGCGCCAGGATGTTGGTCTGGAAGGCGATGCCGTCGATCACACCGATGATGTCGCCGATCTTGCGCGAGCTGGCAGTGATGTCTTCCATCGTGCGGACCACATTGCCCACCACTTCGCCTCCCCGAGCGGCGGTGGTGCTGGCGGACGAGGCAAGTTGCGAGGCGGTGCGCACGGTGTCCGCGTTCTGCTTGATGGTGGAGTTCATCTCCTCCATCGATGCGGCCGTCTGCTGCAGGTTGGACGCCTGCTCTTCCGTGCGTTGGCTCAGATCGGCATTGCCCGATGCGATTTGCGAGGCGCCTGTGGCGATGGACTCGCTGCTCAGGCGCACTTCCGAGACGACCTGCGCCAGATTGGCGCGCATCATGCCCATGGCCGCCAGCACGCTGGACGAATCACCCGCGCGCAGATCCACCTGCATGGCGAGGTTTCCGCGGGCTACTTCCTGGGCGATGCTGGCTGCGTAGGCTGGCTCGCCACCCAATTGCCGCTTGACGTGGCGCGTGATGGCCCAGGCGATGGCAGCGCCCAGCAATGTGGCGACGATGGCCAGGCCGAGCAGCATGGTGGCGGCCGCATCGGCGCGCTTGCGCGAGTCGTTCACGGTTTCGGTGGTCTGCGCTTGCTGGTAGACGCTCAATTCTTCCAGCGCCTTGAAATACGAGTTCTGAAGCGGCCGCACTTCAATCAACAGGGTGTTGCGTGCTGCTTCGGCCTGATTGTCGAGGGCTTGAGAAGATGCCTTGTTGATGACAGCCAGATAGGGACCACGGGTCTGTGTGACAGCCCCGAGCAGGCGTTGGGCCTCTCCGGATTCAATCAACCGATCCAGTTGCTTCAATTGCTCGCCACTCTTTTGCGACACGTCATCCATGCGCGCTTTTTCTTCTTTCATCAATCCCGGATCAGTGAGCAGTGCCATGTTCCGCACCGTACGCGCGACCACGTTGATGTTGTCCTTGATCTGCTGTATCAACAGAATTTTCACAAGCCTGTCTTCGGAGATCTGACGCACATCGTTGCTCGCTGCAACAACATAGAAGCGACCCAACAGTGCCAGCGCGAATCCGATGAAGATCACCGCCGCAAAACCCACGCCCAGCATGGTTCCCAGCTTCATTCGTGCGAAGAAATTTTTCATGTATCCACCTTGAACATTTTGCTTCCTCGACATTGGAAGTATTTCCGAATTGTAAACAAAAGTTACATTTCGGTTGTTCTTGGTGGCTATGGCCATCAATCCGTACGGATATTGGCCCGCTGCGCGATGGCACGCATGCGCGGCAGTTCTTCCTCGATGCGCGCCGTCACGGCGTCGGCGGGTTCCCAGGCTTGCTCCAACCCGCTGGCAATGAGCTTGCTGCGGATGTCGGCGTCTGCCATGGTCTCTGCCAGGGCCTTCTGCAGTTTCGCCGTCACTTCAGCGGGCAGGCCGCGCGGTGCGACCACGGCCAGCCATGAATCGGCGGAAAAGCCGGCGAAGCCGCTCTCCGCCACCGTGGGCACATCCGGCAACTGGGCCGCCCTGGCAGCGCCGGTGACGGCAATCGCCTTGATCTTTCCGGACTTCAGCTGGGGCAGCGCCGCGGCCACCGTGTCTACGGTGAAAGGAATCTGCCCACCAAGCAGGTCGCTCATGGCCGGTGCACTGCCCTTGTAGGGGATGTGCAGCAGCTTCACGCCGATGGCGGACCACATCAGCTCACCCGCGAAATGCCCGGTCGTGCCGGTGCCAAAGGAGCCATACACGTATTTGCCCGGCGCGCCTTGCA
This sequence comes from Acidovorax sp. WCS2018Noco2-16, assembly GCF_031843945.1. Classification (NCBI taxonomy): domain Bacteria; kingdom Pseudomonadati; phylum Pseudomonadota; class Betaproteobacteria; order Burkholderiales; family Comamonadaceae; genus Acidovorax; species Acidovorax sp. WCS2018Noco2-16. The sequence continues at coordinate 36,762 of NZ_JAVTJJ010000011.1, forward strand.
CGGCGGCGATCAGCTGCTTGATGTTGTCCACCGGCACGTCGCGGTGGGCCAGCAGAATCAATGGCACCCGCGCCACCATGCCGATGGGCTCATAGCTTTTGACCGGGTCGTAAGGCAGCTTGGCGTTGAGCGCGGGGTTCACGGTGAAGGTGGAGCCCGAACTGATCAGTAGCGTGTAGCCGTCGGCGGGTGCGTTGGCCACAAAGGCCGCGCCGACGATGGTGCCGGCGCCGCCTTTGTTTTCGATCACCACGGCCTGCCCCAGCCGTTCGCCCAGCTTCTTGCCGACCAACCTGCCGACGATGTCGACAGCCCCTCCCGGTGGGAAGGGCACGACTAACTGCACCGGCCTGGACGGGTAGCTCTCGGCATGCGCTGCTTGCCAGGAGCCGAGACCTGCTACCGCTGCGGTCAGCAGGGCGGCGCATGCGCGTCTGCGCGGGATGTGTTTCGTCATTGCAATGCTCCTCTGGAGAGACCCGCGCCAACGCCCAGGTCTCAGATCAATGCCATGGACAACAGCCGCGTGAGCTGCGCCGCTTCCTGCCGCGAACCGATATCAGCCGTTGCGAAAAAGAAAGCTGTAGGCATTCAAGGCTGGCACGCCGCCCAGGTGGGCGTACAGCACCTTGGAGCCCGCTGGGAATTCGCCCAGGCGCACCTTCTCGATCATTCCGTGCATGGACTTGCCCTCGTACACGGGGTCGGTCAGCACGCCTTCCATGCGGGCGCACAGGCGAATGGCTTCGAGCGTGCCTTCGTTGGGCAGGCCGTACTCGGGGCCGCCAAAACGGTCGTCCAGCACGATGTCGGCGTCGGTGATCTCGCGGCCCAGTTCCACCAGCTTGGCGGTGTTCTGGGCGATGCGCAGCACCTGCGCGCGCGTCTTCTCGGGCTTGGCCGATGCGTCGATGCCGATCACGCGGTCCGCCCGGCCGTCGGCCGCAAAGCCCACGGCCATGCCGGCGTGCGTGCTGCCGGTCACCGAGCACACGACGATGTAGTCGAATTGGAAGCCCAGCTCCTTTTCCTGTTCGCGCACTTCTTCGGCAAAGCCGACGAAGCCCAGGCCGCCGTACGGGTGCTCTGAGCAGCCTGCGGGAATGGGGAACGGCTTGCCGCCAGCCTTGCGCACGTCTTCCATGGCCTGCTCCCAACTGGGGCGGATGCCGATGTCGAAGCCTGCGGCATCCAGCCGCACGTCCGCGCCCATGATGCGGCTCATCTCGATGTTGCCCACGCGGTCGTACACGGCGTCGGAATAGTTGACCCAGTTTTCCTGCACCAGCACGCATTTCATGCCCAGGTGCGCGGCCACTGCGGCCACCTGGCGCGTCTGGTTGGACTGGATGCCGCCGATGGACACCAGCGTGTCGTAGCCGCCGTTGACGGCTTCGGGGATCAGGTATTCCATCTTGCGCGTCTTGTTGCCGCCAAAGGCCAGGCCGGAGTTGCAGTCTTCGCGCTTGGCATACAGGTCGACCTTGCCGCCCAGGTGGGCCGACAGGCGCTTGAGCGGCTGGATGGGCGTGGGGCCGAAGGTGAGGGGATAGCGTTCGAATTTCTGCAGGTTCATGGAAGGCTCTCTGGCGGTGCTTGAAAGAAAGAGGGGGTGTTCCGGCGACCGGTTTGTGCCGTCTGGCAATCGGGTCGTCCGTTGCACAAATAGTAGGAAAATGCGACTGCAACAGGGTTGCGAATAGATGCTCATAAGTGGCTGAAAAAAGCCCTAGACAACGGTCTACCGAAGTTAAATTTCTTCAAAAACGCTATGTGTGCAACAAAAGTAAGTGCCGCCTCTCGTTCCGTGCAGCCGGCCGACCGCTCCGGCGAACTCGACCGCACGGACAAGACCATCCTGCGGGCGCTGCAGCGGGACGCGTCCATTTCCAATGTGGCACTCGCCGCCAAGGTGCACCTGAGCGCGCCGGCATGCCTGCGGCGCGTGGAGCGGCTCAAGCGCCTGGGGCTCATCGACGGCGTGGTGGCGCTGCTCAACCCCAAGGCGGTGGGGGCCGGCATGCTGGTGATGATCGGCGTGGTGCTCGATCGCTCCACGCCGGATTCATTCGCCGAATTCGAAAAGGCCGCCGTGAAGATCTCGGGCTGCATGGAATGCCACGTGGTCACCGGCGAGTTCGACTACTTTTTGCTGGTGCGCACGAAAGACAGCGAGAGCTTCAACCGCCTGCATGCGGAGCAGCTGCTGTACCTGCCGGGCGTGCGGCAGGTGCGATCGTTCATGGTGATCCGCAGCGTGCTGTCGACCACCGAGCTGCCGTTGGCGGTGTGATGCCCGGTTTCAGGCCGATTCGACGGCGAAGCTCAAGCCCGCATTCGCCTGCAGGCGTGCGATCAACCTGTCTCCCATCGCGGGCGCGGTGGTCCAGATGCCGCCGGGGGTGTCGGTGGCTTCCTGCAGCAGGCACACGGCGGCTTCCGTGATCATCTTGGACGTCGATCCGTAACCTGGGTCGCGGTCGCCCTTCACGCCCACGCGCAGGGTGTTGCCTGCGCTGTCGGTACCCAGGAACAGCACGTCGTAGAAACCGCTCTCGCGCTCTTCGCGCGAGGGACCTTCACCGGGCTTGGGGCCGTTGCCAGAGCCCATCGACCGGTCGCCCGCCACCGCGTTGGCCATGGCTTCGCCTTTTGCGCCAGGGCCGGTGACGAGCATCTCGTCGTAAACGAAATCCTTGCCCCAGGCGTGCTGCAGCAAGAAGTTGGAGCGGTGCACGTTGCGGGTGTTGATGGCCGCCATCACGAACGGCGCCACCCACACGCTTTCGCCACCCACGTCGCCCAGTGCCTCGTCCACCATGGGCTTGCTGCCCGACGGCTGGCGCGGGCCTTCGAACCCGGGCGTGAGCGAAAAGGGATTCTTCAGCAGGTCCAGCACGGCGGGGTCGGCAGCCGATGCCGCCAGCGTGGCCTTCAGGCTGGCCGCAGTGCCCCCTGAAAACGTGCCCTTCATCTTGCGCACCCGGCCGCGCACGCGGTTGGCAGGATGGCCGAAGCGGGTCTTCATCTCCTTTTGCAGCAGATGCACGCCCAGATCGAAAGGGATCGAGTCGAACCCGCAAGAAAACACGATGCGGGCGCCGCTGGCCTGGGCCGCAGCCTCGTGGGCGTCGATCATCTTGCGCATCCAGGCGGGCTCGCCGCACAAATCCACGTAGTCCACGCCGGCTTGGGCGCAGGCGGCCACCAGTTCGTTGCCATACAGCTGGTAGGGCCCCACGGTGGTGAGCACCAGGCGGGTCTGGGCCATCAGCGCCTGCAGGCTGGCCGGGTCGGCGGTGTCGGTCACCACCAAGGGCGTGTCGGCCGGTGCGCCCAGTTCATCGCGCACTGCCGCAAGCTTGTCGGCGTTGCGCCCGCCCATGGCCCAGCGCAGGCCGCTGCCTGCCGGGTATCGCTGAAGCAGGTATTCGACCACCAGCCGGCCGGTGAAGCCCGTGGCGCCGTGGACGACGAGATCGAAAGCGGGTGCGGTCATGTGATGGGTCTCCTTACAGTGTCTTTGAGGGTCTTGGTCGCGATTGTGAGACGCCATGCTGCAGCCGCCTGTCGCCCAGATTCCGCGCAGATACGGTCTACACGGTGGGCTACGGTCGGAAGAAGTATCGCTATGCGATACCCGCCAGTGAGCGCCGGGCCACTGCAGCCATTGGTTGCGGGCGCCAGCGCGGTGTGCCGTCACCATTCGCTCCGTGTTCAACCAAGGCCTTTGCTGCCACCTCATTCATGTCGTCCACTGCCCCCCTCATCATTCAGCGTGACACCCGTGCCTGGCAACTGCAGGTCTGGGTGTCCTTCGGTCTTGCCGTGTTCCTGTGCGGGGTGGGCCTGGCCTGGTTGCCCGGCCAGCAACTGGAGCGCGCATTCATGGTGATGGGCTACGTGTTCTGTCTGTCCGCCGCATTCGTGCTGGCCAAGTTCGTGCGGGACAGCGACAGCGCGGCCCGCCGAGGCGGCGGCCAGGGTGGGAAGGATGTGCCGATGTGGAAGCTGGTCGTCTGGGGCGGTTTTGCCGTGGCCATGGGCCTGACCGGCTGGGGCCTGCTGGGCATGGACATCAACGTCACCTACAAGGCGTTTTTGGGCGTGAGCTGGCTCTACCTGATCACCACCGCGTTCACGCTGGCCAAGATGCTGCGCGACCGCCACGAGGCCGACCTGACAGAGGCCCGCCTGCAAGGCCGCCGTGAAGCCGCTGCCGACCTGCAGGCCGCCCAATGATCGCGTCGTTATTGTTCAGACATCTCGTTCCAGGAGCCATCGCCATGAAATTCGCTATTCGCCCGACCCATTTCGTCTGCACGGCGCTCGTCGTCGGCATGCTGTGCACGGCCGCAAGCCCGGCGCGTTCGCAGAGCGAGGCCTCGGCCGCGCTGTCGCTGTTGCCGGTCGCCTCGGTCGTCGGCTCGGTGGGGGCTGGCTCGGCGGTGGCCGGGGCCGTGGTCGCCCTGCCGGTGGCGCTGTCGGCGGGCGGTGCGGTGCTCACCGTCAAAGCCGTGGAGGCTTCGGCGACTGGCACGGTGTATTTGCTCGAGCGTGCCTCGGACGGCGCGCAGGCCAGTGTCGAGGTCGCGGGCCGCGCCACCTCCGCCGCAGCGCACGGCGTAGGCACGGTGGTCACCTGCAGTGTGATCGGCACGGGCGTGATCCTGTCGGTAGCGGGCGAGGCGCTGGCCTTCGTGCCCAACGCCATCGGCCGCGCGCTGCTGCACAACGAGCGTCTGTGATGCAGCGCCCCGTGTGCCCCCCATGTTGGCGCGAACTGGCGCTCGCCGCCGTGCTGGCCCTGGCAGGCGCTGGCGCTGCCCACGCGGGCCGCTCGTGCGAGCAGCGCAAGCCCACGCCGCAACTCATCGAGCGCGGCATGCAACTGGCCGAGCGCACCGCCCGCGCGCTCGATGCCGAACACGCGCGCTCGGGCACCCGGGTGGTGGTGCTGGCGCGTGCGGGGCAAGACCTGTCGAAGTACGGCCTGCGCTATTCGCACCTGGGCTGGGCCTACCGAACGCCCGAAGGCGCCTGGCGCGTGGTGCACAAGCTCAACGAATGCGGCACCGCCGTGGCCCACGTCTATCGGCAGGGCCTGGGCGAATTCTTTATGGACGACCTGTGGCGTTATGAGGCGGCCTGGGCCGTGCCCACGCCCGCCGTGCAGCAGCAGATGCTGCCCGTGCTGGCCGACCGCGCCCGTGCCACGGCTTTGCACCAACGCGCGTACAACATGGTCAGTTATGTGTGGGGCACGCGCTACCAGCAGTCCAACCAGTGGGCGCTGGAAGCGCTGGCCGCGGCGATGGAGCCCGCCACCATCCGCACGCGCAGCCAGGCCCAGGCGTGGCTGCAGTTCAAGGGTTACGAGCCCACGGTGCTGAAGATCGGCCCGCTCACGCGGCTGGGCGGGCGCGTCACGTCGGCGAACGTGGCGTTCGACGATCATCCGAACGACAAGCGCTTTGCCGACCGCATAGAAACGGTGACGGTGGATTCGGTCTTTGCCTGGTTGCAGCGGGCGCAGCTGGCCGGTGCTGCGGTGACGCTGAATCTGCAGCCCTGAGGCTGGCTGAGCTGAAATAATGATGAAAATGGCCTCTAGCGCTTATATATCAAGCGCTATTAGCTATCAATACAATAGCAATTGCACGAAGGAGCAGAGCATGAGCAAGGGTTTGCGTTTGTCTGAAAAATGGTTTCGCCGGGGCCTGTGGCTGGTGTCGCTGGTGTTCGCCAGCTTCCTGATCGGCCTGGGCGGCACCGTGGTGGGCGACCTGCCGCGCGTGGAGGCGCCGCTGCAACTGGACGACTACCTGGACAAGGCGGCAGCCCAGGCACTGCGCGCGCAGGTCACCACCGCCGAGCAGGCCCAGTCCGCCGCTGAAACGGCGCTGGAGCAGGCCCGGCTGCAGCGCAATAAGGCGCGCAGCGAAACCGCCGCTGCGCGCGAGACCTTCGACAACTGGCTGGCCACGCGCGGCGTCACGCAGCAGGCCGAATACAACCCTGAGGTGGTCAAACGCACCCAGGCGCTGGACGCGCTGAAGGTGCGCGAGCGCCAGACGCAGCAGGCCGTGGAGGCGCAGCAGCAGGCGCAGCTCGACGCCCAGCAGGGCGCCGAAGCAGCGCGCCACAGCCTGTCCGCGCTGGAGCAAGGCGGCTATGAGCGGATGGCGACCGAAATGCGCAAGGTCGAACTGCGTGTGTTCCTCTACCGCCTGGCGCTCACGCTGCCCCTGTTGGTCGCCGCCGGCTGGCTGTTTGCTAAGAAGCGCAAAAGCACGTACTGGCCCTTCGTGTGGGGCTTCATCTTCTTCGCGCTGTTCGCTTTCTTCGTCGAGCTGGTGCCCTACCTGCCCAGCTACGGCGGCTACGTGCGCTACGTGGTGGGCATCGTCGTCACCGTGCTGGTGGGCCGCTACGCCATCGTCGCGCTCAACCGCTACCTGGAGCGCCAGCGCCAGGCCGAGGCCTTGCCCGACCAGGAGCGCCGCAAGGACCTGAGCTACGACGTGGCCCTGGCGCGGCTGGCCAAGGGCGTGTGCCCGGGCTGCGAGCGCACGGTCGATCTGAAGAACGAGTCCATCGATTTCTGCCCGCACTGCGGCATTGGCCTTTTTGACCATTGCGGTCACTGCAGCACCCGCAAGAGCGCGTTCGCGCGGTTCTGCCATGCCTGCGGCACGACGGCGGCGGCGCCGGCCAACGCAGCCGCTGCGCCGGCCGTGCCCCTGGGCGGTGCCGCCGCGCCGGGCCCTGTTTAAGAGGGGTGCGGATGGAGGCAGCGTACTGACAAGGATTGGGGCGGCTTCTCCTACAAGGCGGTCGGGCGCTGGTTTTAAAGACTGCAAGGGTGCGTGCTGTGCGATGTCGCCCAGCCCGATCCCATCATCTTTTGCAGGAGCAAACCATGCCACTCGACCCTAGAACCGCTGGCCCCCGTCCCCCTTTTTCAGAACAGCAGCCGCTCACGCCGCCCGGTGCGGAAACCGACATGCATCCGCGCCCCGACTACGGCGCGTCGTCGTACCAGGGCTCTGGCAAGCTGCAGGGGCGCCGCGCCGTCATCACGGGCGGTGACAGCGGCATTGGCCGCGCCGTGGCGCTGGCCTATGCACGCGAGGGTGCCGACGTGCTCATTGCCTACCTGCCCGAAGAAGAAAACGATGCCCGCCAGACGCTGGAGCTGGTCACCGCCGAAGGCCGCCGTGCAGTGGGCGTGCCGGGCGACATCCGCGAAGAGGCGCACTGCAATGCCATCATCGAACGCGCCGTGCAGGAGCTGGGCGGCATCGACATTCTGGTCAACAACGCGGCCTATCAGATGTCGCACGACAGCATCGACGAGATCTCGGCCGAGGAGTTCGACCGCACTTTCCGCACCAACGTCTACGCCACGTTCTACCTCAGCAAGGCCGCCGCCCGCCACATGCCGCCCGGCAGCGCCATCATCAACACCGTGTCGGTCAATGCAGACAAGCCCAACAAGACACTGCTGGCGTATGCCTCCACCAAAGGCGCGTTGCAGAACTTCACCGGCGGCTTGGCGCAGCTGCTGGCCGACAAGGGCATTCGCGTGAACTGCGTGGCGCCGGGGCCGATCTGGACGCCGCTCATTCCTTCCACGCTGGACATCGAGCGTGCACGGGAGTTCGGCAAGCAGGTGCCCTTTCAGCGCCCCGGCCAGCCGGCTGAAGTGGCACCTGCCTATGTGATGCTGGCGTCCGACCAGGCCAGCTACATCTCGGGCGCCACCATCGCGGTGACGGGCGGCGTGCCGATCATCTGATCGCGACGTTGGGTCGCCGCGCGTAATTCAGGCCGACATGACCACCGGACCGCCTTTTTCCAGCGCGCGCTGGTAGGCCGGGCGGGCCCGCATGCGGTCGCGATAGGCGCGCAGGTGGCTGTGTTGGTCCGCGCCTTCAGCGCGCGAGAGGGCCGCCTCGACCGGAAAGCTCATCTGGAAGTCGGCCATGCTGAGCGCATCGCCCGCGAACCAGGTGTGGCGCGAGAGGTGGTCTTCCATGAAGGCCAGCGCGGTGGCGAGGTTCGGGTCCACCAGCTTTTGCTGCGCCTTGCCGCAGATGGCTTTTGCCACGGGCCGCACGAAGAACGGCATAGGCTGGGTGGGCAGGGTCTTGAACACCAGCTTGAGCATCAGCCAGTTCATCAGCGAGCCTTCGGCGTAATGCATCCAGAAGCGGCACTGGCGCAGCTCGGGCGTGCCGCGGGCGGGTACCAGGTGCGCCAGACCGGCCGGCGCCCCTGCACCGAAGCGGTCGGCCAGGTATTCGAGGATGGCACCCGACTCGGCGATGACGTCGTCGCCGTCGGTGATCACCGGCGACTTGCCCAGCGGGTGGATGCGCTTGAGCTCGGGCGGCGCCAGACGCGTGCGCGGGTCGCGCTGATAGCGCTTGAGCGTGTAGGGCACGCCCAACTCTTCCAGCAGCCAGAGGACGCGTTGCGAACGCGAGGTGTCGAGGTGGTGAACGGTGAGCATGGCCGCATCGTAGCCGTGCCCCGCTGCTTCGGGGTGTCAGTGCGATGCCCTGGGCGCAGCAGTCCTGGTGCCGGTGGCCATCTGCTGGTTGGCGGCACGGTCTACAGCGCGTCCCGTGCCTCCGTGCTGGGTGAGTCAGGCGCCATCGATCTTCTCGGTGGCGGCAAGTCAGGATCCAGCCGCTACACGCCCCGCGCGCGGTCAGCAGCGAACTGTTGGCGGAACGCGGTGAACTGCCCCGCGTCCAGCGACTCGCGCACTTCACGCATCAGGTTCAGGTAGTAGTGCAGGTTGTGGATGGTGGTGAGCATGGGGCCCAGCATCTCGCCACAGCGGTCCAGGTGGTGCAGATAGGCGCGGCTGAAGCCGCCCCGGCCGCCCTGGCCCCAAGCCACGCCGTCCTTGCCCGCGCAGGCGTGGCAGGTGCAGGTGGCGTCCAGCGGCTGGTGGTCGGCCTTGTGGCGGGCGTTGCGCAGCTTCAGGTCGCCAAAGCGCGTGAAGATGGTGCCATTGCGCGCATTGCGCGTGGGCATCACGCAGTCGAACATGTCCACGCCGTCGGCCACGCCCTGCACCAGGTCTTCCGGCGTGCCCACGCCCATCAGGTAGCGCGGCTTGTTCGCCGGCAGCAGATGCGGCGTGTGCGCCATGATCTCCAGCATCTCGTCCTTGGGCTCGCCCACCGACACGCCGCCCACGGCGTAGCCGGGGAAGTCCATCTCGACCAGCGCTTCCAGCGATTCCTGGCGCAGGTTCGTGAACATGCCACCCTGCACGATGCCGAACAGCGCGTTGGGGTTGCCCAGGCGCTCGAACTCGTCTTTGGAGCGTTTGGCCCAGCGGCGGCTCATCTCCATCGACTTGCGCGCTTCGTCTTCAGTGGTTTTGTGGCCCTTGGTTTCGTAGGGTGTGCATTCATCCAGCTGCATCACGATGTCGGAGTTGAGCGTGGTCTGGATCTGCATGCTCACTTCGGGCGACATGAACAGCTTGTCGCCGTTGACCGGGCTGGCGAAGGTAACGCCTTCCTCGGTGATCTTGCGCATGGCGCCCAGGCTCCAGACCTGAAAGCCGCCCGAGTCGGTCAGGATGGGCTTGTCCCACTGCTCGAATTGGTGCAGCCCGCCGAAGCTCTCCATCACGTCCAGGCCGGGGCGCATCCACAGGTGGAAGGTGTTGCCCAGGATGATCTGCGCGCCCATGTCGTGCAGGCTCTGGGGCATCACGCCCTTGACGGTGCCGTACGTGCCCACGGGCATGAAGATTGGGGTCTGCACCACGCCGTGGTTCAAAGTGAGGGTGCCGCGCCGCGCGTGGCTGGAGGGGTCGGTCTTGAGAAGGTCGAACTGAAGCATGGGCGGGATTGTCCCAGACCGCAGGGCGGGGCTTTCGGGCGTCGGGCTGGCGTGCCGTCGCTACACTGACTCTCAGACTTTCCGCCTCCCCCTCGTCAGTTGCCAAAGGACCGACCATGACCAAAATTCTCATCGCCGTCGACGGCTCCGACCTCTCGCTGGACGCCGTGCACCACGCCCTGTCGCTGTTGCGTGGCGGCCTGCGCGCCACCGTGGTGCTGGCCCATGTGCAAGAGCCCGCCACCCTGTATGAAATGGTGACCACGCGCGATCCGGACCTGATCGCCGCGGCCAGCCTCGAAGCCGGCCAGCACCTGCTGGCATCGGCCCGCGCCCTCATCGAGGCGACCGGGACGGACTATGAAACCGACGTGGGCGTGGGCGACGTGGCGCATACGCTCGTGGACATCGCCGAGCGGCGCGGATGCGATCTGATCGTGATCGGCGCACGGGGGCAGGGCGCCATCGCCAATGCGCTTCTGGGCTCGGTGTCTCAGGCGCTGGTGCAGGCCAGCCCGGTGCCAGTCACCATCGTCAAGCATGCCGACGTGATTGCAGCCCAGGATGAGTTGGAAGAAGGAAGCGCAGAGCGCGGCAGCGTCTAAAAAACCGCTGAAGAAGCGGCAGCCGCGCGGGCAAAACGGGCGGGGCTTTTGCTAGACCCGTTCAGGCGGCCTTGCGGAAAGGCTCCGCAGGGCGCTGCAGCTTGCCGTGCGGCATGCTGGCCAGGCGTTTGAGCATGCGGCGGCAGTAGCCGTTGATCCAGAGGCACTTGTTCAGCTCATCGACCGGCAGCGGACCGGAGACGACGACGATGTCGTTGGCCGCTTCCACCGCGCCCGCAGCGCGCAGGCGCCGGCGCGTGTTGCTGGCCCACGACTGGATGCGTGTGGGGCTGCCGTGCTGGTGCACCTCGCCCGTGTGGGCGTCGAAGGCAATCGCCACGTTGTCGGTCTTCAGCTTGAACCGGCGTTCACCGGTCACGGTGCTGGGCGTGTCGCGCATGTCGTACAGGTAATAGCTGCCTGACTTGAGCTGGTATTGCATGTCCATGTTTTCGTCCTCCGAGCGACATTTTCAAGGGGGCTCGTCGCCGGCAATGGCGGAGAAAACGGGAAGAAAACCGCTCTTATTTCAGGAGCCGTACACCGCGTGCCTGCCGGGCAGGTGCATTGTGTGTGCGCTGTGAGGCCGCTTCAAGACATGGACGCGGCCAAAGGGTAACGGGTTGTGATGCGGCCGGCACCGCGATGGTGCCGGGAGCCTGCGCGGCAGAAGCGGCCCATTTTTTACCGACTTCTTGATCCATAGTCGAGCTATGGGCCTGCGAATCCGGCAAAAACTGTCCTCGCTGGGGCTGCTTCTCGCTATCGACGCCTTCTGCCGCGCAGACTCCTGTCCGCCCGAACCTTGAAAGGTCAGAAATCCACCAGGCTCAGGCCCACGCTGAACACCGTGCGCTTGCGGTTGTAATCGATCAGGCTGTCGCCATAGCCGCTGAAGAGTGCCGTGTGCAGGCGCAGGTTGCTCTTGCCGGCACCCAGGTTCTGGCCCAGCGTCTGCATCCATTCGAGCCGCGCCGCGCCGCGGTGGCCCGAGCCCAGTGCATGCCGGCCCGTCACCATGAAGGTGTTGTTGCGGTCCTTGTTCCAGGTGACGGTCATCTCGCCGCGGCCCAGGTAGTTGCTGATGCCCGGGTTGTCGTCGCTGTCGGCGCCTTCGCTCAGGCGCTTCCAGACGCGGCCGGTCACCGTCCAGCGGTTGTCCAGCTCGATGCCGCTCATCAGATAGGCGCGGTTCCAGCTGCGCGACAGCGGCTGGCTCTGGCCGTTGGACTGGTGCACCAGCCCGATGCCGGTGTAGCGCCAGCGCCAGCCGAAGGGTAGCTTGGCGTCGGTGGGGTACACGTACATCACTTCCGGCTCGTGGTCGGTGGAGCGGAAGGGGCGCGAGATGTCGGGGCTGAACAGCTGCCAGTACGACTGCTGCGTGTAGCCGACCCAGATCGAATCGCGCAGCGTGGGGTGCCCCTGCGTGAGCAGGTCTTGCGCCAGCTTGGTACGCACCGACAGCTGCACGCGCATTTCGGTAGTGCGGTAGTCGATGGCGGTCAGTGCGTTGTGGTCGGGCGCATCGGACGTGGGCTGGCGGTTCACGTTGCTGCCCTTGGCGACCGATACGCTGATGGGCCGGTAGCCACGAAAGCGGAAGCTGCCGCAGTCGCTGCCCGCTTCCAGCTCCCAGAATCGCGACAGGCTGCTGTATTGCTCGTCGCGGCAGCCGTCGGTCTGTGCGACTTCGATGACGCGGGTGGCGGGCAGCGTGGCGTCCACCGGCTTCGGTGGCGCGCCGCTGCCGTCGGCGGGGGCCTGTGCGGCGGCGCTGGCAGACGGGGCTTGCCACGCCTGTTGGCCGGCCCACTGGTCGAAGCAGGCCAGCCGGGCGTTGCTGTCGCCGGTCATGGCGGAGCAGCGGCGCCACGCGGCGTCGCTGCCCGGGCCGGCGGCGTTCTGAGCGGCGGGCTGGGCCAGCACAGCGCCGGCGGGGGCGCACAGCGCCAGGGCCAGAGCGCTCAGGCGCGTGGCGGGGGTGAAAGGATTGGAGGAGGAAGCAGAGAAAAATGACATGGTGCGCTGGGTTGTCGGGCGGCAGTCGAGGAGTATCGCCGCGCGGCCTGCCACGTGGAATGCGCTTTACCGACTGATGTTTTTAAGCCAAAACGGCCTCTAGCGCTTACCAGTCAAGCGCAGGTAGCTATTAATATAATAGCAAAACAGTTCAACTGCCGCCGGCGTTCTGCGCCTTGCGGGCGGCAAATTCGGCGCGCAGGGCCCGCAGTTTCTCGCGCGGGTCTTCGCGGGCGGTGTTCTTGTCCAGGCCCATTTCGGCGATGAAGCGGCTGGGCTGCGCGGCCACCATCTCGCGGCCCTTCTTGCGCCGCTTGGTCCAGCTGACGGCCAGGCTGCGCTGCGCGCGGGTGATGCCCACGTACATCAGGCGGCGCTCTTCCTGCAGCCGCTGCAGCGTGTCTTCGCTGATGGCCGTGGCGCGGCCTTCGTTGTCGTCGAGCTTGAAGGGCAGCATGCCTTCGGTCACGCCCACCAGCATCACATGCGGCCATTCCAGCCCCTTCGATGCGTGCAGGGTCGACAGCGTGACCAGGTCTTCGTCCTTCTCACGTTCGCTGATGGTGGAGAGCAGCGCGATGGTCTGCGCCACTTCCAGCAGGCTCTTGGTTTCCTTGGCCTCCACGGCACCGGCCGCGTCTTCGATCTGGCCGCCCGCGCGCTGGCTCATCCAGTCACAAAATTCCAGCACGTTGGTCCAGCGTGCGGCCGCCACGTTCTCGCTGTCTTCGCTGTCGTACAGGTGCTGCTCGTAGCCGATCTCCTTGAGCCATTCGGCCATGAAGGCGCGGGAATCTTCGGCGCCCAGGGTGCGGCGGGCGCGGTATTCCAGGTCGTTGATGTAGCGGCCGAACTCCAGCACGCTTTCATGCGCCTTGCGCGGCAGCACAGCTTCGAGCATGTGGTTGAACAGCGCGCCGAACATGCTCGCCTTGTGCTGCGTGGCAAATTCGCCCAGCTTGGCCAGCGTGGTGTGGCCAATGCCGCGTTTGGGTGTGGTGACGGCGCGCAAAAACGCCGGGTCGTCGTCGTTGTTGATCCACAGACGAAACCAGGCGCACAGGTCCTTGATCTCCGCGCGGTCAAAGAAGCTGGTGCCGCCCGAAACCTTGTAGGGCACGTTGGCCTTGCGCAGGGCTTTTTCAAACGGCTTGGCCTGGTGGTTGGCGCGGTACAGGATGGCAAAGCTCTTCCACGTCGGCTGCGGGTTCAGCGTGGCGCGCAAACTCTGGATGCGGGCGACGGCGCGCTCGGCCTCGTGCTCTTCGTTGTCGGCATCGACGATGCGCACCGGCTCGCCTTCGCCCAACTCGGAAAACAGCGTCTTCGGATACAGCTTGGGGTTGGGCTGGATCACGTTGTTGGCCGCGCGCAGGATGGCGCTGGTGGAGCGGTAGTTCTGCTCGAGCGTGATGACCTGCAGCTGCGGGTAGTCCACGGGCAGTTTTTTCAGGTTGTCCAGCGTGGCGCCGCGCCAGCCATAGATGGACTGGTCGTCGTCGCCCACGGCGGTGAAACGAGCGCGCTCGCCCACCAGCAGCTTGAGCAGTTCGTACTGCGTGGCGTTGGTGTCCTGGTACTCATCGACCAGCACATGGCCCAGCGCCGCCTGCCACTTGGCGCGCACTTCGGGAAAGTCGCGCAGCAGCCTCAGCGGCAGGCCGATCAGGTCGTCGAAGTCCACGCTCTGATAGGCCGTCAGCCGCTCTTCGTAGCGCTGCATCAGCACGGCGATGCTGCGCTCGTTGTCATCCTTGGCCAGCGCCAGCGCCTGGGTGCTGTCCAGCCCCGCGTTCTTCCAGGCGCTGATCGTCCACTGCCACTGGCGCGCGGTGGCCAGGTCGGTGGTGCCGCCAGCCGCCTCCTTCAAGATGCCTGTCACGTCGTCGGAATCGAGAATGCTGAACTGCGGCTTCAGGCCCAGCACGGCGCCGTCTTCGCGCACCATGCGCACGCCCAGCGCGTGAAAGGTGCACACCAGCACGTCCTTGGCGGCGCGGCCGATCAGGCCCTTGGCGCGCTCTCGCATTTCGGCCGCCGCCTTGTTGGTGAAGGTGATGGCGGCGATGCGCTTGGGCTCGAGCCCCGCCTCGATCAGCCGGCCGATCTTCATCGTGATGACCCGCGTCTTGCCCGAGCCGGCGCCAGCCAGCACCAGGCACGGCCCCTCGGTGTAATGGACGGCCCTGAGCTGGGCGAGGTTCAGGCCTGCGGACATTGGAGGGAGGGTGGAGAAGGGGAGAAAGAAAGGGAGCACGAAGGCCACGGGCGGGCCGGATGCGCCGAGCGAGCCACCCGTGGGTGCTGCCCGGCGAGCGCGAATGATACCCACCAAGCCCGGGCTGGGAGAATGCCGCCCGTGCTCTCCATTCTCGCCATCACCTTTCCCTTTTTCGCGCTGGTGCTGTGCGGCTACCTGGCCGCGCGCGGTGGCGTGTTGCCGCAGGCCGCCATTCCGGGGCTGAACGCCTTCGTGCTGTTCTTCGCGCTGCCCTGCATGCTCTACCGCTTCGGCGCGCGCACGCCCATCGGCGACTTGCTGGACCCGGTCGTGGCGGGGGTGTACATCGCCTGCGCGCTGGCGATGGTGGCGGGCACGGTGGCGTTCACGCGGCGCCGCCAAGGCTGGAACGACGCGGCCTTCGGCGCGCTGGTGGCTGCCTTTCCGAACACCGGCTTCATGGGCGTGCCTCTCTTGGTGGCGCTGCTGGGCGCGGCCGCGGCGGGGCCGGCCATCTTGACCATGCTGGTGGACATGGTGCTGACCACGTCGCTGTGCATCGCCCTCTCACGGCTGGATGGCGCGGGCACGCACGGCATGGCGGTGGCGGTGCGGCGCGCGTTGCGCGGCATGCTGACCAACCCCATGCCGTGGGCGATCGCCCTGGGCGCGGTGGCGTCGGCGGCGCGCTTTCAGCTGCCCGGCCCCATCGACCGCACGGTGGCGCTGCTGGCCGATGCGGCCTCGCCGGTGGCGCTGTTCACCATCGGCGCGGTGCTGGCGCGGTCGCGAATGCAGGCCGTCGCCAACCCGCTGGAACGCGTGGCGCCGCGCAATTACGTGCCCATCGCGCTGGCCAAGCTGTTCGTGCACCCCTTGCTGGTGTGGGCCGCCGGCCATGCCGCCATCACCGCCGGGCTGCCGCTCACGCCCTTCGCGCACACCGCCCTGGTGCTGGCGGCGGCGTTGCCCAGCGCCAGCAACGTGTCGCTGCTGGCCGAGCGCTTCGGCGCGCACAACGGGCGCATCGCGCGGATCATCCTGGTGTCGACCGCGCTGGCGTTCCTGAGCTTTTCAGGGGCCGTGGCGTTGCTGGTGTGATGCTATCTATTTAATAGCTGCTTGCGCTTATCCATCAAGCGCTAGAGGCCAAAAAGACCTCAAATCGGCTCAAGCCGCAGGCGCGCCGCGCCGGCCGACCAAATACACCACGCCCTGCGGGCCGTACCACTCGGCGTGCGGCTCTTCCCGCCCCAGGTGGAATACATCGCCTTCGCGGTAGGTGCGCTCGGCGCCGTCCGCCGTGCGGATGCGGATCTCGCCCGACACGATCAGCGCCTTGGCTTCGAACGGGTGGGTGTGGTCGTCCCACAGGCCGTCGGCTTCGCGCTCCACGCGCACGATGGTGTCGAAGCCCTCTTGGGCGAGCTGGCTTTGGAAGGTGGTGGCGTCCATGGCGGTGCGGGGTGAATAAAAACGTGTTCACGATCTCCCTGGGGCCGCGCAGCGGCGTTTGCGGGATGGGATGCAAGGCGCGGTGCGCTGCCAATAGCTCGGCTAATGGCGAGCGCCGCAACGCCGCAGACCGCCCGCAAACGCCACTGCCCGAAGGGTTGAAGCGAAATCGGGCGATTGAACGCCCCGGTTGCTTGCATGGGCACGAGCCCGTGCGGCGCATCCGAGGCATCCACTCATCCCGATTGCGCTTCAACGCGGCCCCTGCGAGATCGTGAACACGTTCCAAGGGCCGGCGCAGGCTACCACCGCGGCGTTTGGGACGCTGTCGCGCAGCCGCAATCACGGGCCCGGTGATGTCGCTGAACCACACCCCCCCCTCGTTTCTGCCGCTGTCACGCTGGCGCAGAGACCCAACTTTACAATCGCACACTCTTCCCTCTGCCTGGCTTTTCCTACATGCAAGCGACTGCCCCTCCGCAGCTTTCCCTACCCCTGCGCGCAGTTGCCTGGGTCGCCGTGGTCTATGTGCTCGCGTGGTCGCTGCTGCCGCCGCTGCTCAGTTCCAGCTTGCCGCTGGACGTGGTGGAAAGCCTGTCGTGGGGGCGTGAATGGCAATGGGGTTACTACAAGCATCCGCCGCTGGCGCCCTGGGTGCTGGAGCTTTCCTACCGCGCGTTCGGCCACGTCGGCCCGTTCTTGCTGAGCCAGCTGTTCATCGCGGCCACCCTCTGGCTGGTGTGGCGCACGGGCTGCCGCCTCATGTCGCGCGATCGCGCCTTCATCGGCACGCTGCTGACCATGGGCGTCGCCTACTACACGCGCCCGGCGCTAGAGTTCAACCACAACATCGCGCAGATGCCCATCTGGGCCGCGCTGGGCTACTGCATGGCGGCGGCGCTGCAGGAAGGGCGCCTGCGCCACTGGGCTCTGCTGGGCGTGGCGGCCGGCCTGGGCCTGCTGACCAAGTATTCGGTGGGCGCCCTGCTGGCGACGCTCGCGCTCTACCTGCTGCTGACGCCGGCGCGCAGTGTGCTGCTGCGCCCGGGGCCCTGGCTGGCGCTGGCCATCATGCTGCTGATGTTCGTGCCGCATCTGCACTGGCTGTGGCGGTCGGGCTGGCTGCCCATGGCCTATGCCAAGAGCCGTGCGGTGACTGAAAGCGGCAGTGCCCGCATGGACGCGCTGGCGTTCGTGGTGACGCAGGCTGTCAACCACTTGCCATTGGCGGTGATCGTGCTGGTCGCGCTGCTGCGCACGCGCCCGCAGCGTCGTGCCGCCCAGGCGGTGCAGGGCGATGCCGCTGGCTGGCGGCTGCACTGCCGCATGCCGGGCTACCTGCTGGCGCTGGCGCTGGGTTCCTGTCTTTTGGTTACCCTGGCGGGCTTGGGCACGGGCTTGCGGTTGCGCGACATGTGGGGCGTGCCGATGTGGGTCTTCAGCGGTCTGCTGGTCGCCGCCTGGCTGCCTCCGAGCTGGCTCGCGTCGATGCAGCCGCGGCTGCTGCGCGGGCTGGCCGTGTGGCTGGTGCTGATCTCGGTGCTGTCCGGCGCCTTCCTGGCCTACGGCGCGCAATGGCGCCATCGCCCCGCGCGGACCGACTGGCCCCAGGCCGCGCTGGCACAGCAGGTGCAGGCCACCTGGCTGGCGCAGGCGCTGCCGCAATGCGCGCTGGACTCGGTGTCGGGCGACTACTGGCTGGTGGGCACCGTGGCCGCACAGCTGCCGGCCCGGCCGTCGGTCTTCATTTCTGGCGACGAGCGCTTTTCTCCCTGGATCACGCCGCAGCGGCTGCAGTCGCGTGGCACGCTCTGGGTGGGGCTGGAGGGCGACCTTGCCCATGCGCCCCAGCCGATGCTGGAACAACTGCAGGCCGTGCCCGGCATGCGCCTGCAGCAAGGGCAGTGGCAGATCGACTGGCCTGAGCGAAGCGCCGGCCCACCGCTGACCGTGCACTGGCGCACCTACGTGCCGGCTGCGTGCGGCCGCTCTTCCTGACCCTGGACCTCGCCCGATGACCCTGGCTCCCCTGGCCGCCGCTGCGGCCGCGCACACCGACTTCCACGCCGAATTCGCCCCGGCTGCGCCTGCCGGTGTGCTGCCGCGTGCGCCCCTGCGGCTGAGCTGCGTGGTGCCCGCTCATAACGAAGAGCACAACCTCGAAGGCTTCGTGCGGGCGCTGGCGCAGGCCGCGCAGCGGCTCACGCCCCACTTCGAGATCATCGTGGTCAACGACGGCAGCCGCGACCGCACGCATGACATCGCCCTGCGGCTGGCGCAGAAGCTGCCGGTGCGCTACCTCGCGCTGTCGCGCAACTTCGGCAAGGAGGCGGCGCTGTCGGCCGGCATCGACTACGCGCGCGGCAACGCCGTGCTGCTGATCGACGCGGACTTCCAGCACCCTTTGGACCTGCTGGCCCAGATGCACGCGCTGTGGCAGTCGGGCTACGACATGGTCTATGGCGTCATCGCCGACCGCTGCGCCGAGAGCGGCGCCAAGCGCCTGGGCACCCACCTGTTCTACCGGCTGATGAACGCCAGCAACAAGGTCAAGGTTCCGCCGCATGCAGGCGACTTCCGCTGGATGGACCGCAAGGTGGCCGACGCCATGAAGGCGCTGCCCGAGCGCAAGCGTTTCATGAAGGGCCTGTATGCCTGGGTGGGCTTCAAGACCGCGGCCCTGCCGTTCGTGCCGCTGGACCGCGCGGGCGGCGTGTCCAGCTTCAACCTGCGCAGCCTGGGCTCGCTGGCGCTGTCGGGCCTGACTTCCTTTTCCACGCTGCCGCTGCGCATGTGGAGCATGGTGGGCGGCATCATCTCGCTGGTCGCGCTGGCCTATGGCTTCTGGATCGCATTGTCCACGCTGGTGTTCGGCAACGAGCTGGACGGCTGGCCCACGTTGGCCGCCAGCATCATGCTGTTTTCGGGCGTGCAGCTGATGTCCATCGGCATCCTGGGCGAATACATCGGCCGCATCTACGACGAGGTCAAGCGCCGCCCGACCTACCTGGTGGCGCGCGACGAAGACCGCAGCCCGCTGCGCGACTCGCCATGAGCCCTTCGCCCCAGGGCATGGCATGGCTGCGGCCCCTGCAGCGTTTGCCGCAAGGGCTGCAGTTCATTGCGGTCGGTGGCGCGGCCGCCGCCACGCACCTGGCCGTGGTGGGCTTGGCGGTGACGCTGGCCGGCGTGCCGCCGCTGGCGGCCAACGTGCTGGCGTTTCTGGTGGCCTTCGTCGTCAGCTACCAGGGCCATGCGCTGCTGACCTTCGCCAGCGCCCAGGCGCGCGGCTGGGGCGTGGTGGCCCGCTACTTCGCCGTGGCCAGCCTGTCGTTCGTGGTCAACGAGCTGCTCTATTACGTCGCCCTGCACTGGCTGCACTGGCACTACTTGTGGAGCCTGGCCGGCGTGCTGGTGCTGGTGGCGGTGGGCACCTTCTTGCTCAGCAAGTTCTGGGCGTTCAAGGCGCCTGCTGCTTCCTGAAAGCCTCCATGCCCCTCGCTGATACCCGCGCCATCCTGCTGTGCGCAGACGACTACGCGCTGCACCCGCTGGTGGATGAAGCGGTGGAGCGGCTGACACTCGCGCAGCGCCTGTCCGCCACCAGCTGCATGACCACCTCGCCGCTGTGGCCGGCCGCCGCGCCCCGGCTGGCAGCGCTGCGCCCCCAACTGGCCGTGGGCCTGCATTTCAATCTGACCGAGGGCCACGGCGGCGCGCATGCGGCGCAGCCACTGGGCGCCGTGATCCGCCAGGCCTACGCGCGGCAGATGGCGCCAACGCAGTTGCGCACCGCCTGGCGCACGCAGCTGGACGCCTTTGAACAAGCCCTGGGCACGCCGCCCGACTTCATCGACGGCCACCAGCACGTGCACCAACTGCCCGGCATGCGCGACGCGATGCTGGCTGAGTTGGAGGCGCGCTATGCCCCGAACGAGCGGCCCTGGGTGCGATCCACCGCGCCGGCCGGCGGCCTGTGGCGCAGCCCGAAGGCTGCCGTCATCGCACTGCTGGGCGGCTGGGCGGCCACACGCCGCTTGCGCCGCGCCGGCGTGTCTACCAACCAGGGCTTCGGCGGGGTCTACGGCTTCGACGCGGCCGACGAGGCCAGCTATGGCGCGCAGATGGCGCAGTGGCTGCCGCACATGGCCGCCGGCGGGCTGCTGATGTGTCACCCGGCCACCGGCGTGGTGCAGGGCGACGCCATCGGCACGCAGCGGCCGGTGGAGTTCGCGTATCTGATGTCGGATCAGTTTGGCGAGCTGCTGCAGCGCCACGGCTGCCATGTGCATCAGGGGCCGGTCGCGGGGCTGTTAAGGCTGAACTCGTAGGTTGCGGGCGCTCATTGATCTTTCAAATCCGAAAAGCGCGCAGCTGGATTACACGTTTACCGACAGTCCAACGGCAGCCGATTCCATGGCTTGCAAACTTCCTATGCGGAGTAGTCACTGGTGGTTATCAGCGGCAACTTTGGGCCCTTTGCAGAAGTTCGAGACTTGCGAAAGCAGTAATTCGGCGTCAGCGGAAAAATTCCCTTGCTGCATCGCGTAGCGATGTGAAGTTTCGAACGGCGACCTTGGAGCCTCGCTCTTGCCAAAAGACCTGAAAACCTTCAGGCGTTTCCACCAGATAGTCCCCGTCGAAGGTTTTGGGTTCGAAGTGATACCAATCCCCAGGTTGGCCGGCAGCTCGTAAAAGGTCGAAGACCTCTCGACTTTCAAACAGTTCGAGGAGGCGAGACTTGTCACCTCCCAATCGCTCGTCGACAAGCGCGTCAAGCCGTGCCAAGGCATACATAAGTCATATCTCAAATGTCTTCTTCTTGCCGCCTGCAGGCGGTCAAGGTGTCTTGGGCAAATATCCCTGCATTGCTGCGTTGAAGACAGCGCTTGCTGCTTGTCGGTCGGGCTTGGTCACCAACAATGCGCTCTGAATCTTTCGTGGCGTGACGTGGCCGACGTACAGTAACATCGCTTCACCCGAGACCTCGGCGACGTAGGAGGTCTCCAGTGAGTTGCCTGCCGAGTGCAGTTGGACGGACCGACGCAGTGTCTCAACCCGCCCGGGGTACTGCTGTTCATGAGCGGCAATTCGAGCATCCAAGTTGTTCGCCGCTACAGCCTCGGCCTTGTCATGGGCAATCACAAAAAACTGCACGCTGACGATGAGCGATGCGCCCAGTTCCTCGGAGTGAAAGGCGACTGCAGCAGGGTCAGGGTTCGCATACTGCCTCCAATGGTCCGGCAGTTCGAGCATGAACTCGTTGTACGGATAGCGGTGCATCTGGCTCATGATTTGTCGTGTGAATGTAGCTAACCGTTGGACACCGATGCCAGCTATGGGGAATAAAACTGGAAGGTCGTAACGTACTTCCGCTTTTGGCCGATAGCAGCCGCTGAGCATCGTAGCCGGGCCGCCATCTTTACTGCCCAAAGGGTGGCGGAGCGTGATTGACGCTAGTAGTCCGTTCACGGCAGTCCACGGTGGTTCGTTGGAGCGAAGCGCGTGACGACATCCATGGGAGAGTACTTTGCCCTAAGCGGTACATCGCTCCGACAGCAATATCAAATTGATAGCAATAGGCGCTTGTGAATCAAGCGCTACAGGCCGATTGAACTGGAAATTGTCACCCCCTCAAATCGCCAGCGGGTCCACATCCACCAACCAGCGGATCAGCCCCTTGTGTTCCGGCACTGCACGCGTGGCGTGCAGCAGCGGCTGCCAGGCCGCCAAAAAGTGCTGCAGCGCATTGCGGTTCGGGCTCTCCAGCAGCATCTGCGCGCGCTCGACGTTCGCCACGCGCTGCACCGCCATCGGCACGGGCGGGAAGATGAAGACGTGTTCCAGCCCGGGCAGCGCGGCGGCCTGGGCGGCGGCGCCTGCGGCCTTTAGAAAAGCCTGCGCTATTTCTTGCGTGCGGGCGTCGGCGCGCACCAGCGCCTGGTAGGCGAAGGGTGGCATGCCGGCCTCGGCGCGCTCGGCCAGTTGGCTGGCGGCGAAGGCGGGGTAGTCGTGGCGGCGCAAGGCGGCGTAGAGGGGGTGGTCGGCGTGCCAGGTCTGCACCCACATCTCGCTGGGCTGGCCGCCCTGTGCGGCCACGTATTGCGCGTCGCGCCCGGCGCGGCCGGCGGCCTGCATCAACAGGGCGAAGAGGCGTTCGGGCGCGCGGAAGTCGCTGGAGAAAAGCGCACCGTCGGGCTGCACGGCCGCCACCAGCGTGATGCGGCGAAAGTCGTGGCCCTTGGCGATCATCTGCGTGCCCACCAGCACGTCCACCTCGCCGGCATGCACCTGCGCCAGCTGTTCTTCCAGCGCGCCCTTGGCGCGGGTGGTGTCGGCGTCGATGCGGGCCACGCGCGCGGCGCGGCGCTCGGGCGTGATCACGTTGCGCAGCAGCGCGGCCAGTTGTTCTTCGAGCTGCTCGGTGCCGCGGCCGATGGGCGCGATGTCGGGGTTGCCGCAGGTGGGGCAGGCATACGGCACGCGCTGCGCGAAGCCGCAGTGGTGGCAGCGCAGCGAGCGATCGACCTTGTGGAATACCTGGTGGGCGCTGCAGTGCGGGCAGTCGCTCTTCCAGCCGCACTCATGGCAGTGCAGCACGGGTGCGAAGCCGCGGCGGTTCAGCAGCACCAGGCATTGTTCGCCGCGCTCCACGCGTTCGGTGATGGCGGCCAGCAGCGGGGGCGAGAAGACCACGCCCCGGGGCTGCTGGGCCAGGTCCACCAGCCGCACGCGGGGCAGGGCGCCGGCGCCGCTGCCTGAGCCGATGCGGCTGGGCATGGCCAGCCGCAGGTAGCGGCCACCCGCGTCGCCCTCTTCAGGCGGGCGGCTGGCGTGCCAGGTTTCCAGCGACGGCGTGGCCGAGCCCAGGATGACCTTGGCGCCCTGTTCGCGCCCGCGCCAGATGGCCAGGTCACGCGCTGAGTAACGCGCCCCCTCCTGCTGCTTGTAGCTGGCGTCGTGTTCCTCGTCGACCACGATCAGCGCCAGGCCGGGCAGGCTGGCGAACACCGCCATGCGCGTGCCCAGCACGATGCGCGCCGTGCCGGCGTGTGCCGCCAGCCAGCTTTTCAGGCGCTGCGGGTTGGTCAGGCCGCTGTGCAGGCTGACCACGCTGCCCGCGCCCCAGCGCGCGGCGAAGCGGGCGTTGAAGCGCTCTTCCAGCTGCGGCGTGAGGTTGATCTCCGGCACCATCACCAGCGCCTGCGCGGCCGGGTCGGCCTCCAGTGCCTGCTCCACGGCATGCAGGTAGACCTCGGTCTTGCCGCTACCGGTGCTGCCGTACAGCAAAAAAGGGCCGGGTTCGGAATGAATTTGGGCGCAAGCGCTTGCCTGCTCTGCGCTCATTGCTATGTTTTTTGATGAATCTGCAGTGGCAACGGCGCCCTCTGCCACCTTTACCGGGCGGCGCAGGCGGCGTGCCAGCTGCTCGGTCGACAGGTCGCGCAGCTGGGGCGGCAAGGCGGCCAGCGCCACCTCGCCCACCGACCGCTGGTAGTAGCGCGCGGCGAAGGCCACCAGCCGCCGCCAGGGCGCGCCCAGCGGCGCCAGCCCTTCCAGCACGCCGGCGACGGCCCGTGCCTCCATGCCCGGCGGCAGGCCGGCGGGCTGGGCGGGTACGTCCCACACCACGCCCAGCACCTCGCGCCGGCCCAGCGGCACGCGCACCAGGGTGCCGGGCGCGAGCGGGCGCTCACTGGCGTAGCTCAGCAGATCGCCCACGCTGCTGTGCGCGGGCGTCTGGACGGCCACGTGCACCAGGGTGGGCAGGTCGGTCACATCGGCGGCAGAGGGGGGCGAGGAACTTGCGGGCACTTCTTCAGACGGTGGGGCGAGAAACGGGGTTAAGTGCTTGATTTGTCAGGGAATCCACAGGCCTCCCCGATTTCTGTGGATAACTTTGTTGACATCTGTCTTCGATCACCGCCCAGGCCGCATGGTTGCTGGCTTTGAACAGTTTGCAATCAAAACGGCCATTTTAAAAAACGTATATGAATCAAAGATCTTTGCTGCAGTGCAACGCAAGCTCGATTTTTGAATGCCGATCCCTGGATTCTTCCGCCGCTCGCAAAAATGTGTGCATAAGTCGCCTGTCAATAGCTTGGCCAGGGTGAAAAATGTGCTAGCCAGGGTGGGTGCTGCTGGATTGTGCGTGTACTTGACGCGCCAAGTGCTTGATTTTGCTGGGTTTGGCGAGAAATTCAGAGTTTCTGTGGATAACTATGTTGATATCTACGCCGCATCGCCCGCCAAGCCTTGAAAACACTGGGTTTCGTTACATTGCACGCAAAAACGGCAACCGCTCAGCATCCTTATGAATCAAGCACTTAGCGCTGCAGGATCTATTTTTGATGGATTGCCAGTGCCCAGGTGGCGACGGCCGCCCGTTTGGCGTCGCTCGCCCGCTTGTGTGCATAAGTCAAGCCCCTCGTGCGCGGGGCTTGCACCCATTCCGGCAGGCGGTGGGGGCGTTCAAACACCCGCCCGCTGGGCGCGCGAGTGGCTGTGCACGGCCTCCACCAGCGCCGCCACATGCTCGGGCGGGGTGAACTGGCTGATGCCGTGGCCCAGGTTGAAGATGTGCGTGGGGCCGGTGGTGGTGCGGTCGGTGTGGGGCTTGCCGAAGCTGTCGAGCACCGCGCGGGCCTCGGCAGCCACCGCCTCTGGCGGGGCGAACAGCACGTTCGGGTCGATGTTGCCTTGCAACGCCTTGCCGGGGCCATCCACGGCGCCACCCACCAGCGCGCGGGCGCGGGCCAGGTTGGCCGTCCAGTCCAGGCCCAGCACCTCGCAATCCAGGTCTTTCATGGCCTCCAGCCACAGCGCGCCGCCCTTGGTGAAGACCAGGCGCGGCACGTCGGTGCCGTCCACGCCGGTGCGCTTGAGCTGGGCCAGCACGCGCCGGGTGTAGGCCAGGCTGAAGGTGTGGAAGGCCGCATCGGCCAGCACGCCGCCCCAGCTGTCGAAGATCATGACCGCCTGGGCGCCCGCGTCGATCTGCGCGTTCAGGTAGGCGGCCACGGCATCGGCGTTGATGGCCAGAATGCGGTGCATCAGGTCGGGGCGGCTGTACATCAGCGTCTTGACCAGGCGGTAGTCGTCACTGCCCTTGCCCTCGACCATGTAGCAGGCCAGCGTCCAGGGGCTGCCCGAAAAGCCGATCAGCGGCACGCGGCCGTTCAAAGCGCGGCGAATGGAGGTGACGGCGTCGAACACGTAGCGCAGCTTGTCCATGTCGGGCACCTGCAAGGCGGCCACGGCGGCTTCATCGCGCACCACCTGGGCAAAGCGCGGGCCTTCGCCCTCGGCGAACGTCAGGCCCAGGCCCATGGCGTCTGGCACGGTGAGGATGTCGCTGAACAGAATGGCCGCGTCGAGCGGGAAGCGCTCCAGGGGCTGCAGCGTGACCTCGGTGGCGTAGTCGACGTTGGTGGCCAGGCCCATGAAGCTGCCGGCCTTCGCGCGCGTGGCCTTGTACTCGGGCAAATAGCGGCCTGCCTGGCGCATGAGCCACAGGGGCGTGTATTCGGTGGCCTGGCGTCGGCAGGCGCGCAGGAAGGTGTCGTTGATGAGGGGGGCGAAGGGCATGCGGGCATTGTCGCAGGGCCTTCACGGCAGGGTTGGCGATGGAGCCGTGGCTTGTGACGCGGGCGACACCCATTCCATCGGGTTCATGGTCTTTTTTGGCTGTAGCGCTTGATAGTAAAGCGCGAGTAGCTATTATTTTTGTAGCAAACCGCTGGCACCGGCTTCCAACAACCGGGTGACCAGCGGGTGCATGACCTTGCGGGCGCTGTAGATCAGGTGGAAGTGTTCGTGCACCTCGGGCGTGGTGCCCACGGCTTCCAGGCCGTAAGTGCGCTGCAGGTGTTCACCCAGTATCAGCGGCGCAGGCATCACGCCCATGCCAGAGGCGGCGAAGGTGCTGAGCAGGGCGCTGTCTTCGAACTCGCCCGCCAGCCGGGGGCGGATGCGTTCGCGCTCCAGCCAGTGGTCGATGCGCTCGCGCAGCGCGGCGTGATTCGTCGGCAGCAGCACCGGCACGGTGGCCAGGCTGTGCGGAAAGTTCTGCGCCGCTGCACGCGCCCAGAGCGGCGGGGCGTACCAGCCCACCTCGCTGGTGCCCAGCAGCTGGCTGGTGGTGCGCAGCGCCGGGTTGGGTGGCGCGGACCGGTCGGCCAGTACAGCGTCGAGCTTGTGCAGCGCCAGCTCGGCCAGCAGGGGCTGGAATTCGCCGTCGTGGCACAACAGGCGCAGGTGCGGCTCGTCCAGCACGGGCGTCAGCAGGCGGTGCACGGCCAGCTTGGCGATGCCGTCGGAGATGCCCAGCTGCAGCCGCACCGTCTGGCCGCTGGTGGCTTCGAGCACGCGCTGGGGCAACTGCTCGCCCAGGGCGAAGATGTGGTCGGCCTCGTGCAGCGCCGCCACGCCCGCGTCGGTCAGTACCAGGTTGCGGCCTTCGGTGCGCAAGAGGGCGGTGCCCAGGTCTTTTTCCAGCGACCGCACCTGGGCGCTGATGGTCTGCACGGCCATGTCCAGCCGCTCGGCCGCGCGGGCCACGCCGCCTTCCTTGGCTACCACCCAGAAGTAGTAGAGGTGGCGGTAGTTGAAGCTTTGGCTCATGGAGTGGGGGCAAAAATCGTTGAACAGTTCGGAAAAACCGAAGTGATGGTACCGGTTAGCCATCTTCCCTTTCGGCAGCGGCGGCCCCACAGTCCCGGTTCCCGTTCAACACTACTTCTCCAAACATGAACACCACCTCGTGCTTCTTATATGTGCCGCCGACAGGTCCTCTGGAACCTGCCCGCACGGCTGCGTCTTCCCGCTCGCTGCGCCAGGAGGGCCTGAGCCATGGTTGAGACGATTGGAACCTGGTGGATGTGGGCGGCCTTCGGCGTGTTCGTCGTGGTCGCCATCGGTATCGACTTGCTGGTCATGGAGCGCCAGGGGGCGCACAAGGTGACCATGAAAGAGGCGCTCAGCTGGAGCGTGCTGTGGTTCTCGCTCGCGTTCGTGTTCGTCGGACTGCTGTGGTGGTATCTCAACGGATCGCAGGGGCGAGAGGTCGCCAACACCGTGTCGATGCAGTTCATCACGGGCTACCTGGTTGAAAAGAGCCTATCGGTCGACAACATCTTTGTCTTCCTGATGATCTTCAGCTACTTCGCCGTACCGGCCGAATACCAGAAGCGCGCGCTCATCGTCGGCATCATCGGCGCCATCGTGCTGCGCACCATCCTGATTCTGGTGGGCGCCTGGCTGCTGGCCACGTTCCACTGGCTGCTGTACGTGTTCGGTGCGTTCCTGGTCATCACCGGCGTGAAGATGTGGATCGCCGCGGGCAAGGAGCCGGACATTGCGAGCAACCCGGTGCTGAAGTTCTTGCGCAAGCGCATTCGCATGTCCGACACCTTCGACGGCGAGAAGATGACCACCGTGGTCAACGGCGTGAAGCTCTTCACCCCGCTGTTCGTGGTGCTGGTGATGATCGGCATCACCGACGTGATCTTCGCGGTGGACAGCATTCCGGCCATCTTCGCCATCACCAGCGACCCGTTCATCGTGCTGACGGCCAACATCTTTGCCATCCTGGGCCTGCGCGCGCTGTACTTCCTGCTGGCTGACCTGGCCGACCGCTTCCACCTGCTGGCCTACGGCCTGGCCCTGGTGCTGGTGTTCATCGGCGCAAAGATGCTGCTGATCGACGTGTACAAGATCCCGATCGGCTACGCGCTGCTGGTGACCGCAGGCCTGATCGCCGGCTCCATCGTGCTGTCGTTGCGTTCCTCGCGTCCCGTGCCCGTCACTGCGGACACGCCGGCGGCCCTGCCGCCCAAGGAATGACGGGCTCCGGCTTGATGCAATCCCTGTGCACCCTGCGCCGCTGGCTGCGCGGGCTCGAACCCCGGGCCCGCGCCTACATGGACCGCGGCTGGCTGCACCGCATGCAGCCCTGGCTGGAGCGGCGCCAGCTGTTCCGCTTTCAGCGCCAGCCGCTGGCGCGCGGAGTGGCGGCCGGGGCTTTTTGCGGGCTCATTCCCGGGCCGCTGCAAATCCCCGCCACGGCGCTGGTCTGCGCCTGGGTGCGCGGCAACGTGGTGGCCGGCGGCGTCACCACCTTCTATACCAACCCGCTGACCACCGTGCCGCTGTACGCGCTGGCCTTCCACATCGGCGCGCTGCTGCTGCCGGGCGACCAGCTGCTGCCCGCCTGGAGCAGCGTGGCCCCCGGCGGCGACTTCACCGTACAGGCCCTGGGCGCCTGGATTCAAGCGCTGGGCATGCCCGTGCTGGTGGGACTGCCGGTGCTGGGTGTGCTGCTGGCGGCGCTGGGCTACCTGGCGGTGCAGGTGTTGTGGCTGGCGCCGGCCGTGCAGCGCGGTCGCCGGTGGCGCCGTGCGCGGGCCGCCGCGGTTCACGCCAGCGTCCCACGTGGTTGATGCGCAGTCGGTGACGATGGGCTTTTGGTAAAAAGAGCCTGTAGCGCTTGCTGAGTAAGCGCTCATTGCTATTCTATTAATAGCAAGCGTTGTCGATGGGCGCCGCTCATGCTGGCGACTTGTATTTGATCGAGCAGCCATACGGCTGCGTGGTGGCGGCCGCGATCGGTTTGCCGGCAGCGACATCCGCCAGCGCTGCCTTCACGTAATTGGTCGCCTTGTCGATGTCGGCCGGGCGGGCAGAGGCAATGCTGTCGATGCCGCCCGCATACACCAGCGACCCCTGCGCGTTCACGATGTACAGGTGCGGCGTGGTGCGCGCGCCGTAGGTGTGGCCCACGGCGCCCTCTTCGTCCATCAGCACGGCGGTGGGTACGGCCTTGCGTTCCTTGAGCCAGCCGGTGAGCCTGGGGCCTTCCAGGTAGTCGCTGGCGGCCTTTTCCGTCGAGTTGACCGACAGCCACACCACGCCCTGATCCACGGCGCTTTTCTGCGTGGCGGGGATGTTGCCGCTGTCGTAGTGCTTGCGCACGAACGGACAGCCGGGGTTGGTCCATTCCAGCACGACGGTCTTTCCGCGGAAGTCGGACAGGCGCACGGTCTTGCCCGTGGCGTCCCTGGCGGAGAAGTCGGGCGCGGGCTGGCCCACGGTGGCCGCTGCCTGGGCGCCTGCGGCGGCCAGCGTGAGAGAGATGGCGATCAGGGTGCGTCGACGCAGCATGGAACGATCCTCCTGGGATGGTGACGCTTGCAGTATCGGCGCAGGCCCGCTCCAGGCCCAGCGCTACCCCGATCGCGGCACTGGATTGGTCGCACACCCGCTGCAAGGGCGCCGTCAGCGGTGCGGAACCGACCGCGCGGTGAACGCCGCCACGCAGGCCAGCGCGATCAGCAGCAGGCCGTACCCCAGCGCCGTGGCGCGCAGGCCGTACAGCCCGGTGAGCAGGCCGGCGGCGATGGCCGGCAGACTGAAGGCCAGGTAGCTGAGCACGAAGAAGCTGGCCATCAGGCCGGCGCGGTCTTGCGCCGAGGCCATGGGCACCAGGCAACGCACGGCTGCATGGAAACCCGCGCCAAAGCCCAGGCCTGCCACTAGCGTGCCACCGAAGAACGCCACAGGTTGCCCCCATGCCACGCCCGCGAGCGTGATGGCCAGGCCCACCGCCAGCGCGGCGGCACTGCCCTGCAGCACGCTGCGCGGCGGCCGCTGGCGCACCACGGCGATGGCCACCGCGCCGGGCAACACCAGCGCAGCGATCAGCAGCCCACCGACCAGCGGCGACGCGTTGCCCGTCACCAGCCGGCCCAGCGAGGGGCCGAGCGACAGATAGAACCCGCCCAGCGCCCAGCCGGCCGTGCTCAGCGGCAGGACGCGCAGCAGCGGCGCGCGGGCCGCCGCAGGCACGTGCATGCGCGGCACCAGCGAGCGCCAGGCGCCCGGGCGGCGCGCCACCGTGTCGGGCAGCCAGAAAGTGGCCGCGCATTGCAGCGCGATCACCACCAGCAGCAGCTCGAACACCAGATGCGTGGGTGAGGGCAGGTACTGCACCAGCACACTGGTGCCGAGTGCGCCCAGGGCCATGCCGACCATGGGCCCCACGCTGTTCATCAGCGGGCCGCGCACAGGGTGCAGGTCCACCAGCAAGGCGCCCAGCGCACTGGTGGCGACGCCCGTGGCAAAGCCCTGCAGCACGCGGGCAGCCAACAGCCAGGCCACCGAATCGGCCCACCAGAAGGCCAGTACCGACACGAATTCCAGCGCGAGCGCGGCGATCACCACGACGCGCCGGCCGATGTGGTCGGAGAGCGCGCCAAAGCACAGCAGCGAAGCCAGCAGCGCGAACGCATAGCTGGAGAAAATCACGGTGAGGCTGAACGCCGAGAAGCCCCACATCTCGCGGTACAGCGCATACAGCGGCGAAGGCGCGCTGGATGCGGCGAGGAACATCACCACGATGGACCCCGTGAGCCACAGCGCGGCATCGGGCCCGAGCCGGCGCGCCGGCCAGGCGGCGGAGGTGGAAGGAGCAGAAGCAGTGGACGTGGCATTAACGCTAAAAAATTGCGTTAGCAACATTGTGGTACTAACGCAAAGTCTTTGCTTTATGGCTCGGTTGTCTTGCCTGCGCTCGTAGAATCGACGCCATGACCTCTGCAGCCACCCGATTGCGCCCCGGCGGGCGCAGTGCCCGCGTGCAGGCCGCCGTGCACCAGGCCGTGAACGACCTGACGGCGTTGCATGGCCGCGATGCGCTCACCATTCCGCAGATCGCCGCACAGGCGGGCGTGACGCCCTCCACCATTTACCGCCGCTGGGGCGATCTGGTCGAGCTGCTGGCGGACGTGTCCATCGAGCGCCTGCGCGACGAGGCCGAACCGCCCGACACCGGCAGCGTGCGCGGCGACCTGCTGGCCTGGAGCGAGCAGTTTCTCGAAGAAATGTCGTCCGACCTGGGCCGGCAGGTGCTCAAGGACGTGCTGTCGGCCAGCGGCTATGGCGACGGTTCCGCGCCCTGTCAGTGCCTGCAGATCACCGCCGGCCAGATCACCATGCTGGTGGAGCGCGCGCAGGCCCGTGGCCAGGCGACGCCTTCGGTGGATGCTGTGCTTGACACCGTGGTCTCGCCCATCATCTACCGCCTGCTCATGGGCGCAGGCACGCCCACGGCGCAGCAGGTCGCTCAGTGGGTGCAGGTGTGCATGGCGCAAGGCACCGATGAACGGCTGGTGACCGCACGCGGGGCGATGTCTGCGAAGAAGGCAGCCCGATAGCCGAGCGCTGGCTGCTGTGCAGGCGAAGTGGCACGATGGCTGGGCTCGCTGCCAGTGCCCTGCTTGCATGCAGTAGGTTGTGTTGGTTTCCGTTCTGCTGCGCCGGAATTTCGTCGCGGCGATGACTTTGCAGGAGTGCGTTCATGTTCCCTCCCACGTTCCTCGCCCTGCGCTGCGCCGGCATGGCGGTGCTGTGCCTGTCCTGGTCGGCTGTGCAGTCCGCGCCAGCAGCCCCGGCCGCTCCCGTGTGGACCAACACGCTGGGCATGCCGTTCGTGCGGGTGCCAGCCGGTCAGTTCCGCATGGGCAGCGACGAGCCGCTGGAGCGCATGGCACGCGACTTTCCGCTGCTGGAGCGCCAACGGCTGGTGGAACTGGCCGACGAGGCGCCCGTGCACACCGTGCGCATCACCCGGCCGTTCTATCTGGGGCAGGCCGAAGTCACCGTGGGTCAATTCCGCCGCTTCGTTGCAGCCTCGGGCTACCGGGCCGAGTCGGAGGCCGACGGCACCGGCGGCTATGGCTACAACCCTGACTATGACCCGGCCACCACCCGGCGCGGCGACGCGTTCGAGGGGCGCGACCCGCGCTATTCGTGGCGCAACCCCGGCTTTGCGCAAGGCGACGACCACCCCGTGGTCAACGTCACCTGGCACGACGCACATGCGCTGGCTGCCTGGCTCAGCGCCACAGAAGGCCACCGCTACCGCCTGCCGACCGAAGCCGAATGGGAATACGCCTGCCGCGCCGGCACCACCACGCGCTGGCCGTCGGGCGACGACCCGGCCGCCTTGCCGCGCGAAGCCAACCTGTTCGACCAGTCCGCCGCGCCCTATTGGCCGCGCTGGCAGCAACACGCCGTGCCGGGCAACGACGGCTACGCCTTCACATCGCCCGTCACCGCGCAGGCACCCAACGCGTTCGGGCTGCACGGCATGGTGGGCAACGCGTGGGAATGGGTGTCTGATTTTCATGACGAGGCCACTTACGCCGTCAGCCCGCGCGACGATCCGCAGGGGCCGGCTACCGGCAACGTGCGAGTGCGTCGCGGCGGCTCGTGGCACACCTGGCCCGTGTATGCGCGGTGCTCGTACCGCAACTGGAATGCGCCGGACACGCGCTACACGCTGGTGGGTATCCGGCTGGTGCGGGAATTGGATGCGCCGGCACCGGCTGCCGCGCAGCGCGATCCCAAGGCGGCGCCTGGATCTGCACCGCCGTGACGCCGTGAAGGCTTCGTCAACAAATGCTCAGCAGGCCTGCTGACCCAGCGCCTGAAGCGCCTGCAGCGCCGTGCGCCCCGCTGCCAGATCCCACGCGGCGCAGCCCACGCTCTTGAAGACGATGGGCCGGGTGCATGGCCCAGGCCATGGCGGATGCCCAGCATCGTCACCGCCGCCGTGCGCCGGCCGGTGACCTCGGGGCCGTCGAGCAGGCACAGTGGCCGGCCCGTGGCGGTGTCGCACACCGTCACCACGCCATGGATGGTGGGCAGGCCGTGCCGCCCGTTGGCGGGCTGCACGTTGACTAGTTTGTGGATGGCGATGTCGGGCGCGGTGGCGGGCATGCTGAGCAGCACACCGCCTTCGCCCAGCGGCACCACCAGGCGCTCGGGGCTCAGGATGCGGCCGGCGGCATAGTCGGTGGCGGCAGTGGCCACCGCGTCCATCAGCGCGGCAAAGTCCAGCAGCTGCGCCGTGCGGGCCGCGCCGCAGACCAAAAGCGTGGATGCGGCAGTGGCCGCAGTGGTGGGGCGGGTGTCGGATGCGGCAGCAGGCATGGCGGGCTTGATGGAAGTGGGGCGGATGCCCGCCGCCATCATGGCGTCAACCCTGGCCCGCCGCAATCACCGGCCTGGAACAGGTTCTCAGAGCGCCGCCACGGCCGCGCGCAACTCGCTCTTACCCAGAATTTCGGAGAACACCACCGGCGCCTTGCCCGGCGCGTGCAGCACGTAGACCGGCACGCCGCTGCGGCCCAACGCGGCCAGAGCGGCGGTGATGGCCGGGTCGCGCCGCGTCCAGTCGGCACGCAGCAGGGCGACGTTCTTGCTGGCCAGGGCATTTAGCACCTCGGGGTCGGACAGCGTGGTCTGCTTGTTGTACTGACAGGTCACGCACCACGCGGCCGTGTAGTCCACGAAGACCGGCTGGCCCTGGGCCAGCAGGGCGTCAGGCAGGTCGGCCTGCCAGGCGCGCCAGCCGTTGGCGGTGGCCGATGCCGCTTGCGGCGCCACCGGAGCAGGTTCAATGACTTTTGGCCCCCAAGCCCACACCAGATAAGCGCAAGCAGCTATTGAAAGAGGAGCAAGCACGGCCCGCCCGCGCCCCACCAGCGTGAGCGACCACACCGCCATGGCCAGCGCTACCAGCAGCGCCAGCAGCGCGGCGGCGCCGTCGATGCCGCTTTGCTGGCCCAGCACCCACACCAGCCAGACCACGGTGGCGAACAGCGGAAACGCCATGAAGCGGCGCAGCGTGTCCATCCACACGCCGGGGCGCGGCAGCAGGCGGGCGAAGCCCGGTATCCAGCTGGCCAGCAGATACGGCAGCGCGAGCCCCAGGCCCAGCGCGGCGAACAGCGTGAGCGCCTGCACGCCCGGCAGCGTGGCCGTCAGGCCCAGCGACGCACCCATGAACGGCGCCGTGCAGGGCGAAGCCACCGCCACGGCCAGCACGCCGGTCAAAAACGAATCGACCACCGGGTGGCGGGCCTGCAGGCCGGCGACCGAGCCGGGCAGCATGCGGCCGAATTCGAAGACGCCCGCCATGTTCAAGCCCAGCAGCGTGAACAGCGCCGCCAGCCCCGCCACCACGGCGGGCGACTGCAGCTGAAAGCCCCAGCCCACGGCCTCGCCGGCAGCGCGCAGCCCCAGCATCAGCGCACCCAGCAGCACGAAGGACAGCACCACGCCGGCGGTGTACGCCAGCCCGCTCAGGCGGTGCGCGCGCAGGCTGGTCGTGGGGCGGGCAAAGCCCACCACCTTGATCGCCAGCACCGGAAACACGCAGGGCATCAGGTTCAGGATCAGCCCGCCCAGCAGCGCGCCGGCCAGCGCGACGAGGAAGGTGCCCAGCGGCGCGGGAGTGACGGGCAGCGCGCTGTTGCTGACATTGCCGGCTTGCCCGCCCGCCTGTGCATTCGCACGCAGCGCGGCCTCCAAAGCGGGCGACACGGTGGCTGCGGCAGGCAGCGCCGGCCAGCCGCTCTGCACGGGCAGTTCCACCCGCCAGCCCTGGCCGGCGTGGGCCAGCACGATGGGCAGCGGCGCGGGGCTGGCGCTGCGCTGGGGCGACAGCGGCATCCGTGCCGTCCACACATCGCCTTGCCAGTTCTGCGGCACGGCGGCGGCGGTTTCGGCCACGCCGGGGGTTTCCGCAAACACGTCCAGCGTCTGCCCGCGCAGCGCTGCCGGCAGGCCAGCCACGGTCAGCGCCACGTCGGTGCCTTCCACATGTGCCTGCGTGCCGGCGACCAGCGGCAGGGTTTGCGGATGCGCGCGCGCTGCCGCGTCGAAGGCCGCCGCGTTCAGCGCCGTAGTGCCGTTGATCGGCACCTGCAGCGTGAACGTGCCTTCTTCCGGAATGCATTCCTTGCGGCACACCAGCCACGACGCGCGCAGCGTGAAGGTGGCTTCCCGCGCCAGCGGGCCGGGCGCGAAGGCGCTGGTGACCTGCATGGGCACCGGCAGCAACACCGTGCCTTCGTAGCCGTAGTTGGCCAGGTGGCCGATGGGAATCTTCTTGGGCACCGGCCAGGCGATCTCGCCCGCGTCGATGCCGGCAGGCAGCTGCCATTCCATCTGCGTGGGCAGGCCGGAATCGCCGGAGTTCTTCCAGTAGGTGTGCCAGTCGGGCTGGTGAGTGATCGACAGACCCAGCCACAGCGGCTTGCCCGGCCCGATGCCGTCGGACGCGTGTGCGACCAGTTCGGCCTGCACGTGCGGCGTGGTGACGGTGCTGCTGCCGGCAGAGGCAGTTTTTGAGCCAAATTGGGCTCTAGCGCTTATGGATAAAGCGCTAGCAGCTATGAAAAGTATAGTGAGCAGCAGACGCTGCAGCGTGCGTTGGGGCATGGAGCAAGGTGGGAGCGGCGGCAGCGCCTTTGGTTCCTGCGGGCGAGGTCGGTGCAGCGTCGCCTGCGGCGTCAGGCCGCTAAGCCCAGCACCACGCGGCGCGCCATGGCGCCTTTCTTCTCGATCTTGGTAACCACCACGGCGCCGATCTCTCGCGTGTTGGCCACGTGCGTGCCGCCGCAAGGCTGCAGGTCGATGTGCGGCTGGCCGGCGCCGTCGCTGGCGCCGTTGCCGCCCACCTTCACGGTGCGCACCGTGCCGCTGCCGCGCGGGGGCTGCACGCTCATGCTCTTGACCAGGTCGGGCTGGGCATCCAGCTCGGCGTCCGAGATCTCGCCCAGTGTCACGGCGTGGCCCGCCGCCACCAGTTGCGCGATGCCGGCAGTCAGTGCGTCCTTGTCGAGCGCGCCGTCCATGTGGAAGTCCAGCCGCGCCGCGTCGGGCGTGATGGAGCAGCCATTGACCGGCTGGGCGACCAGGTGGCACAGCAGGTGCGTGGTGGTGTGAAAGCGCATCAGCCGGTGGCGGCGGTCCCAGTCGATGCGGGCCGTCACGGCCTCGCCCACAGACAGCGGGGCGCCGGCCGGGTCGGCGGGCACGTGCACGATGGCGGCGGTGGGCGCGCCGTCCGCGTCCTTGGACTTGCGCGTGTCGGCAATGGCGATGGCGCTGCCGTCGGCGCGCACCAGCGTGCCGCTGTCGCCGGCCTGGCCGCCGCCCAGCGGGTAGAACACCGTGCGGTCCAGCACGATGCCGCCGTCGGGCTGCAGGGCCACCACGGTGGCGCTGCATTCCCGCAGGTAAGCGTCGGCGCGGAAGAGATCGAGCGTGGGCGCGAAGGCGTTGTTGGTAGCGGGGGTGGTCATGCCCGGATGGTAACGGGCACAGCCGGGCGACCGGAGCCCGCGCCAGAGGGGGCCAGGGCGGCGTCGGGGTGCGCCTGCGCGCAGACCGGCGAGGGCGGCAGGCCGCCCACCTCGGCCGGCGACGCCACCACCGATTCGCCCGGCGCCAGCATGCGGGCCTGGCGCCAGCCGCCCCAGCGGTAATAGGCCATCGACATCAGCATCGCGCACAAAGCGCTGGCCGGAAAGCTCCACCAGATCGCATCGGCGCCCAGCCAGGGCTGCAGGCCGTAGGCAATGGGCAGGCGGATGCCCCAGAGCGCCAGGCCCAGGATGATGAGCGGCGGCACTACGGCGCCGGTCGAGCGCACCACGCCCGAGAGCACGAAGGTCACGCCGAAGAACAGAAACGAGCCCACGGCGATGTGGTTGAGGTGCCGCGCCGCCTCCAGAGACGCACTGCCCTCGGGCAGAAACAGCGCCAGCGTGAAACGGTCCAGCAGCACCAGTGGCACGATCAGCGCGCCGGTCAGCACGAAGTTGAACAGCGTGCCGCTGCGGGCCACGCCGTCCACCCGGTCCCAGCGCTGCGCGCCCACGTTCTGCGCGGCCATGGACGAGCAGGCCGCGCCGATGGCCATGGCCGGCATCTGCACATACGTCCACAGTTGCAGCGCCGCGCCGTAGGCCGACGCGGTGATCACGCCCTGCGCGTTCACCAGGCCCATCAGCATCAGCATGGCGGTGGAGATCATCACCATCTGCGCGCCCATGGGCAGGCCCTTGACGACCAGCGCCCGCAGGATGGTGCCGTCGGGCACGAAGAGCCGCCAGTCGGCCCGCCCGATCCAGAGCGGGTGCCGCCGCCAGCGCAGCCAGGCCAGCAAGGCGACGAAGCTGATCGCATTGGCCACCAGCGTGGCCATGGCCGAGCCGGCAATGCCCATGCGCGGCAGCGGTCCCAGGCCGAAGATGAGCAGCGGGTTCAGCGCGGTGTCCAGCACCACCACCAGCAGCAAAAAGAGAAACGGCGTGCGCGTGTCGCCCGCACCGCGCAGCACGGCCGAGATGAAGGCGAACAAATACAGCAGCGGAATCGCCAGGAACAGCGTGCGCAGATAGGCCTCTGCCAGCGGCAGCGCGTCGGCGGGCGTGCCCATCCAGCCCAGGATGCTGCGCGACAGCGGCGGGCCGGCCAGCGCGATCAGCACCGAGGTGCCGCCGAAGAAAGTGGCGCTGGTGCCGATCACCCGGCGCGCCTGCGCCACGTTGCGCGCACCCATCGCCTGCGCCACCAGAATGGTCGCCGCCATGCCCACGCCGAACACCGCGCCGATCAGCAAGAACAAGATGTTGTTGGCGTTGGCCGTGGCGGTGAGCGCGGCCTCGCCCAGAAAGCGGCCCACCCACACCGCGTTGACTGAGCCGTTCATCGACTGCAGCATGTTGCCCGCCAGGATCGGCAGGGCGAACACCAGCAAGGTGCGGCCGATGGGGCCTTGGGTCAGGTCGCGGGTGGCGGCGCGGGGCGGGGCGCCGGGCACTGCGTCAGTGGAGGTCGCACCGGGCGAAACAGAGGGCGAAACGGGTAGCGAAGCAGGGGGCTGGGCGGGCATGCGGCATTGTGCCCGCCGTGTGGCGGCGGGTGCCGGCTGCCTCAGAAGCGTTGCAGCACCACCTTGCCGATGGCCGTGCCGCTTTCCACCAGCGCATGGGCGCGGCGCAGGTTGGCCGCGTTGATGGCGCCCATCTCGGTGGCGAGCGTGGTGCGCAGGTGGCCGGCGTCCACCAGCCGGGCGACATCAGCCAGCAGCGCGCCCTGGCGGTCCAGGTCGGGCGTGCCGAAGAGGGAACGTGTAAACATCAATTCCCAATGCAGCGACAGGCTCTTGCGCTTGAGCGGCATCACGTCCAGCGCCGGCATGTCGTCGATCACCGCGATCTGGCCCTGGGGGCGCAGCAGCTCCACATATTGGGGCAGGTGGTCGGCTGTGTGCGTCAGGCTGGCCACGTGGTCCACCTCGGTGATGCCCAGCGCGGCCAGTTGGGGCGTCATCGGCTCGCGGTGGTCGATGACGTCGTGCGCGCCCATATCCAGGCACCACTGCCGCGTGGCGGGCCGCGACGCGGTGGCCACCACGCGCAGGCCGGTCAGCTGGCGCGCCAGCTGGATCAGCATGGAGCCCACTCCGCCCGCGCCGCCGGCAATCAGCAGCACTGGACGGCCGGCGGGGTCGCCAGAGTGGTCTGAGGCCGCGTCGTCCAGGCGGGTGATGCGCAGCCGGTCGAACAGCAGCTCCCACGCGGTGATGGCGGTCAGCGGCAGGGCGGCGGCCTGGGCGTCGTTCAGCGATGCGGGGGCGCGGGCGGCGATGCGGGCGTCCACCGTGTGCAGCTCGGCATTGGTGCCGGGCCGGTCGATGGCACCGGCGTAATACACCCGGTCGCCCACGGCAAAGCCCTGCACGGCATCGCCCAGCGCTTCGACGATGCCCACCGCGTCCCAGCCCAGCACCTTGGCCGTACCGGCGTCGGGTGCGCTGCCAGCGCGCACCTTGGTGTCCACCGGGTTCACCGACACGGCGTGTACCCGCACCAGCAGGTCGTGCGGGCGGGGCACGGGGGCGGGCAGTTCCAGGTCGAGCAGGGCTTCGGGGTGGTCGATGGGGTGAGGGGCGTGGTAGCCGATGGCTTTCATGAGATCTCCGTCGCAGTAGGTGAAAGGGAAGAGGCGTATCGCGCAAAAGTGGGTCTTGCCCTGAACGCCCCGGTGCAATGCACTTTAGATTGTCAAAATGGAGGTTGGAATACCTTCCTGCTTTCTTCTGTTTCAAATGAAATTTGAAAATATCGCGGATCTGCGCGTGCTGGTGGAAACGGCCCGGGGCGGCAGCCTGACCGCCGCCGCCCAGGCGCTGGCCATCACCCCGGCGGCAACCAGCGCCATGCTCAAGCGGCTGGAGGCCGAAGTGGGTGCGCGGCTCTTCGAGCGGTCCACCCGCGCCATGCGGCTGACCGAGCAGGGCCAGACCTTGCTGGACTACGCCACCCGCGCGCTGGAACTGCTGGAAGAGGGCGCCAGCCAGGCGGCATCGCAGGCCGGCGCACTGCGCGGCACGGTGCGGGTGGCCGCGCCGTCCGACCTGTCGCGCAGCCTGCTGCTGGGCTGGTTCGACGACTTCATGCTGCAGCACCCTGGCGTGCACATCGCGCTGTCGGTCAGCGACCGGCTGCAGGACGTGCGCCGCGATGCGGTGGATGTGGCTATGCGCTACGGCGAGCTGGCCGATTCGCAGCTGATGGCGCGCCGGCTGTGCGTGACGCGGCGCGTGGCCTGCGCCGCGCCGGCCTATGTCGCCCGCTGCGGCGCGCCTGCGCATCCGTCCGAGCTGGCCGACCACGACTGCCTGACCCTGCACATCGCGGGCCGGCGTGAACTGCGTTGGTGGTTCGAACCCGAAGGCGGCGGCGACGCCGTCTCGGTGCCGGTACCCGGTACGCGCAGCGTGGACGACGGCGCCATCGCCCACGACTGGGCGCTGGCCGGCCGTTGCGTGGTCTACAAGTCGGCACTGGATGTGCGGGCGCATCTGCAGTCGGGTGCGCTGGTGGCCTTGCTGCCCGGCTGGCGAGGCCAGCGCTATGAAGTGAACGCCGTGCTGCCCAGCAACCGCTTCGTGCCGGCGCGGGTGCGGGCGCTGGTGGAGCACCTTGCGCAGTGCTTTGCCGCGCTGGCGGCGCAGGACGGCGTGTTGGACTGAGGAGCTGGCGGAAGCTTGGCGTCGTCAGCCCAGCTTCTGCGTGGACAGAAGGATGCTGGTTTCGGAGCTGGCGATGCCCGGCAGCCGGCGCAGGCTGCTGAGCAACTGCTCGAACTCCAACAGCGTGTCGGTCTGCAGTTCGGCCACGATGTCCCAGCGGCCGTTGGTCATGTGCAGCGAGGTGACGTTCGGGTTGCCGCGTAGCGCCAGCAGTACCTGTGTGGCCTGGTTGCCTTCGGCCGCGATGGTCATCAGCGCGCGCACGCCCGTGCGCACGGCCAGCGGCTTCAGCAACACGGTATAGCCCACGATCACGCCGTCGCGCTCCAGGCGCGCCAGCCGGTTCTGCACCGTGCCGCGCGCCAGGTCCAGCCGTTTGGCCAGCGTGGCAACGGGCAGGCGGGCATCGCCCCGCAGCAGTGCGATCAGTCGGTGGTCGGTGTCGTCCAAAGGGGTGGTCACGCAGGCAGTGTAGGGGCGCAGCGCAGGGCGATCGATCACTTTGTACCGCCTCACCTGGCAGATTGCGCGGCCAGATGATGGTTGCGTTGCAGTTTGCCGGCTGGCCTTTGGCAGCGAGCGGGCCAAGAATCTCTTTGGTCTTCACCGTATTCCAACAAGGGAGGTCCCATGACCCGCTTCATCGATATTCCCAGTCTGCTCGCCTTGCTGGAGGAGCGCGGCATCGAGCGCTTTCTGTCCGAACTCGCCGACGAGCTGCATGCCGACTTCATCCGCTGGAACGACTTCGACAAGTCACCCCGCACCGCCGCGCACTCCCGCCTGGGCGTGATCGAGCTGATGCCCGTGTCCGACGCCGGCACCTACGCCTTCAAATACGTCAACGGCCACCCCGCCAACACTGCGCGCGGCCTGCCCACGGTGATGGCTTTCGGCGTGCTGGCCGATGTGGCCACCGGCTACCCGGTGCTGCTGTCGGAGCTGACGCTGACCACCGCGCTGCGCACCGCTGCCACCTCGGCGCTGGCGGCCCGTGCGCTGGCACGGCCCGGCGCGGGCAGCATGGCGCTGATCGGCAACGGCTCGCAGAGCGAATTCCAGGCGCTGGCCTTTCACGCACTGCTGGGCGTGCAGGAGATTCGGGCATGGGACACCGACCCGGCCGCCACACAGAAGCTGGAGCGCAACCTGGCGCTGCAGCAGCCGGGCATCAAGGTGGTGCGCGCGGCGTCGGCGCGCGAGGCGGTGCGCGGGGCCGACATCGTCACCACCGTCACGGCGGACAAGACGCGGGCGGCCATCCTCACGGCGGACATGATTGAGCCGGGCATGCACATCAACGCGGTGGGCGGCGACTGCCCCGGCAAGACCGAGCTGCACCCCGACGTGCTGCGCGCCGCCAGCGTGTTCGTGGAGTTCGAGCCACAAACGCGGGTGGAGGGCGACATTCAGCAGATGCCGGCCGACTTTGCGGTGCAGGCGCTGTGGCAGGTGCTGGCCGGCACCGTACCGGGCCGCCGCGATGCGCGCGAGGTGACGGTGTTCGACTCGGTCGGCTTCGCGCTGGAGGACTTTTCTGCGTTGCGCTACGTGCACCGGCTGGCCACCGAGCAGGGCGTGGGGCAGGACATCGCCTTGGTGCCCGAGCTGGACGACCCCAAGGACCTGTTTGGCCTGACGGCCGGTGCGCGCCGCCGCGCCGGCCTGCGGCGCGTGGCATAAACGGGTACGTTCTTTTCTCTACCTTTTCGCATGCTGATCCTGCAGAACCCTTTGCAATCGCGGCACGCCGGCCGCCAGGAAATGTTCCGTGGCCGGCTGGTCGATTGCCACGAACACCCCGGTCGCTTCGACCATGTGATGAACGAGCTGGCGCGGCGCCCGCAAGGCCCGTTGCGCACGCCCGGCGCGGCCGACCTGGCGCTGGTGCGGCGCGTGCATGCGCCCGAGTACGTCGACTTTTTGCAGGGCGCCTGGGCGGAATGGGTGGCGCTGGATGCGGCCAACGCGGCGGTCGACATCCTGCCTTCGATCTGGCCGGCACACGGCCTGCGGCGCGACGCGCGGCCCACGAACTTCGCCGCGCAGGTCGGGCGCTTCACTTTCGACAGCGGCTCGCCGCTGACCGCCGGTACCTGGGAGGCGGCCGAAGCCGGCGCGGCCTGCGCCATCGATGCGGCGCGCGCCGTGGCGCAGGCCGGGGGGCCGCGCGCCGCTTTTGCGCTCACCCGCCCGCCGGGCCACCACGCGGGCACGGACTTCTATGGGGGCTATTGCTTCATCAACAACGCCGCGCTGGCCGCGCAGGCGCTGCGTGAGGCTGGCCTGGAGCGCGTGGCGGTGCTGGACGTGGACTACCACCATGGCAACGGCACGCAGCAGATCTTCTACGCGCGCAGCGACGTGCTCACCGTGTCCATCCACGGCGACCCGATGACCGAGTACCCGTTCTATCTGGGCTACGCCGAAGAGACCGGCGAGGGCGCTGGCGCGGGCTGGAACCTCAACCTGCCGCTGCCCGCCGGCACGGGCACCGAGGCCTGGTTCAGTGCGCTGCAGGCTGGCCTGGCGCGCGTGGCGCAGTCCGGAGCGCAGGCGCTGGTGGTGGCGCTGGGCGTGGACACGTTCGAGGGCGACCCAATCTCCCGCTTCACGCTGCAAAGCCCCGACTACCTGCGCATCGGCCAGCTGATCGAAGCGGCGGGCCTGCCGACGGTTTTGGTGATGGAAGGCGGCTATGCGGTCGCAGAAATTGGCGTGAACGTGGTCAATGTGCTGGAAGGGTTCGGGCGGGCTGCCGGTTAGCCGGTGCCGGGCGACAATCCGGCATTCACCGATCTTGTACAGACCACCGAGCAGCACCCATGTCCCATCCTTCCCGCTTTTGGGCCGACCTGAGCACGCGCGACTTCAGCGAGGCCGCCCGCAGTGGGCTGGCCGCGCGCACGGTCGCCGTGCTCCCCGTGGCCGCGGTGGAGCAGCACGGCCCGCACCTGCCGCTGTCGGTCGATGCCAGCTTGCTGCAGGGCGTGATCGACGCGGCGCTGCCGCTGCTGCCGGCGGAGCTGCCGGCGCTTTTCCTGCCGCCGCAGAACGTGGGCTTTTCCACCGAACACACAGCCTACCCTGGCACGCTGACGCTGCGGCCCGCCACGCTGATCGCTCTGTGGACCGAGCTTGGCGAATGCGTGGCCCGCGCCGGTGTGAAGAAGCTGCTGCTGCTCAACGGCCACGGCGGCCAGGTCAGCGTGATGGACGTCGTGGCGCGCGAACTGCGCCAGCAGTGCGGCCTGCTGGTCTACAGCGCCAGCTGGTTCAGCCTGCCGCTGCCCGAGGCGGTCAGCGGCTTGTTCAGCGCAGAGGAGCACCGTTTCGGCATCCACGGCGGAGAGGTTGAAACATCGATGATGCTGCACCTGGCGCCGCACGCCGTGCGCATGCAGCATGCCCAGCGGTGGCGCTCCACCTCGCAAGACCGGGCGGAGCGCTTTCCCATTCTGGGCAATGGCCGCTCGGCCAAGCTGGGCTGGGCCATGCAGGACTACCACGCAGCCGGCGCGGTGGGCAACGCAGCGGCCGCCACGGCGGACAAGGGCCGCGCCGTGGTCGAGGCGGCCGCGTCTGCGCTCAGCCAGCTGCTGCAAGAGATCGACGCGCTGCCGCTGGACACGCTGGCACAGCCGCCCGGCCGCTGATCGACGCCGGGCTGGGTCGGCCTGCGTTAGCATTGACGTTAACGTCAACGTAAGCCGGCGTGCGGGCAGAAACCCGGCCGGCGCACCCAGCCCATGTCAACGACCTACACCATCAGCGACCTTGCCAAGGAATTCGACCTGACCACCCGGGCCATGCGCTTCTATGAAGACATGGGCCTGCTGCAGCCGGAGCGCACCGGCCCGGGCGGGCGCAACCGTGAATACAGCGCGCGGGACCGCACCCGGCTGCGGCTGACGCTGCGCGCCAAACGGTTGGGGCTGTCGCTGACCGAGGCCAAGGAGATCATCGACCTGTACGACAGCCCGCGCGACACGGGCGTGCAGCTGCGCCGGTTTCTGGACGTGCTGGGCCAGCACCGCAAGCAGCTGGAAGAACAGATGGCCGACCTACAGGCCAACCTGGACGAAGTGCGCGAACACGAAAAGGAAGCACGCGCGCTGCTGGCCAAGACCGACAAACAGCAGAAGAAGCAAAATGCTTGATAATTGACGTTTACGTAAACGTCACTTCAGAACCACTTTAAAACAGTCCTCAGGAGACACACCATGAGCGCCACTTCCCTTCCCGGCCTGAACTTCCAGTTGGGCGAAGACATCGACGCACTGCGCGACGCCGTCCACGACTTCGCCCAGGCCGAAATTGCGCCGCGCGCCGGCGAGATCGACCGCAGCGATCAGTTCCCCATGGACCTGTGGCGCAAGATGGGCGAGCTGGGCGTGCTCGGCATCA
Source organism: Acidovorax sp. WCS2018Noco2-16 (assembly GCF_031843945.1). Classification (NCBI taxonomy): domain Bacteria; kingdom Pseudomonadati; phylum Pseudomonadota; class Betaproteobacteria; order Burkholderiales; family Comamonadaceae; genus Acidovorax; species Acidovorax sp. WCS2018Noco2-16. The sequence continues at coordinate 81,238 of NZ_JAVTJJ010000011.1, forward strand.
CCGTGCCGGAGTCCTACGGCGGTGCCGCCATGGGCTACCTGGCGCACATGGTGGCCATGGAAGAGATCTCGCGCGCCAGCGCATCGGTGGGCCTGTCGTACGGTGCGCACAGCAACCTGTGCGTAAACCAGATCAACCGCAACGGCAGCGATGAGCAAAAGCAGAAGTACCTGCCCAAGCTGATCAGCGGCGAGCATGTGGGTGCATTGGCCATGAGCGAGCCGGGTGCCGGCTCCGACGTCATCAGCATGAAGCTCAAGGCCGAGGACAAGGGCGGCTACTACGTGCTCAACGGCACCAAGATGTGGATCACCAACGGCCCCGACGCCGACACGCTGGTGGTCTACGCCAAGACCGAGCCGGAACTGGGCGCGCGCGGCGTCACCGCTTTCCTGATCGAAAAAGGCATGAAAGGCTTTTCCGTCGCACAAAAGCTCGACAAGCTGGGCATGCGCGGCAGCCACACGGGCGAGTTGGTGTTCCAGGACGTGGAAGTGCCCGCTGCCAACGTGCTGGGCACCGTGAACGGCGGCGCCAAGGTGCTGATGAGCGGGCTGGACTATGAACGCGCCGTGCTCACTGGTGGGCCGCTCGGCATCATGCAGTCGGTGATGGACAGCGTGGTGCCCTACATCCACGACCGCAAGCAGTTCGGCCAGAGCATCGGTGAATTCCAGCTCATCCAGGGCAAGGTGGCCGACATGTACACCGTGCTGCAGGCCGGCCGCTCGTTTGCCTATACCGTGGCCAAGAACCTCGACCTGCTGGGCGAAGGGCATGTGCGGCAGGTGCGCAAGGACTGCGCATCGGTCATTTTGTGGTGCGCCGAGAAGGCCACCTGGATGGCCGGCGAAGGCCTGCAGATCCATGGGGGTAACGGCTACATCAACGAATTTCCCCTGGGAAGGCTGTGGCGCGATGCAAAACTCTATGAGATCGGCGCGGGGACCAGCGAAATTCGCCGTATGCTGATCGGCCGCGAATTGTTCGCGGAAACATGCTGATTTGTTGAACAATTTCCCCAAGGGCTGACATGAACGTTCCTGACATCGAACAACTTTTTGTGCACAACCGCGAATGGGCGGCGCAGATGGAGCGGGAACGTCCTGGGTTCTTCACCGGCCTCATGGCGCAGCAAAAGCCCAAGTACATGTGGGTCGGCTGCTCCGACAGCCGGGTGCCGGCCAACCAGATCACGGGGCTGGAGCCGGGTGAGGTGTTCGTCCACCGCAACGTCGCCAATGTGGTGGTGCCCACCGACCTGAACTGCCTCTCGACCATCCAGTACGCGGTGGATCAGCTGCGCGTGGAGCACCTGATGGTCGTCGGCCATTACGGCTGCGGCGGCGTGCTGGCGGCGTTGAACGACGTGCGCGTGGGCCTGGCCGACAACTGGATCCGGCATGTGAAGGATGTGCGTGACCGCCACCGCGACCTGCTGGCTGGCATTGCAACCGAATGGCGCCACGATGCGCTGTGCGAGCTCAACGCCATTGAGCAGGTCATGAACGTCGCCCAGACCACCGTCATGCAGGACGCCTGGGGCAGCGGCCAGAAAGTCGCGCTGCACGGCTGGTGCTACGGCCTCAAAGACGGGCTTATCAACGACTTGCGCATGAATGTGGACGGCAACGAGGGGCTGGAGGTCCAGTACCGGGCCGCCATAGAGGCCGTTGCGAAGGCGCCGCGCGGCTGATCGCCTTGTTGGCCGTTCGGTAGAGGCACATGTTTCCCCAACGCCTGGATTCGCCACATGCCTGGGGCATTGCCCAGGCCATGATGGACGGGTTCGACCGCCATTACCGGCTGTTCCGCGCCGAATCAGCGCGGGCGCAGGCGCGGTTCGAGGCGCAGGACTGGCACGGCCAGCAGCGCGCGCAGCGCGGGCGCATCGAGTTCTACGACCTGCGCGTGATGGAGTGCGTGCGCCAGCTCGACGAAGAGTTCGACGCCGGCCGCCAGCCCATGGAGGTGTGGCAGCAGGCCAAGCTGCACTACATCGGCCTGCTGGTGGGGCACTTCCAGCCCGAGCTGGCCGAGACTTTCTTCAATTCGGTTACCACCAAGATCCTGCACCGCACGCATTTTCAGAACGACTTCATCTTCGTGCGGCCGGCAGTCAGCACCGAATACATCGAAAACGATGACCCCGGCGCGCGCCCCACCTACCGCGCCTATTACCCGGCGGGCGATGGCCTGCAGGCCACGCTGCTGCGCGTTGTGCAGGACTTCGGCCTGCAGTGCGAATTTGAAGACCTGCCGCGCGATGCCGCCCGCGTGGTGGCCGCCATGGAGCCGCGCATCGCGCACATGAAGCTGCGCGCCAACTTCCAGATCCAAGTGCTGTCGGGCCTTTTCTACCGCAACAAGGGCGCTTATCTGGTGGGCAAGCTGATCAACGGGTTTGCCGAAATTCCGCTGGCTCTGCCCCTGCTGCACGGCACTGGCGGGCGGTTGGTGATCGACGCGGCGCTGTTCGGTGAAGACGACCTGTTGGCGCTCTTCAGCTTTGCGCGCGCCTACTTCATGGTGGACATGGAGATTCCCAGTGCCTACGTGCGCTTTCTGCGCAGCCTGATGCCGCGCAAGCCGCGGGCGGAGCTGTACAACGCGCTGGGCTTGGCCAAGCAGGGCAAGACGCTGTTCTACCGCGACTTTCTGCACCACCTGAAGTATTCCAGCGACGCCTTTCGCATCGCGCCCGGCATCAAGGGCATGGTGATGCTGGTGTTCGACCTGCCGAGCTTTCCTTACGTCTTCAAAGTCATCAAGGATTTCTATCCGGCGCCGAAGGACACCACGCGCGAACAGGTCAAGGGCAAGTACCAGCTGGTCAAGCAGCACGACCGCGTGGGCCGCATGGCCGACACGCTGGAATACAGCGAGGTGGCGTTTCCGCGCGAACGCTTCAGCGACGAGTTGATCGCCGAGATCGAGCGCTTCGCACCCAGCCAGCTGGAGATCAGCGACCGCGACGGCGATGGCCGCACCGAAGTCATCATCAAGCACCTGTACATCGAGCGGCGCATGATTCCGCTCAACCTCTACCTGCAGGAAGCCTTCGACGCCGGCCCGCACGACGCGCCTGCTGCGCGGCAGATCGAGCGTTGCGTGATCGAGTACGGCAACGCCATCAAGGACCTGGTCGCGGCCAATATCTTTCCTGGCGACATGCTCTGGAAGAACTTCGGCATCACCCGCCACGGCAAGGTCGTGTTCTACGACTACGACGAGATCGAGTACCTGACCGACTGCCACTTCCGCCGCGTGCCCGCGCCGCGCAACGAAGAAGAAGAGATGAGCGGCGAGGTCTGGTGGCCGGTGGGCCCGCGCGACGTGTTCCCCGAAACCTTCGCTCCCTTCCTGCTGGGCAACGACGCCGTGCGCGCCGTTTTCATGCGCCACCACGCCGACCTGCTCGATGCCGGCTTCTGGCAGGCCCACCAGGAGCGCATTCGCGCCGGGCAGGTGTACGACGTGTTTCCCTATGACGTGGAGCGCCGCTTTCAGCAGCCCACCCGCGCGACATCTTCCCCTCAACCCATTCATCACACTGCAGGAGACACCGCATGACGACCGCATCCGCACAGACAAGCCACCTCAGCGACGACCCCATCGTCATCGTCGGCGCCGCGCGCACGCCCATGGGCGCCTTTCAGGGCGACTTCGCCAGCCTGGCCGCGCACGACCTGGGGGGCGCGGCCATCCGCGCGGCGGTGGAGCGCGCCGGCGTTGCGCCCGAAGCGGTAGGCGAGGTGTTGTTCGGCAATTGCCTGCTGGCAGGCCAGGGCCAGGCGCCCGCGCGGCAGGCCGGCTTCAAAGGCGGGCTGCCGCAGAGCGCTGGCGCCGTCACGCTCAGCAAGATGTGCGGCTCGGGCATGAAGGCCGCCATGCTGGCGCACGACCTGCTGCTGGCCGGCACGCATGAGGTGATCGTGGCCGGCGGCATGGAGAGCATGACCAACGCGCCCTACCTGCTGCAAAAAGGCCGCGGCGGCTACCGCATGGGCCATGACCGCATCTTCGACCACATGATGCTCGACGGCCTGGAAGACGCCTACGAGCCCGGCCGCAGCATGGGCACCTTCGGTGAAGACTGCGCCGCCAAATACCAGTTCACGCGCGAGGCGCAGGACGCCTTCGCCATCGCCAGCGTGCAGCGCGCGCAGGCCGCCACCGCATCGGGCGCCTTCGCAGCCGAAATCACGCCCGTCACCGTGAAGACGCGTTCCGGCGAGACGGTGGTGACCACCGATGAAGGCCCGGCCAAGGCCCGGCTGGACAAGATCGCGCAGCTCAAGCCCGCGTTCAAGAAGGACGGCACCATCACCGCCGCCTCCAGCTCCAGCATCAATGACGGCGCCGCAGCGCTGGTGATGATGCGCGCCTCCACCGCGGCCCGCCTGGGCTGCCAGCCGCTGGCGCGCATCGTGAGCCACGCCACCCATGCGCAGGCGCCTGAATGGTTCTCCACCGCGCCCGTCGGTGCCACGCAGAAGGCGCTGGACAAGGCCGGCTGGAGCGTGTCCGACGTGCAGCTGTGGGAAATCAACGAGGCCTTCGCCGTCGTGCCCATGGCGCTGATGAAGGAGCTGAACATTTCGCACGACATCGTCAACGTGAACGGCGGCGCCTGCGCCCTGGGCCACCCCATCGGCGCGAGCGGCGCGCGCATTCTGGTCACGCTGATCCATGCGCTGAAGGCGCGCGGGCTGCAGCGCGGCCTGGCCACGCTGTGCATCGGCGGCGGCGAGGGCACGGCGGTGGCGCTGGAACTGGTCTGACACATCCATTAAAGAAAGGGCGCGCGCCATGATCACCACCGAAGACCAATTGCGTGCGCTCTACGCCGCCCCGGCCGAGCGGGCGGTGCGCAAGCAGCTGGGCCGGCTCGACGCGCACTGCCGCCGGTTCGTGGCGCTGTCACCGCTGTGCGTGATCGCCACCGGCGGCACGGCGGGCAGCCTGCTCGACGCGTCACCGCGCGGCGGGCCGCCCGGCTTCGTGCAGGTGACCGAAGGCGGTGATCTGCTGCTGCCCGATGCGGGCGGCAACAACCGGCTGGACACGCTGGCCAACCTGCTGCACGACCCGCGCATCGGCCTGCTGTTCCTGCTGCCCGGCGTCGATGAAACCCTGCGCGTGAACGGCACGGCCCGGCTGCGCGACGAACCCGAGTTCACGGGGCGGTTCGCCGCCGAGCGGCAGCTGCCCAAACTGGTAGTCCAAGTGCAGGTGCAGGAGGCCTATCTGCACTGCGCCAAGGCGCTGATGCGCTCGCGCCTGTGGAAGCTTGAATCGCAGGTGCAGCGCAGCGTGCTGCCGACGCTCAACCAGATGATCCACGACCAGATCGGCAACGCAGCCGCGCCCGAATCGCAGGCCGACATGGTCAGCCGCTATGCCCAGCAGATCGAGGCCGAGCAAAGTCGTTCATAGTATTGCTATTATTTTAATAGCTGTCGGCGCTTGTGTATCAAGCGCTAGAGGCCTAAAAGGCTTCAAAGAAATTGAAAGGCTGAATATGTCCATCGTTCTCGTGATTGGCGCCTCGCGCGGCATTGGCCTGGAGCTGGTGCGCCAGTACCGCGCCGCTGGCCGGCGCGTGGTGGCCACCGTGCGTGACGCCGCCGGCCGCGAGCGCGTGCAGGCGCTGGGCGCCCAGGCGCTCACCGTGGATGTCAGCGACCCGGCCAGCGTGAGCGGCCTGGCCTGGCAGCTCGACGGCGAGAAGATCGACATCGCGCTCTACGTGGCCGGCGTGTGGGACGAGCGCGGCGCCACCACGCCTCCCACGCGCGAAGACTTCGACCGCGTGATGCACGCCAACGTGCTGGGCGCCATGCAGGCGCTGCCCCAGGTCGCGCCACTGGTGGAAGACGCGGGCGGCGTGTTCGGCTTCGTCTCCAGCCAGATGTCGCTCATCAGCCAGGCGGAGAGCAACGCGTGGCTCTACCGCGTGAGCAAGGCCGCCCTCAACATGGCCGTCGCCGCCGCCCAGCCCGCCTGGCCCCGCGCCACCCTGGTCGCGCTCGACCCCGGCTGGACGCAGACCGACATGGGCGGCCCGCAGGCCCCGCTGACGGTGGAGGCGAGCGTCGCCGGCCTCATCCGCACCATCGCCAGCATCACCCCGGCCGACCGGGGCCGGCTGCTGCATCACGACGGCCGGCGTGCTGCCGAGTGGTAAGAGCTCGCGCATCCATTCGATCAATCCACAACAACACCTTCGAGACAAAACATGCTGCTGACCCAAGACCAGGAAATGATCCGCGACGCGGTGCGCGCCTTTGCCCAGGAAGAGCTGTGGCCCCACGCCGCGCGATGGGATCGGGAGCACCACTTTCCGCACGACGCACACAAGGGCCTGGCGCGGTTGGGTGCCTACGGCATCTGCGTGCCTGAGGAATTCGGCGGGGCGCAGCTTGACTACGTGACGCTGGCGCTGGTGCTGGAAGAAATCGCGGCGGGCGATGGGGGCACCAGCACGGCGATTTCCGTGACCAACTGCCCGGTCAACGCCATCCTGATGCGCTACGGCAATGCGCAGCAAAAGCGCGACTGGCTGACCCCGCTGGCGCGTGGTGAGATGCTGGGCGCCTTCTGCCTGACCGAGCCGCATGTGGGCTCCGACGCGTCGGCGCTGCGCACCACGGCGGTCAAGGAGGGAGACGAATACGTCATCAACGGCGTCAAGCAGTTCATCACCAGCGGCAAGAACGGCCACGTCGCCATCGTCATCGCGGTGACCGACAAGGCGCAGGGCAAGAAGGGCATGAGCGCCTTCCTAGTGCCCACCAGCAACCCCGGCTACGTGGTGGCGCGGCTGGAAGACAAGCTGGGCCAACACAGCAGCGACACGGCGCAGATCAACTTCGACAACTGCCGCATTCCGGCTGAGAACCTGATCGGCGCCGAGGGCGAGGGCTACAAGATCGCCCTGGGCGCGCTGGAGGGCGGGCGTATCGGCATCGCCGCGCAGAGCGTGGGCATGGCGCGCAGCGCGTTCGATGTGGCGCTGGCGTATTCGAAGGAGCGCACCAGCTTCGGCACCGCCATCTTCAACCACCAGGCGGTGGGCTTTCGGCTGGCCGAGTGCGCCACGCAGATCGAGGCGGCGCGACAGCTGATCTGGCATGCGGCAGCGCTGCGCGACGCCGGCCTGCCGTGCCTGAAGGAGGCTGCCATGGCCAAGCTCTTTGCCAGCGAGATGGCCGAGCGCGTGTGCAGCGCAGCCATCCAGACGCTGGGCGGCTACGGCGTGGTGAACGACTTCCCCGTAGAGCGCATTTACCGCGACGTGCGCGTGTGCCAGATCTACGAGGGCACAAGCGACGTGCAGAAGATCATCATCCAGCGCGCACTGGCTTGAGCTTGTTTTGCTACTGAATCAATAGCTGGTAGCGCTTATGGGTAAAGCGCTACAGGCCAATTTGACTCAAATTTCGGCGACCGCCGCTATTCCGAATCCCGCTTGCGCAGCACCACGGTGACCTGCCCGTTGACCTCCAGCGTGGCGCTTTCCACCTCGTGCAGATGGCGGCAGCCGCCAGCGCGCAGGGCGGCGGCCAGGTCGTCGGCGGACAGCAGCTGCTGGCGCATCAGCGCCTCGTTCACCCGGCCTTGGTAGACCAACTCCTTCGGCTTGCCGTCCACCAGCAAGGCCAGCTTCGGAAAGCGGTAGGTCACGTGGGCCAGCAGCACGTGGCACATCAGCAGGGTGGCGGCGGAAATAAGCCCGCCCAGCAGCGAGTTGTCGCCCGCGTTCATCGAGTTCTGCACCGCGTTCGACAGCACCAGCAGCAGCACCAGATCGAAGGGCGCGAACTGGCCAGTCTGCCGCCGCCCGGTCAGGCGCAGAAAGACCAGCAGGAAGGCATAGACCACCACGCCCCGCACAATAAATTCCCACCACGGCACGCTCAGCGACAACATCGAAGGACTCTCCTGAATGATCAACCCCGGCCGCAGCAGCGTGCTGCGGCCGGGGAGCGCCATGATGGCAGGAACATGCGGGCCTGCCTGTCAGCTGATGGCGATCGCCGTGGCGGCCAGGGCGTCTGCAAGAATGCGGGCCTGCCATTTCGCTGCTTTCCCCTCCTGCCTTCGGCGCACGCTTTTTTCATGCCTTCTGACTCCCGAGATTCCTGCCCGTGCGGGCGCACCGCCCCAGCCGGCCGCGCCGGCGTCCCGCTGGCCTTTGCCGACTGCTGCGGGCGCTATCTCGGCCACTGGGGCGAGTGCCCGGCACCGGATGCTGAAAGCCTGATGCGTTCGCGCTACACGGCCTTCGTGCGCGAAGAAGGCGCCTATCTGCTGGCCACCTGGGCCGCGGAGCACCGGCCGGCCACCATCGATTTCGACGCAGGCACCCGCTGGCTGGGCCTGGAAGTGCGCGCGCACCGCACCACGGGCGATGACCGGGCCGAGGTCGAATTCGTCGCCCGCCAGCGCGATGCGACGGGCCGGGCGCACCGGCTGCACGAAACCAGCCGCTTCGTGCGCTCCGGCGGCCGCTGGTTTTACGTAGACGGCGACCTGCGCTGAAGGAAGGCCGTGCGCAGCTTTCCCCGCAACCGCGCGCGCCAGGACCAGGAAGACGTGCGTGCTTCGGAATGGGCGGCGTCGCTGCTGCCGCACGAAGGCCCGGATCAGCTGGAGCTGGCCATGCGCCGGCGTTTGATGCTGTCGCTGTCCAAACGGGGCTCCACCGAGGCTGGGGTCCTGGTCATTCCCGGCGTGCTTTGCTGGATGTACGGCCGCTCGGCGGGCTACCACGCGCTCTGGGCCTGGTGGGCGTGCTTCGTCATCGCCACGCTGGGCATTGTGTGGCTGCGGCGCAGCTTCGGGCGCGATCAGGCCTTGCCCGACGCGGCGTCGGTGATGCACTGGGAGCGGGTGTTCCACCGCGCCGCGCCTGTGATGGGCGGGTTCTGGGCTGCGCCGCTGGTGCTCACGCTGCAAGGCGGCAGCACCGATTTCAAGCTCTTTCTCTACATGGTGCTGTGCGCCGTGGTGGCCTCCAGTGCCACGTATCTGGCGCCGTTGCCGGGGCTTTTCTGGCGGTTCTTCGCCGCCATCTACGTGCCCATGGTGGTGGCGGTGTACTGGGTCTTTCCGCTGCGGTGGATGTACCTGATGCCGCTGGTGCTGCTGTACGGCGCGGTGATCGTGCGGCACGCCATGGGCGGGCGCCGCCTGTTGGTGCAGCAGATCGAGCACGAGCGCCAGCGCCAGCGGCTGGCCGAGCGCTATCGTCTGGCCAAGGAAGAGGCCGAACGCGCGCTGGCCGAGCGCAACCGCTTCATCTCCACCACCAGCCACGACCTGCGCCAGCCCCTGCACGCCATGGGCCTGCTGTTGGAGGCCGCGCTGCAACGCAATGCCGATGCGCAACTGGCACCCGTGCTGCACGACGTGCGTGACTGTGTGCGCTCGCTCAACTTCATGTTCAACGCGCTGCTCGATCTGTCGCGGCTGGAGTCGGGTGAATTCACCGCGCGCCGTGAAGACGTGTCGCTGGCTGCGGTGTTTGACGACGTGGCCACCGTCTTCCGGCCCGATGCGGCCCAGCGTGGCTTGCGGCTGAAAACCTTTCTGCCGCGCGGGCGGGCCCCCTGGGTGCGGGCCGACCCGGCCCTGCTGCGGCAGATGGTGTTCAACCTCACGCAGAACGCGCTGCGCTACACCCAGTCGGGCGGGCTGCTGCTGGGCGTGCGCCTGCGGGGCCGGCAGTGGCGCGTGGAAGTGTGGGACACCGGCGCCGGCGTCGACCCGCAGGATCGCGAACGCATCTACGCGCCCTACGCGCGGGGCGGGGCCGGCAGGCGACAGGACGTGGAGGGTCGCGGGCTCGAAGGGCACGGACTGGGCCTGGCCGTGGTGGCCCGCTGCGCGCGGCTCACGGGGGCCGAATACGGTTTCGACTCCACGCCCGGCCGGGGTTCATGCTTTTGGCTGCAGATGCCGGTCGCCGCGGTGCCCAGCCCATCGCCGGTTACGCCGGCTGGCCCGCTGGCGCTGCCCCGGGCCGCATCGCTGAGCGGCACCTGCCTGTTGGTGGACGACGACCCCCAGGTCGGCTCAGCATTGCGCCGTTTGTTGCAGTCGTGGGGCGTGCAGGTGCAGGTGTCGCCCAGCGGCGCGCATGCGCTGGCCCGTCTGAAGCGTGGTTTCGTCCCTGACGCGATCCTGTGCGACTACCGCCTGAGCGCGGCAGAGAGCGGCCTGGCCGTGCTGCAGGCCTTGCAGGCGCGTTGCGGCCACACGCGTGGCGCCATGCTGACCGGCGAGCATGCTGCACCCGAGCTGTTGCAGGCCGAAGAAGATGGGTATCTGGTACTGCGCAAGCCACTCGAGCCCGCAGTACTGCATGCTCTGTTGGCGCGCTGGTTGCCCGCTGCCGGCCGGGCACTGCCGCCAGCCTGAGCGGTCAGCTGCGCGATCCGCCAGAAAAGTCGGCGGTTTTGTAAGAGCGTGTTCGCGCAGCCGCTCGGTTTACCTGCTTGCAGCGTGCTGCCGCGCAGTGTTTAGCGCAACCGCGGGTCATCGCCTGTTTCCAGCCGCACGCCGCGCAGCCGTGCAATCGCTTCCACCCGGTTACGCACGCCCAGCTTGCCCAGAATGGCGGTGACGTGCTCCTTGACCGTGTGCTCCGACAGGTTCAGTGCGCCTGCAATGTGCTTGTTGGGCTGGCCTTCCAGCACGTGCGCCAGGATCTGCCCCTGCCGCGGCGTCAGGCCCAGATCGGTGGGCGCCAGCGGTATGGCGTGGGACTGCAGCGGGGCGTCGTCGATGGGCGGCAGGGTCTCGAACCAAGTGCCGCCCTGCAGCAGCGCCGTGGCAGCGGCGGCAAACACCTCGGGGCTGTGCTGCTTATGCACGAAGCCGTGCGCGCCACTGCCCTGCGCCTTGAGCAAGATGGCCGGGTGGCTGTCGCCGCTCACCATCAGCACGCGCACCTGCGGCGCCAGCGCCAGCAGGTCGCGGATGAAATGCGTGGTCGTGCCGTCGGCCAGCCAGAAGTCCACCAGCGCCAGCGCCGGCGCGCCCTGGGCGGCAATGGTGCGCAGGGCTTCCTGCGTCGTGCACACGCACACGGCATCGTCCAGGCCCGGGTGCAGCCGCAGGAATTCGCTCATGCCGCGCGCCACCAGCGGGTGGTCGTCCACCACCAGGGCATAGCGGTCGCCGTGGGTGCGAAGGGGGGTGTCGGAGAGACTCAAGTCGAACAGTCGTAGAAGGGCAGATTCGCCGGGCTCGAGGGGCCGGCCATTGCCAGGTGCATAAGCCGCAGCGCGTGCAGTGCGTAACAAATACCCGACGGTGGGGGGGTAGGGGTAATCCCCGCACTGTACTGAAAATCCGGCTCGCTCTTGACACCTGTGCCTGTAACAGCCGGCGTGTCGCCACCGCTTTGCATCTTTCACACGCTTGACTGAAATCCTTCATGAAAACTCTTGACTTCACTCGCCGTTCGGCGGCTTTGATTCTTGTCGCTTCGCTGGCCGCTTGCGGTGGCGGTGGCAACAGCGACCTCATCGCCTCGCCGACGCCCACACCGGAGCCCACTCCCACTCCCACTCCCACTCCTACACCGACGCCCACGCCAACCCCCACGCCGACACCGACACCCACCCCCGAACCCACGCCGAATCCGGTGAGCGTCACCGGCCAGTACCGCGCCTTGGCCGCTGCCGCCAACGGCGCGCCCTTGCTTGCCGCCTGGAACGAGCAGGGCGCGCAGGGGTACGCTTATCTGGGGCGCTTGGCCACGAATGTCACCGGCGCCAACTCGGAGCAGGGCGACTTCTACGTGAGCGACAGCGCGCACAGCGGATCTCGGCTGGAATACGAAACCATCACCGTGCCGGAATCGGCTGCCGGTGCAATCGCCCGGCTGAACGAGCAGGGCGCTCGCGGCTTTGCCTACAAGGCACCCGGCTTCTTCGGCGGCAGCGATTCGCGATCGATCACGGTGCGCGACGCATCGCGCAGCACCACCTTCTCGTACGAGCAACTGCCGGCATCCGGCACCTTGTCTACCGCCGCTTTTCTGGCGCAGCTGAACGCCCAGGGCGCACGCGGCTACCGCCTGGTCGGCCCGCTGCTGGCAGGTGCCGATTCGTTCAACCTGTATGCCAAGGATTCCTCCGCCACCACGTACAGCTACACGCTGTTCGATCTGCCCAGCCCCTACGGCATGGCCAGTGGCGAAGCGCTGCGCCAGCGCCTGAATGCCCAAGGTTCGCAGGGGCAGCTGTTCCTGGGCGCGTTCGTGCTGCAGGGCGGTGCCGGGGCGCAGGTGTTCGAGCGCAGCTCGGCCCAGAGCGGCGCCATCGAATACGACCTGCGCGACGCGAACCCGCAGGCGTCGATTGCCCAGTTGCTGGCCGGCATCAACGAGCGTGCGGCGCAAGGCTATTTCTATTACAGCGATCTGGTCACCGACGACCGGGCGCGCTTCACGCTGTCGGTGCGCAACGCCGCCAGCTTGCGCAACCCGCTGGCGGGCATCACGTTCCCGTCGTGATCTGACGCACGGCCAAGGCATACTTGGTCTCTGCTCCCAGGCGCCTTCGGGCGCCTTTTTGCGTTCTGCTCGCGGCACAGCTGCAGTGCCGTTCATTCGTCCCTCTCGTTTCCAAGAAAGACTTCTTCCCATGCTGGCCTTCGATGCGGTGCTGTTCGATTGCGATGGTGTTCTGGTGGACAGCGAACCCATCACCCACCGCGTGCTGCGCGAGCAGCTGGCTGAATCCGGCTGGGTGCTGACGCAGGAGGAATGCCTGCACATCTTTCTGGGCAAGGCCGTGCGGTCCGAGGCCGCGCGCATTGAGGCCCACACCGGCCAACCGCTGACCGACGCATGGATGGCCACTTTCTACGCCCGCCGCAACGAGGCGCTGCAGGCCGAGCTGCAGGCGATTCCGCGCGCTGCCGAGGCCGTCGCGGCCGTGCACGAGCGGCTGCAGGGCCGCATCGCCTGCGCTTCGGGGGCCGACCGGGCCAAGGTGGAACTGCAGCTGGCCAAGACCGGCCTGGCGCATTTCTTCGACGGCCGCGTGTTCAGCGGCCACGAAATGCCTCGCACCAAGCCCGCGCCCGACGTGTACCTGGCGGCGGCCGCTGCCTTGGGCGTGGAGCCGGGCCGCTGCCTGGTGGTGGAAGATTCCGCCACCGGTGTGACGGCGGGCGTGGCGGCGGGTGCCACGGTGGTCGGCTACAGCCCTTCCACCCACGGACACGATTCGCGCGATGCCTTGCTGGCAGCGGGCGCGCGCCATGTGATCGGTGACATGGCGGAGTTGCCAGAGCTGTTGTCCAGCGTTTTTTAAGCCAAATCGGCCTCTAGCGCTTATGGGTAAAGCGCTATTAGCTATAAATTAAATAGCAAATCATCCTGGCTGCACCTGGGACGACGGCACCGTGGACACGCCCTGTTCCTCTGCTGCGGTGTGCTGCGCCGCCAGCGCGCGCTGGTAGCCGGGCCGCTCTTGCAGGCGGTGCCAGTAGGCCCGTGTGGCGTCGCCCCACTGGTCTTGCAGGCCCAGGTGCTGAGCCAGCAGCAGTGCATAGCCCACCGACACATCCGCCGCTGTGAAGCGGCCCGCACAGAGGTAGGGCGCGCTGGCCACGGCGGCTTCGACCGCACGCAGGCGCGCGAGAAACCAGCGGGTGTAATCGGTTACCACCTGGGGCTGCAATCGGTCGGGTGTTTCAAAACGGCCGTAGCGCAGCAGCAGCGTTTGCGGAAAAGTCAGCGTCGCCTCGCCCATGTGCAGCCAGTTCAGATAGGCGCCGTAGGCTGGATCGTGGGTCGGTACATCCAGCCTTGCCGAGGGGTGCAGGGTCGCCAGGTACTGACAGATGGCGGCGGATTCGGTCATGCGGACATCGCCATCGACCCACAGCGGCACGGTGCCCAGCGGGTTCTGCTGCAGATAGTCGCGGGCCAGCACACGCGGCGGAAACGGCAGCATGTGCAGCCGATAGGGCAGGCGCAGCTCTTCCAGCATCCAGAGCGGGCGGAACGAGCGGGCGCTCATGCAGTGGTAGAGGGTCATCGTCATGTGCACAGCGTGCCGCAGCAGGCGGCGCAAATGTTGCCACCAGGGGCGCACATCAGGACGGCATGCGCGAATGCCGCCGAAATTGCGCCGGCGCGCTGCCCGTCCAGCTCCGAAAAGCGCGAATGAAGCTCTTCTCGTTCATGAAACCTGCCGCCTGCGCCACCTGCTTGATGGGCCGGTCGGTGCGCTGCAGCAGCTCCACGGCGCGGGCGCGGCGCACCTCGTCTTTCAGCGCCTGCAGCGAGGCGCCTTCTTCTTTCAACTGCCGGTGCAGCGTGCGCGCCGACAGGTGCAGCCGGTCGGCGAGTGCTTCGGCGCTGTGCGGCGCGGACGGGTCGGCCGCCAGCGCCTGGCGCACGCGCTGCACCAGCAACCGGTCGCGCCGGTACTGCAGCACGGTGAGCGGCAGGGCGCGCTGCAGCATCACGCGCAGCGCGGCCTCGTCGCGGGTGAGCGGTAGCGCCAGGTAACGCGCGTCGAAGCGAATCGCCGCCACCGGTGCCTGGAAGGTGGCGGGGCCGGGGAACATGACGGCGTAAGCGTCGGCATGCACGGGCGGCGCATAGGGAAACTGCGCGCCGTGCAGCGGCAGGCGCGAATCGATGAACCAGCAGGCCACGCCGTGCAGGTTGCGCAGCACTGACACGATGCAGAACTCGCGCAGCGTGCCCAGCCCGCGGTGTTCGGTCAGGGTGACGCAGGCCATGCCGTCCTGCACAGTCAGCTGCAGAGCGATGTCATCGGTCAGCAGCGCATGGTGGCGGCACCAGCGGTGCAGCGCCAGGCCCAGCGTGGGCGAACTGATGGAAGCGCGTGCCAGCATGCCGTAGCTGCCCCAGGGCAGGCGCCGCCCGAACCAGCCCAGCGCCTCGTCGTCGAGCTCGCGCATGGCGCCGTCGGACAGCGCTTCCATCTGCCAGGCGGTGATGCGGGCATGTTCGCCCTGCCACTGGGCTGGCGCAATTTGTGCCTGCTGCAGCACGGGCGCTGGGTCCATGCCGCGCTGGTGGTAGGCCTCAATGATGGCGGCCACGAAGGCACCGGGCGTGGCTGCGACGGCCAGCGGGGGCAGGTCGCGTGCGGCGGAGGCAGGTACGGTCATGGCCGAAAGTGTGTTGTGACGTGGCGTAAATTGCAACCCGCGTGGCTTTATGTGGGCGGGTGGCGGGCGTATGCTGTGGCCAGGAAAAGCGCTGTTCCTTGAACGCGAAAAGACCAGGAGACATGACATGCAACCCTCTAGCGCCCCCGCCGCGGAGCCGGGTCTGAGCTACGACCGCGGCACCACCGACGTGCCGCTGATCGAGCAAACCCTCGGCGCGTTCTTTGACGACATGGTGCGCCAGGGGCCGGATCGCCTGGCGCTGGTCAGTCTGCACCAGAACCTGCGCTACACCTACGGCCAGTTGCACGCCGAAGTGCGCCGCCTGGCCAGCGCGTTGCTGGGCCTGGGGCTGCAAAAAGGCGATCGCGTCGGCATCTGGTCGCACAACAACGCCGAATGGGTGCTGATGCAATTCGCCACCGCGCAGGTGGGCCTGGTGCTGGTGAACATCAACCCGGCCTACCGCACGGCCGAGGTGGAATACGCGCTGAACAAGGTGGGCTGCCAGGCGCTGGTGACCATGGCGCGGTTCAAGACCAGCGACTACCTGGGCATGCTGCGCGAGCTGGCGCCTGAACTGGCCGCCAGCGCGCCCGGCCGGCTGCAGTCGCCACGTCTGCCGCAACTGAAGACGGTGGTGTGGATCGACGAAGCCAGGCAGGGCACCGATGAGCCCGGCCTGCTGCGATTTTCTGAACTGATGGAGCAGGGCGACGCCGAGGACGCACGCATCGACGCTGTGGCGGCGAGCCTGCAGAACACCGACCCCATCAACATCCAGTTCACCAGCGGCACCACCGGATTTCCAAAAGGCGCCACGCTCACGCACCGCAACATCCTGAACAACGGGTTCTTCATCGGCGAATGCATGCGGCTCACGCCCGCTGATCGCCTGTGCATTCCGGTGCCGCTGTACCACTGCTTCGGCATGGTGCTGGGCAACCTGGCCTGCATCACGCATGGCGCGGCCATCGTCTACCCCAGCGACGGGTTCGACCCGCTCAAGGTGCTGCAGGCGGTGCAGGCCGAGCGCTGCACCGGCCTGCACGGCGTGCCCACCATGTTCATCGCCGAGCTGGACCATCCGCGCTTTGCCGAGTTCGATTTGTCCACGCTGCGCACCGGCATCATGGCCGGCTCGCCATGCCCCACCGAGGTGATGAAGCGCGTGGTGCGCGATATGCATCTGGAGCAGATCACCATCGCCTACGGCATGACCGAAACCAGCCCGGTCAGCTGCCAGAGCAGCACCGAAACGCCGCTGGAAAAACGCGTGTCCACCGTGGGCACGGTGCAGCCGCACCTGGAGGTGAAGATCATCCACGCCGAGACTGGCGAGGTGGTGCCCCGAGGCACCTCGGGCGAGCTGTGCACGCGGGGGTATTCGGTCATGCATGGCTATTGGGGCGATGAAGCCAAGACGCGCGAGTCGATCGATGCCGAGGGCTGGATGCACACGGGCGATCTGGCCACCATGGATGCCGAGGGCTACGTCAACATCGTCGGCCGTATCAAGGACATGGTGATCCGTGGCGGCGAGAACGTGTATCCGCGCGAGATCGAGGAGTTTCTCTACCGCCACCCGCAGGTGCAGGACGTGCAGGTGGTGGGTGTGCCCGACGCACGCTACGGCGAAGAGCTGTGCGCCTGGGTCATCGCCAAGCCCGGCACGCAGCCCACGGAGGACGACATCCGCGCGTTCTGCAAGGGCCAGATCGCGCACTACAAGGTGCCGCGCTACATCCGCTTCGTCGCCGAGTTTCCGATGACGGTGACCGGCAAGATCCAGAAATTCAAGATCCGCGACGCCATGAAGGGCGAACTCGGTTTGCAGGAAAGCACCACAGCATGATTCTCGAATCCCAACTCAACCCGCGTTCGGCGGACTTTCAAGCCAACGCCGCCGCCATGCGCAGCGTAGTGGAGGACTTGCGCGCCCAGGTGACGCGCGTCGCCCAGGGCGGCGGCGAAGCGGCCCGCGCCAAGCACACGGGGCGCGGCAAGCTGCTGCCGCGCGAGCGGGTCGACCGGCTGCTGGACCCGGGCACGCCCTTTCTGGAGCTGGCGCCGCTGGCCGCGCTGAACCTCTACAACAACGACGCGCCCGGCGCGGGCCTGATCGCCGGCATCGGCCGCGTGGCGGGCGTGGACTGCATGATCGTTTGCAACGACGCCACGGTGAAAGGCGGCACCTACTACCCGCTCACCGTGAAGAAGCACCTGCGCGCGCAGGAGGTCGCCGAGCAGAACCACCTGCCGTGCATCTACCTGGTGGATTCGGGCGGCGCCAACCTGCCCAACCAGGACGAGGTGTTCCCCGACCGCGACCACTTCGGCCGCATCTTCTACAACCAGGCGAACATGAGCGCCAAGGGCATCGGCCAGATCGCCGTGGTGATGGGTTCTTGCACGGCCGGCGGCGCCTACGTGCCGGCCATGAGCGACGAAACCATCATCGTCAAGAACCAGGGCACCATCTTCCTGGGCGGCCCGCCACTGGTCAAAGCCGCTACGGGCGAGGTAGTGACGGCCGAAGACTTAGGCGGTGGCGACGTGCACACGCGCCTGTCGGGCGTGGCCGACCACCTGGCGCAGAACGACTTGCATGCACTGGCACTGGCGCGTGCAGCGGTGAAGAATTTGAATAAAAAAGAGCCTCCAGCGCTTGATGGACAAGCGCCGGCAGCTCCTAAATTTGTAGCAGAAGAGCTGTACGGCGTGATTCCGACCGACACGCGCAAGCCCTTCGACGTGCGCGAGATCATTGCCCGCATCGTCGACGGCAGCGAGTTCGACGAGTTCAAGTCGCGCTTCGGCACCACGCTGGTCACGGGCTTTGCGCGCATCGAAGGCATGCCCGTGGGCATCATCGCCAACAACGGCATTCTGTTCTCTGAAAGCGCCTTGAAGGGTGCGCACTTCATCGAGCTGTGCTGCCAGCGCAAGATTCCGCTCGTCTTTCTGCAGAACATCACCGGCTTCATGGTGGGTCGCAAGTACGAGAACGAAGGCATCGCCCGCAACGGCGCCAAGATGGTGACGGCCGTGGCCACGGCGGGTGTGCCCAAGTTCACCATCATCATTGGCGGCAGCTTTGGTGCGGGCAACTACGGCATGTGCGGCCGGGCGTATTCACCGCGCTTTCTCTGGATGTGGCCCAACGCACGCATCAGCGTGATGGGTGGCGAGCAGGCCGCCAGCGTGCTGGCCACCGTCAAGCGCGACGGCATCGAGGGCAAGGGCGGCAGCTGGAGCGCCGAGGAGGAAGAGGCGTTCAAGGCGCCCATCCGCCAGCAGTACGAGGACCAGGGCCATCCCTACTACGCCACCGCGCGGCTGTGGGACGACGGCATCATCGACCCTGCCGACACGCGCCGCGTGCTGGCACTGGGCCTGGCGGCGTCGCGCAACGCACCCATCGGCGAGACGAAGTTCGGCCTGTTCCGCATGTAAGGCCTGCCGTGGACGCGATGGGCCATTTTTGCAGCTTGGCGCGGTTCAACGCGTGGGCGACCGCGCGCCTTCTGGATTCGGTGGCGCAGTTGCATGACGATGATTACCGGCGCGACGTCAGGCTGTTCTTTCGCAGCATCCACGGCACGCTGAATCATCTGCTGGTGGGTGAACACCACCTGTGGTTTCCGCGCTTTGCCGAAGGCGCCGCGCCGCAGCTGGCGCTGGATGCGGAGCTGGAACCCGACCGGGCCCGGCTGGACGCGCGCCTGCGTTCGGGCGTGGCGCGCTGGGAGCCGTTGATCGCCACCCTGCCGCCCGAGCGTTGGAGCGGCACGCTGGACTACACCACCACCCGTGGCGTCGCGGCTTCATTGCCCTTCACCGCCGCGCTGGCTCACGTCTTCAACCATTCCACCCATCACCGGGGGCAGATCACGGCCGCGCTGACGGCGCTGGGCCAGCCGTGCCCGTCACTCGACTTTGCTCCCTATCTCCTGGACCCCTCCACACCATGAGCCAGAACCTTTCCATCACCCAAGCTGGCGCGGTCGCGCGCATCACGCTCACGCAACCCGAGATCCGCAACGCCTTCAGCGACGAGGTGATCGCCGAGATCACTGCCGCCTTCCAGGATGTGGGCGCCCGCAGCGACGTGCGCGCCGTGGTGCTGGCGGCCGAAGGCCCGGCCTTCTGCGCCGGCGCCAACCTGAACTGGATGCGGCGTATGGCCGACTACACGCGGGCCGAGAACCTGGCGGATGCAGCCAAGCTGGCAGAGATGCTGCGCGTGATATACGAATGCCCAACGCCAACAATAGCCCGCGTGCAGGGCGATGTCTATGCAGGCGGCATGGGCCTGGTGGCCGCCTGCGACATGGCGGTGGCGGTCGATACCGCGGGGTTCTGTCTGTCCGAGGTCAAGCTGGGCCTGATCCCCGCGACCATCAGCCCGTACGTGGCCCGCGCCATGGGCGCGCGCGCGGCGCACCGCTACTTTCTGACGGCAGAGCGCTTTGACGCGGCCGAGGCGCTGCGCATCGGCTTTGTGCATGACGTCGTGCCGGTCGCGCAACTGGACGCCAAGGTGGACGAACTGCTCAAGGCACTGACCCAGGCCAGCCCGCATGCCGTGCGCGCCTGCAAGCGACTGGTGCTCCAGGTCGCAGAGCGGGAGATCGATGCCGGCCTGATCGCCAGCACGGTGGAGGGCATCGCCGATATCCGCGCCAGCGAACAGGGCCGGGAAGGCGTGCAGGCCTTTCTGAACAAGCGCAAGCCGTCGTGGCTGGCGACGGATTGACATTCGCCATGGATTCGCTCTGGCTTTCCATCGTGCAGTGGCTGCACACGCTGGGCCTGCATGTCGATGCGGGCGCGGCGCAGGCCGTGGCCGAAGGCGCACGCCAAGCCACCAGCGCGCTCGACATGCCGGCCCTGATGGCCCTGGCGGCCGCGCTGGGCTGGGCCAGCGGCTTTCGGCTGTATGCAGTGATGTTCCTGGTTGGCATGATGGGATGGGCCGGCTGGCTGCCGCTGCCACCCGGCCTGGCGCTGCTGCAGCACCCGATGGTGCTGTTCGCCAGCGGCTTCATGCTCTTCGTCGAGTTCTTCGCCGACAAGGTGCCCTGGCTGGACAGTGCCTGGGACGCGGCGCACGCCATCATCCGCGTGCCCGCCGGTGCCCTGCTGGCCGCGGGTGTCTTCGGGGCTGACAACGGCGCCATGGCTGTGGCGGCGGGGCTGGTGGGAGGCTCGCTCTCGGCCACGGCGCTGGCCACCAAGATGACCACGCGCGCCGCCGTCAACACCTCGCCCGAGCCCTTTTCCAACTGGCTGCTCTCGCTCTTCGAAGACGGCCTGGTCGTGGCCGTGGTCTGGATGGCCACGCAACACCCGGTGCTGTTCGGCGTGGCGCTGGTGGTCATGGTCGTGCTGTCGGTGCTGCTGCTGGTGGTGCTCTTCAAGTTCCTGCGTGCCGTGCTGCGGCGCGTGTCTTCTCTCTTTTCCAGCCCTGCGAAGGTGGCGTGACATGTTGACAAAAATTCTGATGGCCAACCGCGGTGAAAAAATCCGCGCAGTGGGTGTTTCTGCAAATGGCTTGGCACGCGCAGCGTGCGCAGGCGATCTGGCCTCGGGAGGACGCCATGTTTAACAAGATCCTGATTGCCAACCGCGGCGAGATCGCCTGCCGGGTTGCGGCCACCGCGCGCCGCCTGGGTGTAAAGACCGTGGCCGTCTATTCCGACGCCGACGCGGGCGCCAAGCATGTGGCTGCTTGCGACGAGGCCGTCCACATCGGCGGAAGCGCGCCCAAGGACAGCTATCTGCGCTGGGAGCGCATCCTTGAAGCAGCGCGCACCACCGGCGCCCAGGCCATTCACCCCGGCTATGGCTTCCTGTCGGAAAACGAAGACTTCGCACGCGCCTGCGCCGATGCGGGTGTGGTCTTCATCGGCCCGCCACCGTCGGCCATCAAGGACATGGGGCTGAAGGCCGAGTCCAAGCAGTTGATGGAAAAGGCCGGCGTGCCGCTGGTGCCCGGCTACCACGGCGCCGACCAGGACCCGGCGCTGCTGCAGCGCGAGGCGGACCGCATCGGCTATCCCGTCCTCATCAAGGCCAGCGCCGGCGGTGGTGGAAAAGGCATGCGGGCGGTGGACAAGTCCGAAGACTTTGCAGCGGCGCTGCAATCGTGCCAGCGCGAGGCCATCAACAGCTTCGGCGACGACGCCGTGCTGGTCGAGAAGTACGTGCAACGCCCGCGCCACATCGAGATCCAGGTGTTCGGCGATACGCAAGGTAACTGCGTCTATCTGTTCGAGCGCGACTGCTCCGTGCAGCGACGCCACCAGAAGGTGCTGGAAGAAGCGCCCGCACCCGGCATGACGCCCGAGCTGCGCGAACGCATGGGCGCGGCCGCCGTGGCTGCCGCGCGTGCCGTGAACTACGTGGGCGCGGGTACGGTGGAATTCATCGTCGAGCAGCCGGGCGGCTATGAGCGGCCCGACCAGATGAAGTTCTACTTCATGGAGATGAACACGCGGCTGCAGGTCGAGCACCCGGTGACCGAAGCCATCACCGGCCAGGACTTGGTGGAATGGCAACTGCGCGTAGCCTCAGGCGAGCCGCTTCCGCTGGCGCAGCATGAGTTGCGCATCACCGGCCACGCCATCGAGGCGCGCATCTGTGCCGAAAACCCCGACAACCAGTTTCTGCCCGCCACCGGCACGCTGCACGTCTACCGCAAGCCGCAGGCCGCCAGCTTCGAGCGGGCCGTGGTGCGGATCGACGACGGCGTGCGCGAGGGCGACGCCATCAGCCCGTTCTACGACTCGATGATCGCCAAGCTGATCGTGCAAGGCGACACGCGCGAGCAGGCGCTGGCCCGGCTCGACGATGCACTGGCGCAGACCCGCATCGTGGGCCTGGCGACCAACGTGCAGTTTCTGCGGCGCGTGGCCCAAAGCGATGCTTTCTTGCAAGCCCAGCTCGACACGGCGCTCATCCAGCGCGAAGCGGCCGTGCTGTTCCACCAGGAGCCCGTGGGCCTGCCGACGGCTGCAGCCGTGGCGGTGGCCCACACGCTGCTGCGCGAACGTGCGGGCCAAGGCGAGGGCGCCAGCCCTTTCGGGCAGCGTGATGGCTGGCGTTCCAACAGCGCCTATCGCCGGCCCTTCGACTTCGAATTCGGCGGCGAGCCGGCGCAGGCCTGGCTCACGTACGCACCGGGCGGCGCGCCCACGCTGGAAGTGGGCGAGGTCGCCGGGCCGCTGGAATTCAGCACCGCCCATGACGGCGCCATCGACCTTACGTTCGCCGGTCGCCGCACGCGGGCCGCGGTGCATGTACTGGGCGATGCCGTGCATGTCTTCACGCTCCACGGCGCCACGCGCATCGACATCATCGACCCGTTGGCCCACGCGGGCGACACCCAGGCTGAGGGCGGACGGCTGACAGCGCCCATGCCGGGCAAGGTGGTGTCGTTCGCTGTGCGCGCCGGAGACACCGTCTCGCGCGGCCAGCCGCTCGCGGTGATGGAGGCCATGAAGATGGAGCACACCATCGCAGCACCGGCCGACGGGGTGGTGCAGGAACTGCTTTACGCGCCGGGCGACCAGGTGACCGAAGGCGCTGAATTGCTCAGGCTTTCCGCAGCGTGAGAGCACGTGTGGTTCTCGCGCGGTAGGCTCGGTGGTCATGAACATCACCATCTGCTGTACCGATACGAAAACAGAGCCCTGGGTGGCCGGGCTGAGCGCGGCCCTGCCTGGCGCCATCGTCACTGTTTGGCAACCGGGCGCCCCGCAGGCCGACGTGGCCGTGGTGTGGGCGCCGCCCCAACAATTTTTGGACGAGCAGCCGCGCCTGCAAGCGCTCTTCAACATCGGCGCGGGCGTGGATGCGCTGCTGCGTCTGCGCCTGCCGCCCGGCGTGCGCGTGGTGCGGCTGGACGACGCGGGCATGTCCGTGCAGATGGCCGAGTACGTGAGCCATGCCGTCATCCGCCACTACCGCGAACTGGACGCCTATGAGGCCGACATGCGCGACGGCCGCTGGGGCTATCGCCGGCCGCGTGCGCGGTCGGAGTTCACCGTGGGTGTGATGGGACTGGGCGTGCTGGGCGAGCGCGTTGCCCGCGCGCTGGCGCACTTCGAATTTCCGGTGGTCGGCTGGAGCCGATCGCCCAAGTCGGTGCCGGGCGTGCGCGCCTTCCACGGTGCAGAACAGTTCAATGACTTCCTAGCCACCAGCCGAGTGCTGGTGAACCTGCTGCCGCTCACGCCCGACACCGAAGACATCCTGAACCGTGACGCGCTTTCGCGCCTGCCTGCAGGTGCCTATGTGGTCAATGTGGCGCGCGGCGCGCACCTGGTCGAGGAAGACCTGCTGGAACTGGTGGACGCCGGCCACCTGACGGGCGCCACGCTGGACGTGTTCCGCACCGAACCCCTGCCGCCCGGCCACCCGTTCTGGAGCCACCCGCGCATCGTGGCGACGCCGCACACCTCGGCCCGCACGCTGCGCGAAGAAAGCATTGCGCAGATCGCCGGCAAGATCGCCGCCCTGCAGCGCGGCGAGGCGCTGGCGGGTACGGTGGATGCGGCGCGGGGTTATTGATTCTTTCAAGGAAATTTGTCATGAGCAGCAGTCTTCCCTCCCGCGTCCAGTTGATCGACGTCGGCCCGCGCGACGGGCTGCAGAACGAGAAGTCGCCCGTGCCCGCCGACATCAAGATCGGGCTGGTGCAGCGTCTACAGCAAGCTGGTCTGCGCGAGATCGAGGTCACCAGCTACGTCAGCCCCAAGTGGGTGCCTCAGATGGCAGACAACCATGCCGTCATGTCCGGCATCGCGCGGCAGCCCGGCGTGCGCTACTCGGTGTTGACGCCCAACCTCAAAGGCTTCGAGGCCGCGGTGCTCGACCAGCCCGACGAGATCGTGGTGTTCGGCTCGGCGAGCGAAGCTTTCAGCCAGCGCAACATCAACTGCAGCATCGCCGAGAGCATCGAGCGGTTCGCGCCGGTGGTGCAGGCCGCCCTGGCGGCAGGCATCGCCGTGCGCGGTGCGATGAGCTGCACCGTCGGCTGCCCTTACGAGGGCGAGGTCGCCCCGGAGCGCGTGGCCTACTTAGCGGGCCTGCTCAAGGGCATCGGCGTGCAGCGGGTGGATGTGGCGGACACCATCGGCGTGGGCACGCCGCTCAAGGTGCAGCGCGCCATCGAGGCGACGCTGCAGCACTTCGACATCAATGG
Organism: Acidovorax sp. WCS2018Noco2-16; assembly: GCF_031843945.1. Lineage (NCBI taxonomy): Bacteria > Pseudomonadati > Pseudomonadota > Betaproteobacteria > Burkholderiales > Comamonadaceae > Acidovorax > Acidovorax sp. WCS2018Noco2-16. The sequence goes on from NZ_JAVTJJ010000011.1 coordinate 105,623, forward strand.
CGTTTCGGGCCACTTCCATGACACCTACGGCCAGGCGCTTGCCAACACGCTGGCGGCATTGCACCTGGGCGTGTGGAACTTCCAGTCGTCCGTGGCCGGCCTGGGCGGCTGCCCTTACGCCAAAGGCGCGACGGGCAATGTGGCGACGGAAGATGTGGTCTACCTGCTGCACGGCATGGGCATCGAGACCGGCATTGACCTGGACCAATTGATCGATGCAGGCGCCTACATCAGCGACTTTCTGGGCCGCAAGCCGAACTCGCGGGCGGCGACGGCCCTGCTCAACAAGCGGGCGGGATAGGGGCGCAAGGACGGTGATCTGAGTGGGCGATGCTCGCTAAGATCACCAAGCAACGAACCCAGTCCAACCCAACCCGAGCAAGGATCTTTCTGATGTGTGGCGCTGAACTCCAGTCCCTTCCCGAAGGCGTGCAACGCGTCGCTGCGGCCCTGCAGGCCAAGGGCCATCCGCATGCGCCGCGCATGCTCGACAGCTCGGCGCGCACGGCGCAGGAGGCGGCCGACGCCCTGGGCATCGCCGTCGGGCAGATCGCCAAGAGCATCATCTTCCGGCGCAAGAGCGACGACGTGGCCGTGCTGGTTATCACCTCGGGCGACCGGCGCGTGGACGAAAAGAAGGTTGATGCGCTGGTGGGCAAGACAGGCCGTGCGGACGCGGAGTTCGTCAAAGCCCGCACGGGCTTCACCATCGGCGGCGTCTCGCCGGTGGCGCACGCCACGCCTCCCGTCACGCTGATCGACCGCGACCTGTTCCGCTTCGACGAGATCTGGGCGGCGGCGGGCCATCCGAACGGCGTGTTTCAGTTGCGACCGCACGACCTAGAAGCGCTCACCAACGCGCCGGTGGCCGACGTGGTGCAGCCGCCTGTGGTGGGATGACAAGCGGCACTCTGATGGCTGATGCTATTGAATTAATAGCTGCTCGCGCTTGTGAGATAAGCGCTGCAGGCCATTTTGATGCTGAAAGCGAGGCTGCGGTGCCGTCGCCCTGCATCGGCGTGTGCCGCATGACGGCGGACCGCAGCCAGTGCGAGGGCTGCTTTCGCACGCTCGACGAGATCCGCGTCTGGTCCACGGCGAGCAGCCTGCAGCGCCGCGCCATCTGGGCCACGCTGCTGCATCGCGCCGGGCTGCCCCCGCTGGCGGCGCAGCCGGCTACGCGCTGAAGGATCGGGCGCCGCGCAAACAGAAAGCTCTCGCCCCAGCCATCGCAAAGGACTTCGCCATGCACCAGATCACGTTCTACCTGGACTTCGTCTCGCCTTACGCCTGGCTCGCTTTCGATGCCTTGCCGAAGGCGCTGCAAGGGCTCAGCTACGAGGTGCGCTATCGGCCCGTGCTGCTGGGCGCGCTGTTGCAACAGCATGGCAACCCGGGCCCGGCCGGTGTGCCGCCCAAGCGCGACTGGACCTACCGCCACGCATCGTGGCTGGGCCACGCCCAAGGCTGCGGGCTGGACATGCCCGCCCGCCACCCGTTCAACCCGCTGCCGCTGCTGCGGCTGGCGCTGGCCTGCAGTGACGACGGCTACATCAACCGCTTTGTGGCCGGTGCCGTGCTGCGCCATGTCTGGCTGGGCGGGCACGATGCGCTCGACCCGGCGCGGCTCGCGGCGCTGGAGGTGGAGCTGACGGCGCAGTTGCGGCCCGATCCGGACGGCCAGGGTGCCAAAGCGAAAGCGCTTTTGCGCGCCAACACCGACGAGGCCACGGCGCGGGGCGTGTTCGGCGTGCCCAGCTTCCTGGTTGCGGACCGGTTGTTCTGGGGCCTGGACGGCTTGCCCATGCTGCGTGCCAGCCTGCAGGCAGATGCCTGGTTCGACGGGCCCGCTTGGGACGCCGCGTCGCGCGTGCCCAGCGGGCTGGCGAGTCGCCCAGACTGAGGTTGGTCCCAGCCTCGTTCAGTGGCTGCCCGCATCTTGCATTGCCCGCAGGCCCTATCAAAGCAGAGCCACCAGGGTTTGTCCTTGGCAGGGATAACCCGCAAAACTTCCTCGGTGTTTACCCGCACCACAGAGGAGCTACTGACGGTCGAGCCACGCGAAAAGCAGGCTTATCTCACATCAAGAAAACGGCGCTAGGGGTTGCGCCCGGTTTTGTCAGCGGCGCGTAAGACCCGCGGCGGGAGGCGCAGTTGGGTTGTCAGTTTTCGGTCAGATGGCGCGCACATATTGCGCCGCAGGCACCTGTATGGGTGCTGCCGTTATCGCCCCGAAATTCATGGAGACCAATACCATGGCTACCAATGTCGCTCCCCGGCCCATGTCGCCGGAAGAAAAGAAAGTCATCTTTGCCTCCTCGCTAGGCACTGTCTTCGAGTGGTATGACTTCTATCTGTACGGGTCGCTCGCGGCCATCATCGCCAAGCAGTTCTTCAGCGGTCTGGATGCTGGCGCGGCCTTCATCTTTGCGCTGCTCGCCTTCGCTGCGGGCTTCATCGTGCGGCCCTTCGGCGCACTGGTGTTCGGCCGGCTGGGGGACATGATCGGCCGCAAGTACACCTTCCTGGTCACCATCCTGATCATGGGCCTGTCCACCTTCATCGTGGGCATCTTGCCGACCTACGCCAGCATCGGCGTGGCCGCGCCGGTCATCCTGATCGTGCTGCGCATGCTGCAGGGCCTGGCCCTGGGCGGCGAGTACGGTGGTGCCGCCACCTACGTGGCCGAACATGCTCCGCAGGGCAAGCGCGGTGCGTACACCTCCTGGATCCAGACCACGGCGACGCTGGGCCTGTTCCTGTCGCTGATCGTGATCCTGGGCACCCGCACCATTCTGGGCGAGCAAGCCTTCGGTGACTGGGGCTGGCGCATTCCGTTCCTGGTGTCCATCCTGCTGCTGGGCATCTCGGTGTGGATCCGGCTGTCGCTGTCCGAGTCGCCCGCCTTCCAGAAGATGAAGGCCGAGGGCAAGACCTCCAAGGCGCCGCTGGCTGAATCGTTCGGCGAGTGGAAGAACCTGAAGATCGTGATCCTGGCGCTGATCGGCCTGACCGCCGGCCAGGCCGTGGTCTGGTACACCGGCCAGTTCTACGCGCTGTTCTTCCTGACGCAACAGCTCAAGGTCGACGCGACCACGGCCAACCTGCTGATCGCCGCAGCGCTGCTGCTGGGCACCCCGTTCTTCCTGATCTTCGGCACGCTGTCGGACAAGATCGGCCGTAAGCCGATCATCATGGCGGGCTGTGTGCTGGCTGTGCTGACCTACTTCCCGGCATTCAAGGCGCTGACCACTGCTGCAAACCCCGATCTGGCCCGTGCGCAGGCCACTGCCGCCGTCACCGTGACCGCCGACCCTGCCACCTGCTCCTTCCAGGGCAACCCGGTGGCGCGTGAAATTGACTTCAAGAGCTCGTGCGACATCGCCAAGCGCTATCTGGTGCAGAACTCGGTCAGCTACGAAAACGTGGCCGGCCCTGCAGGCTCTGCCGCTGTGGTCAAGATCGGCGACAAGCTCGTTACGGCACCCTCGGGCAACGTCGTCAACCTGAAGTTCGATGAAGCCTCGGTCAAGAACATCGCCGCGTTCAAGAAGGAAGTCGCGACCGACCTGACCACCGCCGGCTACCCAGCCAAGGCGGATCCGGCCAAGATGAACAAGGTATTGATCGTCGGAATCCTGTTCTACCTGGTGCTGCTGGTGACCATGGTCTACGGTCCTATCGCCGCCATGCTGGTGGAAATGTTCCCAACCCGCATCCGATACACGTCGATGAGCCTGCCGTACCACATCGGCAATGGCTGGTTCGGCGGCCTGCTGCCCACCATGTCGTTCGCCATCGTGGCGCAGACCGGCAACATGTACAACGGCCTCTGGTACCCGATCATCATTGCTGGCGCCACGGCCATCATCGGCACGCTGTTCATCCGCGAAACCAAGGACGTCGACATTTACGCCGACGACTGACCTGCCTTGGCGCAGAACCTGGTTTTCCTGGTGCGTCGCCGCACACGATTGGGGAATGTCTCTAAAAGTGTGGTGGCGATACATCAGGACAATCATGAAAACTACTTTCGCATGTGTTAACCGGACCGTTACACCTAGAATTTGACGGAGTAGTCGCACACGGTGCTGACGGCCCACCAGGCTGCAAGCGGTGCCTACATCACCCGATGGACACAAGCATTCAAGGACTCCACATGCAAAAAACCAATCGCCTGCTGCTCGCTTCCCTGGCACTGCTGAGCACCTCCGCTGCATTCGCTCAAAGCAGCGTGACCATCTACGGCCGCGTGAACACGACGGTCGAGCGTCAAAAAGACGGCGGCACCACCAACACCGTCGTGGCCAACAACGCTTCGCGTTTCGGCTTCCGTGGCACCGAAGATCTGGGCGGCGGCCTGAAGGCTGGCTTCGTTCTGGAAAGCGGCTTCAATTCCGATACCGGCACCACCGACTCGCGCGGCTTCTTCGCTCGCCAGAGCGAACTGAACCTGTCGGGCAATTTCGGTACCCTGCGCCTGGGCCGCATGACCGCCGAGTCGTACTACGCCACCGCCGACTACATCGGTCTGCACAACCACGACACCGGCTCTTCGTCGGACGCGTTCTACGCATCCGTCATGCGCAACGCATTCACCAACTCCAACACGGTCGCCTACAAGACCCCTGACTTCGGTGGCCTCACCGTGCAGGGTTCGGTGGGCATGCATGAGCAGACCGTCGGCGGCAAGAACGTGTATGACCTGGCTGCTTACTACACGCTGGGCGCCCTCGAACTGGGTGGCGGCTATTCCAAGCTGGACGACGCGAACCAGGTCGCACTGCGCGCCATGTACACGATGGGCCCCTTCATCGTCGGCGCTTACTACCAGCGCAGCGACGACTGGAACGCCATGACCGACACGGCTGCTGCCGTGGGCAAGCGTGACAACTACCGTCTGGTGGGCGCCTACATGATGGGCGCTTCCGAATTCCACCTGAACGTGGGCCGCGCCGGCAAGTACGACAACGTCGCCAACAGCTCCGCCATGCAATACACGCTGGCCTACAACTACAACCTGAGCAAGCGCACCAAGCTGTACGGCTACTACACCCGTGTGGACAACAAGGCAGGTGCCAGCTACTTCAGCTCGGCCGCCGGCAACGACTTCAGCTCCGTGGCTGTAGGCGTTCGCCACGCTTTCTGATGGCCGCACCGGCTGCGGGCTTGAAGGAGCCTGCCGCCGGTGGTGACTCAAGTGCAAGAGCCCCACCCCCGCAAGGGCGTGGGGCTTTTTCTTTTCCTTATCCTCCAGTTCAAGTCGTCAGTTCAACCATCCAGGAGACAAAAAGCATGTGGAAAATCGTCGTGGGCTTCGTTCTGTTCGCCGCCCTGTCATTGTTCGTGATCATGAAGGCCGGAGACAAAGTGGATATGAGCGGAGAAAAGCACAGTGGCGATGTCGCCCATGCGCCGGCACCCGTGGCACCTGCTTCCACGGTGGTCACTCCGGCAGCCTCTGCAGCATCCGCCGCCAGCGCCGCCAAGTAAGGCAGCAAGGCAGCGGGAGCTTGGCTTTGGTGCCTATGCTGCTGCCGTGATGGCTGCCATCCACCTCCACCGGTCGGTGTGCTGGCCTGATGGACCGCCATGGCCCTGCGCTTGACTCACTCAACGATGGAAGCTGAGCCGGTGGCTCGCCGTCGCTACACCATGCAAAAAGCCCGCAATGCGGGCTTTTTGCTTTTGGAAAATGCACAGCGGTCGCCTGTGACCGCTACCCTGCGGCCGGTGCTTCAGCGGCGAAACTTGCCGTCGGTGCCGATGATGGAGAGGTCGGCAAAGTCCAGGCCGGAATGGTCATCGGGCGTGTACGAGATTTCCAGCCCGCCCAAATCGAACTTCTGCAGCCCTTCCAGCGCCGCCTGAATGCGCTCGCGCGTTGGCTTGGGACCCGCACGGCGCAAGCCTTCCACCAGCACCTTGGCCGCGGCGAAGCCTTCCAGCATGGCGGGGCTGATTTCCTTGCCCTTGGCCTTGGCCAGTTCCTGTGCTTCGCGCACCATGGGGAAGTTGATGGAGCGCTCGTTAGGGAACACCTGGGTGACGATCACGCCGCGCGCGTTGTTGCCCAGGCTTTTGGCAAAGCCGCTGGAGGCGTTGTTCGACAGCGTGACGATCTGCGCCGTGGAGCCCGCCGCGCGGAACGCCGCGTAGCCTTCTGCAACCGCGGTGCCGGATGCGATCATCACGATGGCTTGCGCCTGCGACTGAACGATTTTCGGGGCGATGGGGCCGAAGTCGGGCTTGGATCGGTCGAAGCGCTCTTGCAGCACGGCTTGGAGCTTGGCCTGGTCCAGCCCGCGTTGGGCGCCGGCCAGTCCGTCCGCGCCGAAGCTGTCGTCCGCCAGCACCACGGCGATGCGCGTGATGCCCATGGAAACCAAATGGCTCACGGCCTTTTCGGCTTCGCGCTGGTAGGTCGCGCGCACGTTGAAGATATGTTTGCGCACCGGCTTGTGCAGCACCATGGCGCCGGTGGATGGCCCCACCAGCGGCACGCCGAATTTGTCCAGCAACGGAAGCACCGCCTCGGTGTGGGGGGTGCCGCGCGTGAGGAAAAGGGCCAGCACGTTGCGGTCTTCGATGAGCTGGCGGGCGTTATCGGCGGCCAGCTTCGGGTCGAACTTGTCGTCCAGCGATATCAGTTCGATCTTCTGTCCTGCCACGCCGCCTTTGCTGTTCACCGTGTCGAAGTACAGCTTCGCCCCGTCGGTGGTTTCCTGTACCCCGGCTGCGACCGCGCCTGAGAAGCCCGCTGTCTGGCCCACCAGCAGTTGCGCGTGGGCGAGCGGTGCGAGCAGGGCGGTAACGGCGGCGAGTGCGGCGGCAGCCTGGGGCCAGCGGATCATGTGGGTACTCCAAAAAAGGGGTGACAAGGAAAATGAGCAGGCAGGCGCCCATGGCGCCCACGGACACTCCATCCTGCGGGCGAGCGCAGTCGAGGGCCGGACAATATGACGCTGATTGGCTGGGGTGACAATTGGTAACCACCCTGTGGGAGCTCTTGTCATCGTTGCGTTTCCGGCCTACTGCCCCATCTGGAATGCTTGCGCAAAATGCTGCTTACTGCCCGTCGCCTTGCGCGCACGGTGCCTAGAATCTTCCGCCCCCACCCAGAAAGACGCCCACTCCATGACCCAGGGACTGATCCGCATCCACGGCGCGCGCCAGCACAATCTCAAGGACATCGATCTCGACATCCGCACCGGCGAGCTGACCGTGGTGACAGGCCCCAGCGGCTCGGGCAAGTCCAGCCTGGTGTTCGACACGCTCTACGCCGAAGGCCAACGCCGCTACGTGGAAACCTTCAGCGCATACGCGCGCCAGTTCCTCGACCGCATGGACAAACCGGCCGTGGACAAGGTCGAGGGCGTGCCGCCGGCCATCGCCATCGACCAGACCAACCCCGTCCGCTCGTCGCGATCCACCGTGGGCACGATGACCGAGCTGAACGATCACCTGAAGCTGCTGTTCGCCCGCGCCGGCCAGCTGTTCGACAAGCAGACCGCGCTGCCGGTGCGCCACGATTCGCCCGACAGCATCTATGCCGAACTCCAGCGGCGCTGCGCCGAGTCGGGCGATCCGCGCGTGGTGCTGACCTTCCCGGTCGAATTACCCGCCAACACCTCGGCCGAACAGGTCGAGCAGTGGTTGTCCGCCAGCGGCTTCACCAAGGTGCAGGCCGAGCGTGAGCAGGGCGGGCGCAAGCTGCTCGATGTGGTGGCCGACCGCTTCCGGCTGGCCAAAGCCGAGCGCGCCCGCGTGGTCGAGGCCATCGAGGTCGCGCTCAAGCGCGGCACCGGGCGATTGAACGTGTATGTACTCCCCCCGACCGTTCAACCTGAGCTTGTCGAAGGCCGGGACAGCGTTTCGACCCCTTCGACAGGGCTCAGGACAGGCAGCTCAACGCGAACGGAGGCGACACCCGAACTCTGGAAGTTCTCCACCGGCCTGCATTCGCCCGAGAGCGACCTGCGCTACAGCGAGCCCATGCCGTCGATGTTCTCGTTCAATTCGGCCGTGGGCGCCTGCGACACCTGCCGCGGCTTCGGGCGGGTGATCGGCGTCGACTACGGCCTGGTCATTCCGAACGACAAGCTCACGCTGCGCGCCGGTGCCGTCAAGACCATCCAGACACCGGCCTGGAAAGAGGCGCAGGACGACCTCATGCGCCATGCCGAGTCGGCCGGCATTCCGCGCGACACGCCCTGGTACAAGCTGACCGACGACCAGAAGCAGTGGGTGATCGGCGGCACCCCCGGCTACAAGGAAGGCAACTGGAACAAGCAGTGGTACGGCATCAAGCGCTTCTTCGAATACCTGGAGAGCAAGGCCTACAAGATGCACATCCGCGTGCTGCTGTCCAAGTACCGCAGCTACACGCCGTGCCCCACCTGCGGCGGCGCGCGCCTGAAGACCGAGAGCCTGCTCTGGCGCATCGGCAGCAAGGCCGCGGCCGATGCCGTGGTCGAGCCCGCGCGCCGCTTCATGCCGCAGGGCGTGCAATGGAGCCGCGCGCAGCTCGAAGCTTTGCCCGGCCTCACGCTGCACGACCTGATGCTGCTGCCCATCGACCGGCTGCGCCGCTTCTTCGCGCAGATGGGCGATGAAGTGGTTGCTCCTGTTTTGATAGCTGCTGGCGCTTATGTATCAAGCGCTGGAGGCCAAAAAGACCTTGAAACGGTGGCGGCGGCACCCGTTCAGGCCGCCAACGCTGGCGACGCCCAGGCGCTGAAGCTGCTGCACGAAGAGATCACCACGCGCCTGAAGTACCTGTGCGACGTCGGCATCGGCTACCTCACGCTCGACCGGCAAAGCCGCACGCTCAGCGGCGGCGAGGTGCAGCGCATCAACCTGACGACCGCGCTGGGCACCTCGCTGGTCAACACGCTCTTCGTGCTGGACGAGCCCAGCATCGGCCTGCACCCGCGCGACATGCACCGCATCACCGAGGCCATGCTGCGCCTGCGCGACGCCGGCAACACGCTGGTGGTGGTCGAACACGACCCGGCCGTCATGCTGGCGGCCGACCGCGTGATCGACATGGGCCCGGGCCCCGGCGAGCGCGGCGGCTACATCGTCTTCGACGGAACCACGGCCGACCTGCGCCGCGCCGACACCCTGACCGGCGTGTACCTGAGCGGCGCCAAGCAGATCACCTCGGGCATCAAGCGCATGGTGACCGACGCCACGCCGCGCCTCATTCTGGAAGGCGCGCGCGAGCACAACCTGCAGAACGTGTCGGTCGACTTTCCGCTGCAGCGGCTGGTCACCGTCACCGGCGTCAGCGGCTCGGGCAAGTCCACGCTGATCCAGGACGTGCTGGCGCCCGCGCTGCTGCGCCACTTCGGCAAGGCGACTGAGACGCCCGGCACGCACGACCGCCTGCTGGGCGCCGACCACCTGGGCGACGTCGTCTTCGTGGACCAGTCGCCCATCGGCAAGACCGCGCGCTCCAACCCTGTCAGCTACGTGGGCGCGTGGGACGCCGTGCGCGAGCTGTTCGCCGTGGCGCCGCTCGCGCGCCAGCGTGGCTACACCGCGTCCAAGTTCAGCTTCAACTCGGGCGACGGGCGCTGCCCCACCTGCGGCGGCTCGGGCTTCGAGCACGTGGAGATGCAGTTTCTCTCCGACGTGTACCTGCGCTGCCCCGATTGCGACGGCAAACGCTACCGGCCCGAGATTCTGGAAGTGACCATCGACCGCGGCGGCCGCATGGTGAACGTGGCCGACGTGCTCGACCTGACGGTGAGCGAGGCCGCTGCCGCCTTCGCGCAAGACCGCGACGTGATCCGCGCGCTGCAGCCTATCGTGGATGTGGGGCTGGAATACGTGAAGCTCGGCCAGCCCGTGCCCACGCTCTCGGGCGGCGAGGCGCAGCGCCTGAAGCTCGCCGGCTTTCTCGCCGAAGCCGCCAAGAGCGCCAGCAGCAGCCGCCAGCCGCTGGCGCGCAAGGGCACGCTGTTCCTCTTCGACGAGCCCACCACCGGCTTGCACTTCGACGATATCGCCAAGCTGATGCGTGCGCTGCGCAAGCTGCTGGACGCCGGCCATTCGCTCATCGTTATCGAGCACAACCTGGACGTGATCCGCGCCAGCGACTGGCTGATCGACCTGGGGCCGGAGGGCGGCGACGCCGGCGGCCTGGTGGTGGCCGAGGGCACGCCCGAAGACGTGCGCCAGCACCGCACGTCGCACACCGGCGCCGCGCTGCGCGACTACGAGCTGGCGCTGGGCGAGGGCGGCCATTCGGTGCACGAAAAGGCGGCGGTGCTACGAAAAGAGAAGCTGTCCGCGCCCGGCTACCAAGCGCCAGCGGCCAAAAACGCCATTGAAATCATCAACGCCAAAGAGCACAACCTGAAGAACCTGTCGGTGGACATTCCGCGCGGCAAGTTCAATGTGGTAACGGGCGTGTCGGGCTCGGGCAAGTCCACGCTGGCGTTCGACATTCTGTTCAACGAAGGGCAGCGCCGCTACCTCGAATCACTGAACGCCTACGCCCGCAGCATCGTGCAGCCGGCCGGCCGGCCGGAGGTGGACGCGGTGTACGGCATTCCGCCCACGGTGGCCATCGAGCAGCGCCTGTCGCGCGGCGGCCGCAAGAGCACGGTGGGCACGACGACCGAGGTGTGGCACTTTTTGCGACTGCTCTACGTGAAGCTGGGCGTGCAGCATTGCATCCACGACGGCGCCGCCGTGCAGCCGCAAACGGCAGACAGCATCGCCGCGCAGCTGCTCACGCAGTTCAAGGGCCAGCACATCGGCCTGCTGGCGCCGCTGGTGATGAACCGCAAGGGCGTCTACACCGAGCTGGCCGACTGGGCGCGCCCGCGCGGCTACACGCATCTGCGGGTGGACGGCAACTTCCTGCCCACTACCGGCTTTCCGCGCATCGACCGCTTCAAGGAGCACACCATCGAGCTGCCCGTGGCCAGCCTGGACGTGTCGCCCGCCAACGAGGCCGAACTGCGCGCCGCGCTGGCCCGCACGCTGGAGCACGGCAAGGGCGTGGTGCACGTGCTGAGCAGCCTGGACGGCCTGAAAGACGCCATGCTCGCCAGCCAGCCCACGGCGGGCATCGGCCGGCTGCAGGCTTTTTCGACCAAGCGCGCCTGCCCCATCTGCGCGACGAGCTACGCCGAGCTGGACCCGCGCCTCTTTTCGTACAACAGCAAGCACGGCTGGTGCCCCGACTGCGTGGGCACGGGCGTGAAGCTGACCAAAGAGCAACGCAAGGTGTTCGACGATTCCGTGCAGGACGACAAGGAAAAAGGCCGCGAGCAGACATTTGCCGAACCCGACGCCGACGACGTGGAAGGCCTGGCCTGCCCCACCTGCCAGGGCACGCGCCTGAACCCCATCGCCCGCGCCGTGCTGTTCGCCGGCACGCCGGTGACCGAGGTCGCACGCCTGGCGGTGTCCGAAGTGCGGCAGTGGATCGAGGGGCTGCAACTGTCGGGCCGGCAAGCGGAGATCGCCCGCGACCTGGTGCCGGAGATCAAGAGCCGGCTCGAATTTTTGGAAGAAGTGGGGCTGTCGTACCTCACGCTCGACCGGGGCGCGCCCACGCTCTCGGGCGGCGAGGCGCAGCGCATTCGCCTGGCCGCGCAACTGGGCAGCAACCTGCAGGGCGTGTGCTACGTGCTGGACGAGCCCACCATCGGCCTGCATGCGCGCGACAACCAGATCCTGCTGAACGCGCTGCACAAGCTGGGCGAGAAGGGCAACACGCTGGTGGTGGTGGAGCACGACGAAGACACCATTCGCCGCGCCGACCACATCATCGACATCGGCCCCAGCGCCGGCAAGCGCGGCGGGCGGCTGGTGGCGCAGGGCACGGTGGCCGACATCCAGGCGGCGGAAGATTCGCAGACCGGCCGCTACCTGCTGCACGCCATGCGCCACCCGCTGCAGGCGCGCCGCGATGTGTTTGCTATGAAAGATGTAGCTGATAGCGCCCGTCCATCAAGCGCTAGAGGCCAAAAAGACCATGAACCTGAAACGGTTGTTCAGCCCGCGCACTGGCTGACCGTGCTGGGCGCTCATCTGCACAACCTGCAGCAGGTCACCACGCGCGTGCCGCTGAACCGGCTGGTGGCGGTCACAGGCGTCAGCGGCTCGGGCAAATCGACCCTGGCGCGTGACGTGCTGCTGGCCAACGTGCAGGCCTGGGTGCAGCAGCGATCCACCAAGGCCGGCCGCGACGCGATGGATGCCGGCAAGGCGCCCGCGCTGGTCGGCTGCACGGGCCTGGCCGGCTTCGAGACCATCGACCGCGTGCTGGAGGTCGACCAGACGCCCATCGGCAAGACGCCGCGCAGTTGCCCCGCGACCTACATCGGCTTCTGGGACACCATCCGTAAGCTGTTCACCGAAACGCTGGAAGCCAAGGCGCGCGGCTACGCGGCCGCGCGCTTCAGTTTCAACACCGGCGAAGGCCGTTGCCCGATCTGCGAAGGCCAGGGCATCCGCACCATCGCCATGAGCTTTCTGCCCGACGTGAAGGTGCCGTGCGAAGCCTGCCATGGCGCGCGCTTCAATCCCGAAACACTGGCGGTCACCTGGCGCGGCAAGAGCATCGGCGACGTGCTGCAGATGGAAGTGGACGAGGCGGTGCAGTTCTTCGCCAGCATGCCCAGCATCGCGCACCCGCTGCAGTTGCTCAAAGACGTGGGCCTGGGCTACCTCACGCTCGGCCAGCCCAGTCCCACGCTGTCGGGCGGCGAGGCGCAACGCATCAAGCTCGTCACTGAACTGACGAAGGTGCGCGACGAGATCGGCCGGCGCGGGCAGAAGGCGCCGCACACGCTCTACGTGCTCGACGAGCCCACCGTCGGACTGCACATGGCCGACGTGCACAAGCTCATCCAGGTGCTGCACCGGCTGGTGGCGGGCGGCCACAGCGTGGTCGTCATCGAGCACGACCTGGATGTCATCGCCGAGGCCGACTGGATCATCGACCTGGGGCCGGAAGGCGGCAAGGAAGGCGGCCGCATCGTGGCGGCGGCCACGCCGGAAGAGGTGGTGCGGCTGGGCACGCATACGGGCAAGGCATTGGGGCCGGTGCTGGCGCGCGCCTGAATTCCGCCTGAGGCGGGTGCGGCAGTCTGTCCGACAGGGCTGCCGGCCGCTCACCGACAGGGCGGGGCAGGGCCCGCTTCTACGATGGCGGCACGTCTTTGCGCGCCACGCGCGCCGTGAGCGTCCTTCGGGGCGCTCATCACACACCCCTCCCCTCCATCGGGGTTTGCCCCCGGGCGCCTTCCAAGGCGACCCGGGGTTTTTTATGGGCGGTGGGAGAATGCGGCCCCATGACCGCCGCCTCACCATCCCACTCCAACCCCGACACCCTGACCATCACCCGCCCCGACGACTGGCACCTGCACGTGCGGGACGGCGAGGCGCTGCGCACCGTGGTGCCGCACACGGCCGTGCAGTTCGGCCGCGCGATCATCATGCCCAACCTGCGCCCGCCGGTCACCACCGCCGCGCAGGCCACCGCGTACCGCGACCGCATCCAGGCCGCCGTGCCGGCCGGCACGGCGTTCGAGCCGCTGATGACGCTGTACCTCACCGACAACTTGCCGGCCGACGAGATCGCCCGCGCCAAGGAGGCCGGGGTGGTCGCCGCCAAGCTGTACCCGGCCGGCGCCACCACCAACAGCGATGCCGGCGTGACCGACCTGCGCAAGACCTACGCCACGCTCGAGGCCATGCAGAAGGCCGGCCTGCTGCTGCTGGTGCACGGCGAGGTGACCAGCAGCGACATCGACCTGTTCGACCGCGAGGCCGTGTTCATCGAGCAGCAGCTCATTCCGCTGCGCCGCGACTTCCCCGAGCTGAAGATCGTCTTCGAGCACATCACGACGAAAGACGCCGCGCAGTACGTGCGCGAAGCCGGCGCCTTCACCGCCGCCACCATCACCGCGCACCACCTGCTGTACAACCGCAACGCCATCTTCACCGGGGGCGTGCGGCCGCACTACTACTGCCTGCCGGTGCTCAAGCGCGAAACGCACCGCGTGGCGCTGGTCGAGGCCGCCACCAGCGGCAGCGACCGGTTCTTTCTGGGCACCGACAGCGCGCCGCACCCCGCGCACCTGAAGGAACATGCCAGCGGCTGCGCCGGCTGCTACACCGCCCACGCCGCCATCGAGATGTACGCCGAAGCCTTCGACAACGCCGGCGCGCTGCACCATTTGGAAGGCTTCGCGAGCTTCCACGGCCCGGCCTTCTACGGCCTGCCGCGCAACGAAGGCACCATCACCCTGCGCCGCGAATCGTGGACGCCGCCGGACAGCTTTGCCTTCGGCGAGGCGGAGTTGAAACCCCTTCGCTCGGGCGAGGCATTGCCTTGGCGCGTGGTGGCAAGCTGATTGCCTCAATGCCAGTCAGTTGAGAAAAGTCCGTTCGGGCTGAGCCTGTCGAAGCCAGGGCACACGTGCCAAAGCTCTAGATCAGGCTCAAGGCGATTGGGTTTCACTGACCGGCGTTGCGCTGATCGCCCCTAACTTTTCTTCACACCCCGTTGGGAGGTTTCCATGTCGGCTGAACGCCAGTTGCGCATTGCCTTGCTCATCGACGCCGACAACGCGCCGGCCGAGAAGCTCGACGAGATCCTGACGGAGCTGTCCACGCTGGGGGAGATCAACATCCGCCGCGCATACGGCAACTGGACCAAGAGCGGCCTGAACGGCTGGCAGCAGCGGCTGCTGGAATTCGCCATTCGGCCCATGCAGCAGTTCGACTATTCCAGGCGCAAGAACGCGACCGACATGGCGATGACCGTGGACGCGATGGAGTTGCTCTACACCGAGCAGCCCGACGCATTCGGCATCGTTTCATCGGACGCGGATTTCACCCCGCTGGTGATGCACCTGCGCAGCAAGGGCGCGGCGGTGTACGGCTTCGGCGCTGCGCAGACGCCGCAGCCCTTCGTCAACGCCTGTTCGCGCTTTCTCTATCTGGAGTCGCTGGGCAGCGAGGCAGAAGCCGAGCCTCGATTGGACAAGTCCGTGGTTGGAGCAGCAGACGCAGTGCCGGAAGACGCCGCCACGCCCAGCGGCTCTGCGCCCGGTGTGCCCGCGCAACCCGCCACGCTGCACGTGCCCACCGCGCAACTGCGGCAGGACACCCGCTTGCTGGCACTGCTGCGCGATGCAGCGCAGGCCGCTGCGGACGAAACCGGCTGGGCACGCGTGGGAGCGCTGGGCACCCAGATCAGCAACAAGACGCCGTTCGACGCGCGCAATTACGGCTACGGCACGCTCACCAAGCTGCTGGCCGCCACGCAGGCTTTCGACATCCGCGAAGAGGGCACATCGAAGGTGGCCGTGCGTGACAAGCGCGCAGCGCGCGGCGCAGCCGGGCCTGCAAGCGCTTGAGTTCCACGCAGGCGCTTGCCGACATCGATTGGGCGCGGCCCTGGCTGGCCCCATACGCGGCATCCGGGCAGACGGTGGCGGCACGTGCCCTGGCCACGGGTTCGGTCGGCTCCGCGCTGGATGCGCAGGCGGCGCAAGCCCTGGGCGCGCATCTACCCCGGTTTCAGGGCGCTGACATGCCGCCCGGCCTGGCGTATGAGAGCTTCATCCACACCACCCGCACCGTCCCCACCCGCGACAACCTGCACGACTTCTTCAACGGCCTGATCTGGCTGCACTACCCGCAGACCAAACGCCTGCTGAACCAGTGGCAGGCCCAGGCCATCGCCGCCCAGGGCATTGGCGCGGTGCGCGGGCCCTTGCGGGACGCCATCACCGTGTTCGACGAAAACGGCGCCGTGCTGTTCGCACCGGCGGCGCTCTGCGATGCCTTGCGCGAGCGCGCGTGGCGGCGGCTCTTCGTGGACTTGCGGCCGCTGTGGGCCGAGGCCACCTTGCTGCTCTTCGGCCATGCGCTGCTCGAAAAGCTGGTGCAGCCGCGAAAACCCATCACGGCGCACGTCTACTGTGTGCAAGGCGCTATCGATTCCGTAGCGCAAGCCGATGCCTGGCTGGCGCGCACGCTCGATGCCGGGGCGTTCGCGGCCAAGCCGTTCAATCCCCTTCCCGTCCTGGGAGTGCCCGGCTGGTGGCCCGAAAACGAGAACTTTTGCTTCTATGATGACTCCCTCGTTTTCCGCAGCAGGCGCCCCGCATAAGCACCACAACAGGGCGCGCGCAACATCTGCGGAAACGGCTTGAACGCCTGCGCGGCACCCCCACTTTCCGGACTGTGCAGCAGCGTGTTCACGCCGCTGCCGAACCCCACCGTATCCCTTCGCGGAGAACCTCTCGATGAAACGTATCGCCCTTTTTCTGTTGACCAACATCGCCGTCGTGGTGGTGCTGGGCATCGTCGCCAGCCTGCTGGGCGTCAATCGCTTCCTGACGCCCAACGGCCTGAACCTGGGGGCGCTGCTCGGCTTCGCCTTCATCATGGGCTTTGGCGGCGCCATCATCTCGCTGTTGATCAGCAAACCCGTCGCCAAGTGGAGCGCGGGTGTGACGATCATCGACGGCACCGGCTCGGCCGATGAGCGCTGGATCGTCGAGACCGTGCGCCAGTTCGCCGACAAGGCCGGTATCGGCATGCCCGAGGTCGGCATCTTCGAAGGCGAGCCCAACGCCTTCGCCACGGGTGCCTTCAAGAACAGCGCGCTGGTGGCGGTCTCCACCGGCCTGCTGCAAGGCATGACGCGCGAAGAGGTCGAAGCCGTCATCGGCCATGAAGTGGCCCACGTCGCCAACGGCGACATGGTGACCATGGCGCTGATCCAGGGTGTGATGAACACCTTCGTCGTGTTCCTCTCGCGCGTCATCGGCTATGCGGTGGACAGCTTTCTGCGCAAGAACGACGAGAACAGCTCCGGCCCCGGCATCGGCTACTACGTGACCACCATCGTGCTGGACATCGCCCTGGGCTTTCTGGCCGCCATCGTCGTGGCCTGGTTCAGCCGCCAGCGCGAATTCCGCGCCGACTCCGGCGCCGCACAGCTGATGGGTCGCAAGCAACCCATGATCAACGCCTTGGCACGCCTGGGCGGCGCCGGCCCCAACGAGCTGCCCAAGAGCATGGCCGCCATGGGCATCACGGGCAACATCGGCAAGCTGTTCTCGACGCACCCGCCCATCGAAGAGCGCATCGCCGCGCTGCAGAACACGCAAGGCCGCTAAGCCACGCCACGTGAATTTGCTAAGCCCCTGTCGTCGTCACGGCAGGGGCTTTTTTCATCGCCGGGCCGCCCCAAGATGAAAAGCGGCCCCCTCGGGGGTCAGCGGCCGCACGTAGTGGGGAGCGCGGGGGTTTTTTTCATGTGGGCTCCGAATGCGCCGCAGCACCAGATCGCCGGGCGGCCATCGGGTGGGCGATACCGCCGTCTCCATAGCTGCGCAGAACCTGCGCGATGACCACCTGGTACCCGTTGAGCCACGCTGCCTGCCGCTGCTTGGCCGCCAGGTGCGCAGGGTGCTGGATCAACGCCTGCAGCGCGTCCAGGCTGCTCCAGTAATACACGTTGCTCACCAGTCCGGTGGCGGGGTTCTCCCATGCTTCCTCGCCCATATAGCCGGGAATGGCCTTGGCGATGTCGGCAATCGCGTTGTCCAGCGCATGGAACTCGGCGTCGAATGCGCGAATGCCGAACGTGAAGGTGGACGTGTACACCGGCTGCACGGCGCCCTCGCTCACGGGTGTGGCTCCGCAGCTTCGCCCATGCGGCGAGCCAGCGCCTCGTGGCCCCGCTCAGCCAGCGCATGCATGGCGCCTTCCCGGTCGCGGGTGTCCTTGTTCTGGCTGAGCTTGCGCTTGCCGACCAGCGAGGTCACGGTGATCTCGATACCCACGATGCCGGCGAGCAGCGTGTCGATGAAGCCGGGTTCGGAATCGGCCATCTTCCACGGCCGGGGCTCGCCGGCTTCGTGCCGGCGCGTGAGCCGCCCGACCATCCCGCGCACGAAGCGTTCGTCGTCCTGCACGGTCAGCGTGCCGTGGGCGTGCACGACCTCGTAGTTCCAGGTGGGCACCTGCCGGTGCGCCTCGTGCTTGCTGGGGTACCAGTTGGGCGAGATATAGCCTTCGGCGCCGCGAAAGACCACCATCACCGGACTGCCGCCAGCGCCTGCCCGTTGCCACAGCGGGTTGGCGCGGGCCACGTGCCCGGTCAGCACGCCTTGCGTGCCGGCGCTGGGGTTGAACTCGAACGGAATGTGGTCTGCATCGAGGCCATCGGCCCCGTGGGTGACGAGCATGCCCAGAGGGTGGTCGCGGATGATGCGGGCCAGTTCATCGGCCTGGGGCTCGGCGAAGTGTGCGGGGATGTACATGGGGTTTTCTGGACGTGTGAAAGAGTGGGCGGTCGCCGTTTCAGCCCGATCGAATGTCCGATAGAAGCGGCACAATCACAAGAACCAGTTCTGCATCTTCTTCATGAGCCAGTTGACCATGCCACCCCATCGCCCTACCGGCGCCAACGGCGGCGGCCGGCGCATCTACGACCTGCTGCGTGCGCAGCTGGCCGAGGGCGCGCTCGCGCCGGGCGCGCGGCTGCCGGCCACGCGCGTGCTGGCGGCCGAGCTGGGCGTGTCGCGCACCACGGTGACGGCGGCCTACGAACAGCTTGCGGCCGAAGGCTATGTGACCACGGCGGTGGGCCGGGCGGCGCGCGTGGCGGCCCCGCTGAGCGCGCAGGCGCCGGCCAGAGCACGCCCGGCACGGCCTGCCGAGCCCATCGCGCTGTCCGACTGGGGGCACCGCCTTACGGCCATGCAGCTGCCGGCCGCGCGTGCGACAGAGCCGGCGCCCATCGACTTCCGTTACGGCGCCGTAGCGTCGCGGGACTTTCCCACGCTGGCGTGGCGGCGGACCTACCAGGCCGAGCTGCTGCGCCAGCAGCACAGCCTGTACTACGCGCTGCCTGAAGGGGAGCCGGCCCTGCGCAGCGCGCTGCAGGGCTACTTGCGACGCGCGCGCGGCCTGGCCTGCGATGCCGGGCAGATCGTGGTGGTGCAGGGCGCCCAGCAGGCGCTGGACCTGTGCGCGCGGCTGCTGCTGAACGCGGGCGACGCCTTTGTCTTTGAAGACCCGGGTTATCTGATGGGCCGCCGCAGCTTTGAGGCGACCGGCGCGCGGCTGCTGGCTACGCCGGTGGATGCGCACGGGCTGGACACCGCATGCCTGCCCCAGGACGACCGCGCGCGGCTGGCCTATGTGACGCCGTCGCACCAGTTTCCGCTGGGCGGCGTGCTGCCCGTCGCGCGCCGGCAGGAGCTGCTGCGCTGGGCGCGCCAGCACGATGCGTGGATCATCGAAGACGACTACGACGGCGAATTTCGCTACGGCCAGCGTCCCATCGACGCGCTGCAGGCCATGGATGCCGACGGCCGCGTGATCTATGTGGGCACCTTTTCCAAGGCGCTGTCGCCGCAGCTGCGACTGGGCTACCTGGTGCTGCCGACCGCGCTGGTGCCGGTGTTTCGCACGGCCAAGCGGCTGGCGGACCGGCATGCGCCCGTACTGGACCAGCGCGTGTTGGCGTCGTTGATCGCCAGCGGCGCCTACGAACGGCATGTGCGGCGCGTGCGGCGTGAACACGAGCGCCGGCGCGCGGCACTGCAGGCTGCCGTCGCCGCGCACTTGCCGGCAGACGCGCGCATCACCGGCACGGCGGCCGGGCTGCATGCCGTGCTGTGGCTGCCCTCGCTGCGGCCTGCCGACGAGGCCGCGCTGGCGGCGGCTGCGCGCCGTGCCGGCGTGGGCATCTACCCGATGTCGCCGCTGTTCGCGCGGCCTGAATCAGCCATGCTGCCGCGCCCGGCGGGCTTCACGCTGGGCTATGCGAGTGTGTCGGTCGATCAGATCGAGCAGGGCGTGCGGCTGCTGGGCGATGTGCTGGCCGACCCCGGCTGGCGCGCGCCGCCCGCGTGAGCCGCGCGGTGCCTGGGTGAGCCGAACGGCTCAGCCCGCCGCCGTCACCTGCGCCGTGCCGCCCTCGGTCCGCTGGGCCTTGGCCAGCAGAAAGTCGATGCAGGTGCGCACGGCCCGCGTCTGGTGGCGGTTGGGCAGGTACAGCAGGTACATGTGCGTGCCGAAGATGCTCAGGCGGTATTCGTCCAGCGTGGTCAGCACCTCGCCGCTTTCCAGCTTGTCCTGCACCACGTAGTCAGGCACCAGGCCCACGCCCAGCCCGGCCAGAATGCCCTGGCGCAAGAACGGGAAGTGCTCTGAGATGAGCGTCGGCTCCAGCATCACCTCGTGCCGCTCCGCGCCCTGGTAGGCGGACAGGCGCAGCTGCCGCCCGGTCACGC
>NZ_JAVTJJ010000012.1:0-113494 GCF_031843945.1 Acidovorax sp. WCS2018Noco2-16
GTGTGTGAAATGAGCCGGCGGCAGAGCAACGTTGATGAAGACGGCGAGATCTGGCCCGTTGGACGTAAGCATGCGCCCTAATGCAAAGCGGGATGGGGGTGAGGGGCTTGTCCTACGCCCTGATTTCTCCGCTGCGCCTTAGCATCTTCAAATCCACTCTATGAATTGCTTTGCTCGATAGCCCCTAAGGGACTGCGAAAAGCGTCGGCTTCGTCAGCCTTGAGCCGCACGGATTGCGAGGCTGGTGTCAGTCCCCGGTATGCACTGAAATCCAGTTACGTGGGTTTGTGTCGGCCATAGGTCCTTGGGCGCTGGCATAGGGCTTGTCTTTCTCGAAAGGATGTGTGATGACCGCGGAAAAAGAAAAAGATCCTCATTCGGACCGTGCAGCTGATGACGGGCACTTCAACCAATACGGGTTGCGCGCTGACCCGCGCGAGGTCACAACGTCAAATCCAGAAAATCCCGGCACGGGCGAGGGGCCTCGGCGTTTTGGGGGGGGTGGCGATCCTGAAACCTACGAGAACCGAGACGCTGCAGCCAAGCGTACTGAAGATCCGCAAGGACCAATTGCACAAGTGTCTGCGGGTGGTTCGGCTCGGGCGTTGGGTTTTGACTATGGCGGCGAGCGTCATAAGGAGGAACCTTTGTCTTCTCGCCAAGGGGCTGAATTAATCAACGAAAAGCGCCGGGATACGCCAGAAGAATCCTGACTATCATAGTTTGCAAAAACTATTAGTTCGATGGTTTATGGCGTCGCCGTTGGCGCCAGCGCAGACAGCGCCAGGTTTCTTCCATGTATGCCAAACCATTGAATACCAAGCATGCGGCGATCAGTAAAGGCCATATTCCGGTCTGCCAATGAATGTCGGCGATTGCGCGGTGCTCCATGGTCCACTCGACGGGGTAGCCGAGCAAGGTTTGTTCTACGACAGGAATGCTGAGCAGCAGTATTCCTGCCACCGGAAGAATCTCCAAGAAGCTGTGAGTCATCTGCTCTGCAGGCGTGATCTCGCGCACTGGTGCAACCCAACGAAGTTCCAAGAAGGTGGTGGTTTGGTGGCTTACCCAAAGAAATAGCAGCAGGGTCAGCAGCAGGAGGTTGGGACGAAACGCAATGCACAGCACGATAGCCGTGCCCATCTGTATTAACAAAAGCCAGTGGCACAGCGATTCAGCTATGCCGCTTGTGCGCTCTATTTGGGTGCGGCGGTGGGACCACCAGTCCGCAAATCCGGCAACTATCCACAAAGCCAACACAACCTGTAAAAGAACGCCGATTACTGGGTGCATACGCATTTCTCTATGCCGGTAGCATTACCGCTGTTATCTGCCAAGCCCTGGCGTACATCAGAGGGCTGGCAGATAACGGACAAGCTCGCAGGCAGTTTGCTTTTAAAACGACAGGACTTAAGTAAGAAGCTCTTCAGAGCGCGGGCATGACGATGGAGTCGTAGGGACTCCGCAGGGAACTCATGCCCCTACCCTAAAAATTGGAGCGTTCCCGTGTCCCGCTTCGCTCCAACCTGAGGGTTGGGCCTCTACAAACGATTAATGGCATGGCGGCGCACCTGCGAATCGACAACCTACTGGCATCGCTCTGCGTCTGCATGCCGTCCTGCAAAGTCCGCTCAAATAGCCACGGTAAGACCATGAGCCCGTTCTACACCGCCGGTGGATCTGACTCTCGTGCAAAGTTGCGGGGCTGACCGAGGGCCGCGATGAACCGTTGCATTGCCGCGGAGTGTTCTGCCGTGGTCACTATCAATGCCGGGTCTTCTGCAAGCATCGGGATGCCCGAGTCGACCAGCAAGGTTTGTGAAGCGCCCAGTACCAGGATAGGTTTGCAATGGCGAAATTGGTCGCGCACGAATTCGGCTGCGTGACCGTCGCGAGCCAGCAGTGCCACACCCGCCTCGCCGTCGGGCAGTACAAGCCCGTCGAATAGAAAGCCCGGCGAGTTTTCCAAAGATGCATCCGCGTCGACTTCTGTTCCGTCTGCCAAAACCACCGGACCGATGTGCGGCGCCACGAAGCGTCCGACTGCACCCTGTTGCAGCAACTCCGCTTGCAGGTCGAGCAACGCAGTGGCGGCGACTCCGTCTGCAACCAATATGGCGACCTTGCGTCCCTTGATGGAGCCGTCGCCCGGACGTGCCAGCAACGAGAGAGCCGGCGACTGATCGATTTCGGGCGCAGCCGGGTTGTCGATGGCCTTGGGTAAGGCAGGTGGTAGTGTGCGAATGCCTATGCCATGCGCTACGCTGGTGGCCAGCGACTCGGACACATTGCGCAACATGGCGACCGTGCGTTCGCGAACGGCCGGCACCGTGACCTTGCTCAACTCGAACCGAAAGGCCGCGGCGATGTGGGCCTGTTCATGGGCTGCCTGGCTTTCATAGAACAGTTTGGCTTGCGTGTAGTGGTCGGCAAACTTTTCAGGCTTGGCCCGGATCTTGACCTGTTCTTCCTTGGCCTGAGCCCGTGCAGGTACGGACATGAAGCCTTGCACTGCACCGGCCTGGAAGGGGCAGCCTCCCGCCAGTGAATTGGGCTCGTAAGAGACCCGGCCGCGTGGAATGTTCTGGCGGTGCATGCCATCGCGCTGGTTGTTGTGCACCGGCGCCAAGGGGGTGTTGATAGGGATTTCGTGGAAGTTGGGCCCGCCCAGGCGAGAGATCTGTGTATCCACATAAGAGTGGATGCGGCCCGCCAGCAAGGGGTCGTTGGAAAAGTCGATTCCTGGCACCACGTGTGCGGTGCAGAACGCGACCTGTTCTGTTTCAGCGAAGAAGTTGTCAGGATTGCGGTGCAGTGTCATTTTGCCGATCGGACGCAGCGGCACCAACTCTTCGGGAACGATCTTGGTTGCATCCAAGATGTCGAAGCTAAAAGACTCTGCCTGCTCTTCGGTGAAGACCTGCACAGCCAGTTCGTATTCGGGAAACGCGCCGGACTCGATACGCTCCCACAGGTCGCGGCGGTGAAAGTCAGGGTCTGCGCCAGAAATCTTGACCGCTTCATCCCACACCAGCGAATGTGTGCCTGCCAAAGGCGTCCAGTGGAACTTCACAAACACCGAGGTGCCTTCGGCATTCACAAACCGGAAAGTGTGAACGCCAAAGCCCTGCATTGTGGCGTAACTGCGCGGAATGCCCCGATCGGACATCACCCACATGAGCATGTGGGTGGATTCAGGCATCAGCGAGACGAAGTCCCAGAAGGTGTCGTGCGCGCTAGCAGCTTGAGGGATCTGGTTGTGCGGCTCAGGCTTGACTGCATGCACCAGGTCCGGGAACTTCATTGCATCCTGAATGAAGAACACCGGCATGTTGTTGCCAACGAGATCCCAGTTGCCTGCGTCGGTGTAGAACTTCACAGCGAAGCCGCGGACGTCGCGCGCGGTGTCTTTCGAGCCACGCTCGCCCTGCACGGTGGAAAACCGAACGAAGACAGGAGTCTTCTTTCCGGCTTCCTGAAAGGGTGCAGCCACGGTCAGATCGGTCAGCGGCTCATAGCACTCGAAAGTACCATGTGCGCCGGACCCACGGGCGTGCACGATGCGTTCCGGAATGCGCTCGTGGTCGAAATGCGTGAGCTTTTCGCGCAGCACGAAGTCTTCCAGCAGCACTGGGCCACGGACGCCTTGCTTGAGCGAGTTCTGGTTGTCAGATATCGGCACACCCTGATTGGTCGTGAGCACCTGCCCCGTCGAATCGACGCGTGCACGATCCAGCACGCCGTTGTTGGCGTTCAGGCCCGGCGTGGCGCCCGCGCCCGTCTTGGCGGTCGCCTCCTTTTCGGACAAGGTGCTTCCGGTGGCATCAGGGTGGTCTGGCGCCGACGTCAGCCCGGCGTTGGGGGCAAGGCCATTGCCTACACCGTGTTCAAGGGGTTTGAGGGTGTTGTTCGGCATGGACGCAGCCAACGCATTGGCGCCTGCCGCCTTGCGCACGTGCACGTCATCGCCAGCGGTGGCAGGTATCTGTGCGGGGCCGCTATCGGTATTGCGCGCTGCCGATCGCGCTGCAATGTCGCTGGCACTGGGTGGTGGGGTAGCATTTTTGCGGGGCATGGTTTAGCTTTCTCTGGGCGGGAAAGCCACAACCTACGGGCGCATATGCAGCGACGGTGTAGGACGCCGCACACAGGGCCTGTCCATCCGGATGCGCGGCCAACGGCTGCGGCACGCGCAGATGCGTCAGCGCACTTTCGACGGCGCCAGTCGATAGAACAGGTTGGGTTCGCTGACGATGAAGATGTCCCCATTGGGTGCCATCGCCGTACCCTCTGCCTGGGGCACGGCCCGGCCCGCACCGGGCCAGCCAGACAGGTTGAAGCGCCCGAGTAGGAGCCCTTGCTCATCGAGCTCGACGAGCGTCTGCGACTCGTCGCTCAAGAGCAGCAGGTGGCCAGAAGACGGGTCGACCTCTACAGAGGAGAGGTCGGTGCCTACCACCGCTGCGTCCAGCACCCAGTCGCTCAGATTTTCGATAGACACGTTCATGGCCTTGCCAGGCGCCGGCCGGCCCAGGCCGGTAATGCGGTACAGCGCGCGGGGCGAGTGCTCTTTTGCGACATACAGCTGGTCTTTTTTCAGGTCGTAGCCAATGCCCTCAAAACCCGCATTGCCCGCCAGCACGCCTTCGGCCGAAGCAGAATTGTTCAGGGACAGCTGCAGCGCCACGGCGCCCTGCAGATCCAGATCGGCATCCGGCGTTGCGGGCAGTGTGCTGAGCACGATGCGGTGGCGACCCTCTTCCAGCAAGGCCACACGGCCCTGGCCCAGGTAGGCGACCCCCTCGACGTCGGCAGCATTCAGCAATCGGTGGGTGGAAGTCACTTGGCCATCGAGCGACAGCCGAACCAGTTGTGCGGGGCGGTTGACGACCGAAATCAAGGTTTGCGTGTCGGCGTCGAACGCCAGCCCGGACAGATTGCGCCGCACACCCTGAACCTCGATGGGCCCTTGCTGCATGGCATAGGCGCCCAGCACCCGGCCGCCAGAGGGTGGCTCGGCGGCATGGGCGTGCGCTAACTGGCGCATCCATGCATAGGCGCGTGTATCGATGTGGTGAAACCGGATGGCGACGAACACCGCGTAGCCGAACACGAGAAGAACAAGCAGTGTGAACGACCAGCGAAGCGCGTGCGATAAGCACGAGCGCAAGAACTGGCGGAAGGCGGGACTCAGGCGCATCGGAAGAAACGGGCCTCAGAAGATGTGCAGACGGTGATATCCAGCAGCCGCTACCAGGGCGTCCGGACGAGGACGAGTACTGTACCCGCTCAGTATTTCCGCGCTTTTTCCTCTTCGGCGGGCGCTTCCCCTTGCGGAAAGAGCAGGCGGAATTCGGTACCCGCACCCACTTCGCTCCAGAGTTCAATGCGGCCACCGTGGCGCTGCACCACCGTGCGCGCCAGTGCCAGTCCCAGCCCGATTCCGCCGACCGAAGGATGGCTTTCTTCGTGCAGCCGTTGAAAGGGCTGAAAAAGGCGCCCCCGCATCGATTCGGGAATGCCGGGGCCCGCGTCGCGCACGCATGCTGCCCAAAATCCGCCCTCGCTGCGCAATGCGCAGTCCACCGTCGCACCGGACGGGCTGAACTTGATGGCATTGTTCACCACGTTGGCTATCGCACGGCAGATCAGTGCCCGGTCGCCCATGCAGGGCGCGCATTCCAACTCGAGCGACAGGGCGACGTGCACGCCATGCTCCTGCGCGGGCGCCCATGCATCGTCCACCGTCTCGGCCAGTACGGCTGCCAAGTCCAGGGGTGCGAAGCGGTAGATGTGTGCCTGTGCACTGGCCAGGCTGACGAAGCTCTCTGCCATGCCGAGCGACGCCCGCGCATAGCGCTCCACCCGCGTGAGCAGATCTGGCAGAGAGAGGAGGTCGGGATACTCGCGCTTCATCTCGAGCAAGGTCAGGATGGACGAGTTGGGTGCGCGAATGTCGTGCGAGATGAAATGCATGGCCTGGTCGCGCTGCTGAAGCGCCAGATTCAGGTCGGTAATATCCACCAGGGTGATCAGCCAGCCCGGCCTCGCATTGGGGCGCGCCGTGGCAAACGGTTTGCACAGCACCAGCATGCTGCGACCCTGGGCGTCCCGTCCCTCCTGTTGAATGGGCAAATGGGTCAGAGGTGTTTGATCGATAGGCAGCAACGCCTGGCCGGTGTCCACCTGCACCAGCGAGTGCAGCAACGTGCCGATGCTGTGCCCGACTGGATCTGGGTCGCCCAGCGTTTTTGCATAGCGCAGGGCGGCGGCGTTGGCCAGAGTGACCTTGCCCTCGCCATTGCACACGAACGTGGGCGACGGCAGCTGATGCAGGCTGTCACTGACAAACTGATGCAACTCCCGCAACTGCTGCGTGGCATGAGCTACGGCATTGATGCGACGGTCCAGAAAGTCGCCGGAGCGAGCGGCCTCTGAAAAACCATGCGTTTGCAACGGGCGCAGGCCTTCGTTGTGCAAGGCCTGCATTTCCAGCCGCAGAAAATGCGTGGCAGCGCTCAGGCGCCGCCAGCTCCACAGCGGGTAGGCCAGCAGCAACCCCACCAGGGCGGCGGCGGGTGCCAGTTGCCAGCCCCATAGCGCCGGGCTTGCGATGGCGGCCAGCAAGGTGGCGATGAAAAGCCCGGCGGTGGTCATCAGCGCTGCAGAAGGGCCAAGCAGCAAGCCCGCGAGCAGCGCGGCAATCACGGGCAGAAGGCAGAAGGCGGTGTTCCATAGTGCGGGCGCCGGCCGGATACGGATGCCCTCCAGTTCACTGCCCAGAACATGGGCCAGCAACTCCACACCGGGCACTCGCCGCGCCTGCGGGCCGACAGGCGCGGCAAACATGTCGCCCAGGCCGGTGGCCGTGGCACCGATCAGTACGTACTTGTCGCGAAACGCATCGGTGGGCACATGGCCCTTGAGTACGTCCACATACGAATAGGTGGTGAACGGCGTGGCCCCGGCCGCGAAGGCAATGATGCGCGGCTCTGCCTTTTGCCAGGCGGCGTCTGGTGGCGGGGACGATCGCCCGTCGCGGCAGAAATTCAACGGCGCACCCTCTGCGCAACGCAAGGCGACACTGAAGTGTGGCCATGCCGCATCCGGGCCTTCCTGCAGAAAAAGACGGCGTGTCACCCCATCAGGGTCGACATCCACGTGCACATGCCCCAGCTGGCTGGCGTTGCGCGCGAGCTGCGGCAGCGGCAGGTCGGTCGCGCCGCCGTTGGTCTGGCTGCGGCGCACCACCGGCAGCACGACCCGGCCGCTGGCGCGAATCGCGTGTGCCAGCAAGGCATCGTCGCCCGGGTAGTCTGCGTCGGGTTCATGGAAGAGGACATCGAGGCCGATGGCACGGGGCGAATGGGCCGATATCTGCGAGAGCAGCTGGGCATGCAGCACGCGGCGCCACGGCCAGCGGCCCACCGCCTCCACACTACGGTCGTCTATGGTTACCAGCACGATGTCGGGATGCCCAGGGCGGGCCTGCAGCCGCAGGCCCGCGTCCTGAATCAAGAAGTTCAAACGGTCCAGGCTGCCCGGTGCGCTCAGCCATGCCACCAACGCCAGCAGCAGCACGGACAGCAGGCCCCACTCCCGGCGCCGCAGCTGGGTGCGATGGTGGACCCGTGTCAGCATGCTCATCGGTGCCGCGAGTCTGGAGTCGGCTGCGTCACGGCCGCCTGAGCGGTTGCCCGTCGCCTGCGGTGATGGGCAGGCCAAAGGCGCTTTGAATGGCCGCACCGACGCGGAACCGGCGTGGCGTTGAAAAGTCGCTCTGCAGGCCTGAGGGATCGATGGTGCGAATGCGCACCAAGTACACGCCGGGTGCCAGCTCGGTGGAGGCCCAGGTGGGCTGCGCCAATGTGGCGTCTACCAGGGGGGTGGCGAAATCTTCTGTCGCAGCCACCTGCAACTGGAAGGTCTGGCCTGATTTGGCTGGCCAGTACAAACGGGCGCCCGGCGCCCCGTCACCGTCACTGGTGTGCACCGCGGCCGCGTTCAGTGCTTGGGGGCTGTCGCCGACGACGACGGCCTGAGGCCGCGCGAACGGGCCTTCGTCTGCGCTGCCGTCCGGCAGCTCACGCACGCTGGCCGCACGCCAGAAGTACGCGCCTGGTGGAACCTGGGCGACGGCGGTGCGGCACTCGGGCAGGCGGGTCTCGTCGATGAGTGGTTGGGTGAACTGCGCGTCGGCTGCGAGCTGGATGCGATAGAAACGCGCTCCGCTCACCTCGGTGCAACGCAGCTCGCCTTGCGTGCGCGACACCGTTGCGCCTGGGGCCGGTGATTGGTAGAGCGGCGGCACCGGCTGGGTCTTCACGATGACGGCACGGAGCGCGGCGCGCCCGGCAACGCCGGACTCGTCCACCCCGCGTACCGACAGGTGATAGCTCCCGTCGGGCAGGCCGGGCAATCGGAAAGACGACGTGGCAAACCTGCGGCTGCGCACCACCTGGATGAAGTCAGCGTCTTGTGCGATTTGAACCTGGTAGGCCACTGCGCCCGCTAGTGGCGCAACGGACAAGGCCAGGCTGTCCGCGTCGTGCAGCGCAGCGGGCACGGCGGTGGTGTCGGGCGGAGGCAGCAGCGCGAGCGCAGGGCCCGCCCGTCCGTCGGCTGCCACGGCCAGCCCCTGGCCTGGTGCCAGCAAGGTTGGGGTCGCTGCAGCGTTGGCGACCTGGGGTTGGACGGCCACCGAGCCTTCGTCGACCGACAGGGTGGTCTGGCCCGCTGCGGACAATTCCACGCTGAAACGGGTACCGCGCACGCTGGTGCTGGCCATCGGGGTGCGAATCTCGAACCGGCGGTCCGGCTGGATCAGCGGCGTGACCGACGATTCGACTGCGCCAGCGCGCACGTCCAGTACCGATTGAACGCTGCCGGCCCGCCCGCGGCGCCGCAACTGTTGCAGTTGCACGTCCGACGCAGCCCGTACGCGAACGACGGTGCCGTCTGCCAGCCGCAGGCTGATGAACGCATCGTCGCCCACCTGAAGCCGCGAGCCTTCGGGCACTTTGTCGCCGGCAGCCGGCTTGAATGGCCGCTGGGTGCCGTCCGGTTGCACAGCGGCAATCGCCCCTTGGGCAAAGTCCACCATGGCCACCTCTTGCGGCAACAGATGGGCTGGAATGCGCAGCATCGATCCCGGTTGCAGGCGACGGGGGTTCTGCACCCGATTGAGCTCGCTGAGTTGCACCCAGGCGCGTCGGTCGCCGAAATAGTGCAGGGCCAGGGCCTCCAGCGTGTCGCCTGGCTGCACGGTGTGCGGAATGTCCCCCGCATCAGCGAATGTTGCGGTGGTGTCCGCAATTGCCGCAGAGGGCGCCGCTGCGGCACAGGCAAGCGCGAACAGGGCGATCGACAACGCGTGGCGGCGGGGTTGGGGGCATGCCGGGTGGCGCATGGCGCTGCTCTTGATCATGGCGTGGGCGCTTGGCCATGGGGTTCGCCTGCATCAGTGCTGCCGGCCTCTTGCGTGCGCGCCGTCACCGCCTCGAACCGGTAGCCCACGCCGTACACGGCCGTCACGATGTAGCCGTTGGCAGGCCGCAGGTCCAACTGCGAGCGCAGGCGCGAGATGTGGGTGTCGAGCGAGCGGGAGATCACGTCGGCACTGTGGCCCCAGATGATTTCGCGCAGGTGGTCGCGCGACAGCAGGCGTCCCATGTTCTGGAAAAGAAAAAGCGCAAGGTCGTATTCGCGGTTCTTCAGCTCGACCGGACGGCCGTCGATTTCCAGTGTGCGTGACTCTGGCTGAAATCTATAAGGCCCGAACTCTGTCGTGGCGCCCGAGACTGCGGGGTACGCGCGGCGCAGCAGGGCGCTGACGCGGGCTGTCAGCTCGCCCACACGCACCGGCTTGATCATGAAATCATCGGCGCCGCTGCCCATGCCTTCGATGATGTCCCGCTCCTCGTGGCGGCTGGTGACGAACAGGATGGGCAATTGCGGGCCGACGTTGTCGCGCACCCAGCGCACCACGTCCGGGCCGGTGGTGTCCGGCAACTGCCAGTCGACGATCAGAAGGTCGAAGGTTTCTCGCCGAAGGTCCTTCATCAGGGCCGCGCCCGTCAGGTGCGTGCGGCACGCATGGCCCATCGCTTCGGTAGCCCGGCGAAACAGTTCCAACTGGAGCGCATCGTCATCTAACGCCACTATGCGCATGAGAATCCCTACAAGTTACTGAAAATCAAGTATAGGAACGGCACACGAAACTCTCTGGGTGAGATCGGCGGGTTGACGGTTGTTCACCTTCTTGGGGTGTGGCAAGCGTGCCCGCTTCCATGCAGCAAACCTTGCCATGTGATAGGGAGGCGTGACCGCACAGTCCGGTACAAAAAGCAGCATCCCTGCCCTGGAATTTCATGTCTTTTTGGCCTCTGGCGCTTATAAATAAAGCGCTGACAGCTATTATTTTAATAGCAACCCATGTGTCAGTCCGCGGATTCGCGCAGTGCCTGCAGCGCGGCCTGCACCTCGTCGTGCAGCACACCGTCCACTGCGGACAGGTGCGGCGCGAGGGCGGCCAGTGTGGCTGCCACGTCCGGGTCCTTCTGCAGTCGGGCGATGGCCTGGCCAGCGTCCTTGGGCGCATCGAAGCCGGTGCTTTGCAGCAGCAGGCGGCCATCGGCCGACAGCAGCTTGAAGTAGAAGCGCCCGTCCGACTCGCGGTATTGCTTGAACGAGGGCAGCGCTGCGGCACGGGTGGCCTTGGCGGGTTGCGCAGCGGCTTGGGTGCGCAGGCTGCGCAGGCCGACAGCGGAGCGCAATTCGCGCACGAAGGGCGTGGCCAGGGCGCGCGCGCGTTCGGCGCCGGCCAGCAGCGTGTCTTCGATCTGCGCCGGGTCGGCGATCAGCGCCTGGTACTGCTCGCGCATGGGTGCGACGACGGTGTCGATGCGCTCGAACAGAATCTGCTTGGCATCGCCCCAGGCAATGCCTTCGGCGTATTGCTGGCGCAGCGCGGCGGTTTCGGCCTCGGTAGCGAACGCCTGGTAGATCTGGAACAGTGCCGAGCCTTCGGTGTCCTTGGCCTCGCCCGGTGCGCGGGAATCGGTCAGGATGCCGGCGATGAGCTTGCGCAACTGATCGCGCGGCGTGAAGAGCGGAATGGTGTTGTCGTAGCTCTTGCTCATCTTGCGCCCGTCCAGCCCCGGCAGGGTGGCGACGTGCTCGTCGATGGCGGCCTCCGGCAGCACGAAGTGCTCGCCATACAGGTGGTTGAAGCTGGCCGCCATGTCGCGCGCCATCTCGATGTGCTGCACCTGGTCGCGCCCCACCGGCACCTTGTGGGCCTTGAACATCAGGATGTCGGCGCCCATCAGCACCGGGTACATGAAGAGCCCCGCGGTCACGCCGTCGTCGGCCTCGCGGCCGGCAGCCAGGTTCTTGTCCTGCGACGCCTTGTAGGCATGTGCGCGGTTGAGCACGCCCTTGCCGGTCACGCACGACAGCAGCCAGTTCAGTTCGGGAATTTCGGGAATGTCGGACTGGCGGTAGAACACGACCTGCTTCGGGTCCAGCCCCGCCGCCAGCCAGCTGGCTGCGATCTCCAGCGTGGAGCGCTGGATGCGCACCGGGTCTTCGCACTTGATGAGCGCGTGGTAGTCCGCCAGGAAGTAAAAGCTTTGCACCCCCGGGCGCAGGCTGGCTGCGACCGAAGGGCGGATGGAGCCGACAAAATTGCCCAGATGGGGCGTGCCGGTAGTGGTGATGCCGGTCAGAAAACGCGTGGTGCTCATGGGATCCAGGGGCAAGAGAAAGAAGGTGGGGCCAGTGGTGGCCCCGAGCCGGTCAGCGCAGCAGCGCGGTCAAGGGGGTGATCAGCACATTGATGATGCTGTAGCCCAGCGACATCAGCGGGCGCAGCCACAGCGTGCCCACCACACCCGCCACCACCAGCGCCAGCACGATGAAAAAGCCGTAAGGCTCGATGCGCGACACGAAATGCGCCTGCCGCCAGGGCAGCAGGCCCACCAGAATGCGGCCGCCATCCAGCGGCGGCAGCGGAAACAGGTTGAAGGCCCACATCACCAGGTTGACCAGAATGCCGGCGCGGGCCATTTCCAGAAAGAAGCGCTCATCGACGTCGAAGCCGACCAGCGCGACCAGCAC
Organism: Acidovorax sp. WCS2018Noco2-16; assembly: GCF_031843945.1. Taxonomy (NCBI): domain Bacteria; kingdom Pseudomonadati; phylum Pseudomonadota; class Betaproteobacteria; order Burkholderiales; family Comamonadaceae; genus Acidovorax; species Acidovorax sp. WCS2018Noco2-16. The sequence goes on from NZ_JAVTJJ010000012.1 coordinate 12,121, forward strand.
CACCGCCCAGAGAATGGCCTGGAAGAAGTTGGTGGCCGGGCCGGCCAGCGCCACCCAGATCATGTCGCGCTTGGGGTTGCGCAGGTTGCCGAAATTCACCGGCACCGGCTTGGCATAGCCGAAAAGGAATGCGCCTGACGTCGCAAAGTACAGCAGCAGCGGCATCAGGATGGTGCCGACCGGGTCGATGTGTTTGAGCGGGTTGAGCGTGATGCGTCCCAACATCTGCGCGGTGTTGTCGCCGAAGTGGCGGGCGGCATAGCCGTGCGCCGCTTCGTGCACGGTGATGGCGAACAGCACCGGCAGCGCGTAGATGAGAACGGTTTGGATAAGGTTGGAGAAGTCCACGGGCGGATTGTCTCAGAGCCTGAATGTGCACCGGCCGGGCGGGCAGGGGAACCCCTCGGATCGCAGTGCAGCAAACCGGCTTACGATGCCGATATGTTGCGAAATGCAACAGCGCTGCGGCCTGCTGCGGCGGCTGCACAAACCCACCACCACATTCACCGACAGGGTCTGCTTCTATGGCTTGGGATGGTCTGAAAATCAGCACGCGCCTGGTGCTTGCATTCGGCGCGCTGGCGCTGCTGGTGGCCGCACTGATGGGCGTGGGTCTGAGCGACATCGGCCGCGCTCAGCAGGCGCACGAGGCGGCGCTGCAGGCAGCCACGGCCCTTACCGATGCCGCCCAGCGCGCACCCATTGAACGCGCCGTGGTGGCCGCGCAGGGCGAGCTGTCGGGCATGCGCGCCTGGCTGCTGGGGCTCAGCTGTGCCGTGTTCGTGGCCGCCGGCGCTGCCTTCGTGCTGCTGCGCCGGGACATCGTGGCGCCCTTGGAGCAGGCGATTCTGATCGCCGAAACCGTGGCGGCAGGCGACCTGAGCCAGGAATTCAGCTCCGAGTTGTGTGGCGACTTCGGCCGGTTGCTGGGCGCGCTGGGCACCATGGAAGACACGTTGACCGAGCTGGTGGCCGGCATCAAGCAGTCCACCGACGCCATCGGCACCAGCGCGGGCGAGATCGACGCCGGCAATGGCGACCTGGCCCGTCGCACGGGCGAGCAGGTGAATTCGCTGGCCGACACCGCCGCCAGCATGGACCAGCTCACCACCACCGTACGCCAGAACGCCGACCGGGCGCGTTCGGCCAGCGGCCTGGCTGTGACGGCATCGTCCACCGCCGCGCGTGGCGGGCAGGCCGTGGGGCAGGTGGTTCAGACCATGCAGGCCATCAGCGGCAGCTCGCGCAAGATCGTGGACATCATCCAGGTGATCGAAGGCATCGCCTTTCAGACCAACATCCTGGCTTTGAACGCGGCGGTGGAGGCGGCGCGAGCGGGCGAGCAGGGCCGGGGATTCGCGGTGGTGGCGACGGAAGTGCGCAGCCTGGCACAGCGCAGCGCAGTGGCCGCACGCGAGATCAAGGGCCTGATCGACACCTCGGTCGAGCAGGTGCAAAGCGGCACGCAACTGGTGGATGCGGCCGGCCGCACCATGCAGGACATCGTGCAGTCCGTCGGCCAGGTGAGCACACTGCTGGGCGAGATCTCACATGCGCTGCACGAGCAAAGCGACGGCATTGCTCACGTGAACCAGTCCGTCGCCCAGATGGATGGCGCTACGCAGGAAAACGCTGCGCTGGTGCATCAGGCGGCGCGCGCCGCCGAAGCGCTGAGCGGCCGAGCCAACGACCTGCAGCGCGCCGTGGGCGCCTTCAAGCTCGATTGATTAATGGATGGGTCGACGGAGGCGAGTCACAAGCTCCGCGTGCGTATGCAGCGGGCTTTTAATAAGGTCTTAGCAACTCAAAGCCCCAGCGCGGACAGGCTGCCCCGGCCTTCGCGCACCACCTCTGCCTCGCCGCCGTCGCCCATGGGCGTCAGGTCGAGCACCGTCGTGGGCTCCAGCGGGCAGGCGCCGGCATCGACGATGCCGTCCACCAGCTTTTCATAACGCGCCCGAATCTCCTGCGGGTCGTTCAGCGGCTCGGTTTCGCCCGCGGGGATCAACGTGGTGGCCAGCAGCGGCGCGCCGTGCATTTCCAGCAGCAACTGCAGGCCCTTGCGGTCGGGCACGCGCAGGCCGATGGTCTTGCGCGACGGGTGACTGACGCGGCGCGGCACTTCCTTGGTCGCTTCCAGAATGAAGGTGTACGGCCCCGGCGTGCCCAGCTTGAGCAGGCGGTATTGCCGGTTGTCGACGCGTGCGTAGTTGGCCAGTTCCGACAGGTCGCGGCACAGCAGCGTCAGATGGTGCTTGTCGTCCACCTCGCGAATGCGGCGCAGGCGCACCACGGCGTCCTTGTCGTCCAGGTGGCAGACCAGGGCGTAGCTGGAGTCGGTAGGCACGGCGACGATGCCGCCTTTTTGCAGCAGCGCAGCCGCCTGCTTGATCAGGCGGGGCTGCGGGTTGTCGGGGTGAACTTCGAAATACTGGGCCATGGTCGGAGCGTTGAACGCATTGGTTACGGTGCCGGCCGGATACGATCCGCCAGCAAGTCCCACACGGGCGTCAACTGGCCGGGCAGGTGGGGCAGCGCACCCAGGTCGGTATGGGATTCTTCGGGGCTGTGAAAGTCGCTGCCGCGCGAGGCGGCCAAGCCGAACTCTTGCGCCATGGCCGCGTAGGTGAGGTATTCGGCCGGCGAATGGCTGCCGGTCACCACTTCCACGCCGCGGCCGCCGTGTTGCTTGAATTCGGAAAACAGCGCGTATTCCTCGTTTGCCGTGAACTTGTAGCGCGCCGGGTGCGCAATCACCGCCATGCCGCCGGCCTCGGTCACCCAGCGCACCGCGTCACCCAGCGCCGCCCAGCGGTGCGGCACAAAACCGGGCTTGCCTTCGGTGAGGAACTTGCGGAAGACCTCGGGCGTATCGCGGCAGACCCCGGTTTCCACCAGAAAGCGGGCGAAGTGCGTGCGCGAGATCAGTTCGGGGTTGCCCACGTATTTCAGCGAGCCTTCATAGGCGTTGTGAATGCCGGCCTGGGCCAGTTGGCGCGACATCTCTTGTGCACGCTCGCCGCGTCCGCCCCGCGTGGCCGCGAGGCCCTGCGCCAGTTGCTCGTTGTCGGGGTCGAACCCCAGGCCAACGATGTGCACGGTGGTGCCGGCAAAGGTGACGGAGATTTCAGTGCCCGTCAGGTAAGCCATGCCTTCGGCGTGGGCCGCGGCGGCTGCGCGGTGCTGGCCGCTGATCTCGTCATGGTCGGTGAGCGACCACAGCTGCACGCCGTTGGCGCGCGCACGGGCGGCCAGGGCCTCGGGCGTGAGCGTGCCGTCGGACACGACGGAGTGGCAATGAAGGTCGGCGTTGAGAAGGATGGACACGCTTTCATTCTAGGTCGCCCAGGTTTTACGCACTGTCCACTGTGGCAATAAGCCACAAATGCGGAAAACCCGTGTGTGACAACCGGGGTGAATGCGGAAAATGTAAGAAAGTGCACATCGCTTGCTGGCGTCAATGCCCGTCCGTGGCTGGTGTATCCGAACCCTTCTTTTGTCTCGTGCTTTCTTCCCCTCTCCAGTCCCATGCAATTCCAGAACCTCTCCGTCGGCCGCAAACTGTGGCTCATCATTCTTGGTCTTGTCGCCAGCATGCTGATCTTGCTTATGGCACTTGTCAGCTACACGGCCCGGGTGGATGCGGCAACCTCCGCCGTCGTGCAGGCGAACGAGAACCGCATCAGCCTGGCTTTGCGCTGGAAGGGCATGACCCAATTGGCGGTGGAGCGCGTGGTCGTCGGCGCGACGGCGACCGATGAGGCCATGAGTGCCCGCATGGGCGCGCTGGTGAAGACCGACATCGCGGCCATCACCGAGATCCAGAAGACCATCGTGGCCCAGGCTGTCACGCCTGAAGACAAGGCCCAGCTCGAACGCATCGCGGCCGAGCGGGGCGTGGTGCTGAAAGTCACCGCGCAGGCACAGGAGGGTCGAGCCAATGTCGAGGCCAACCGTAAATTGGTGGATGAAACGGTCCTGCCTGCGGTAGCCCGGTACATCCGCGCGCAGGAAGTTTTCATCGAGCAGCAAGAGGCGCAACGCGAGGCCGTCAAGGCCGAAGGGCGGCGCCAGCGCACGCAGGCGCATTGGGTCGGTGGCGGCATCGCTGCGCTGGTGGCATTGCTGGGCGTGTTGTTGGCGCACTTTGCGGTGCGCTCCATCACCCAGCCGCTGATGCGCGCCGTGGGCGTGGCAGACGCCATTGCTCAGGGCGATCTGACCGTGGAAGTGCACGACGAGCGCAAGGACGAGCTGGGCCACCTGTTGCGCTCGCTCTCGGCCATGGCCGTGCGGCTGCGCGGCGTGGTGGCCGAAGTGCGCTCGGGCGTGGAATCCGTGTCCACCGCCTCGCACGAAATCGCCACGGGCAACCAGGATCTGTCGGCGCGCACCGAGCAGGCCGCCGCCAACTTGGAGCAGACCGCTGCCAGCATGGAAGAGCTCACCGCCACCGTCACCCAGTCGGCTGACACGGCGCGGCAGGCCAACCAGTTGGCTTCGACCGCGGCGCAGGCGGCCGGGCGCGGCGGCGCAGTGGTCGGCCAGGTGGTCACCAGCATGCAGCAGATCACCGACAGCTCGCGCAAGATCGGCGACATCATCGGCGTGATCGACGGCATCGCCTTCCAGACCAACATCCTTGCGCTGAACGCTGCCGTGGAGGCGGCCCGCGCAGGCGAGCAAGGCCGGGGGTTCGCGGTGGTGGCGTCCGAAGTGCGCAGCCTCGCGCAGCGTTCGGCCGAAGCCGCCAAAGAGATCAAGCTGCTGATCGATACCTCGGTCAAGAACGTGGAGTCGGGCTCGCAGCAGGTGGCGCAGGCCGGCCAGACCATGGAAGAGATCGTCGGCAGCGTGCAGCGCGTGTCCGACCTGATCGGCGAGATCACCGCGTCGTCCACCGAACAGCGCGATGGCATCTCGCAGGTCAACCAGGCCGTCACCCAGCTGGACCAGATGACCCAGCAGAACGCCGCATTGGTGGAGCAGTCCAGCGCGGCGGCCACGGCCATGCGCGATCAGGCCCAGCGGCTGTCGCAGGTGGTGTCGGTGTTCAACGTGGGTGCGGTGGCGGTAGCGCGCGCGCCTATCGCGGCACCGGTGCGGACTGCGGCGCCAAGGCCAGCGCCTGCTGCGGCGCTGAGCCGTGCCGTCAAGGTTCCAGCCGCGGTCAAGTCCGTTGCAGTCGCTCCCGCTGCGCTGGGATCTTCCGGCGTAAAGGCCGCTTTGGCTGCAACGGCCGACAAAAAACCTGTCAGGCCCAAGCCAACTTCTTCCAGCGCGTCCGCTCCAGCGGGCACCCCGCGCATTGCCAGTGGGGCCGCTGCGCCGCGCCCGTCAGCGTCCAAGCCCGCGGCCGGCTCGGAGGACGATTGGGAGACATTCTGATCAGCGACGGGATATGTCCACGCGTCCCGTTGAAAAGAGATTTGCTATTAAATTAACAGCAAATTTTGATTGGGGTTATTGCGTTGGAGGTCTTTTTACTTCAGGTTGATGGACCAAAGAGAGAGCGCTTTGGCGCTCACATTCATGCCCCAAACCGCCAGCGTGCCGGGACCGGCAACGCTGGAGTGATCAGGGGGCACATCCAGCACCGCCCGCCATTCCGCCTGAGCAGTGGATGGAGATGGCGTCTGCGCTTCAGTCAGTGCCGTACTTGGGTGAGCGTGGGCCATGCAGCAGGCCGTTCCGCATCCCGGGCGTCAGCAGCCGTTGGCTTGCGACGCCGGCCACCTGGAGGCTGCGATCCATCGTCGTATTGATGATCTGATTGATGAGCGCGGTGATCAGGATGCCTGCCAGTCCCTGGCCGCTGTTCTGCCCTTCTGCGCTGGATGCCGACGCTTGGCCCGTCCACAAAGTGTCTCCACTGCGCAAGTCGATGAGCTTGGCATTCAGCGTCACCACCGCAGCGCTGTTGACCACGGTGTAGACCGAGCCGTATTGCTGCACGTCCAGGTAAAGCGCCGAGTCGGCACCGAAGATTTCGCGCAGCTTCGCGATGGGAACCGCCTGCGCATCGACAGCGGTGGTCATGCCGTTTTGCCGGAAGGTTTCTTCCGTGACAGCCACTGGCAGCACGTAATAGCCGCCTTCCGCCAACGGCAGCGCAATCTGCGACAGCACACCCGCCGGCGCCTGCACTTCAGGCGTCTGGTTGAGTGGGGGCATCACCAGGATGGACCGGGGTTTGTTCTGGCGCAGCGCGGTGTAGTCGTATGGCTGGGTCGTGGCGCAACCCGTCATCACCAATGCGGCGGCGATCCAGGCAAGCCGTTTCATAGTGGAGCGCATCTCAGTTGCCTCCCTTGGTGGCAGAGGTCTTCATCAGAAAATCCATGAAGGTGGACGACTCGGGAAACTGCTCTTTCTCCGCTGCGAAGTGCAGAGCGGTCTTGTCGATTTGTCCCGTTTTGGAATAGAGCATCGCCAAGTGGGCGTGGTAGCCCGGCGGCAATGCAGTGCCGTTGGCTCGCGCCTTCTCGGCGGCGGCCTCCAGTGCGACGATCTGCTCTTCCGGACCGGCAACGCCGTTGTCTTTGAGGTAGGCATAGACCTGCGGCTGATAGCCTTCCCAGGAGTACAGCTGCTTTTGGGGCGTGACGCACCCAGCCAGCAAAGCCAGCGTGGCGGCGGCCAGGGCGGCCTTGCCTCGAACGGTCGCTCTGGTCATTGCGAAGCCTTCCAGGCGCCGGAGTCGATGCCGGCCACCAGCTTGTCAACGGCCTCGCGGATCGCCAGGTCGAGCACCTTGCCGTTGAGCGTGGAGTCATAGCTGGCCGTGCTGCCGAAACCCACGACTTCCCGGCTGGACAGGCTGTATTCCCCTGCGCCCTGAACGGAGTAGACGACCTCGGAAGTCTGGACCTTCACGATGTTCAGGCTGACCTTTCCATAGGCGATCTGTTCCTTGCCCCGGCCCAGCACGCCGAAGAACTGCCGGTCACCGACTTCCTTGCGGCCGAACTCGCTGACGTCGCCAGTCACCACGAAGTCGGCACCTTTCAAAACCTGCGCCTGGTTCTTGAGAGCGGCTTCCTGCCGCGTTTCGGTCATGTTGTCGCGGTCGAGGACGTTGAATCGGCCGCTTTGCTGCAGATGCGTGATCAGGATGGTGCGGGCCTGGCCCCCGAGCCGGTCTGTCGAGTCCGAAAAGATTCCGCGCAAATAGCTGGAACGGTTGTCGAACTTGCCCACGGTGATGGGATCGCGAGGGCCTTGGTAGGCGCGGGTGGCAGCGGCTGGCTTGGGCGTGTCGAGCGCCCGGGACTGCTCAACGGTCGTGCAGCCGGTCAAGGCTGCCAATGCCAGCACAGCAGGCAACCATGTGCGTTGGTTCATAGAAATTCCAAGAGAGAAATGGATGACCGCGCCCCGAAGAAAGGCGCAGGGCTGGAATCGTAACCATTATTTCTTTCTTGAAACTAACTGTGATATTCCGCACTGTGGTGAGCTTGCCACGTGATTTTTAGCTGGTTAAAGCTGCGCCCCCTCCACCAGAAACTGCACTCGCCGCTCGCCCTTCCACTCGTTCACATCCAGCCGGAATGCCAGCAGCACGCGGGGCGGCAGCTGGTCGGTGTGGCCGAACCAGATGCCGTCCACGGGGCTGCCCTGGTGCAGCAGCTTGAGCGACAGGTGGTTCTTGCCTTCGCCCACCAGCCGCTGGCTAACCACCTCCAGCTCTTCGCTGAAGGTGGGCGGCGCAAAGCCCTGGCCCCAGACCTCGCGGTGCAGCGTGTCCACGATGTCGGCGCGGCAATATTCGGGCGCCAGCGGGCCGTCGGTGTCCAGGCGGCGGGTCAACGTGGCGGCGTCCAGCCATTCCTGCGCCACCTGGGCAAAGGCGCGCTCGAAGATCTCGAACGCTTCCCGCGCCACGGTGCAGCCGGCCGCCATGGCGTGGCCGCCGAACTTCAGCAGCACGCCGGGGTGCCGCTTGGCGACCAGGTCCAGCGCGTCGCGTAGGTGAAAGCCGGGAATCGACCGGCCCGAGCCCTTGATTTCATGCGACTTGCCCGGCGCGCTGCTGGCGGCGAACACGAAGGTGGGGCGGTGCAGCTTGTCCTTGATGCGCGAGGCGACGATGCCGACCACGCCTTCATGAAAGTCGGGGTCGAACACGCTGATGGCGGGCGGCGGCTCGGCGCCTTCGTCGAACAGGCTCTCGGCCATCAGCAGGGCTTGTTCGCGCATGCCGCCTTCGATTTCGCGGCGCTCGCGGTTGATGGTGTCCAGCAGGCGCGCCAGTTCGCCAGCGCGGCCGGGGTCGTCGGTCAGCAGGCATTCGATGCCCAGCGTCATGTCGGCCAGCCGGCCGGCGGCGTTGATGCGCGGGCCCAGCGCAAAGCCGAAGTCGAAGGTGGTGGCCACGTCGGATTTGCGCCCGGCGGCGGTGAACAGCGCGGCGATGCCGGCCTGCATTTGGCCGGCGCGAATGCGCTTGAGACCCTGCGCGACCAGGCGGCGGTTGTTGCTGTCCAGCCTCACCACGTCGGCCACCGTGCCCAGCGCCACCAGCGGCAGCAGCGGCCGCAGGTCGGGTTGGGTGGCCGCATCGAACACGCCGCGCTGGCGCAGCTCGGTGCGCAGCGCCATCAGCACGTAGAACATCACGCCCACGCCGGCGATGGATTTGCTCTCGAACGCGCAGCCGGGCTGGTTGGGGTTGACCATGGCCTCGGCCACCGGCAAGGCGGGGCCGGGCAGGTGGTGGTCGGTGATGAGAACCGACAGGCCCAGCGCGCGCGCTTCGGCCACGCCGTCCACGCTGGCGATGCCGTTGTCCACGGTGACGAGCAGGTCGGCGCCGCGTTCGTGCACGCGCCGCGCGATGGACGGCGTCAGGCCGTAGCCGTCGGCCACGCGGTCTGGCACCAGGTAATCGACCTGGCGCGCGCCCAGCAGCCGCAGGCCGCGCACGGCCACGGCGCAGGCGGTGGCGCCGTCGCAGTCGTAGTCGGCCACCACGACGATGCGGCGGTCGGCGGCGATGGAGTCGGCCAGCAGCACGGCGGCCTCGCGTGCACCCAGCAGCGTTTCAGGCGGCAGCAGGCGCGCCAGGGCGTCGTTCAGGTCGTCATGCACGCAGATGCCACGCGCGGCGTACAGGCGTGCCAGCAGCGGGTGCACGCCGGCCTGCTCCAGCGCCCAGGCAGCGCGGGGCGGAATGTCTCTTGCTATTATTTTCATAGCTGCTCGCGCACGTCCTGAAAGCGCTGGGGCTTGAAAAGGCTTCGAATCTTCTTCCACACCCCACGCGGCGCGGTGTGCCAGGCCAGGGCGCTGCGCTCGCCGCACAGCGTCAGCCGGGCGATGCCGCTGGCCGCCACGTGGTCGGCCAGGCGGGCCACCGGGCCGGCGTCGATCTGCGCCCAGGCCGCAGCCCAGGCGCGCCAGTCTTCGCGCAGCGCGGCGTCGCGCAGGGCGAGCGGCATTTCCGGCGGGGGCACCGGGGTGGGGGGCGACTCCAGCCGGCCGGCGCCATGCACCCAGAACGAATTGACCGGCGGCAGGCCGTGCGCGGCGCGCTCGTCGTTGAAGGGGTGCGTGTACAGCAGCATCTGCATTTCGCTGTGCAGGCGGTGCAGCACCCGGGCCCGGGTGGTGTCGGGCATCCAGGCGCGCACGTCGCGCTGCACCACGCGGTCGAGCGACGCGGTGGCCAGGCCCTCGAACACCGCGCCGCTGGCCAGCCAGCGCGTGGGCTGGTCGTACGTCAGCGTGATGCCGTCTTCGGCGAACCAGGGCGCGAGGATGTCCAGCAGCTGGCGCGATGCGGCCTCGTCCAGCGCCAGCATGGCGGGGTCGGCCAGGGTGACGCGGTCGACCGTCACCTGCCACTGGCAGGGGCTGATGAAAGCGGCAGCCACCGCACCGGCGCCCGTGGCATCGCCGCCCTGGCGCTGGTGCCAGGCGGCCCAGGGCGTCGTGCCGTTGGCCGCGGCGGGCAGGCCCATATGGCGGGCCAGCGCGCGTTCATGCGGCGGGGTGAAGTCGGTTTCTTCACCCGCATCGACGGCCGGTGGTGTGGACAGCCGGCCCAGCAGCCGGTCGAGGTGGGGCAGGGCAAGGCCCTGCAGCGCGTGGCGGCACCCCTCGGCGGTACTGCAAGCGAAGGGAATCAGCAAATGGTTGGCGTCCGACATCCGCGCATTCTCGGGGATGCCACAATCGGCGCCGCCCGGCTGCCGCCAATTCCTGCGCGGCGCCAGGCCTCTTCACATTCATGCAAATCCCTTACGAACTGGCCCTGGGCTGGCGCTACACCCGGGCGGGCCGCGCTACGCGGCGCAACGGCTTCATCTCGTTCATCTCCGGCGTGTCCATGCTGGGCATCGCGCTCGGCGTGGCAGCCCTCATCATCGTGCTGAGCGTGATGAACGGCTTTCAGAAAGAAGTGCGCGACCGCATGCTGAGCGTGGTCTCGCACATCGAGATCTTCGCGCCGCAGGGCGCCGCCATGCCCGACATGCCCCGCACGCTGGCCGAGGCGCGCGCCAATCCCAACGTGGTGGGCGCCGCGCCGTTCGTGGCCTCGCAGGCGCTGCTGGCGCGCGGTGAAGACATGAAGGGCACGCTGGTGCGCGGCATCGACCCGGCACGGGAGGGCGAGGTGACCGAGCTGGCCGCCAGCAATGCAGAAGCCATCAAGGCCCTGGTGGCTGGCGAATTCCGCGTGGTGCTGGGCTCGGAACTGGCGCGCGCCCTAGGCGTGCGGGTGGGCGATGCGGTCACGCTGATCGCCCCGGGCGGCCAGGTCACGCCGGCCGGCGTGGTTCCGCGGCTAAAGCAGATGACGGTGGCGGGCACCTTCAATTCCGGCCACTACGAATACGACTCTGCCCTCGTGCTGCTGCACCACGAAGACGCCGAGCGCATCTTTCGGCTGGAAGGCCCCACTGGCATCCGCCTGAAGCTCAAAGACCTGCATGCCGCGCCCGACGTAGCCCAGCAGCTGGCGCATTCGCTGTCGGGCGACCTGCTGATCCGCGACTGGACGCAGCAGAACCGCACCTGGTTCGCCGCCGTGCAGCTTGAAAAACGGATGATGTTCATCATCCTCACGCTGATCGTGGCAGTAGCCGCGTTCAATCTTGTTTCCACCCTGGTGATGACGGTGACCGACAAGCGCGCCGACATCGCCATCCTGCGCACGCTGGGCGCGAGCCCCGGCAGCATCATGGGCATCTTCGTGGTGCAGGGGGCGATGGTCGGCGTGATCGGCACGCTGTCCGGCCTGCTGCTGGGTCTGGGAATCGCTTTCAACATCGATGTGATCGTGCCGGCCATCGAAAGCGCGCTGCACGCCAACTTCCTGCCCAAGGACATCTACCTCATCAGCAAGATGCCGAGCGAGCCGCAGTCCAGCGACATCGTGCCCATCGGCGTCATCTCGCTCATTCTGGCGTTCATCGCCACCCTGTACCCCAGCTGGCGCGCCAGCCGTGTGAACCCGGCGGAGGCCCTGCGCTATGAGTGATGCAATGACGACTCCTTCGGCCGGCGGCGGCTCTGGAGGCTATTCCTCCCATGCCGAAGTCGTGCTGCAGGCTCGCGGCCTGACCAAGCGCTTTACCGAAGGGCGGCTGGATGTCACCGTGCTCAAGGGCGTGGATTTGGATGTGCGCGCCGGCGAAACGCTGGCCATCGTCGGCGCCTCGGGCTCGGGCAAGAGCACGCTGCTACACCTGCTGGGCGGGCTCGATGCGCCCACCGCCGGCACCGTGCAGCTCAAGGGCCAGGCGCTGAACACGCTGTCGGCCCAGCGCCAGGGCCAGCTGCGCAACCAGCACCTGGGCTTCATCTACCAGTTTCACCACCTGCTGCCCGAATTCAGTGCGCAGGACAACGTCGCCATGCCGCTGCGCATTCGCCGCATGCCGTATGCCGACTGCCTGGATCAGGCGCTGCAGACGCTGACCGCCGTGGGCCTGGGCGAGCGCGCCCTGCACCGGCCAGCGGAACTGTCGGGCGGCGAGCGCCAGCGCGTGGCCATCGCCCGCGCCCTGGTCACCCGCCCGGCCTGCGTGCTGGCGGACGAACCCACCGGCAACCTGGACCGCAGTACCGCCGACGGCGTGTTTCAGCTGATGCTGCGTCTGGCTAGGGATCAGGGCACGGCGTTCGTGATGGTCACGCACGACGAGCAACTGGCCGGGCGCTGCGATCGCGTGGTGCGGATGAATTCTGGGGTCTTGAGTTAAATAGGGCTCCAGCGCTTGTTGGATAAGCGCTGGAAGCTATAAAAAAAGTAGCAAATCCCGCGCATTTTCGTGGGTATGCAGACCCGTGTTGAAGGAGGGCCTGCGCTCGGTCATCGGGGCCAGCAGCGGCGGGCGCACGTGGATCGATCAACCCTCATGACGCCGGACCGGATAGGCTGTGGCGTCCGGCACGGGCGGCAGCATGCTTGCAATGGCCAGCAGATCCGCACAGCGCTCCAGCCGTCGCACGGCGCCGCCGCGCAGGTGGCGGCGCACTTTTTCCGCCGACGTGCCGACCGTGTTCACGCTGTCGCGCAACTGGCCTTCGGTGCAGTCGAACGTCTGAGTCCAGTAGGCGATCTCGTGCTCTTCGGCCACATGAATTTGTCGCCAGTCCACCTCGGGGTTCAAATTGTCGTAAGCCATTCCAGTCCTTGCGGTAGACCGGCCATGCTGAGTCAACGCCACCGTGGATTTTGTAGGACGCACTGCCTTCCGCGCGGGGCCATCAGGCTATCTTTTCATCTCGCTGCAGCCCCAGCATCGCGGAAGCTGGCAGGCTCCGCTCACTGCCTGAACACGGCCATGCCAGAAAACAGCACGGCCAGCCATGCCCCCGCCTTCATCACCCCTATGGCCCGGCGCGGTGCATAGCTCAGCACCAGCACCACGGCCAGTGCCGACAGCGTCATCACCCCGAACCAGAAAACCCAGCCCTGCGATGTGCCGGCCGCCTTCAGGCAGGCCCACAGCGACAGCAGCAGCCCTGCCGTGCCGGCCAGCCGCAGCGCGCGGCGCAGGCCGGGGCTGGGTTCCTTACCGCGGCCGTAGCTGTCTTCGTAGTGGCGGTCCATGGCCAGCCCCAAGGCGGCGAAGGCGGCCAGGCAGGACGACAGGGCCAGTGCCAAGTACTGCCCAGTCATGACGGCGTGGCCTCTGCCGAGCCGAGGGCATTGCGCGCAGGCGACAGGCCCGGCTCGCCCTGCGGCTGCGGTGCATTGGCACCCGGTGTGTGTGCCGGGGTGGCCCGTGGGGCGCGGCTGGCGGCGCCGGTGCGGGCCGATGGCTTGCGGCGGCCGACCCACCAGGCACTGGTGATCAAGGCGGCGCCCAGCAGCAGGCACGTAGCGTCAAAGCCGGCCAGGTTCCAGTGGCCGCTGGCGGCCGCGGTGAAGAAGCCTGCGCCACCGGTCAGCGGATTGAGCACCGGCACCAGCGCGAAGAGCAAGCCGCCCAGCGCCAGTTGCGTCTGCCACATGCGGCGCGCAGGCCAGGCGATGCCGGCCACGGCGGCCACGCCCCAGACGGTGAAGAAGGCGGCGATCTCGGCGGCGGGCCGGTCGGCGGCATTCACGGGAATCAGCCGGTTGGCCCAGAAGAACGACGCCATGGCCAGCGGCAGACCGGCGATGGCGCCCACGTTGAGCCCGTCCACCAGCCGCAGGCCGAAGCCGATGCGCCCGCCCTTGGCGATCGCCTTGGCATGCTTTTGCCGTTCCTTCACGGACCACAGCAGCAGGCCGGTGGCCACCATCACGCAGCCGGCCAGGCCCGAGAGGAAGAAAAGCCAGCGCAGCACTGGCCCGGCGAAATTGGCAATGTGCAGGCCGACGAAGACGCCGCGCGTCTGCGACGCGGCAGGCACGTCTTCGCCGCGCGTTTCCAGCACACGGCCGGTGGTGCCGCTGAACACCATCGACGCCTGGTTGGACGACAGGCCCGCCTTGCCGTCGCGGTAGACGGTGATGGCGGCGTTGGCATCGCCCGGGAAGGTGACCACCACGCGCGAGGCGGCCGCGCCTTGCCAGCGGGCTTGCGCCTGCTCGACCAGCGGGCCCAGCGGCGTCAGCGCTGCGGGCTGGCCGGCGGCCTTTTGCGGCGCGCTGCCGCCCGCATTGGGGAAGGCCTCGGCGAAGAAGGTTTTCTGGTCGCCTTGGTAGACCGCCTGCGCGCCCCAGGGCATGTACATGAACATCAGCGTGACCAGGCCCGTGTAGGTGATCATCAGGTGAAAGGGCAGCGCCAGCACGGCGGTGGCGTTGTGCGCGTCCAGCCACGAGCGCTGGCCCTTCTTGGGCCGGAAGGTGAAGAAGTCGCTGAAGATGCGCCGGTGCGTGACGATGCCGCTGATGATCGCCACCAGCATGAACATGGCGCAAAAGCCGATGATCCAGCGCGCCCAGATGGCGGGCATGTAGTGCAGGTCGAAATGCAGGCGGTAGAAGAAGTCGCCGCCACGGGTGGCGCGGGGCGCCGCCAGCCGCTCGCCGGTGGCTGGGTCCAGCTGCACGGCGAGCGGGCGTTGGCGGGCGCCGCCGGCAGCGGGCTGGGGCCGCGTCCAGGTCACGCGCACGTCGGGTTCGCGCTCGCTCGGCAGGCCGATGTTCCAGCGCGGGCTGGTGGGTGCTTCGCGCTCCAGAAAGCGCACGGCCTGGCCGGCCGCCTGCGCCCGGTTGGTCTGCGATGCGGCCGGCGTGCCGTGCAGCTCGGGCTTCATCCAGTGGCTGATCTCGTCGCGGAAATAGGCCGATGTGCCGCTGGCGAACACCATGAACAGCACCCAGCCCACCAGCAGGCCCGACCAGGTGTGCAGCCACGCCATCGATTGGCGGAAACCGTCCTTCATGATGCCGCCCCCACGGCGGGCGCCGCGCCGCGCAGCACCAGCCACAGCGCTGCGCCCAGCACCGCCGACGGCAGCGCCAGGCCGACCCAGGCGCGCCCTGCGCTGCGGGCGGCAAACACCCACACCACCGCGCCGGCATACACCGCGAACGAGGCCAGCGCCCCGGTCGTCACCGCCTCGGCCCGCGCCAGCGGCAGCCACAGCGCCATGGCCGTGGCGCACAGGGCCGACAGCACATAGCCGCCCACGATGGCCGCGAGCGCGCGCGATGCGACGCCCCAGCGGTGGCGGGCGGAGCCGCTCAACGACAGAGGCAGGCGAAGGCGCGAGCGGGGCGTGCCCTCAGCGGAGGGGCTGGATGAATGAGCGGTCATGGCGGACGGGGAGAGCGTCAACGGGAAAAGGGTCGACCCCCGGAGAGGTCTGCTCCGGCCGCCACGGCAGCACAGAGGCCGTGATGGCGCGCAGCAGGGGCGGCTGAGTGCGGCGCGGGCGGAGGGTGAGCGCGTATTCTAAATGCAACTCGTTATCAATAACAGCAGTTTTATGAATGCTCTGTTATTGATAGCTGCTACCGCTTTATGGATAAGCGCTGGAGGCCAAAAAGACCTCAAATATATGCAGCGGTTTTCTAGAGCACCCGTCCGAACCACAGCAGCGACAGCCCCGCCGCAAGCACCATCAGCGCAGCGCCGGCGAGCGCCAGCAAGGACGACACCTCGGTTTCTTTCTTCTCCACCGTCAGGCGCGAGCTGAGCGTTTCATAGACCTTCTTCAGGTCGGCCGCAGTGGCGGCGTGAAAGTACTCGGCGTTGGTGCGTAGCGCGATGGCTTTGAGCGTGTCTTCGTCCAGCCGCACGCGCATCGACCAGCCTTCAAAACCGATGGTTTCGCCCTCCACCGTGCCCACGCCCACGGTGTACACGCGCACGCCCCGGTCGGCGGCCCACTTGGCGGCCTCGATCGGGTCCACGCCCGTGGTGCGCTGGCCGTCGGTCAGCATGATGATGGCGGCCGAGTTGTACGAGCCCGGCGCCACCGGCGTGAACGGTTTGGCCTCGCCGCGCGGCGGGCGGCCGGCCTCGTCGATGGCCTGCGGCGGGCGCGTGGGCATGGCCTGGCGGCCACCGAGTGCGGAGATGTCGATGCCCGCATCAGGAAACAGCGTGGCCAGCGACAGCAGGATGCCGTTGCCCGTGGCGGTGCCGCGCTGCAGCTGAAAGCTGTCGATGGCGCGGGTCAGGTCTTCATGGCTTTGCGTAGGCAACTGCGACAGCTGGGCGCTGCCGGCGAAGGCGACGATGCCCACACGCACATGGCGCGGCAGGTCGGCGATGAAAGCCTTGGCCGCGTTCTGCGCGGCGACCATGCGGTCGGGCTTGACGTCGGTGGCGCGCATGCTGCCCGACACGTCGATGGCCAGCATGATCGTCTGCTGCTGCGAGGGCAGCGTGATGACCGCCAGCGGCCGGGCACCCGCCACCAGCAGCGCGGCCAGCCCCAACAGAAAGAGCACGGGCGGCACGTGGCGCCGCCAGCGGTTGCCGGTGCCCAGCGCCGCGCGCACCAGGCCCAGGCCGGGGTAGTGAATGGCGGTGGCGCGGCGGCGGCGCAGCACCCATACGTAGAGCAGCACCAGCAGCGGCAAGGCCAGCAGCAGCCAGAGGAAAGTGGGCCAGAGAAACACCATCGCGTCGTGCTCCGTCGTTGTGGGGGTCAGCCAGCGGCAGCGGCTGTGCCGGGGCGGCGCCGCAGCGAGCGCGGGCGGTGGCCGCGCAGTTCCATGAAGCGCACCAGCGCGTCCAGCAGATCGTCGTCGGTAGAAAGCTCCAGCGTGTCGGCGCCCGCTTTGGCCAAGCTGGCGCGCAGATCGGCCTCGCGCTGGGCCGCGAGGCGGGCGAAGCGGTGGCGAAAGGCGCGGTCGCGCGTGTCGACCTGCAGCTGCTCGCCGGTCTCGGGGTCGCGCAGCAGCAGCAGGCCCACGTCGGGCAATTCCAGCTCCAGCGGGTCGAGCAGGCGCACGGCGAGCACGTCGTGCCGCTGCGCCAGCTGGCCCAGCGGCCGTTCCCAGCCCGGTGCGCTCAAGAAATCAGACACGACGAACACCGTGCTGCGGCGGCGCAGCACGCCGTGGGCGGACTGCAGCAGCCGATGCAGCTCGGTCGCGCCGGGTGGCGGAGTGCCGGATGCGGCGGGCGCGCCCGCGGGCTCCAGCAACTGGTGCAGCAGATGCAGCACATGCCGGCGGCTGGCGCGCGCGGGCAGCACGTGGTCGGCTCCGGCGCCCCGGCCGTGGTGGATCACCGCGCCTACGCGGTTGCCGTGCCGCGTCAAAAGCCGCGCCAGCACGGCGACGAAGCCCGCCAGCACATCGCGCTTGGCCTGGCCGGGCGGGCCGAAGTCCACCGAGGGGCTCAGGTCGAGCACAAACCACGCGGTCATCTCACGGTCTTCGGCGAACACGCGCACGTGCGGCTCGCCCAGCCGCGCGGTGACGTTCCAGTCGATGTGGCGCACGTCGTCATGCGACTGGTATTCGCGCAGGTCGGCCAGGTCGATGCCGGTGCCGCGCAGCAGCGTGCGGTGGTCGCCCTGCAGCAGCCCATCCAGGCGGCGCAGCACCGTCCATTCCAGGCGCTGCAGCAGGCGCTCGGCAGCGGCGGGCGCAGTGGACGAGGGGGCGGCGGTGTCAGGCACGGCGGGCTTCGGGGGTGGCGGCTGCCGCAGCGGCCTCGTCGGCCGAATGGTGCAGCGGGCGCGGCGGTGCGGCCACGCGGGCCATGATGCGGGCGATGAGCGCGTCGGCGTCCTGCCCGTCCGACAGGGCCTCGTACGACAGCGCGATGCGGTGGCGCAGCACGTCGGGCGCCAGGTCGGCCATGTCTTCGGGCAGGGCGTAGCTGCGACCGCGCAGCAGGGCGAGTGCCTGCGCGCCTTCGGCCAGGGCAATGGTGGCGCGCGGGCTGGCGCCGCCGGCGATGCGGCTGGCCAGTTCAGGCAGGCCGTGCTGGGCGGGAGCGCGCGTGGCGGCCACCAGGCGCACTGCGTATTGCAGCAGGGCGGGGTCCACATAGACGCGCCGGCATTCGGTCTGCAGCGCGGCCAGCTGTTCGGTGCTGGCGACGGCCGCCACGGCCACGGCGGGCTGCAGCGCACGCTGGGCGATGACGAATTCCTCTTCCTCGCTGGGGTAGTCCACCAGCACCTTCATCATGAAACGGTCCACCTGCGCTTCGGGCAGCTGGTAGGTACCTTCGGTCTCGATGGGGTTCTGCGTGGCCATGACGAGGAACGGGGCGGGCAGCAGATGCGTTTCGCCCGCGATGGTGACTTGACGCTCCTGCATCACCTCCAGCAGCGCGCTCTGCACCTTGGCCGGTGCGCGGTTGATCTCGTCGGCCAGCAGCAGGTGCGTGAAGACCGGGCCCAGCGTGGTGGCGAATTCGCCCGTGCGCTGGTGGTACATGCGCGTGCCGATCAGATCGGCCGGCACCAGGTCGGGCGTGAACTGGATGCGCTTGAAACCGCCCTGCACGGCGCGCGCCAGCGTCTTCACCGTCAGCGTCTTGGCCAGGCCCGGCACGCCTTCGACCAGCAGGTGGCCGCCGGCCAGCATGGCCACCATCACGCGTTCCAGAAACCGGTCTTGCCCGACCACCACGCGCTTGACCTCGTAGAGGATCTGTTCCATTAGCGTGGCGGTGTCGGCGGCTTGGGGCTGGGTCATGTGAAGGCTCCTGTGGGCGTGGCGATCAGAAGGGGGGCATGCCCACGGCGGACGCGGCGTTCTCGATAGGCACGGCAAAGCCGATGCCGATGAAGGTGCGCGCCGACGTGGGGTTGAGGATGGCGGTGACGATGCCCACCACCTCGCCGTCCATGGTGACCAGCGGCCCACCGGAATTGCCGGGGTTGGCAGCCGCGTCGAACTGGATCAGGTTGCGCATCTCCTGGCCGCTCTCGGGTGAGTCGAATTCGCGCTGCAGGCCCGAGACGACGCCCGCCGACACCGACGGGCCAATGCCGAACGGAAAGCCGATGGCCACCACCTGGTCGCCCGGGCGCAGGTTCTGCGTGGAGCGCAGCGGTGCGGACTGCAGGTCGTCGGGCACCTGCTTGGCCTGCAGCACGGCCAGGTCGTTCTGCGGCTGCATGCCGGTGATGCGCGCAGGCGTTTCGGTGCCGTCGGCAAAGGTCACCTGCACGCGGTGCGTGCCCTGCACCACGTGCAGGTTGGTCAGGATCACGCCCTTGTCGACGATCACCACGCCGGTGCCGATGCCGCGCTCCACCTCCTTGCCCTTCTTGTTGCGGGCGTAGCCCACCACGCGCACCACCGAAGGCGCCACCGCCGCCGCGGCGCGTGCGGCGGCTGACGGCAGGCTGCGCGTTTCCATCGTGCGCAGCACGGCGGCGTCGATGTCGTCCTGCGTCAGGCGCTGGGGTGGGGGCTGGCGCCCGGCCCACAGCGCAGCGGCCATCAGCGCGGACAGTAGGAAGACGGTGGACCAGAGTGCGATTTCGGTGCGCCGGCGCCGGCCGACCGGCGGGGCGGGAGAAGGCTCTGGAGCAGCGTTCGATGCGTTCGTCGGCGATGCATCGGCCGACGCCTCAGCCACACTCTCGCCCGGCAGGGCACTGCCGGCGGCATTGCGGCGGGACGGGCTGTAGCGGGCGGGCCGGGGCATGCGGGCACCTTTTGTGAAAAGGGTGGCGGAAGGTGGCTGGGCGGGCTGCATTCACAGTAGCACGGAACGCGCCGGCCTGCGCGTGACAGACGGTATCCACCTACGGCCACTGCCGCTTCCTGCGGCATCATCGGGCGCATGACGGTCTGGATCGACACCCATTGCCACCTCGACGAATTCGAGGCCCACGCCGGCCTGGCCTACCTGGACGGCGTGCGCGCCGACGCCGCCCGCGCGGGCGTGGCGCACTGCGTGCTGCCGGCGGTGGAGCGCGCCAATCTGGAGGCGGTGCGCACGCTGGCCCACCGGCATGGCGACAGCTACGCGCTGGGCATTCACCCGCTCTTCACCGGCCGGGCCGAGGACGGCGACCTGCAGGTGCTGGAAGACGCGGTGCAGGCGCACATCAATGACCCGCGCCTGGTGGCGATCGGTGAGATCGGCCTGGATTTCTTCGTGCCCGGGCTGGATGCGGCGCGGCAGGAACGGTTCTTTCGCACGCAACTGCAACTGGCGCGCAAGCTGGGGCTGCCGGTGATCCTGCACACGCGCCGCTCGGTGGACAAGGTGCTCAAGGGCCTGCGCGACGTGCCCGTGGCCGGCGGCATCGCCCATGCGTTCAACGGCAGCCTGCAGCAGGCCGAGGCGTTCATCCGGCTGGGCTTCAAGCTGGGCTTCGGCGGCGCCGTAACGTACGACCGGGCGCTGCAGCTGCGCCGCCTGGCGGCCGATCTGCCGTTCGAATCGCTGGTGCTGGAAACCGACGCGCCCGACATTCCGCCGCACTGGCTGTACGTGACCGCCGCCGACCGCGCCGCCGGCATGCCCCCCGCGCGCAACACGCCGGGCGAGTTGCCGCGCATTGCCGAGGTGATCGCCGCGCTGCGCGACATGCCCGTGCACGAGCTGGCCCGCGCCAGCCGCGCCAACGCCTGTGCGGCCTTGCCTCGGCTGCAGGCATTGCTGCCCGAGGCGCAGGGCTGAAGTTTTGAGCGTTTTTGGCCCCTAGCGCTTACCCATCAAGCGCTAGTAGCTATTATTTATATAGCATGACGACTGTTCTTCCTTCTGTAGCGCCGGCGGTCAACGCGCCGTCAGCGCTGCCCCCACCACGGCTGGTCGGCCTGCCGCCCGTGGTGTCCGGCGCAACGCGCGTGCTCATTCTGGGCAGCTTTCCGGGCGCGGCGTCGCTGCGTGCCGGGCAGTACTACGGCCACCCGCAGAACCAGTTCTGGCGCATCCTGCAGGCGCTGTGGCCGCAGCACGTGCAGCCCGGGCCGCAGGACTACGCGGGCCGCTGCGCCTGGCTGCTGGCGCGCGGGCTGGGTCTGTGGGACGTGTATGCGGCCTGCGAACGCGAAGGCAGCCTGGACGCCGACATCCGCAACGCCCAGGTGAATGACTTTGCCGGCCTGCACGCCGTGGCGCCCGGGCTGGCCGCCATCGCCCACAATGGCGGGGAAAGCTTTCGCCACGCCTGGGCAGTGCGCGCCAGCCTCGGCCTGGAAGAGTCGGATGGCAGCAGCGCGGGCATCGCATCGCTGCGGCTGCCTTCCACCAGCCCGGCCAACGCGGCGTGGAGCTTTGAGCGCAAACGCAATGCCTGGGCCGACGCCCTGGCCCCTTTTGGATCGGTGTGACGATTTTGACGACGACAAAGAAGACGGCTGCCGAAGCAGTCGCAACCGCAACCGCTCCGGCTACGGCCAAGGCGCCCCGCAAGAAGCCCGCCGCAGCGGTCGAGTTGCCCGAAGTGAGCGTCTCCGAAGATGGCGAGGTGCGCCACCTGCACCTGGGCACGCCGTGGATCCAGGGCTCCATGCGCGTGGCCGAGCCTTTCGATATCGAACTGGAATATGTGCAGCGCATGATGGCCTGGCTGCTGTTCATGGAGCCGGCCAGCGTGGGCAAGCGCCACGCCATGCAGCTGGGGCTGGGCGCGGGCGCCATCACCAAGTTCTGCCACAAGAAGCTGCGCATGTGCTGCACTGCCATCGAGCTGAATCCGCAGGTCGTGTCGGTCTGCCGCACCTGGTTCAAGCTGCCGCCCGACGGCCCCAAGCTGCGCGTGGTGCTGGCCGACGCCGCCCGAGAGATTCGCCAAGCCGAATGGCTGGGCACGGTCGATGCGCTGGCGGTGGACTTGTACGACCACGACGCCGCTGCGCCGGTGCTCGACAGTGCCGACTTCTACGCCGACTGCCGCGCGCTGCTGACCGACGACGGCATCATGACGGTCAACCTGTTCGGCCGTGCCTCCAGCTACGACCGCAGCCTGGACAAGATGGCCCAGGCCTTCGGTGCCGACGCGCTCTGGGCCTTCAAGCCCACGCGCGAAGGCAACACCATCGTGCTGGCCCAGCGCACGCCCAAAGCGCTCAAACGTGCGGAGCTGCTGGACCGCGCAGAGGCTGTGCAGGCCCGTTGGGACTTGCCCGCCACCAAGTGGATGCGCGTGTTCAAACCGGTGAGCTGAGAACGCCACGTTCCGAAAGAAACCCCACGCATGACCGCAACCCCACCACCTGGCCTCCAGGCCGCCGGCCCGGCGCTTGCCGCGCCGCTGGCCGCCCAGCCGCCGGGGCCGCTGGAGTGGCGCCGCATCGTCCAGTGGCTGCGGGCCGACGGCGTCATCAGCGCCGAGGAGGCGGACCGCACGGTGGCCCGCTGCGCCCAGGCTGAAAGCCAGCAACACCCGCTGGTGCGCCTGGCCAACGTGGCCATGACGCGCCAGGCCGACGGCAAGCCGCTGGATGCAGAGCTGCTGACGCAGTACGTTGCCGGCCGCAGCGGCCTGGCCTATCTGCGCATCGACCCGCTGAAGGTGGACGTGGGCCGCGTGGCCGACGCCATGAGCGCCAGCTACGCCGAACGCCACAAGGTGCTGCCGGTGCAGGTGACCGCGCAGGAGGTGGTGGTGGCCACGGCCGAGCCCTTCATCGACGACTGGGTGGCGGAGGTGGAGCGCCAGGCGCGCCGCACCGTGCGCCGCGTGGTCGCCAACCCGCAAGACATTCAGCGCTACACGGCCGAGTTCTACGCACTGGCCAAGTCGGTACGCGCCGCGCAGAAGGCGGGCGGCAGCGCCAGTTCCAGCAGCTTCGAGCAGCTGGTGGAGCTCAACAAGAGCAACAAGCAGCTGGACGCGAACGACCAGGGCGTGGTCAAGGTGGTCGACTGGCTGTGGCAGTACGCGTTCGACCAGCGAGCGAGCGACATTCACCTGGAGCCGCGCCGCGAGCAGGGCGTGATCCGCTTTCGCATCGACGGCATGCTGCACCCGGTCTACCAGATGCCGATGGGCGTGCTGAATGCGATGGTGGCCCGCGTGAAGCTGCTGGGCCGCATGGACGTGGTGGAGCGCCGGCGCCCGCAGGACGGCCGCATCAAGACCCGAAACCCCCGAGGCGACGAGGTTGAAATGCGCCTCTCAACCTTGCCCACGGCCTTCGGCGAGAAGATGGTGATGCGCATCTTCGACCCCGACAACGCCGTGAAAGATCTGGACGCTCTGGGCTTTTCGCAGCACGACGCGCAGCGCTGGGAGCAACTGGTCAAGCGCCCGCACGGCATCATTCTGGTGACTGGGCCCACCGGCTCGGGCAAGACCACGACGCTGTATTCAACGCTCAAGCGCGTGGCTACCGAAGCCGTGAACGTCAGCACGGTGGAAGACCCGATCGAGATGATCGAGCCGAGCTTCAACCAGACGCAGGTGCAGCCGCAGCTGGACTTCAATTTCGCCGAGGGCCTGCGCGCGCTGATGCGGCAAGACCCCGACGTGCTAATGGTGGGCGAAATCCGCGACCTGGCCACCGCCGACATGGCGGTGCAGGCCGCACTCACCGGCCACCTGGTGTTCAGCACGCTGCACACCAACGACGCGCCCAGCGCCGTCACCCGGCTGATGGAGCTGGGCGTGCCGCCCTACCTCATCAACGCCACGCTGCTGGGGGTGCTGGCGCAGCGGCTGGTGCGCACGCTGTGCAAGCAGTGCCGCGCTCCTAACACAGAAGCCCGCCCCGAGACGCTGGCCGAGGTCGTCAAGCCCTGGAAGATCAACGGCAATTACCAGCCTTTCAAGCCGGTGGGCTGTGTGGACTGCCGCATGACGGGCTTTCGTGGCCGCATGGGACTGTATGAACTGCTGACTGTTAGCGAAGCGCTGAAGGAGCGGATCAACCAGACGCCGTCCATCGACAACCTGCGCCGCCAGGCCGTGCAGGACGGCATGCGCCCGCTGCGCCTGGCCGGGGCGCTGCGCGTGGCCGAGGGCCTGACCACGCTCGACGAGGTCATTGCCTCCACGCCTCCGCTCGATTGAGGTGTGCGCACCATCGGCGGTATTCCTGCACGCGTTTGGTGCGGTTTGCGTGTTCCGGGTGCGGGGCTCGGTGGAACCTGCGGTTTTCCCTAGGCGTCCGGTAGGTGGTATCCACAACGCTTGCGGGAAGGGGCGCCTGCACAATCGCCCGTCAAGTTCGCGTAAGGAGACTTTTTCGTGAAAATCAAGAGTCAGAAAGACTTTTTTGCAGGGCTCATGTTCATGAGCATTGGGGTCGCTTTCGCCATCGGCGCCACCAACTACACGGTGGGTACGGGCGCTCGCATGGGCCCCGGCTACTTTCCGCTGATCCTCGGCATCCTGCTGTCGATCCTGGGGGGCGCCATCGTGTTCTATTCCACCGTGGTGGAAAGTGCCGACGGCGACAAGGTGGGCAAGTGGGCCTGGAAGCCGCTGTTCTTCGTGCTGGCTTCCAACTTCGCCTTCGGAGTACTGCTGGCAGGACTGCCTACCCTGGGTGTGCCGGCCATGGGCCTGATCGTCGCCATCTACGCGCTGACGTTCATCGCCAGTCTCGCCGGCGACAAGTTCCGTCCGCTGGAGGTCTTCGTTCTGGCGACTTTCCTGGCGGTCGGCAGTTACGTGGCTTTCGTGTGGGCGCTCAAGCTGCAGTTCCCCGTGTGGCCCAGTTTCATCGTGGGTTAAGGCGGAGCATAGAAAACCATGGAATTGTTTGACAACCTGGCGATCGGCTTCGGCGTCGCCTTCACGTTTCAGAACCTCATCTACTGCTTTGTCGGCTGTCTGCTGGGCACGCTGATCGGCGTGCTGCCGGGCATCGGCCCGGTGGCGACCATCGCCATGCTGCTGCCCGCCACGTACGCGCTGCCACCTGTGTCGGCGCTGATCATGCTGGCCGGCATCTACTACGGAGCGCAATACGGTGGGTCGACCACCGCCATTCTGGTGAACCTGCCGGGCGAATCGTCCTCAGTGGTGACCGTGATCGACGGCTACCAGATGGCGCGCAAGGGCCGGGCTGGGCCGGCGCTGGCCGCCGCCGGTATCGGCTCGTTTTTTGCCGGTTGCGTGGGCACGCTGATCCTTGCGGCCTTCGCGCCTCCACTGACCGAAGTCGCCTTCAAGTTCGGTCCGGCCGAGTACTTCTCGCTGATGGTGCTGGGCCTCATCGGCGCTGTCGTGCTGGCTTCGGGCTCGCTGCTCAAGGCCATCTCGATGATCGTGCTGGGCCTGCTGCTGGGCCTGGTCGGCACCGACGTGAACTCGGGTGTGGCCCGCTACAGCTTCGACATTCCTGAGCTGACCGACGGCATCAACTTCACCGTGATCGCCATGGGGGTGTTCGGCTATGGCGAAATCATCGCCAACCTGGCCAAGCCGGAAGAAGACCGCGAGGTGTTCACCGCCAAGGTGCAGGGCCTGATGCCCACGAAGGAAGACTTCAAGCGCATGTTCCCTGCAATGCTGCGCGGCACGGCCCTGGGTTCTTGCCTGGGCATCTTGCCCGGTGGCGGTGCGCTGCTGTCCGCTTTCGCGGCCTACACGATCGAGAAGAAGACCAAGCTGAAGCCCGGCGAAGTGCCCTTCGGCCAAGGCAACATCCGCGGTGTGACGGCGCCAGAGTCGGCCAACAACGCAGGCTCGCAAACGTCCTTCATCCCGCTGCTGACGCTGGGCATTCCGCCCAACGCCGTGATGGCGCTGATGGTCGGTGCCATGACCATCCACAACATCCAGCCTGGTCCCCAGGTGATGACGAGCAACCCCGAACTGTTCTGGGGCCTGATCGCCTCGATGTGGATCGGCAACGCGATGCTGGTGATCCTGAACCTGCCGCTGATCGGCCTGTGGATCAAGCTGCTGACGGTGCCTTACCGCTGGCTGTTCCCGTCCATCGTGCTGTTCTGCGCGGTCGGTGTGTATTCCACCAACAACAATACGTTCGACGTATGGCTGGTGGGTCTGTTCGGCCTGGTGGGCTACACCTTCCACAAGCTGGGCACCGAACCGGCGCCACTGCTGCTCGGGTTCATCCTGGGCCCGATGATGGAAGAGAACCTGCGCCGTGCGCTGCTGCTCTCGCGCGGCGACTGGAGCGTGTTCGTCACGCGTCCGATCTCCGCCGGCCTGCTGGCTGCCGCCGTGCTGCTGCTGGTGATCGTGCTGCTGCCCGCAGTCAGCCGCAAGCGCGAAGAGGCTTTCGTCGAAGAGTAAGGCGCTGCCGCTCTCAAGCCCTGCGGCCGTCTTCCGCGACGATGGCTGGGCTGACAACCAACGGCACCTTCGGGTGCCGTTTTTCATGGGCGGTCCGGGCGGGGCGACGACAATGGGCGCTGCCGACTCCCTTCGGCCATGCTCCCCCGCACCCCCGCTTTCCATGCCGCCAGACCCTCATCCTCGCCAGCATCCGCAGCAACACCCTTTGTCGCCGGAAACCTCCGCCGCCATCGCCATTCCGGTGGTGGCGCTGGGCGTGTGGTGGTCGCTGCGGCGCCTGCACCATCGCGTCTTTGCAGCGCGCCACCGATGAGCGGTCCCGCAACACCTGCATCGCCATCGCCATCGCCATCGCCGGTGACAGGGCTGGTGTTCGCCTTCGTCGGCGCCATCGCGTTCAGCGCCAAGGCCATCATCGTCAAGCTGGCGTACCGGCACGGCGTGGACGCGGTCACGCTCATCATGTACCGCATGCTGTTCGCGCTGCCCATCTTTGCAGCCATGGCATGGTGGGCCAGCCGGGGCAAGCCACCGCTGACGCGGCGCGACTGGCTGGGTGTGGCATGGCTGGGCTTCACGGGCTACTACCTCGCCAGCTTTCTCGACTTTGCCGGGCTCGCCTACATCAGCGCCAGCCTGGAGCGGCTGATTCTCTATCTCAACCCCACGCTGGTGGTGCTGCTGGGCTGGGTGCTGTACCGGCGCCGCGTGCGCTGGCTGCAGGTGGTGGGCATGGGCATCAGCTACTGCGGCGTTTTGCTGGTGTTCGGCTCCGAAGCGAATCTGCAGGGCGCGCACGTGGGCTGGGGCGTGCTGCTGGTGTTCCTGTCGGCGGTGAGCTACGCGATCTACCTCGTCTACAGCGGCGAGATGGTGCGGCGCCTGGGCGCCCTGCGGCTGGTGGGACTGGCGACGACCGTGGCCTGCCTGTGCTGCCTGCTGCAGTTCGTGCTGCTGCGGCCGCTGTCTGCCGCGCTGGTTGCGCCGCAAGTGCTGTGGCTGTCGCTGCTGAACGCCACGCTGTGCACGGCGGTGCCGGTGTTGCTGGTGATGCTGGCCATCGAACGCATCGGCGCCGACCTTACCGCGCAGACCGGCATGATCGGGCCGCTCTCCACTATCCTCATGGGGGTGTGGCTGCTGGACGAGCCTTTCACCCTGACCATCGCCGCCGGCACCGTGCTGGTCATGACGGGGATCTACGTCTTTACCCGCATGGCGCGCCGCCGAACCGGGTAGCCCTCAAAGCACGTGCTGCCATGCTTGTGGGCCTGGCGCCTCGCACTATCATCTTTTTGAACTATCAATGGCTCGCCTGGCCGGGCCACCACACCAACGGAGCGAAAGACTTATGGATTTGGGCATTGCCGGAAAATGGGCGCTGGTCTGCGGCGCCAGCAAGGGATTGGGCCTGGGCTGCGCCGAGGCACTGGTGCGCGAGGGCGTGAACGTGGTCATCAATGCACGCAACGCCGATGCGTTGGAACAAGCTGCTGCTTTTTTGATAGCTGCCAGCGCTGACTCCACAAGGGCTGGAGGCATAAAAGGCCCTCAACCCCAGGTGCTGGCAGTGGCTGCCGACATCACCACACCGCAAGGCCGTGCGGCCGCGTTCGAGGTGGCGGGCGGTCCTGGCACGGCGTTCGACATCGTGGTGACCAATGCAGGCGGGCCGCCGACCGGCGACTTTCGCGATTGGGATCGTGACGCGTGGATCAAGGCCGTGGACGCCAACATGCTCACGCCCATCGAGCTCATCAAGGCGACGGTGGACGGCATGGCCGAACGCGGCTTCGGGCGCATCGTCAACATCACCTCCAGCGCGGTCAAGGCGCCCATCGACATCCTGGGCCTGTCCAACGGCGCACGCAGCGGTTTGACCGGCTTCGTGGCCGGCGCGTCGCGCAGCGGGATTGCCGCTCGGGGCGTCACTCTCAACAACCTGTTGCCTGGCAAGTTCGACACCGACCGGCTGGCCGCCACCGTCAAGGCGGCGTCGTCCAAGTCGGGCAAGAGCGTGGAAGACGTGCGCCGCAGCCAGCAGTCCTCCATACCGGCCGGGCGGTACGGCAATCCGCAGGAATTCGGCGCCATCTGCGCCTTCCTCTGCAGTGTGCATGCCGGCTACATGACGGGGCAGAACGTGCTGGCAGACGGCGGGGCCTACCCGGGCACTTTCTGAAGAAGTAAGCGCTTTCGGTAACGCTGGTCACCGGTCCAGCAATCGTCCCTCTGGCTGGAAAATCCATTTTTTCCCCGCTGTTGCGCCTGCCGCAGAGTGGAATGTGGTCAACAATGGCTTCGGCTCGCCTGCCGTTCACTTGAATCCAGGGGACTTGTCATGCCGTTGTTGCCGTTCCGTCCTTCCGTCCCCTGCGTGCTGCGCCAGCTGGCTCTAGGCCTGAGCGTGGCCCTGCTGCCGTGGGCAGCGCTCGGGCAGGAACGGCAAGAGCCCGCGCGCAGCCAGGGCGCGGCCCCGGTGCCGCCGGCCAAAGGCAAGACAGCTGCATCGGCATCGCCCTCGGCATCCAGCACCGCCAGCCGTGTCTCACCACCTGGCGCTACTCCCATTCGCCTGCGGGTGGTGGGTGGCCTGGGCCTCATCACGCAATACACACAGTTCGAGCAACCCTTCTGGACCCGTGACCTGCCGCGCCTGACCGGTGGCCGCCTGACCGCTGACATCGTTCCCTTTGACCGAGCAGGCGTGCCCGGCGTGGAAATGCTGCGCCTGCTGCAACTGGGGGTGGTGCCGTTCGGCACCGCGCTGATGAGTTCGTTTTCAGCCCAGTACCCGCAATACACCGCCGTGGATCTGCCGGGCTTGAGCAACGACATTCCCAGCCTGCGCGTGGCGGCCGCCGCGTTTCGCCCTTACCTGGAGCAGGCCCTGCGCGACGAGCATGGCGTCGAGGTATTGGCGGTCTACGTCTATCCCGCACAGATCACCTTCTGCAAGCGGCCTTTGGCGCGGCTCGACGACCTGGCGGGCCGGCGCGTGCGGGTGTCCTCTCCCGCGCAGGCCGACTTCATCACCGCGTTGGGTGCGGAGCCGGTGCTGACCGGCTTCGCCCAACAACGCAGCAGCCTGGAGTCCGGTGACAGCGACTGTGCCGTCACGGGTGCCATGTCCGGCAACACGCTGGGCCTGGACACGATCACCACCCACCTCTACCCGCTGCCCTTGAATTGGGGCATGGCGGTGTTCGGCGCCAACATGGCTGCATGGAACGCGCTGCCGCCCGATGCGCGCACCCTGCTGCGCACCGAGCTGGCTCGCCTGGAAGCTGCCATCTGGGCCCAGGCCGAACGCGAGACGGTGGAAGGCGTCGCCTGCAATACCGGCCAGTCCGGTTGCCAGACAGGCCGCAAGGGCTCCATGGTGCTGGTGCCCGTGTCTGCGCAGGACGAGGGTCGGCGCATGGAGGTCTTTCGCACTTCGGTGCTGCCCAAGTGGCAGCGCCGTTGCGCCGTACGCTGCGATGAAATCTGGGATCGCACCATCGGTGCCGCCGGCCGCCCGGCCGTGCGAGGCGGTGTTCCATGATGCGTGCCACCTCCCGCACCCGCTTTGCTGTCTGGACCGGCGTTTCGCTGATGCTGGCCGCGCTGGTGCTGGCCACTACGTCGCTGGTATGGAATGCGCGCACTACCGCCTTGGCGGAAAGCGAAGCGCAGGTCAAGCGGTTTGCCTCTGGTGCCGAAGCCGCCATGAACCGCACTTTGCTCTCGTTCGATGTGCTGCTGGCCAGCACCGGCGACCTGCTCGATCTGTCGGCCAGCCCGCGCGTTGAACTGGGCGGGCAGGGCGCGCGGCAACTGCTGCGCAGTGCGGCCAGGCAGAACCTGATGGTGCGCTACGTGGTGCTGATGGATGAGAACCGCAACGTGGTGGCGGCGTCCGATCAGGCCGGCTTCAATGCGGCGCGCGACTTGCCTTCCGGTTTCTTCGAAGAGGCCATGGGCCAGGCTGTGCCGGTGCTGATGGCCAGCCCGCCCACGGTCAGCTTTTCCAGCTCGGAGCGGGTGATCTTCTTCGCGCGGCACGTGACGATGGCCGGCGGAAAGCGATTGCTGGCGCTGGCGCAGGTGCCCTCCAGCATGCTGGTGTCGGTGTTGATGCAGGGCGTCGACATTCCCGCGCTGGAGGTGACCATGGAGCACGGCGGGGGCGACGTGCTGCTGGGCATCTCCAGCCGGGGCGAGCTGCGCCGCTCGGCCACCGTGTACCCGCTGGGCGAACACGGTCATGGCTCGGACAGCGCAGCTACGTCGGCAGCCGTAGGCGCAGCGGCAGCCGACCCTTGGGATCAGCGGGCGCGGCTGACGGGTGTGCCAGCCATGGTGGTTGCGCGCTCCATCCTGTATCCGGACCTGTGGATATCCGCCAGCCTGCCCGCGCGTGCGGCCCTGGACAACCGCCGCACCGAGCGCAATGCCATCGTGCTGGTGGCGTTGCTGTTCGGCGTCACGTTGCTGGCCATCGCGGGTTTTTCGGTGGCCTATCTCAACCGCATTCACCGCGCCCGGCGCGCCATGTCGCAATCGCAGGCCACGCTCGAACAGGCCTTGTCATCTCTGGTGACCGGCTTTCTGCTGCTCGACTCCGACCAGCGCGTGCGGCAGTGGAACCTGCGCTTCGAAGAAATCTTTCCGTGGATGACGCCGTCGCTGCGAGTGGGCATGCCGTTCCGTGAACTGCTGGAGGCTTCTGTGTCCCAACACTTGCCCACCGGCAGCGACGCCGCCCGGCGCGAATGGGTCGAGCAACGCATGCTGCTGCAGCGCTTCCCGCGCGGCACGCACGAGCAGGAGATGCCCAACGGCCACTGCATCCAGATCACCGAGCGCCCCACGCCCGACGGCGGCGTGGTCATTTCGTACCACGACGTGACCGACATCCGCAGGGCGTCTGCCGAGATCGAGAACCTCGCCTTCTACGACCCGCTCACCGGCCTGCCGAATCGGCGTTTGCTGCTCGACCGGCTGCATCAGGCCGAAGCAGCCGCCGAGCGGTCGGGCGAGCGGGGTGTGCTGCTGTTCCTGGACCTGGACCAGTTCAAGACGCTCAACGACACGCTGGGCCATGAAGTGGGCGACCAGTTGCTGCAACAGGTGGCGCGGCGCCTGAGCGCGAACGTACGCACCACCGACACCGTTGCGCGCCTGGGCGGGGATGAATTCGTCGTCATGCTGCGCGATCTGTCCACCGACAGCGACGAGGCCGCAGCATCGGCCAAGCGCATTGGCGAAAAGATCCTGCAAAACCTGAATCAGCCCTACCAGTTGGGCGCGTATACCCACCAGAGCAACTGCAGCATCGGCGCAACCCTGTTTGGTCAAAAGGCCCAGTCCGCTGCAGAGCTGCTCAAGCAGGCCGACATCGCCATGTACCAGGTGAAGGCCCAGCGCGGCAACGGCCTGTGCTTCTTCGACCCCGGCATGCAAGAGGCCATCAGCGCCCGCGCGCGGCTCGAGTCCGATCTGCAGGCGGGCCTGGTTGCAGGGCAGTTCGTGCTGCACTACCAGCCGCAGTTCACGCTGCGCGGCGCGCTGGTGGGTGCCGAGGCGCTGCTGCGCTGGCAGCATCCCGAGCGCGGCATGGTGCTGCCGGGCCAGTTCATCGGCGTGGCAGAAGACAGCGAATTCATCGTTCCACTGGGCCGATGGGTTCTGCGTACCGCCTGCGAACAGCTCGCCCTCTGGCAACGCGACCCCTTTTTGCGCGACGTGCACCTGTCGGTCAACGTGAGCGCGCGGCAGTTCCACCAGCCTGAATTCGTGGCGCAGGTCATCCAGATTTTGCAAGAGACGGGGGTGAGGCCGCACCTGCTCGAGCTGGAGCTGACCGAATCGCTGGTGCTGGACAACGTTCAGGAGTCGGTCGCCAAGATGCATCTGCTGCGCACCAAGGGCGTGCGCTTTTCGGTGGACGACTTCGGCACTGGCTATTCGTCGCTGGCATACCTTACGCAATTGCCCTTGCACCAGCTGAAGATCGACCAGTCCTTCGTGCGCAACCTGGGCGTGCGCCACACCGACGATGTGATCGTGCAGACCATCATCGGCATGGCGCGCAACCTGGAGCTGGAAGTCATCGCCGAGGGCGTGGAAACCGAGGCACAGCGCGACTTTCTGGCCAGCCACGGCTGCGATCTGTACCAGGGCTATCTGCTGGGCCGGCCCATGCCGGCAGCCCAGTTGCGTGCGCTGGCCGCCGAGAGCGCAGGCCAGCCTGCCACCTGAAAGTTTGCTATAGAAATAGTAGCTACTTACGCTTTTGGGATAAGCGCTGGAGTCTGATTTGATCTAAAAGTGTGACGGGTCAGCGCCGCGACGACGCCACGATGCCCACCACGATCAGCGCGAACGCCACGGCGTGATAGAGGTGCGGCACCTCGCCCAGAAACGCCGCCGACAGCACGGCTGCGAAGAGCGGGGTCAGGTTGATGAAAAACCCCGCCACTGCCGGCCCGGCCCGCTGCACGCCCACGCCCCAGCAGCGGTAGGCCAGCAAGGCCGGCCCTACCGCGATGAACAGCAGCGCCGCGGCCAGCGGCCAGCCCCATTCGATGTGGCGCGGCGCCAGCGCCCATTCGGCGGCGGTGAACGCGCCCGACCAGGCCAGGCCGAACACCATCTGCGCCATCAGAAAGGCGGCCCAGTCGCCGCGCACCGATGCGGGCTCCGTGGTGCGCGACAGCAGCCAGCTGTAGAACGCCCAGCACATGGTGGCCAGCACCATGTACAAGTCGCCCGGCACCAGCCGCAGCGCCAGCAACTGGCACCATTCGCCCCGGCTCAGCACCACCAGCACGCCGGCAATCGACAGCAGCGCGCCCACCACATGCCGCCGCGTGACCGGCGCGCCGAAGAACAGCGCGCCGATGGCCAGCATCCACACCGGCAGGCCCGAGCCGACCAGCGTGACGTTCAGCGGCGTGGAGGTTTGCAGCGCCATGTACTGCAGCGCGTTGTAGCAGCCGATGCCCAGCAGGCCCAGCAATGCGAAGCGGCGCCAGTGCGGCCACGCGGGGCTGCCGGGCCGCAGCACACGGTGCGCCAGCGGCAGCAAGATGGCGAAGGCCAGCGCCCAGCGAATGAAGTTCAGCGTGAGGGGTGGCACCAGCGTGTGCACCAGGCGGCCCACCACCGCGTTGCCGGCCCACAGCAGCGGAGCCAGAGCCAGCATGCCCACCGTGGCGGGCGAGAGTCGTTGCGTCATGGGCAGCAACTGTAGCCGCAGCCAGAGCCCTGCAAAGCCGGCTGAAACATGGCAGGATGCCCTTCGCGCCTGCGCCGTGCGTGCAGGCCGTCCTCTTTGATCAACGAGCCCCGCAGGAGACCTTGCCCCATGAGCCTCGCCGTCCAGATCCGCCAGCATGGCGGTCCCGAAGAATTGCATGTCACCGACGTCGAGGTGGGCCAACCCGGCGCCGGCCAGGTGCGCATTCGCCACCATGCGGTCGGCCTGAACTTCATCGACGTTTATCACCGCACGGGCCTGTATCCGCTGCAGATGCCGGCCGGCATCGGCATGGAAGGCGCTGGCGTGATCGAGGCGGTGGGCGAAGGCGTTACGCACCTGCAGCCAGGCGACCGCGCTGCCTATGCCGCCAACCCGCCTGGCAGCTATTGCGAAGTGCGCGTGATGCCTGCGCACAACGTGTGCCGGCTGCCTGATGGCATCGACTTCGACACGGGCGCCGCAATGATGCTCAAGGGCCTGACGGCGCAGTACCTGCTGAAAAAAGTGCGGCCGGTCGAAGGACTGGAGCCCGGCGACTTCGTGCTGTTCCACGCGGCCGCAGGCGGTGTCGGGCTGATCGCCTGCCAGTGGGCAAAGGCGCTGGGCCTGCAACTGATCGGCACCGCCGGCTCCGACGCCAAATGCCAGCTGGCGCAGGACAACGGCGCGGCGCATGCCATCAACTACGCCAAAGAAGACTTCGCCGCACGGGTGAAAGAGATCACCGGCGGGCGCGGCGTGAAAGTGGTGTACGACTCGGTCGGCAAGGACACCTGGGACAAGTCCCTCGAGTGCCTGCGCCCCTTCGGCCTGATGGCCACGTTTGGCAATGCCTCTGGCCCCGTGCCGCCGTTCGCGCCCGGCGTGCTGGGTGCCAAGGGCTCGCTCTACGTCACCCGTCAGACGCTGTTCACCCACATCGCCACGCGCGAGGCCACGCAGGCCATGGCGGAAGATTTGTTCAAGGTGGTGGAAAGCGGCGAGGTCAAGATCCACATCGCGCAGCGCTACCCGCTGGCCGACGTGCAGCAGGCCCACCGCGACCTTGAAGCGCGCAAGACCACCGGCTGCACCATCCTCACGCTGTCGTGAGTGCGGCGCTGAACGGGCGTCCCGACTGGGTGGACGCCGCCCGTGCGCGTGCCTTGCGCCCGCCTGCCAGGCCCCGCCTGCCCTTCGCGGTGGTGGGGCATATGGTGGGCTCCGTCGATGCCGAGATTTTTGATGAAATAGCCTTGCAGCGCTTATTGGATAAGCGCTGGCAGCTATCAAAAAAGGAGTTTGGCGGTGCGCAGTGCTGGCAGCTGCTCAACACCGATGAAGGCCTTATCGACGCCACCGGCACCACCGACGCACTGAACGCCCTGGCCCGCGCCCTGCGCACCACCGGCCATTGCGGCCCCTGGCGCGACGAGCAGCTGGCGGTGCACAACGCAGCGGGCGATTGCATCGGCACGGTGGAGCGCGGCGCCGTGCGCCCGCTGGGCATAACGACCCGCGCCGTCCATCTGGTGGCCTGCGCGCCGGGTGGCGCCATGTGGGTGCAGCAGCGCGCCTTCACCAAGCCCTCCAACCCGGGCCTGTGGGACACGACCATGGGCGGCATGGTGTCTGCCGCCGACACCCTGCCGCAGGCGTTGGCGCGCGAAACCTGGGAAGAGGCGGGGCTTGAAATCACCGCGCTGCATGGCGTGGCGCATGGCGGCCATGTGGATTTCGCTCGGCCGTGCGAGGCGGGTGGCGACGGCGGGCAGCACGCGGAAACCGGCTACATGGTCGAGCGCATCGACTGGTTCCGCGCGACCCTGCCGCAGGGCGTGGTGCCCGTCAACCAGGACGGCGAGGTCGAACGCTTCGAGGCCTGGTCACCGGCGGAGGTACATACGCGTCTGGCAGCGGGGGCGTTCACGCCAGAGGCGGCATTGGTGCTGGCCGGGTTTTATGGCTGGTAGGTAGTTGCCATCGATTGCTATTAAATAAATAGCTGGTAGTGCTTATGGATAGGGCGCTACAGCCTGTTTTCATTCAAATCTGGGGATTGCCGCCGGCTGCGGTCCGCTGGCGCGCTACTTCTCTGACGAGATCCCAAGCCGCCTGCGCCAACGGCACCAGCGCTCGGTTCTTGCGGTGCACCAGCACGATGTCCCGGTCCACGCGGGGCAGCAACGGGCGCACGGCCAGGCGGGACAGGCCTTCGGGTGGCAGCGCCAGCGCAGGAATGACCGAGATGCCCAGGCCGGCATCCAGCATGCGAAAGATCGTGGTCGGGTGGCCCACCTCCTGCGCCACGGTGTGCGGCACCGCATGCGCGGCGAGTGCCCGGTCGATCAGGCGGCGGCTGCCCGAGGCGTGGTCCAGCAGCACCAGCGACTCGTCCCTCAAGTCGCTCCAGCGCACCCGCTTGCGCGCTGCCAGCCGGTGGCCGGGCGGGCAGGCCAGGCAGAACGGGTCGGTCAGGATAGTCTCGCAATGCAGCGCGTCGCGCTCGCCTGGGTCAATCACCACGCCGAAATCCACCTCGCCCGACAGCACGCTGGCCAGCACGTCGCTTTGCATGCGGTCCAGCAGCATCAGGTCTAGCTCGGGCATCGCCTCGCGGCAGCGCGCGATGCAGTCGGGCATGAGGTTGGCAGACAGCGTGGGGCTGCTGGCCACGCGCACGCGGCCCCGGCGCGCAGTGGCCATGCCGCGCACGTCCAGCAGCACGCCTTCCAACTCGTCAAGAACACGCGGCAGCCGCGCGGCCAGGCTGCGGCCTGCGTCGGTCAGCGTCACCTCGCGCGTGGTGCGGTTCAGCAGCTTCAGGCCCAGCTGTGCCTCCAGCTCGGTGATGGATCGGCTGACAGCGGGCTGCGTCAGTCCCACCGCATCGCCCGTGCGGCTGAAGTTGGCTGTCGCCGCCACCGATTGGAAGACATGCAGTTGGCGCAGGGTGACATTCATGCGTGTGAATCATAGAACCATCAGTGAAATCCATTTCACTCAGGGTGCGCAATGCAGTCCAATCGGGGCCATTGACGCTTCCAGGCTCCGAGAAAACCATGGCCCGATCCAAATTCCTGCCCGACAACTACATGCTGGCGCTGCTGTTCACCGTGGCGCTGGCCAGCCTGCTGCCGGCCTCCGGCATGGTGGCGCGTGTGTTCGAAGGGGTGACGGTGGCGGCGGTGGCGCTGCTGTTTTTCCTGCACGGGGCCAAGCTCTCGCGCGAGGCCATCGTGGCTGGCCTGTCCCACTGGCGGCTGCACCTGCTGGTGGTGGCCAGCACCTTCGTGCTGTTTCCGCTGATGGGCTGGGCGCTGCGGCCGGTGCTGGAGCCGCTCGTCACGCCCGATCTGTACCTGGGCGTGATCTTTCTCTGCGTGCTGCCGGCCACGGTGCAGTCAGCCATCGCCTTCACCGCGATGGCGCGCGGCAACATGCCGGCGGCCATCTGCAGCGCGTCGGCCTCCACGCTGCTGGGCATCGTCATCACGCCGCTGCTGGTGGGGCTGCTGCTGCCGAAGGTAGGAGGCGCCGCCGGTGCTGCGCAGCAGCCCGACGCGCTGGCCAGCATGGGCCGCATCATGCTGCAACTGCTGGCGCCTTTCGTAGCCGGGCACTTGCTGCGGCCGTGGATCGGCGGCTTCGTGAAGCGCCGCGCCGCGGTGCTCAAGTATGTGGACCAGGGCTCGATCCTGCTGGTGGTCTACACCGCGTTCAGCGCGGCCGTCATCCAGGGGCTGTGGCAGCAGATTCCGCTGGGCGCGCTGCTCGGGCTGCTGCTGGTGTGCGCCATCATCCTGACGCTGGCGATCGTCTCCACCACGTGGATCAGCCGCCGGCTGGGCTTCTCGAAAGAAGACGAGATCACCATCGTGTTCTGCGGCTCCAAGAAGAGCCTGGCGAGCGGCGTGCCCATGGCCAAGGTGCTGTTCGCATCGCACGCCGTGGGCGCCATCGTGCTGCCGCTGATGGTGTTCCACCAGATGCAGCTGATGGTGTGCGCGGTGCTGGCGCAGCGCTATGCACGCCGGCCCGAGCTGGCCGAGGCCGATGCGGTGGCGGCCACGGCCATCATCACCGCGCCGCCCGCGCCGGCCAGCGAGGCGCCCCGCGTTTGAAGCGGCGCGGCGCGTTCGCTCAGGCCGCCTTCAGCGTCGCCATGTCGATGACGAAGCGGTAGCGCACGTCGCTTTTCAGCATGCGCTCGTAGGCGTCGTTGACGGCGTCCATGCGGATGGTCTCGATGTCCGCGAGGATGCCGTGCTCGGCGCAGAAGTCGAGCATTTCCTGCGTCTCGCGAATGCCGCCGATCAGCGAGCCGGCCAGACGGCGGCGCTTCATGATCAGGCTGAACACGTTGGGCGATGGGTGCGGGCTGCCCGGCGCGCCCACCAGGGTCATGGTGCCGTCGCGCTTGAGCAGCGCGAGGAAGGCGTCCAGGTTGTGCGGCGCGGCGACGGTGTTCACGATCAGATCGAAGCTGTTGGCATGCGCGGCCATCTCGTCTGCGTTCTTCGACACCACGACGGCATGCGCGCCCAGGCGCAGCGCATCGTCGCGCTTGTCCGCCGAGGTGGTAAACAGCACCACTTCGGCACCCATGGCGGCTGCGATCTTCACGCCCATGTGGCCCAGCCCGCCCAGGCCGACGATGCCGACCTTCTTGCCCGGGCCGGCCTGCCACTGGCGCAGTGGTGAATAGGTGGTGATGCCGGCGCACAACAGCGGCGCCACGGCGGCCAGGTCGCTCTCCGCGTGGCTGATCTTCAGCACGAAGCTCTCGCGCACCACCATCTGCGACGAATAGCCGCCAAAGGTGTTGGCGCCGGTGCCCTGCTCGGGGCCGTTGTAGGTGCCGGTGAAGCCGTTGTCGCAGTACTGCTCCATGCCTTCGGCGCAGGGCTCGCAATGCTGGCAGCTGTCCACCATGCAGCCTACGCCGACCAGATCGCCCACGCGGAACTTGCTGACCAGCGCGCCCACGGCGGTCACACGGCCGACGATTTCGTGGCCGGGAACGCTGGGGTACTGGGTGCCGCCCCATTCGCCGCGCGCGGTGTGCAGGTCTGAATGGCAGACGCCGCAATAAAGGATGTCCAGCGCCACGTCCAGCTCGCCGGGCGTGCGGCGGTCGATGGTGAGCGGAGCCAGTGGGCTGGTGGGCGATGTGGCGCCGTAGGCGAGTGCGGTCGTGGTCATGGCAAGGTCTTGTGTGTGTAGTGGGAACAGTGCCAGACCATAGCCGAATGCCGCCGAATGCGCAGTCGCCTGGCCTACAACCGCTGGCTGTCTACGGTTGCACGGTCAGACGCCGGCCTGTTGATGCCGCCACTCCTGCGTGCGCCCGCCGTACCCGTAAGCAGCAGCACGTGCGTCGATCAGGTGCACGTAGCTCACCGTGTGCAGACTGGGCAGCAGGGCGGAGAAGGCGGCGTGGACCTCGCGCAGGTAGAGCGCCTTTTCGGCCTTGGTGTTGGTCTCGTCGGTGATGCTGATATCCAG
This sequence comes from Acidovorax sp. WCS2018Noco2-16, assembly GCF_031843945.1. Classification (NCBI taxonomy): domain Bacteria; kingdom Pseudomonadati; phylum Pseudomonadota; class Betaproteobacteria; order Burkholderiales; family Comamonadaceae; genus Acidovorax; species Acidovorax sp. WCS2018Noco2-16. The sequence continues at coordinate 50,903 of NZ_JAVTJJ010000012.1, forward strand.
GTGGAAGGCGCTCTGGTTCAGCTCTGCCAGCGACGTGCCGCCGATGAACCACTGCGCTGCGGGAATGAACTGCACCGTGGTGGCGATCACCGGCAACTGCTTGCCCAGCACGCGCTGGGTCAGCTCGGCAATGGTGTCTACGGCGAGGCGGGCCAGTGCGGCGTCGGGCTCGCCGCTGAGGTGGATGACGGTGTGTGGCATGAAGAACTCCAGGTTCTGCTGTGGATATGGCTGTATTCTTCGGCTTTTCATTCCATCGGAAAAGCGGGATGATTTGATGTCAATCATCGGTAGAACCGCTGGATAGAAATTTAATGCGCCACTTTCATCTGGAGCAACTCAAGAGCTTTGTCGCCGTGGCCGAGGCCGGCAGCCTGACAGCCGGGGCGCCGCAGGTGTTCCTGTCGCAGTCGGCCGTGAGCGAGCAGCTGCGCAAGCTCGAAGAACAGGTTGGACAGGCGCTGCTGTTGCGGTCCAAGGCCGGTGTGGTGCCCACGGTGGCCGGGCAGCGCCTGCTGGTGCATGCGCGGCGCCTGCTGGCCATGAGCGAAGAAGCCTGGCTCGATCTGCGCGGCGTGGCGCTGCAGGGCACGCTGCGACTGGGCGTGACCGACTACTTTCGCCCGGCCGAGCTGGCCGGTTTGTTGGCACGCCTGCAGGCGCGTCACCCGGGCGTGCGGCTGCAGGTTACGGTGCAGAAAAGCGGCGCCATCGAATCGGCTTACGGACAGGGCGAATTTGACGTGGGCCTGACCATGCGCCTGCCCGCGGCGGCCGCAGGCGCAGGCGCCAGCGCTGCTGCAGGCCAGACGCTGCGGCGTGAGCCATTGCACTGGATGGGTGCCGTGCAGGCGCTGGATGCACCGCCTGCCGCCGGTGCTCCGCTGCGCCTGCTGGCGCTGCCCGACACCTGCTCGCTGCACCAGTTCACCGTGGCCTTGCTGCAGCGGCGGCGTGTGCCGTTCGCGGTCACGCTGATGGCGTCTGGCGTGCCGGGGCTGCAGTCCGCACTGGCAGCGGGGCTGGGCGTGGCCTGCCTGAATGCGTCCGCGTTGTGCGACGGTGTGCAGGTGCTGCCTGCAGCGTGGAAGCTGCCGGCGCTGCCCCAGGCGCGGTTCATGGTGCTGCCGCCGCGCGCGGGCGAATCGGACTTCGTGCAGCGTGCCCGCCAACTGCTGGTGACGGACTTCGGTTGACGCGGCCAGCGCGTCTCGACAGATTACTGCCGCGCTTGGTCCGCTTGCTCTTCTTCGCCGGGCGGCACCTTCAGGCGGTCGTTGCGGACCTCTTTCATCATGTCCTCACCAACGGGATCGGTACCGTCCAGCGGAACATCATTTTCCTGGGTGATTTCGGGCTCGTCGTTTGCGTGTTCGCGCGGCGTGTTGGGCATGGCGGCTCCTGGTCGATTAGGAAGAAAAAGCGGGCAGGGAAGCAGCCAGCGTATGGGCTTCGGGGTGCCTTGGCAAACGCAAGGTCTTACAGAGGGAGCCTCTGCACGGACCGAGCGGTGAGCGTGGCGACGGCCATGGACGGCCGTGGAGCTACAGCAGGGCGGCGTCTGACTTTGGCGGCCTGCTCAAGGCTATGGCGGGGTGCGATGACCCCGCTACTGATGGCTCACTGATTGGCAGAAGCCTCAATGGGCGAGGGGTTTGCAACACGCAGCCGATTGGGCGCCAGGGCTCCGGCTGAGTCGAGAATGGGATAGGCGATCGAGCAGATGTGCGAGTTGATGCGCTTCAGTTCGCTGATCAGGTCAATGTGCAGCGAACTGGTTTCCATGCTGGTCAACGTGTTGTCTGAGAGCCGCACCAGGTGGGTGTTGGCATAGGCGCGTTCCAGGTCGCGAAAGCGCGCCTTTTCTTCCAGCAGCTTTTGTGCGTCGCGCACGTTGCCGTTGAGGAACACGCTCATCCCTAAGCGCAGGTTGTCGATCAGGCGGCGGTGCAGCTCGGTGATCTCGGCCATGCCGGCTTCGGAGAACTTGCGGCCCTTCTTGATCTTCTTGTCTTCGATGTCCAGCAACACGCGCTCAATGATGTCGCCGACCTGCTCCATGTTGATGGTGAAGCTGATGATGTCGGTCCAGCGCCGGCTTTCCTCTTCGCCCAGGGCCTCGCGCGAGATCTTGGTCATGTAGTACTTGATGGACGAATAGAGCTCATCCACCTCGTCGTCCATTTGGCGCAGGCGCTCGGCCAGCTGCACGTCGTTCTTCTGAATGACGTCCATGACCCCGACCAGCATGGTCTCCACCACGTCGGCCTGATACAGCGCCTCCCGCGCGGCGCACGAGATGGCCAGAGAAGGCGTGGACAGCGCGGAAGGGTCCAAATGGTGCGGCCGGCGGCTTTGCACGCCGGCCGGCTTGGGCAAGAGGCGCGTCACCCAGTGCGCCACCCACTGTGTGAACGCGATGAACCCCAGACTGATGACCACGTTGAAGGCCAGGTGGAACATCACCACCCCTTGCGCCGCGCCCGGCAGGTGCGGGTGCACATGCCGCAGCCACAGGCCGATGAAGGGTGCCACCAGCACCACGCCCATCAGCTTGAAGACCAGGTTGCCCACGGTGACCTGGCGCACCTCGACCGCCGATTTGGCGGTGGTCAGCACTGCCAGCAGCCCGCTGCCCAGGTTGGCGCCCAGCACCAGGCCCAGCGCCACATCCAGCGGCACCACGCTGGAGGCGGCCATCGCGGCGATCAGCAGCACGATTGCCAGGCTGGAATAGGCCAGGATGGCGAGCAGCGCGCCCATGAACACTTCCAGCACCAGGTCGCTGTTGAGCGAGCCCAGCATGGCCTTGATGATGGGAGACGACAGCATCGGTCCGCTGGCTTGCACCACCATTTCCAGCGCCAGCAGCATCAGGCCCAGACCTATCAGCACACGCCCCACGCGGCCAGCGGTGTTGTCCTGCCGTGAGATGAACAGCACCACACCCACGAAGATGAACAGCGGCGACAGCCAAGACAGATCAAACGAGAACAGCACCGACATGAGCGCCGTTCCCACGTCGGCCCCGCGCATCACCGCCAGCGCGGCGGGCAGGGTGATGAGACCCTGGCCGACGAAGGACGACGTCATCAGCGAGGTGGCCGTGCTCGACTGCACCAGCGCCGTCACGCCCATGCCCGACAAGGCGGCCGTGAACCGGTTGCCCATGCTGCGCGCGAGCATGGAGCGCAGGTTGGCACCGAACACGCGCAGCACGCCGGTGCGCACCAGGTGGGTGCCCCAGACGAGCAGCGCCACGGCTGCCAAGAGATTCAACAAGTGCTTCATGAACGGAAAATTGGGTCCTGTGCCGGGGAGTGCGAAGGGCACGTGGAGCGTGCGAAAAGCGGGCGGTGGGCTCCCGGGCAAGCGGGACAGCATACTCCTGATTCGATAGCGAACCAGAGCGCTGACCAGTGCGGCGCGGGGCCGCTGGGTCGGAGTTCACGCTCGTCGGGGGCGAGAGTATGCGCCGCCAGTTGCCCCATCCTTGTAGGAGTGGGACTACTCCGCAGCCTTGGGGTGGGACAGTTGCACGACAGCGGAGCGCGCCACGGGAAACAAGACGGCCCGCACAGGGCGGGCCGCGAAAGGTGCGCTCAAACAGCAGGGAGCTCAGCGCCCGCGCTTGACCCGCAGCAGTTCATCCACGATCAGGCAAACCGCACCCACCGTGATGCCGGCATCGGCAATGTTGAAGGCCGGAAAATGCCAGCCGCGCAGGTGGAAGTCGAAAAAATCCACCACATAGCCGTGCATCATGCGGTCGACCACGTTGCCGACGGCTCCGCCCAGAATGCTGGCCAGCGAGAAGCAAAACAGCTTTTGCCCCGGGTGCGCACGCAGCTGCCAGACGATGAAGAGCGCGGCCACCACGCCGATGCCCGTGAACAGCCAACGCTGCCAGCCGCCCGCGTCCGCCAGGAACGAAAAGGCCGCCCCGGTGTTGTGCGCCCGCACGATGTTGAAGAAGCTGGTGATGTAGGTGGCGTCGCCCAGACGGTAGTAACCCAGGATCAGCGTCTTGGTGAACTGGTCGGCCACGAAGATGAGCACGGCCCAGGCCAGCCACGGCCAGACAGAGCCGCCTTTGGACGAAGAAACAGTGGAGATGCCGCGCGCCATTACGCATGCTCCCGCTGTTCGCCTGCGCCGTGCAGGTTGCTCACGCACCGGCCGCAGATCGTGGGATGGGCGGCATCCTGGCCGACATCGGCCCGGTAATGCCAGCAGCGTTCGCATTTGGCATCAGAACTGGCTCTAGCGCTTATGGATAAAGCGCTTCCAGCTATTAATTCGATAGCGGATGTGATGAACACGAACTTCAGGTCGTCGCCCAGGCTGGCCAGCAGCGCGTGGTCTTCTGCGCCTGCGGTCAGCGTGACGTTGGCCTGCAGCGAAGAGCCCACCTGGCCTTCGGCGCGCAGCGCCTCGATCTCTTTGTTCACCACATCGCGGATCTCGCGGATGCGCGACCACTTGGCCAGCAGGCCTTCGTCGGCGCCGGCCCCCGTGCCTGCGACGTTGCCGTAGGTCTCCACGAAGATCGAGTCGGAGCTGCCGAACACCTTCCACGCCTCTTCGGCCGTGAATGACAGGAACGGCGCCATCCAGCGCAGCATGCCGTGCGTGATTTGGTACAGCGCGGTCTGGGCGCTGCGGCGCGCCAGGCTCTTGGGTGCCGTGGTGTAGAGGCGATCCTTGAGCACGTCGAGGTAGAAGCCGCCCAGGTCTTCCGAGCAATAGAGCTGCAGCTTGGCGACCACCGGGTGGAATTCGTAGACCTTGTAGTGCGCGAGCACTTCGTCCTGGAACTGCTGCGCGCGGGTGAGCGCGTAGCGGTCGATCTCCAGCATCTGGTCGAACGGCACGGCGTCCACGGCCGGGTCGAAATCGCTCACGTTGGCCAGCAGGAAGCGCAGCGTGTTACGGATGCGGCGGTACGCGTCCACCACGCGCGCCAGGATCTTCTCGTCACCCGCAATGTCGCCCGAATAGTCGCTGGCGGCCACCCACAGGCGGATGATCTCGGCGCCCAGCTTCTTGTTGATCTCCTGCGGGTCGATGCCGTTGCCCAGCGACTTGCTCATCTTGCGGCCCCGGCTGTCCACGGTGAAGCCGTGGGTCAGCAGGCCCTTGTACGGCGCGCGGCCGTAGAGCGCGGAGGCGAGCAGCAGCGAGCTGTGGAACCAGCCGCGATGCTGGTCGTGGCCTTCCAGGTACAGGTCGGCCTCGGGGCCTTCGGTGTGGAACTGCGGCGCGTGTGTGCCGCGCAGCACGTGAAAGAAGGTGGAGCCGGAATCGAACCACACTTCCAGAATGTCGGTGCTCTTGGTGTAGCAGGCCGCGTCTTCGGCGCCCAGAATCTCTTCGGACGTCACGCGGCTCCAGGCCTCGATGCCGCCTTGCTCGACGATGGCTGCCGCCTGGTCCATGATTTCCATGGTGCGCGGGTGCAGCTCACCCGAATCGCGGTGCAAGAAGAACGGGATCGGCACGCCCCAGCTGCGCTGGCGCGAGATGCACCAGTCGGGCCGGTTGGCAATCATGTCGTGCAGGCGGGTCTTGCCGTTCTCGGGGTAGAAGCTCGTGTGCTCGATGGCTTGCAGCGCGGTCTTGCGCAGCGTTTGGGGCGCTTTGTCCTTGGTGAAAACGCCTTCGCCTTCGTCCATGCGAATGAACCACTGCGCGGCAGCGCGGTAGATCACCGGCGTCTTGTGGCGCCAGCAGTGCGGGTAGCTGTGCGTGATGTCCTTGGTGGCCATCAGGCGGCTGGCATTGCGCAGCGCCTCGATAACGACCGGCACGGCCTTCCAGATGTGCTGGCCGCCAAACAGCGGAAAGTCGGCCGCATAGGTGCCGTTGCCCTGCACGGGGTTCAGGATGTCGTCCAGCGCCAGACCGTGGGACACGCAGGAGTTGAAATCCTCCAGCCCGTAGGCGGGCGAGGAATGCACGATACCGGTGCCGTCGTCGGCCGTGGCGTAGTCGGCCAAGTAGACGGGCGACAGGCGGCGGTAGCCGGCATCGACGTCATACAGCGGGTGCTCGAACTCCAGCCCGCCCAGCTTTTCGCCCAGGGCGGTCGCCAGCACCTGGCCGGTCAGGCCGTAGCGCGCCATGCAGTCTTCGACCAGCGACTCGGCCAGCACCAACAGGCCGCGCTCGGTGTCCACCAGCGCGTAGGTGATGGTGGGGTTCAGGTTCAGCGCCTGGTTGGCGGGGATGGTCCAGGCGGTGGTGGTCCAGATCACCACGAAGGCTTCCTTCGTGAGTGCGGGCACCCCGAACGCGGCGGCCAGCTTGGCAGGCTCATGCGCCTTGAAGGCCACATCCAGCGTGGTGCTCTTCTTGTCCTGGTATTCGATCTCGAATTCAGCCAGCGACGAGCCGCAGTCGAAGCACCAGTACACGGGCTTGAGGCCCCGGTAGACGAAGCCGCGCTCCATCACGCGCTTGAACGCGCGGATCTCATTCGCCTCGTTGGCGAAGTTCATCGTCTTGTAGGGGTTGTCCCATTCAGCCAGCACCCCCAGGCGCTGGAAGTCGCCCAGCTGCTGCGCGATCTGCTCGGTGGCGAAAGCGCGGCTCTTGGCCTGCATGTCGTCACGCGAGAGATTGCGGCCGTGCTTTTTTTCGATGGCGTTCTCGATCGGCAGGCCGTGGCAGTCCCAGCCGGGCACGTACAGCGCGTCGAAGCCTTCGAGCTGGCGCGCCTTGGTGATCATGTCCTTCAGGATTTTGTTGACCGCGTGGCCCATGTGGATCTGGCCGTTGGCATAGGGCGGGCCGTCGTGCAGGATGAACTTCGGCGCCCCGCAGCGCGCATCGCGCAGGCGCTTGTACAGGCCCTTGTCTTCCCATTCCTTGACCCAGCCCGGCTCGCGCTTGGGCAGGTCGCCACGCATCGGGAAAGGGGTGTCTGGCAGGTTCAGCGTGGCGCGGTAATCCGTGCCGGATGGCGCAGGGGATGCGGTGGGTGCAGCGGTTTTCTGATCGGACATGGGAGGACCTGAGGGGCGGGCTGTTGCCGGGCATGGGCCCGGAAAGCGGGGAGGCGGGGGAGGAGAGGAAGAGGGCGGTGGGGAGCGGACGGTACCGCGGCTGCAGCGGAGGCAGCGGCTGGAAGGCCGTCAAATTCGGTCGCGCGTGGTCTGGCGACGGGTTCCGGCATGGGCCGCGCCCGCAGCGCCGGTGCCGACGAAGTACGCCCGCGCGTCATCGCAGTCTTTGGCGATGCCGGTCGTCAGGGCGTCGAAGCTGTCGTACTTCAGCTCGTCGTGCAGTTTGTGCAGGAGTTCCACCCGAATGATTTTACCGTACGCCCCTTCGGCCCCCAGGCCGGTCGGCCATTCGAGGCAGTGCGTCTCCAGCAGCACCCGGCCCCCGTTCACGTCAGTGGGGTCGAGCGACGGGCGAACGCCCAGGTTGGCCACCCCCGGCAGGGGTTCGTCGCCCAGGCCATGCACCCGCACGGCAAAAATGCCGCTGGCGGCCGGCTTCCAGTGGGCAAAGCGCAGGTTCAGCGTGCGAAAGCCGTCGCCCGCGCCTGCGCGGCTGGCGCCCAGGTCGCGCCCGAGCTTGCGCCCGTGCACCACGTGGCCGCTGATGGCGTAGGGGCGGCCCAGCAGGCGCGCGGCGGCCTCCATGTCGCCCCGGTCCAGCGCATCACGCACGGCCGAGCTGGACACGCGCAGCCCGTGCACCTCGTAGCTGTTCATGCGCGCCACGTCAAAGCCCTGCGCGCGGCCGGCGGCATCCAGCAAGGCGTAGTCGCCCGCACGCTGAGCGCCAAAGCGGAAGTCGTCACCCACCAGCACGTAGCGTGCGCCCAAGCCCCGCACCAGCACCTCGTCGATGAAAGCCTGCGGAGGCTGGCTGGCCAGCCGTTCGGTGAAGGGCAGCACCACGGCCTGCTGCACACCGCAGGCGGCCAGCTCGACCAGCTTGTCGCGCAGGGTGCCGATGCGGGCCGGCGCCAGTTCCGGCCGCTGGCGGGCGGCGGCGAAGTAGTCGCGCGGATGCGGCTCGAAGGTGAGCACGCAGCTGGGCACGCCCCGGTGCGTGGCCTCGCTGTTCAGCAGCGCCAGCATGGCCTGGTGCCCGCGGTGCACGCCATCGAAGTTGCCGATGGTGAGCGCGCAGGCCTGTGCGATGCCGGGGTGGTGAATGCCGCGGAAGATCTTCATCCGTTTGCTCTGCTTTTGATAGCGTACAGCGCAGGTAAATCAAGCGCTAGACGCCAATTTGTCATGAAAAGAGTATATTGTGCGTCAGGGTGGCCGGGCATGGTCACCTTGAGACATCAGCGTTCCGATTCTTGTTTTTTCAGCAGGAGGCGTGTAGTGAAGGTCTTGAAGTTGTCGGCACAGGGGCTGCCCCAGTCGTGGATCACGCTGGAGCAGGCGGTGATCCACTACGCCGCGGGCGAGGTGCGCTGGGAATCGGGTGGCCAGGTGGCGCGCTTTCGTGGCGGGCACAACGCCATCACGGGCGAACAGTCGGTGATTGCCATCAACAGCATCATCGGCACCCGGGGCGTGCCGGCCATCAACCCGTTCGAGCTGAAACCCAGCCTCACCAACCACAAGCTCTTCGCGCGCGACCGCAACGTCTGCGCCTACTGCGGCGGCCACTTCCACGAAGAAGCGCTGACGCGCGAACACATCGTGCCCTACGCCCGCAACGGCGTAGACCACTGGATGAACGTGGTCACCGCCTGCCGCCCCTGCAACCACCGCAAGGGCCCGCGCACGCCTGAGCAGGCGAACATGCCGCTGCTGTACGCCCCGTACGTTCCCAGCCTGTGGGAAGACTTCATCTTGCGCAACCGGCGCATCCTGGTGGACCAGATGGAGTTTTTGATGGCGCACGTGCCCAAGTCGTCGCGCCTGCTGGACTGAGCGGCCTGGACTTGGTGCGGCACCAACGCCGGTGGCGCGTGGTTTCCCGTACATGGCAGGCGCGCTAGCGGGGAGATAATTCCGCCTCGCTTTCGCCGGTATGTACCGGCATTCACGCCATTCATCGCCATCGGGCCTGCGGGCTCCACAGATCGGATCGTTTTCATGCGCACTGTAGTTTCTCGCCGCCTGGCCCTGGCCGCTGCCTCCGTTGTCGCCATCGCCGGCCTGCCAGCCACTTCCGCCTTCGCCCAGCAGGCCAAGGAAATCAAGCTCGGCTACGCGCTGGCCGTCAATTCGCACTACGGCGCTGCCGCCCAGGCCTGGGCCGACGCGGTGGACAAGGGCACCAATGGCGCCATCAAGTTCAAGCAGTTTCCGTCCAGCGCGCTGGGCGGCGAGCGCGAGCTGATCGAAGGCCTGCAACTGGGCACTGTGGAGGCGGTGATCGTCTCCACCGGGGCTTTGAGCAACTTCGTGCCCGACGTGGGCGTGGTGGACATTCCCTTCCTGTTCCGCGATACGGCCCATGCTCGCGCGGTGCTGGACGGCGCCTTCGGCCAGGAACTGCTGGGCAAGTTCAAGGCGCGCGGCCTGATCGCTCTGGCCTGGGGCGAGCAGGGCTTTCGCCACCTGACCAACAACAAGCACGCGGTGAAGACGCCGGCCGACCTGAAGGGCCTGAAGATCCGCGTGACCGAGAACCCGGTGCACATCACGGCTTTCCGCACGCTGGGCGCATCGCCCACGCCCATGTCCTGGCCCGAAGTGATCGGCGCGCTGCAACAGGGCACGATCGACGGGCAGGAAAATCCCATGTCGGTGATCGTGTCGGCCAAGCTGGCACAGGTGCAAAAGCACCTGTCGCTGACCGGCCATGTGTACGCGCCCATGGCGCTCATCGTCTCTCCCGGGTTCTGGGGTGGTTTGACCGACGCGCAGAAGGCTGCCTTCACCGAAGGCGCCAAGGCCGGCGCACTGGCCTCGCGCAAGTTCGTCGACGACGTCGAGCAAAAGGGCCTGGCCGAGGTGAAGGCCGGCGGCATGCAGGTGGTCGAGTCGGTCGACAAGGCCGCCTTCCAGAAGGCGCTGGAGCCTGCCTACAAGCAGTACGCCACCAAGTTCGGCCAGAAGACGCTGGACCAGATCACCAGCGTGAAGTGACGAGGCAGGCGGGGCGGCGAGGCCCTGCGAGTCCTTATTGCCCGGCTTGGCCGGGCTTTGTTTTTTCAAGAATCCACACCCATGCTCCAACGCTTCGAGCGCGCACTGGTGGCCGGCAACCGCTGGCTGCTCATCATCTTGCTGCTGGCCATGGCCTGCATCGTGTTTGCCAACGTGGTGCTGCGCTATACCACGGGTGACTCCATCGTCTGGGCCGAAGAGGTGGCGCGGCACCTGATGATCTGGGGCACCTTCCTGGGCGCTGGTCTGGTGCTGCGCTTTGGCGGGCATGTGGCTATCGACAACCTGCACCCAGTGCTGGGCGAGCGGGGCGCTCGGGTGCTGCGCGGCTTCATCGTGGTGGCGCTGGGCGTGTTCTTCCTGGTGATGGCCTGGTTCTCAGTGCAGTACGTGTGGGCCACGCGCTTTCAGACCACACCGGCCACGGACATCGCCTTCGCCTGGATCTATTCGGCCATGCCGGCAGGTTTCGTGCTGCTCTTCGTGCACCTGCTGTTCATGGGGCGCGGCTACATCCGCGATGGCCGCTACGTCCCTTCCGACGAGATGGACGCCGAGTCGGCGGCCTCGCTGTGACGACGACCCCAAAGCACTGACACCATGGCCATCACCCTTTTCGTTTCCGCCATCGTCCTGATGGCGCTTGGCTTTCCCGTCGCGTTCGCGCTGGCCATGTCGGCTGCCATCGCGGTCTTCGTGAGCGGGCGCTATCCGCAACTCATCGTCTTCAAGGAGATGTTCACCGGCATCGACAGCTTTCCGCTGATGGCCGTGCCGTTCTTCATCCTCGCGGCCGAGATCATGTCTGGCGGTGCGCTCACCGTGGTGTTGCTGCGCTTCGCGGCGCAGTTCGTGGGCCACCTGCGTGGTGGGTTGGGGCATGCCAACATCCTGTCGCTCACGCTGTTCTCGGGCATCTCCGGCTCGGCTCTGGCCGATGCGGCTGGCCCGGGCTCGATGATGGTCAAGATGATGGACAAGGCCGGCTATTCGCGTGCCTATGCGGCCGCGCTCACGGCCAGCACGGCCATCGTGGGACCGATCATTCCGCCTTCGATCATCATGATCATTTACGCGCTGCAGGACGAGCAGGTGTCGGTCGGCGCGCTCTTCATTGCCGGCTTCGCGCCGGGCATCCTGATCGCCGTGGCCATGGCCATTGTCAACTGGCGCGTTTGCGTCAAGCGCGACTACCGATCACGCGAGCCGCGCCCCAGCGGCCGCGAGATGCTGCTCAACAGCTTCCGCGCCATTCCCGCGCTGATGCTCGTCGTGCTGATTCTGGTCGGCATCCGTTTCGGCATCTTCACGCCGACGGAAGCGTCGGTCGTCGCCGTGTTCTACGCGCTGATCTGCGGCAAGTGGATCTATCGCACGCTGGAGTGGAAGGCGTTGCCGCACATCGCCGCGCGCTCGGCGTTGCTCACCGCATCGGTGCTGCTGGTGGTGGCGGCCTCAGCCGCATTCGCCTGGGTGCTGACGGTGGAGGGCGTGCCGCAGCAACTGGCCGAGACCATCGTCGGCTGGAACCTGTCGCCCGTCACCTTCCTCATCGCGGTCAACATCCTGCTGTTGCTCTTCGGCATCTTCATGGAGCCGCTGCCGGGCGTGATGATCCTCGTGCCCATCCTCGCGCCCATCTCGGCAGCGCTGGGCATTGACCCTATCCACTTCGCCATGGTGGTGATCGTGAACCTCACGCTGGGCATGATCACGCCGCCGGTGGGTGGGCTGCTGTTCGTGACCTCGGTAGCCACCAAAGTGCCGTTGGCGGCACTCACGCGCGAATTGCCGCCGTTTCTGCTGGCGCATCTGATTGTGCTGATCCTGCTGACTTTCGTGCCTGCTATCTCCACCTGGTTGCCGCACGCCCTGGGCTTCTGATTCGAGCCATTGCCGCAGCGCCATGATCGTCCACGACCGCCCCACCGGTTTTCAGCTGTTTTGGATACTGCGCGGGTCGGTGTTGCACCGTATTCGCTTCACGCTGGCGGTCAACGTGGCGCTGGCCGTGGTGGTCACGGGGCTGCACGGCTACGTCTTCAACACCAAGGTGGTGGTGACGATGGCGCCCTTCACGCTGATCGGCCTGCCCATCGCCATCTTTCTGGGCTTTCGCAACAACACGGCCTATGCCCGCTACTGGGAAGCGCGCAACCTCTGGGGCGAGATCATCTTCCGCTCGCGTTCGCTGTCGCGGCAGTGCCTGGGCCTGATCCGGGTGGATGAGCCGGTGGATCCCAACGCGGTGGAGGGCGATGTGCGCGTGCGCATGGTGCGCCGCGCCGTGGCCTTCGCGCATGCCCTGCGGCTGCAGTTGCGCGGCCAGCAGGACGACGCGCTGCTGCAGCGCTGGATCACGCGGCAAGACGGGGCCCGCATTCAACCGTCGAGCAACCGGGCCGACGCGCTCATGCAGGCCATGGGGCGCGACCTGGGCGAGTGCGTGCGCGAAGGCCGCATCGACCAGTGCCTGGCGGTGCCGATCGATCAAACCCTGACCGCGCTGGCCAGTACCGCCGCCGGCTGCGAGCGCATCCGCCACACGCCCGTGCCGTTTTCGTACACGCTACTGTTAACGCTGACTTGCTTTTTTTCGTTGGGAATTTGGAAGCACGTTTCTTGACGACACGTGTGAAGCTGCGCTCGGTGCGACGCGGGGGCAACACGAAGTGCCAGGCCTGCGCCAACAGGGCCGCTAACTGCCTGGGCAAAGTGCCCGCAGAGTCTAGGCTGGGGACCGCCAGCAAGTTGACGATGGCGTAGCTGGCCGTATGGAAGCTGATGCGCTGGGGCTCGAGCTGGACGTGCGCTGCCATCTCGCGCATCCAGCGCCGCAGCAGCGTGTAGGCGATCAGCCCACCCCACAGCTCCTGACGCACCAGCGCGGGCTGCTTGCTGCGCAGCACCGGCTCACCCTCGTGCAGTGACTGCTTGATCTCCCGGAACCCCAACTCGATCTCCCAGCTCTGGCGGTAGAACTCGGTCAGGTCATGCGCCGGATGCGTGCGGTGATCCGGCAAGGAGGTGATGAAGCGCCGGACCCGACCGCCCACGCGCACTTCGATCAGGCGTGCCTGCCAGTGACTGGGCAGCTCACCAGTCGGGGTCTATCAATGCGCTGAGTTGATCGAGTCGATCAGGCACTCAGGGAAAGGGTCTCGCGCAAAGCGCTTTCAAGCAGGCTCATCAAGCAAAAAAGGGAACGTGTTAAACACATTCCCTTGTTACTGGATCACCGGATCAGTTTGCCTTGGGGCTTAACTGACTGGCATTGCCCGGTGCGGGCGTTTTCTCTGTGGCTCCGGCAGTGACGTCGATCAGACCGGCTTGCGGGCCGTGACCAAGAAGCCATTCACCGGCGTGCCGCCCTCGTTGCGCAGCACGATGTCTTCGATCTCCACTGGCTGAAAGCCGGCGTCCCGGCACAACTGCTGCACGTGGCTGCGCTTGTGTGCGTAACGGCCATTGCCTTGCAGCACCAGGTCGGGGCCGTCTTCTGCGGCGCTCTCGCACGAGAAAAACAGATCGCCTTCGGCCTTGAGGATGCGGAAGGCATCTGGAATGGCTTCGCGTAAATCGCCGGCATAGATGAACACGTCCAGCGCCGCCATCACCTCGTAAATGTCGCCGGGCGTCTCGCGCAGTGCATCCAGCAGGTTCACCGTGTGGAAGCGGTCGTACACATCGTGGCGGAATGCCTGCTCGATCATCTTCTTGGAGATGTCCACGCCGATCAGATAGCCGTCCAGCCGGCCCAGGCACACGCCCAGCAGGCCCGTGCCGCAGCCCAGGTCCAGGACGTTGAGGTTCTTGTCCGGAAAGCGCGCCAGGATCTTGCCTGCCACGATCTTGGGCAGTTGGTAACCCAGCCCACGCACGGTGTGCTGGTCGTAAATTTCAGCCAGGTTGTCGAACAAGTTGCGGTTCAGTTCGGTGGGCTGGTGTGCCGGCGTCACGCCGTGTGCCAGCGCGTTGTAGTAGGCGTAGACGGAGTCACCAGGCGCCAGCTCCAGCAAGCGGGTGGTGTCGGTCACGGCCTGCGAAGGCTTTTCGGCAGCCAGCAGCACCTGCACGCGGCCCAGCAGGGCCTCGGTATCGTCGCCGTCTTGAGCGATCAGGGCGCTCCATACGTCCAGCGACTCGGCATGCCGGCCCAGGGTGGACAGGTCGCGCGCCAGCAGGCGGCGCAACTGCACATCGCCTGGCACCAGTTCAAGGCCGCGCTGCAGGTGCCGCACGGCCATTTCGGTGTGACCCACGCGATGGGCGATGTCCACCACGCCTGCCAGCACCATCAGATTGCCGGGCTCCACGCCCGCAACCTTTTCGGCCAGTTCAACGGCTTCCTGATTCTGGTTGTGCCGGGCCAGCATCAGCGCCAGTTCCAGCAAGCCAGGGCCCCAGTCCGGCGAGATAGCCACGCTGTGGCGCAACGATTCGATGGCCTTGGGCAGGTTGCCCGCTTTTTCCGCCATCAGGCCAGCGAGCATGAAGACGCGAGGGTCGTTGGGGATGTTCCGCTGCGCCTTGTTGAGCGTGAGGGCGGCCTCCTGCAGTTTGCCTTCGGCGATCTGCGTGCGCGCGGTTTCGAGATGCTTGCGATTAGGGTCGGCTTGGGGGGCGATAGCGCTCATGGACTCTGAAAAGTAAGAGCCGGGCGCTGGGCCCGGCTGCATGAAATGGTGGTCATGATTATCCCGGAATCTGGAATGCCCGTTTCAGCGGCCAATTGGCTGATTCGCAATGGTCAGTTTGAAACATGCCCCCTGGTTCATGCTGGACGTCAACTGAAGATCGCCACCGTGCAGCCTAGCCACACGACGAGCTACCCACAGACCCAAACCGAATCCGCGCGTTTGGTCGGTGCGGCTGCCGCGTTCAAACGGTTCAAACATCTTGTCCATCACGTCGAGCGAAATGCCCGAGCCATCGTCAGCCACCGAAAACTCCAGCAAACCCGCTTCGTTTTTGACTGCACTGATAAATATTTCTCCCGCTTTGGCGTGCTTGACGGCGTTGTCCACGAGATTGGACAAAGCGATGCGAATCAAAGCAGCATCGCAGATCCACGACTCCGGTGCAGCGTGTGCAAACAGATGCAGGCTATGGCGTGGTGACCAGTGGACGAGTTGAGCCGCGTGTTCAAGCAGTTCGGTGACGGAGGCTGGCGACGGATGGATGCTGAAGCCGACGGTGTCCATTCGGTCGTTTATGAGGCAGCTGTCCACCAACGAGGACAGGCGCCTGCATGCCCGGCGTATCTGAGCCGCACGCTCCTTCTGGTTTTTCAGGTCAGCGGAGGGAAATGCCAGTTGCTCGGCTGCAGCACTGTCGATCACTGCAAGTGGCGTACGGAACTCATGGCTGATCATCTGGAAGAACTGCCGTTGCTCTTGCCGTAGCGTGCGCTCGCTGTCAAGCGCCTGGGCAAGGGCGGCCTGGGCGATGGACAGCTCCGACGTGCGTTCCTCAATCCGTGCTTCCAGCAAATGCTCGGACTCCGCCAAGTGTTCCAGCGCCCGGTCTTTGGCGGCTTCCGCCTGGCCGTACCGCTTCACCATCTCGATGACGATGGCGCATGCGACCAAGACGGTGAACAGAAAAATTTCCGCCTGCCAGACGATGTTGACGTCCAGGCTGGATCGCATCTGTCCGATCAAAGCAAGGGCGATGGGTCCTCCTGCAATTGCGTGCATCGCATAGGCCGCCAGCAAAAAGGCGTGCTGCAGGCTTTTGGGATTGCGGCGCAAGGCCGTCACGCACAGAGCGATGGCGGCGATGTCGCACAGCGCCAGCATCACCAAATTCAACGAGGCCACGGCGCCATAGAAGCCTATGGCCGGGCTGGCCATGCCCACCAAGGCTAGGGCGATGAGCGCATTCAACAAGCCGCGCGTTTTAGGGTACTGCCGGGGTGACGTCAAATGCAGCTTGATCTGGAAGGCGAGGGCCGCAGTCAGCGCAAAGGCGCTCATGCCGACGGCATGGCTTGCCCACACCGTCCAGCCGGCTGGCGTCCAGAGGCTGAAGTAGCCGCGGACGTTGAACACGTGCACGCAGCTCACGGTGCAGAGCACCGCTAGGCCGCAAAGTTTGGGGATGCGCACCACCATGGCCGTTCCGATGATGCCGGTCAGCATCGCGAGCAGCACGCCGAAAAACACGCCCAGGGTGCGCTCGTCTGCCAGCAGGGTTTGTTGCAGCGCTGTGAACGTGAGCACCTGCGCGCGCAACTGCATGGCGCTGGTGGTGTGGATACGCACCAAAGTCACTTGGTTGGGTACCAATTCAAACAGCGGCTGCCTCACGCCATGCTTGAGATTTCCGGGCACAAAGTCTCCGCCGGATTGCGCGCGCCATGCCCCGTCGGCTCCGCTGGGCTGGTAGACCGTGATGGAATCGACGTAGGTCGGCTCTGCAAGCAGCCACAAGGAGCGTTCCTCAAGCGGGGGCGCAGCGGGCGCCTGGAACCTGAGCCAGACCGTGTGATGGATGTAGCCGGCATTAAGTGGGTGCCGAAGCTCGGGGGCGCCGGCCCCGGCGCTCATGCGCACGACCTCGTCAGGGGTGAGTGCGTTGTCTCGGTCGTCAATACGCTGGACGGGAATGTCCCATCCCAACTCCAAAGGTGCTGTAGCCGTAGCTGCGGCGGCAGCAGAGGTGCCGACACCGGTTACCGCCACCACCAACAACCAGCACATCAGAAGACGGATCAAAAGCCGGTAATGCGAGCGTTGTAAATAGGCCATGGGAATTGGAATGTGAGTATTTGTGAGTCTTCGTGCGTGGCTGCGCAGCTAACTCGCTGTGACAATTTAAGCATCCCTTGTTTACGTTGTTTCTCGTTGGTCCATGGTCCCTGAATTCACGATTGCCGTTGTCGAAGACGATGAAGACATCCGCGTCAACGTGGGGCGCTATCTCGCACATTGCGGATTCGACTCGTGGGGCGCGGAGTCTGCAGAGGACTTCTACGTCCAATTGTTGCGCAACAAGGTGGATCTCGCCGTGATCGATATCGGACTGCCGGGAGAAGACGGGCTGAGCCTTGTGCGACGGCTGGCGGACCAGGGCATTCCCACCGTTCTGATGACTGCTCGCGCAGAGGTCGAGAGCCGCATTCTCGGGCTGGATTCAGGAGCCCTTCAGTACTTCGTCAAGCCTGTGGACATGCAGGAACTGGTGGCGGGCATCCGGTCCCAATTGCGCCGAAAGCGCCAGCACACTGGCGGCGGCTCGGGCGCCGTGGCTCCGTGGCGACTTGATGGCGTGGGCCGTGTGCTGCTTGCTCCCAATCAGCAGGCGGTCGTCCTTACCACACGCGAGCTGGAGTTGCTGGGGTGCCTGATGCAGACGCCGGGTGCGGTCGTCAGCAAACAGGCGCTGGTACAGGCCGTGGGCGACCGCAATCTGGACGACGACTTTCATCGCATCGAGTCGGCCTTGACGCGCCTGCGGCGCAAGACGATGGCCGACACCGGCCTGGCATTGCCGGTGCGGGCGGTCTTTGGAAAAGGGCTCGTGTTTGCAATATGAATTGACACCCCTTGCGCCCGCCGGTTGACGGGGCGACGAACGCCTCAGCAACCGCACCTATTCCCCACCCCCCCCCATTTATTTGGTTGTGCATGCCGCAAGGCAGGGCGCAGCCTGGGCCGAACTCGGCCTGCAGGTTTGACAACAGAGATTGGTTCACAGAGGAGATGGCAAATTGATCCCCAAGATTTTTCCTTTCGGAATGCGCGAAGGGCCTTCCAGGCTCTTGCGCCACTGGTGCCTGCTGCTGTTGGGTTTGCTGGTCCTTGCGGCCACGGCAGGCTCTGCGCGCGCGGCTTTCCTGAATGGCGGCTTCGAGAACGACCTGGCAAGCTGGAACGTCCGGCATCTGCGTGTACCGGCTTCCGGTATTCCGTTGGCCAATTTCCCGCCGGATACCGAAAGTGATCTCGGGCTGACATTCAACACCACCTCCACACCGGCGCCGACCGATGCGGTGGGCAATGGCTCTGACACCAATGTCAACGGACAGGTGCGTTTTCCGCTGTACGGCGCCAAGAGCGCGCGGATCAATTACCTCGGTGCCCAGAACCGCGCTGCGTCCATCGACCAGACGGCCGTGATGACGCTGGGCGACGTGGACCCCTCGGACGGCAAGGCGCACGTGCGCTTCGCTATCGCCCCGGTGCTGCAGAACCCCGGGCATCCGGGGGCAGAGCAGCCGTACTTCTTCGTGGAGGTCTACAACATCACGAAGAACAAGCAGCTGTTCTACACCTTCAACTTTTCCGGCCAGTCGGGCGTGCCATGGCAGTCCGTGGGCGGCTTTCAGTACACCAACTGGCAGACCATCGACATCGCGCCGGGTGCGGGTGTGCTCGATGTGGGCGACCAGATCAAGGTCACGGTGATCGCCGCGGGCTGCAGCCAGAGCGGGCACTCCGGCCACATCTACGTGGATTCCGGAGCAGGGCTCACCAATCTGCCCGGCCCTGGCATCAAGGCCGATACGCCTGAATACGCAGCCGCCGGCAGCAGCGTGGCGTACACGTACTCCTATTCGAACCAGGGTGACGTGCCACTGACGAGCACGGTGGTGACCATCGTGTCTCCGCAAGACAACACGGCCGGAACCCCCAAGAACCTGCGTGTGGACACGGCCAGCGTGCCGGGCTCCTGCACGGTCAATACGTCCGGGGCGGCAGGCAACCAGATCTACACGGTGTCGTGCCCGGTCGGAACGCTCAACCCGGGCAGCAACGGAACGATCCCGCTGTCGTTCATCACACCAGATACCACCACGGGCCCCATCAACCACGGCAACTATTCCATCGTGGGCGATGCCATCTCGCCCTTGCTGGGGCCGCTGGTGCAAAGCCAGATCACGACGGACCCCCTGGTCGACCTGAGCGTGAGCCTGTCTGATGGGCAAAGTGCAGTGATCTGGGGCCAGGCCCTCACGTACACCATGTCCGTGACCAACCTCGGCCCCACGGTGGTGCCGGCTGGCACCACGATCCAGGAGTCCGCTCCCGCCTCGTTGACCAACATCACCTGGACCTGTGCTGCTACCGGCGGCGCAGTCTGCCCGGTGCCTTCGGGCTCCGGCGCGGTGAGCCAGATCCTGCCGGACCCCGTTCCGGTGGGCGGCACTCTCACGTACACGATCTCCGCGCAGGCCGACCCTGCCGGCAGCGGCGCCAGCACTATCCTGCACACCGCCACGGTGACCGCGCCGGTGAGTGTGAAGGACCGTGAAAGCTCCAACAACACCGCCACGGATTCCGACCCCGTGGGCCTGGGTTTGTTCAATCTCGCAGTCAACAAAATCGGCACGGGCACGGTGACGTCGGTGCCTTCGGGCATCACCTGCGGCGCCACCTGCACCACCGACGCGCCGGGCGGCTCGCAGGTCATCCTGTACGCCACTGCGCCCTCGGGCTCGATCTTCTCGGGCTGGAGCGGCGGCGGGTGTTCGGGCACCGCCACCAGTTGCACCGTGTCCATGGATGCCTCCAAGACCGTGACGGCCAACTTCACGGTGCCTCTGGACGTGACGCCCGTTGTGGGCGCGAACGGCTCGGTCAGCCCTGCGGTCACGCAGCCCGTGGCACCGGGCGGCACCACGTCGTTCACCGTGACACCCAACGCGGGCTACGCCCCCGTCATCACCGACAGCTGTGCAGCCGGTGGCACGCAGACCGGTGGCGCCCTGGTGGGCAGCACCTACACCACCAACGCCATCGCGCAAAACTGCACGGTCAACTTCAGCTTTGTGAATACCGGCGTGGCCACGGTCACGCCCACCGTCGGCACCGGGGGCTCCATCACGCCCAACGCGCCCAAGACGGTGGTGACCGGTGGCTCTGCCTCCTACGTGGTCACGCCCATCACTGGCTACACCCGCGGCACGCCCACCGGCACTTGCCCTGCAGGTACCTGGTCCGGCACGACCTATACCATCGCCCCGGTGGCGGCTAACTGCTCGGTGAACTTCGTGTTCATCGGCCCCGTGGCGGTCACTGCATCGGTGGCCTCGGGCAGCGGCACAGTCAGCCCTGCATCGCAGTCGGTGGCCGTGGGCGGCACGGCGGTGATCACGCTCACCCCTGGGGCCGGGCAGCGCGCCACCCTTGCGGCCGGCAGCACTTGCACCGGCGGCAGCTTCAGTGCCGACACCACGGTCTACACCATCCCCGCAGTGGCAGGCGCTTGCTCCGCAGCGTTCGCTTTCGTGCCCAACCCGGTGGTGACCGGATCGGTGCTGTCGGGCACCGGCACGGTGTCGCCGGCGTCCCAGTCCGTGATGCCCGGCGCCAGCGCCGTGTTCACGCTGGCTCCCGGGGCCGGGATGCGTGCGGCGCTGGATGCCTCCAGCACCTGCACGGGCGGCAGCTTCAACGCAGACTTCACCACCTACACCGTGCCAGCGGTGGCGGCTGATTGCACGGCGGTGTTCCGGTTCGCACCGGCCATGGCGGCAGGCCCTGCGTCCATCCCCACCTTGTCCGAGTGGGGCATGATCATTCTGTCGGCCCTGCTGGCACTGATGGCCTGGGTGCACCGGCGCCGATTCGGCGGCTGACGCAGCCGAAGCCCTCGATCCGAAGTGCACAGGTGCACTTTCGAACCGTGCCAGAGCCCCTGTGTGGGTCTCTGGCACTCTACTTGTCTCGATCCATGAAAAAAATCCCCTTTGCCGTTGCCGCCGTGTCACTGTCGTTCGGCGTCGTCGTGGTGCCGCTGGCCCATGCCGATGTCCTGCCGGTGCGTAAGCCCGGCCTGTGGGAGGTGTCGATCGTCGGAGCCGGCCAGTCCGTCATGCGCCAGCAGAAGGTTCTGCAGTGCACGACGAACGACGTGGATGCCGTGACCATGTTGGCCGTGGTGCCTGGCCAGGAGCATTGCCACGAGACGGCGGTCAAGAAGAAGGGCGCCCAATTCACCGTGCAGACAGTGTGCTTCGTGCATGACAACCGGGTCACCGCGCGCATTCGGCTCAGCGGTGACTTTCAGCAGTCCTACCAGGGTGAATTTGAAGTGGCTTATTCAAAGCCCGTCGCCAACAGCAGCCCGGGGGTGACCCAGTTCAGCGGGCGCCGCCTGGGGGACTGCAAGGCGGGCATGAAGCCCTCGGACATGGTGCTGCCCAATGGCATCACGGTGAACATCGTGGAGAGCCTCAAGCAGAGCGCGAGCCACGAGGGGCATCGGCACTGACAGGCTAAGCGGCTTCTTGGCCGACCGAGCAAGAAAAAAGCCCCGCAGGTGCGCCCTGCGGGGCTTTTTAGTGGCATGCGCTCTCCGCGCAGCCAATCAAAGCCCGGTGTTATCGGGTGATCTCCAGCAGCACCACATGCCCTTGCGCGGCAGGCCAGGTCTGCCCGGTCACGCGTTCGCCGTTGAACGTTGCGGTGATGGGGCGCTGGCCCCCTGCAGGCTTGACCTTGGCGGACGACACCCCGGCGCCTGCAGGCACACCGGGAGGCGGCGCACCGTCCAGCAGCATCTGGTCGCGGGCGGGGTCCAGGTAGCCGCGGGGGCGGTTCAGGGTGACGATGGAATCTGCTGCCTTGTCCGCATCGGCGATGCGCTCGGCGCGCAGATGGACCAGCTGGCTGCCGCGCGGAAAGCCACTGCGGTAGATGTGCGTCGTGGCGTAGCCTGGAGCGGAGATGGCGAACTCGACCGGCACGCCAGCGGGTACGGTCAACGGCCCCCATACGCCATCGGTGCCGACCGTGCGGCTGAGCAATGCGGCACCGCTGCGAGCGCCGGTGGCCGGGTCGGTGGCATACACCTGCAACTGCGCGCCTGTCAGTGGCAGGTTGTTGCTGAAGCTGCCAGACGCAGGATTGGTCGAGTCCAGTCCCAGCCCGGTGACCTTGCCGTTCAGAACCACCGAATTTTCGGTGGCGATGTCCGTGCGCAGCGGCGGGGTGCCCGTGATGAAGCGGTAGGTCGCTTCGAAGGCCGCGGGTGAGAACGAAGTCTCGCGGTGATCGACGCGCGGCAGCACCACGTTCTGGGCGCCTTTCAATTCCGGTCCGGCCGCCGTGACGTTGGTGGCTGTGCCGGGCAGGCCGATCCACACCCCGTCGGGCTGCGCGAACTTGTCGTTGCTGTCCGAGCGGATGGTCATCCACTGCACCGGGCCGCTCACCTCGTCTCCAGCGGCGTTCTTGGGGGCGTTCAGGCCTCGCAGAAAAGGCCCGGTGCCCGCGAATTCACTGCCCTCGCGAAAGCCGGGGATGGCCCACACGCCGTGGTTGGGCGTGCCGCCCAGAATGACGTGGCTCACCGTCTTGTCGCCCCCGCCGTTCTGGATGTAGTTGCGAATGGCGTAACCACCGCGCGAATTGCCCACCAGCACGACCTGGCTGGCGCCGGTGGCCTGCAGCACCTTGTCCACTTCGCTCTTCAGATAAGCCATGTGCTCTGCCGTAGACGTGCGGCCCGCCTGGGCCACGGTGTCGTCGTCCCGCGCGAGCGGGTAGGGCACGTCGATGGCGTAGAGCCGGTCGCGCGGCCAGCCATTGGATTCGAAGCGCCATGCGGTGGTCTGCCACAGCGCCGCCGTGTCGCCGTTGCCATGCACGAAGACGACGGGCCGAACCTCGGTGGAACTACCGCCGCAGCCCACCAGAACCATACCGGCTGCTGCTGCGACCGCCAGCAGGGATCGGCGTTGCAAAAAGAGATTGCTCATGTGAATGCTCCAGGGGAAAAAAGAAATGCCCGTGAACAGTGGAATCCACGGGCATGACAAAGGGGTGTCTGCAAGCGGCTAGGCGAACACGCCAGCCGTCTCTTGCATGCGGGCCGACACCTCGCCCAGGTGGTGCAGCGTGTCGCCCCAGGCCATTTCCAGCTGCGTTAGCTTCTTGAAGTAATGGCTGCCGATGTATTCATCCGTCACGCCGATGCCGCCGTGCAGTTGCACCGACTGCTGTCCCACGAAGCGCATCGACTGGCCCAGCTGCACCTTGGCGCGTGCGAGGGCGCGGCGGCGTTCTTCGGGGGCTGCGCCCAGCTTCAGGCTGGCGTAATAGCTCATCGAGCGTGCCAGTTCCAGCTGCATCTTCACATCGGCCACGCGGTGGCGCAGCGCTTGAAAGCTGGCGATCGGCACGCCGAACTGCTTGCGCTGGTTCATGTAGTCCACGGTCAGCGCCACGGTCTGGTCCATCACGCCCACGGCTTCGGCGCAGGTGGTGGCGATGCCGATGTCCACTGCCAATTCCAGCGCGGCCAGGCCGTCGGTGGTGACCAGCGTGGCCGGCGCGTTGTCCAGGCGCACCTCGGCGGCGCGGCTACCGTCCTGCGTGCGGTAGCCGCTGGTGCTCACACCCTTTGCAGAGCGTTCAACCAGGAAGAGGGCGATGCGGCCATCGAGTTGCGCGGGCACCAGAAAGGCGTCTGCCTGATCGCCGACAGGTACTATGCTTTTGATAGCTGTCAGCGCATATCCATCGGGCGCTAGGTCCGCTTTTGATTCGCAAACGTCGAGGCGGTAGCGTGCCTTGCGTTCCTGATGGGCCAGCACCACCAGCGCCTGGCCGCTGGCGATACGGGGCAGCCAGTCGGCCTGCAGGGCTTCGGGCGCGTAGTCGGCCAGCACGCGGCTGACTACGAAGGTCTGGGCGAGAGGCTCCAGCACGATGCCGCGGCCTAGTTCCTCCATTGCCACCATCGCATCGACGGCGCCCTGGCCCAGGCCGTCATGGGCCTCGGGCACCGTCAGCGCCGTCAGGCCCAGCTCGGCCAGTTCGGCATAGGCCGCCCGGTCGAACCCGCCCGCCGCCACGATGCCGCGGCGGCGCTCGAAGGTGTAGCCCTTGTCCACCCAGCGGCGCACCGCGTCGCGCAGGGATTGCTGGTCTTCAGAGAAATCGAAATCCATTTTTTGTCTCCGTTCGTCCTGAGCTTGTCGAAGGGCTTAGCCCAGCACGGTTTGAGCGACGATGTTGCGCTGCACTTCATTGGAGCCACCGTAGATCGTGGTCTTGCGCAGGTTGAAGTACGTCGATGCGAGCGGCGCATTGGCCACCTCGCCGCCGGGAAATCCGCCCAGGGCTCCAGCACCCGCGTCGCCCTGCCAGCCGGCCTCCATGGCCTCTTCGATAAAGGGCAGGCTGAACGGCCCGGCCGCCAGCATCATCAGCTCCGCATAGCGCTGCTGGATCTCGCTGCCCTTGATCTTGAGCAGGCCGGCAATGTCGAGCGAGTTCTTGCCCGACTTCTCGGCCGAGAGCACGCGCAGCACCAGCATTTCCAGCGCCACCACGTCCACTTCCAGCAGAGCGATCTGGTCGCGAAACCGAGCGTCCTCCCACACGCCTTCGGCCTGGGCGATGCGCTTCAAGCGTTCCAGTTCGCGCTTGCTGCGGTTCACGTCGGCGATGTTGGTGCGCTCGTGGCTGAGCAGGTGCTTGGCGTAGGTCCAGCCCTTGTTCTCTTCGCCGATGAGGTTCTCGGCGGGCACTTCCACGTTGTCGAAGAAAACCTCGTTGACCTCGCACTCGCCGTCCAGCAGCTTGATGGGGCGCACGGTGACGCCGGGCGACTTCATGTCCAGCAGCAAAAAGGAGATGCCGGTCTGCGGCTTGCCCTCGGTGCTGGTGCGCACCAGGTTGAACATCCAGTCGCCGTGCTGGCCCAGCGTGGTCCAGGTCTTCTGGCCGTTGACGATGTATTTGTCGCCCACCCGCTCGGCGCGGGTCTTGACGGAGGCCAGGTCCGAGCCCGAGCCCGGCTCGCTGTAGCCCTGGCTCCACCAGACCTCGCCGCTGGCGATGCCGGGCAGAAAGCGCTGTTGCTGCTCGGCATTGCCGAAGGCCATGATCACCGGCGCGACCATCACCGGGCCGAACGGAATGATGCGCGGTGCACCGGCCAGCGCGCACTCTTCCTCGAACAGGTGCTTTTGCACGGCCGTCCAGCCCGGGCCGCCGAACTCCTTGGGCCAGCCGTAGCCCAGCCAGCCTTTCTTGCCCAGAATTTTGGCCCAGCGCTGCAGGTCGTCCTTGGACAGGCGCAGCGCGTGGTGCACCTTGTGGGCGATGTCTTGCGGCAGATGGGCGTGAACCCAGTCGCGCACCTCGTCGCGGAAAGCCTGTTCTTCAGGGGTGAATGCGAGATCCATGCGGCTTGTCTCCAGTCTGGAAGGCCTTTGTCGACCGATCCCGCCGTTGTAGCACGGTCGTTCTTTTCACTCCTGTCCGGGCGGTGACACGGCTGCGGCCGGCGACTCGATGCCTAGCTCCCGGCACAGCTGCTGCACCACGCCGCGCAGCTGGGCGACTTCTTCCTCCAGCGCGGCCACGCGGCCGGCCAGGGCGTTGCTGCCACCGCCACCGCTGTCGCCACCTGCCTGCGCCGACGCCGCCAGGCTGGCCACGTCCACCGGGCCGCACAGCAGGTGCGCCCAGCGCGGCTCGCGCGCACCGGGCGCGCGGGGCAGCAGCACGACCAGCGGGCCGCCTTTTTCTTCATTGCGCTCGGCCAGCTCGTTCAGAAACCCTTCCACCGACGAGATGTCGGCAAAGCGGTGCCAGCGCTCGGCGTTGATGCGCAACTCGCCCGCGGTTTGCGGCCCGCGCAGCATCAAAAGCGACAGCAGCACGGCCGATTGGTCGGGCACGCCCACGCCGCGGGGAAAGTTGTGCTCGAAGCGCGTGGCGCGGTTGCCGCCTATCTCGACTGACAGCGTGCGCTGGCGCAGGCCGTCCAGCGCCTCCTGCGCCTCGCCATCGGTCAGCTGCATCACCGGCTCGCGGCTGGACTTCTGGTTGCAGCCGGAGACCACGCCGTTGAGTGTGAGCGGGTAGCTGTCGGGCACGGTGCGCGACTTCTCCATCAGCGTGGCGAGCACGCGGGCCTGGGCAGGGGTGAGGGGTTGAACGCGGGGATCGAAGGGCATGGTGGGCGGGATAATTGCGGACAAATGAAGAACATCGTGATTTTGATCTCCGGCGCTGGCTCTAACATGGCGGCCATCGTTCAGGCGGCGCACCAGCAGGATTGGGCGGGACGCCACGGCGTGCGGGTGGCCGCCGTGTTGAGCAACAAGGACAGCGCCGAGGGGCTGGAATTCGCCCGTCGCCAGGGCATTGCCACGCAGGTTGTCGACCACCGCCAGCACGCCACGCGCGAGGCGTTCGATGCCGCGCTGGCCGCCGCCATCGACGCGCACCAGCCCGCGCTGGTGGTGCTGGCAGGCTTCATGCGCATCCTGACGGAAGGCTTCGTGGCGCATTACGCCGGCCGGTTGGTGAACATCCACCCGTCGCTGCTGCCGGCGTTCACGGGCCTGCATACGCACCAGCGGGCGATCGACGCGGGCTGCAAAGTGGCGGGTGCGACCGTGCACCAGGTGACGGCCGATCTGGATGCCGGCCCCATCGTGGCGCAGGGCGTGGTGCCGTTGCTGGCAGGCGACACGGCGCAGACCCTGGCCGCGCGGGTGCTGGCGCAAGAGCACGCGATCTAT
Organism: Acidovorax sp. WCS2018Noco2-16; assembly: GCF_031843945.1. Classification (NCBI taxonomy): domain Bacteria; kingdom Pseudomonadati; phylum Pseudomonadota; class Betaproteobacteria; order Burkholderiales; family Comamonadaceae; genus Acidovorax; species Acidovorax sp. WCS2018Noco2-16. The sequence continues at coordinate 77,486 of NZ_JAVTJJ010000012.1, forward strand.
CCGCCGGCCGTACTGGGACTACTCATTAATTGATAGCTGCCTGCGCTTATGTATCAAGCGCTAGAGCCTGATTTGGCTTGTATTTTCGAGGCCAGGCGCGTTGCGCCGCCGGCCGTTGGACCAGGTTTTAGGCCGGGCGAATCATCGGCTCGATGCTGCTGTCCAGCAGGTCTTTCGACAGCGTTGCCTGGTGCGCATCGGACGGATGCAGCACCACCGCCCATTCGCCCGCGCGCAGTGCCGAGCGCAGTTGGTGAATCAGCTTCACGTGGGCAGGTGGTACAGAAATCAGGCCTCCCACCAGCAGGCCAGCCAACGCGCCTGCCAAGCCGGCCAGACTGCGGGCACGCATCACCGTGCGCACGAGCCCGCGTTTGCGTCGCGCTTCAGGCGGGCTGAGCATCAGGTCACGGCCGGAGTGGTGCGCGTCATGCGGTCCCAGCATGCGAACCTGGCCCAACTTCATTCCTGGCAGCCGCAAGGCACGGTGCACCATCGCCTCGGCCAGGGCCTGGGTGCGATAGAAACCAGCTACTTTGGTGCGCGGTGTCTCGCCTGCACGGCATTGCAGCAAATAGCCCATGGGGAATGTTCTTTCGAAAAAACGGCATGCGTTGTAACTTGCATGCACCCCAGTGGGTCATCATTGCGAAACGCCTGCGAAGCCTGAAGGATGGCGCTGATGCCCGCCTGCGTCTGTAGGACCGGGCGAAGGGTGCTGGCAAGCAGGTGCGCCATAAAAACTCATTCAAGCCGCTGTTGATCGAGTAACTTCTGGCGTCAAGCCCCGTGTGCTGCCAGCGCTGCTTTGGTTGTGCGCCAAGCCCAAGCCGTCACTGCGCGATGGGCGCAAACCGGGGCTGCGTCACCCCTTCGATGACCACCGTTTCCTGAAACATTGCCGCCGGCCGCACCCATAAGCCATGGAAGCCGTAGAGCGCGCGGTACACCACCATCGGCTCCAGCGTTTCACTGTGCCGCGCCAGTCCCACCACGTCATAAAGGCCGCCTTTGTAATGGCGGTAACGCCCTGCGGGCAGATGGGGCAGGGCCGGCAGGTCGTCGTCTTGGGGGATGGTCATTTCCATGTATTTTCTTCAGTTGCTATTAAAATTATAGCTATAAACGCTTTATGAACAAACGCTACAGCCGTTTTTCATGCTTGAAATGATGGTGGGCTCCTCCATTCCACCGGGTCTGCCGTGCTGTCCTGTCCGGGCTTGCGGGGGTGCCCAGCCGGCACGGCGGGTTGCAATGGGACAATCGCCCCATGCACCCTAAAGCCCTTTTGGACGCCTGCGCTGAACTCATCAGGCTGACGTTGACCTTCGAACACCCGGCGGACTCCGTCGTTTCCCGTTTCTTTCGCGACCACAAGTCGCTGGGCCCGCGCGAGCGAGCGACCCTGGCAGAAACCACTTATTCCGTACTGCGCAAGAAGCTGCTGTTCGAGCAGCTGGCCCGGTCCGGCAGCGGCCCCAAGGAGCGGCGCCTGGCCATTCTGGGCTTTCACGGCCCGCGCGACTTTCTGAAAAGCGCTCTGAACGACCAGGAAAAGAACTGGCTGGAGCAGTGCGACGCCGTGCCGCCGGACGATCTGATGGAGCGCCATCGCCATAACCTGCCCGAATGGCTGGTGCCGCCGCTCAAAGAGCAGCTGGGCAACGGCTTCTGGGCGCTGGCCGAGAGCCTGCAGCAAAGCGCGCCGCTCGATTTGCGCGTCAACGCCTTGTCGGACAAACGTGCCGAGGTGCAAAAAGAGCTGTCGCAAGCCGGCATCAAGGCCGTCGCCACGCCGTATTCGCCCTGGTGCCTGCGCGTGGACGGCAAACCTGCGCTGACCAAGCTGCCGGCCTTCGTGCGCGGCGCCATCGAGGTGCAGGACGAAGGCTCGCAACTGCTGGCCTTGCTGCTGGATGCCAAGCGTGGCGAGATGGTGGTCGACTTTTGCGCTGGCGCCGGCGGCAAGACGCTGGCGCTGGGTGCCAGCATGCGCAACACCGGGCGTCTTTATGCCTTCGACGTGTCGGGCCACCGGCTCGACGCGCTCAAGCCGCGCCTGGCACGCAGCGGGCTGTCGAACGTGCACCCGGCCGCCATCGCGCATGAGCGCGACGACCGCGTCAAGCGCCTGGCCGGCAAGATCGACCGCGTGTTGGTCGATGCGCCCTGTTCGGGCCTGGGCACGCTGCGCCGCAACCCTGATTTGAAGTGGCGCCAGTCGCCCGAAGCGCTGCAGGAACTGGCGGCCAAGCAGACCGCCATTCTGGACAGTGCGGCACGGCTGTTGAAGCCGGGCGGAAGGCTGATGTACGCCACCTGCAGCGTGCTGCCGCAGGAAAACGAGGCCATCGCCGATGCCTTCACCGCTGCGCACTCCGACTTCGAGCCCACCGACGCGGGTGCGCTGCTGACCCAGCTGAAGGTGGAGAACGCAGAGCGCCTGTGCAGCGGCGGCGCCACGGGCACTGGAAATCTGCGCTTGTGGCCTCATGTCCACAAAACCGACGGCTTCTTCGCCGCGGTGTGGACGCGCAAGGGCTGAGGCTGCTGGCGGCCACCGTCAATGGCTGACCGGCCTCGGGCCACCTGCTCATTTTCAAGACGGAGTCACGATGTCTTTACCTGACTGGGCGGTGCTCGATGCCGCGATCGACTGGCTGGCCCACGGCGCGTGGAACCTAGCCTGGTGGCAAGTGTTGCTGTACACGCTGGCCACCACCCACATCACCATCGCTGCCGTCACCATCTTCCTGCACCGCGCGCAGGCCCACCGGTCGGTGGAACTGGGCCGGGCGCCGTCGCATTTCTTTCGCTTCTGGCTGTGGCTGAGCACCGGCATGGTCACCAAAGAATGGGTCGCCATTCACCGCAAGCACCACGCCAAATGCGACACCGAAGAAGACCCGCACAGCCCGCAGACGCGCGGGCTCGACACCGTCATGTGGCGCGGCGCCGAGCTGTACCGCACCGAGTCGCACAACGCGGAGACAGTGGCCAAGTTCGGCCACGGCACGCCGCAGGACTGGATCGAGCGCAACGTCTACACCCGATTCAGCGCGCTGGGCATCTCTCTCATGCTGCTGCTGAACCTGGCGCTGTTCGGCGCGCTGGGCGCCACGGTGTGGGCGGTGCAAATGCTCTGGATTCCGTTCTGGGCGGCGGGGATCGTCAACGGCGTGGGCCACTACTGGGGCTACCGCAACTTCGAGGCGAGCGACGCATCGACCAACCTCGTACCCTGGGGGTTGGTCATAGGTGGCGAAGAGCTGCATAACAACCACCACACGTATCCCACGGCCGCCAAATTCTCGGTCAAGCCGTACGAATTCGACATCGGCTGGATGTACATCCGCCTGCTGCGCTCCGTCGGCTGGGCCACGGTGAAAAAGGTGCCGCCCAAGCTGCGGCTGGGCGACGTCAAACAGCAAGCCGACGAAAAGACGCTGGAAGCCCTGATCGCCCACCGCTACGAGGTGATGGCCGGCTACGCCCGCGGCGTGCGCCAGGCCTGCCGCGAAGAACTGGCTGCGCTCAAGGCCCGCAAGGCCGACGCCTCCGTGCTGCAGGCCGCACGACGCTGGCTGCACCGCGACGACGACAAGGTGCCCGCCCAGGCGCGCGAGCAGATCGCTCTGGCCCGGCAGGCCTATCCGGTGCTCGACAAGATGGTGGCCATGCGCGAAGAGCTGCGCCAGCTGTGGCTCAACACCTCGCGCTCGCGCGAACAGCTCACGGCCGACCTGCAGGCCTGGTGCCGGCGCGCGGAAGACAGCGGCGTGGCGGCATTGCGCGACTTCTCGTTGCGGCTGCGCGCCGCCCAAGCCTGAAGTCGCTGCGCTTTTTGCGAATCAGGCCTGCGGCGCCGTGCCCGAGATGGGATGGGAGCCCGCCCGCCGGCGGAGCACGCGGATCGCCAGGGCCAGGCCAGCGCTGATCCATCCCGCGCCCTGCCGCTCCACGGCCTGCTCGGGCAGCGTCATGGTCACCCATGCTGCGCCCGGGCCGGCATTCGCCAGGTGCACCCAGGTCGCGCCGCTCTTTGCCTGGGCGTTCCAGCAATGGCCCGCATCCAGCATCTGGGACATCGCGTGGGTGAGCAGCACCTGTCCGCACATCACTGGGCCGGTAGACACTGCCAGGCGCCCGCGTTCTGCGCGCAGCGTGGCGCCTGGTGGCAAGCACAGCCATGTGCTGGACCGGGCGGGCAGGGCCTTGCGTGACGCGCCAGGGGGCAGGGTGGAACTGCTGCGCTGTTCAAGGGGTAGTTCGGCGGGGCTGGAAGGCATGGGAATGTCCTCGGTGCGAAGGGCTATGAAACAGCCTCCAGCGTAGGACGCATCGCTGGTCGGCGGCAGGCACACACTCATCCACACGGGCCCATAACAGCATCGATTTTTTCTACGCTGTTATGGTGCTTTGTGCGCCTGCCTGTATCTGTTCTGTCACCAGCGGCTGGGGCATCATCATCTCGCCGCCGTTATGCCTGCGCTGAATTCCATGACTCTTCAATCCGTCGATTCCTTTCCGTCGGCCATCGCCGGTGAGGCGCCCCTGGCGCCACCCGCGAGCAAGGGGCCGCGCTATCGCCAGCTGGCGGCTCTTTACGAACAGGCCATTGCCGCCGGCAGCCTGGCGCCGGGCATGCGGCTGCCTTCCGTGCGCGAGCTGTGCCAGCGCCATGATGTCAGCCTGACCACGGCGCTGCAGGTGCTGCGGCATCTGGAGTCGCAGGGCTGCGTGGAAGCCCGCGAGCGGGTGGGCTACTTCGTGCGCAGTGCACACCGCACCGATTCCCTGCCTGCCGTGCGCGAGCCCGAGGTGCACGAACCGCTGCCACCAGACCCGCAAATCTTCGCGGGCATCAACGAGCGTATTTCGGTGTTTTTGGAGAAGGCTCGCCTGGCCGGGCCCGGCGTGCTCGACCTGGGCAGCGCCATGCCCGCGCCCAGCCTGTTCGATGCAGCGGCTCTGAACCGGCTTGCCACGCGGCTGCTGCGTGAACAGCCCGACGTGCTGGTCTATGGCCCCTCCGCGCCGACCACGCACCCCGAATTTCAACAGGCCATGTCGCGCCATGCGCTCAGCTTCGGCGTCAATCTGGCGCCAGAAGAAATCGGCGCGACGCACGGCAATTCGGAAGCGGTCAACCTAGCGCTGGATGCCGTTGCCAGCCCGGGGGACGTCATCGCGGTGGAATCCCCCACATTTTTTGGCATCCTGCAGGCCATTGAGGTGCGCGGTCTGCGGGCGCTGGAGATTCCGAGCAGTCCTCGCACCGGCATCTCGCTGGAGGCGCTGGAACTGGCTGCGCGCAACGAGCCGCGCCTCAAGGGCGTGGTGGTCGTGCCGCATCTGCAGATGCCGCTGGGTAGTGTCATGCCCGAGAGCCACAAGGAGCGACTGGTGGCGCTGTGTGTTGAATACGGCCTGGCGCTGATCGAGGACGACATCTACCGGGAATTCGTCGAGTCGCCCGCGCCCCAGCGGCCGGCCAAGGCGTGGGACCGGCCGGGCGACGCGGGCCAGGTGATCTATTGCGCATCGCTCAGCAAGAGTTTTGCGCCGGGCTTGCGGCAGGGCTGGATGAGTGCCGGCCGCTGGCACGCACGGGTGCAGATGATCAAGTTCGCCCGCACGCGCAACATGCAATCGTGGTCGCAGCTGTTGGCCGCGCGCAGCGTGGACTCGCCCGCGTATGAGCGTCACATGCGTCGCATGCGCGCCCAATTGCGCGAGCAGCGCGAAGCGGGCGCTCACGCCATCGCCCGCTACTTTCCACCAGGAACCCGGCTCAGCTTGCCGCCAGGCGGCATCAGCCTATGGATGGAACTGCCAGCGGGGCTGTCGACCAGCCGGCTCTACGACGACGCCCTGGCGCGCGGCATTCGCGTGGCACCTGGCTCAATGTTCTCCAACACGGGGCGCTATGAACACTTTTTGCGCATGAGCTGCGGCATGCCCTTCACCCCACGGGTCGAGGCCGGCTACCGCACGCTGGGTGAGTTGCTGGCTGCGCAGCAACGATAAAAAAATAGCGCGCATAAAAAAACCGCCCAGTGGGCGGTTTCTTCTTGCAAGGTGCGAGGCTGATTACTTCAGCTTCAATTCCTTGTACTCGACGTGCTTGCGAGCCTTGGGATCAAATTTCATGATCAGCATCTTCTCGGGCATCGTCTTCTTGTTCTTGGTCGTGGTATAGAAGTGGCCGGTACCCGCAGTGGATTCCAGCTTGATCTTGTCGCGTCCGCCTTTGGTTGCCATGGTCGGTCTCCTGTATTAAGCCTGGCCGCGTGCACGCAGATCTGCGAGCACAGCGTCGATACCGTTCTTGTCGATCAAGCGCAGACCGGCGTTGGAAATGCGCAGACGCACCCAGCGGTTTTCGCTCTCCACCCAGAAACGGCGGTATTGCAGGTTCGGCAGGAACCGGCGCTTGGTCTTGTTGTTGGCGTGGGAAACATTGTTCCCGACCATGGGGCCTTTGCCCGTGACTTCACATACGCGTGCCATGAGGACACTCCGATATATTTTCAACGGCCGGTTTGCGGGGGCCCTGCAGTCAAGACTGCGGGGCGTGCATCACGGCCTCACCTCGCCAGAAGGGGTGGCGGTAACCCGATTGCTTTTCAGTCGCAGCGCTCATGAGATGAGCGCATTGAAATCAGCAAAGCCGCGGATTATAGCCCGAGAGCGTCAGATCACGCCATCTTGCTCAAGGAAGCGCTGCGCATCCAGCGCCGCCATGCAGCCGGTGCCGGCGCTGGTGATGGCCTGGCGATAGACATGGTCCTGCACGTCGCCCGCAGCAAAAACGCCCGGCACGCTGGTCTGCGTGGCAAAGCCCTTGAGGCCGCCCTGCGTGACGATGTAGCCGTTTTCCATGGTCAGCTGGCCGTTGAAGATCTCGGTATTGGGCGCATGGCCAATGGCGATGAAGCAGCCCTGCAGCGCGATGTCTTGCGTGCTGCCGTCCACCGTGCTCTTGACGCGGATGCCTGTCACGCCGGTGGCGTCGCCCAGCACCTCGTCGAGTGTGTGGAAGGTCTTGAGTTCGATCTTGCCGGCCGCGACTTTCTCGTTGAGCTTGTCCACCAGGATCGGCTCGGCCTTGAAGCGATCGCGTCGATGCACCAGCGTGACCTTGCGGGCGATGTTCGACAGGTACAGCGCTTCTTCGACAGCGGTGTTTCCGCCGCCCACCACGCACACGTCCTGCTCGCGGTAGAAAAAACCGTCGCAGGTGGCGCAGCCAGACACGCCCTTGCCCATGAACGCTTCTTCCGATGGCAGGCCCAGGTATTTGGCCGATGCGCCGGTGGCGATGATGAGCGAGTCGCAGGTGTAGGTGCCGCTGTCGCCGGTCAGGGTGAAAGGCCGCTTGCTGAAGTCCACGGTGTGGATGTGGTCGAACACGATCTGCGTCTTGAAGCGTTCGGCATGTTCCAGAAACCGCTGCATCAGCTCGGGGCCCTGCACGCCGTTCACGTCGGCAGGCCAGTTATCTACCTCAGTCGTGGTCATCAGCTGGCCGCCCTGGGCGATGCCGGTGATCAGCACCGGGTTCAGGTTGGCGCGCGCGGCATAGACGGCAGCGGTGTAGCCGGCCGGGCCGGAGCCGAGAATCATGACTTTGGCGTGTTGGGAGTTCGACATGGCAGCAATGAATAGTGAAGGGGCGCCCAGCTGGAATAGCTGTCCGCGCACGGTTGCAGATGGGGTGATGACCGGCGAGTATCAACCCGCCCCGCATCGCAGGGGCCGGCTGTTTCTCAATCGCGCCGATTGTAAGAACCCATGGTCTTCTGGCAGCTGCCGGGCGCAATCGGCGGTGCGCGGGAATTGCCTGGAGCATGGGGTAAGCTCGGCCGCGCATTCTCTATGACCTATTCCCTCAATACCCTCAACGCTTCGTCTGCAAAGTCCGCTCCCCGTACCGGAGCGGCGCGCTTTGGCCATGAAATTGGCCTGGTGCTGGGCCTGCTGGCCCTGGTTTTCTGGCTGCTTGCGCTGGCCAGCTATTCGGGGCAGGACGCGGCCTGGTCCACCTCCGGGGCGAATGACGGCCGTGTCATGGGCAACTGGGCGGGCCGCTTCGGCGCGTGGCTGGCGGACTGCAGTTACTTCGCGCTCGGCTTTTCCGTATGGTGGTGCGTGGCGGCAGGTGTGCGCGCCTGGCTGTCATCGCTGGCCCGGTGGATGGGTGGGGGCGAGTCGGGCGGTGACGGTGCGCGCGGCCCTTGGGTGCGGCGCCTGCTGTTCTGGGGCGGCCTGGCGATCTTGCTGTGCGCGAGCACCGGGCTGGAGTGGTCGCGTCTGTATCGCTTTGAAGGCCTGTTGCCCGGCAAGGCCGGCGGCGTACTGGGTCACGCGATCGGGCCGATGGGCGTGAAGTGGCTGGGCTTTACCGGGTCTGGCCTGCTAGGCGTGATGCTGGTGGTGCTGGGCGCGGCGCTGGTGTTCCGCTTTTCTTGGGGGCACTTGGCAGAGCGCCTGGGTGGGCGCATCGACGCCATGGTGCAGTTGGGGCGCGCCAAGCGCGAGAAGGCGCGAGACGTGGCCGTGGGCAAGCGGGCGGCACGCGAGCGCGAAGAGGTGCTCCAGGAAGGGCGCCACGACATCGAAGAACACCACCCGCAGCCGGTTCAGATCATCGAGCCCGTGTTCAACGATGTGCAGCAAAGCACCCGGGTGGTGAAAGAGCGCCAGAAGCCGTTGTTCACCGAAATGCCCGACAGCAAGCTGCCACTGGTGGACTTGTTGGACGGCCCGCTGCAGCGCCAGGAAACCGTGGCGCCCGAGACGCTGGAGATGACCAGCCGTCTCATCGAGAAAAAGCTCAAGGACTTCGGCGTGGAGGTGCGCGTGGTGGCCGCCATGCCCGGCCCGGTGATCACGCGCTATGAGATCGAGCCTGCCACGGGCGTGAAGGGCTCGCAGATCGTGGGCCTGGCCAAGGACTTGGCACGCTCGCTGTCGCTGGTGTCCATCCGCGTGGTTGAGACGATTCCGGGCAAGAATTTCATGGCGCTGGAGTTGCCTAACGCCAAGCGCCAGTCGATTCGCCTGTCAGAGATTCTGGGCTCGCAGGTCTACCACGAGGCCAAGAGCATGCTCACCATGGGCTTGGGGAAAGACATCGTGGGCAACCCGGTGGTGGCCGACCTGGGCAAGATGCCGCATGTGCTGGTGGCCGGTACCACGGGCTCGGGCAAGTCGGTGGGGATCAACGCGATGATCCTGTCGCTGCTCTACAAGGCCGAGGCGCGCGACGTGCGCCTGTTGATGATCGACCCCAAGATGCTGGAAATGTCGGTCTACGAAGGCATTCCGCACCTGCTGGCGCCCGTGGTCACCGACATGAAGCAGGCGGCGCACGGCCTGAACTGGTGCGTGGCCGAGATGGAGCGCCGCTACAAGCTGATGTCCAAGCTGGGCGTGCGTAACCTGGCAGGCTACAACGTCAAGATCGACGAGGCCAAGGCGCGCGAAGAGTTCATCTACAACCCGTTCAGCCTGACGCCCGAAGAGCCCGAGCCGCTGCAGCGCCTGCCGCACATCGTGGTCATCATCGACGAGCTGGCCGACCTGATGATGGTGGTGGGCAAGAAGATCGAAGAGCTGATCGCCCGCCTGGCGCAGAAGGCGCGCGCGGCCGGCATCCACCTTATTTTGGCGACCCAGCGCCCCAGCGTGGATGTGATCACCGGCCTGATCAAGGCCAACATTCCCACCCGCATTGCGTTCTCGGTGGGCTCCAAGATCGACAGCCGCACCATCCTGGACCAGATGGGCGCCGAAGCGTTGCTCGGCATGGGCGACATGCTCTACATGGCCAGCGGCACGGGCCTGCCGATTCGCGTGCACGGCGCTTTCGTGTCCGATGAAGAAGTGCACCGCGTGGTGAACTACCTCAAGAGCCAAGGCGAGCCCGACTACATCGAGGGCGTGCTGGAAGGCGGCACGGTCGATGGCGAAGACGGGCCGCTGGGCGACGGCGATGCTGGCGGCGAAAAAGACCCCATGTACGACCAGGCGGTGGAGGTGGTGCTGAAGGACCGCAAGGCCAGCATCTCGTATGTGCAGCGCAAGCTGCGCATTGGCTACAACCGATCCGCGCGCCTGCTGGAAGACATGGAAAAAGCCGGCCTGGTGAGCGCGCTGACGACCAGCGGTCAGCGCGAGGTGCTGGTGCCGCACCGGGGCGGCGAGTAGGGCGGTGGCAATCCGGCTGGCCTAGCCTTTTGCAAGGCGCACCGGGCCCGCCACCCGCCTGGCGACTTGAATGGCCCGCCCGGCGCCCCACTTGAAGCTATACGCCGTTCGTTCGAGGAGATTCCGTGAAACAGTGGATTGCTATGTTTTTAATAGCTGCTGGCGCCCAGTCTGCAAGCGCTGACGGCCTGAAAAGCCTTGAATCGTTCATGCGTGGCGCGCAGTCCGGCCGGGCCGACTTCACGCAGACAGTCACCTCACCGCCCAAGGACGGGCAGGCTCCGCGCGTGAAGACGTCCACGGGCACCTTTGAATTTCAGCGCCCCGGGCGGTTCAAGTTCGCTTACAAGAAGCCGTTCGAGCAGACCATCGTGGCCGACGGCAAGACGCTGTGGCTGTATGACGCGGATCTGAACCAGGTCACCCAGCGTGCGCAGGACCAGGCTCTGGGCTCCACGCCTGCCGCGTTGCTAGCCTCTGCCCCCGACTTGAAGGCCCTGCAGAAAGACTTCGCGCTGGAGGCCGCGCCTGAGCAGGACAACCTGCAGTGGGTGGTCGCCACGCCCAAGGCAGCCGATGGGCAGTTGAAGAGCGTGCGTGTGGGTTTTCAGGGTGACAACCTGGCCGCGCTGGACATTCTCGACAGCTTTGGCCAGCGCTCGCAGATCCGGTTCGCGTCCATGCAGGCCAACGCAGCGCTGCCCGCATCCACCTTCCAGTTCAAGGCGCCGGCGGGCGCCGATGTGGTCAAGCAGTAAAAGCGCTGGCGCTACTTCGCCATGGCCACCAGCAGCAGCGCGACGGTGGCCGGCACCGCTTGAATGAACAAAATCTTGCGGCTGGCCGTCAGGGCGCCAAAAACGCCGGCCACCAGAACGCACAGCAGGAAGAAGACCTGTACCTGCCGGCCGAAGTCGTCGCCCAGCCACAAGCCCCACAGCAGCCCGGCCGCCAGAAAACCGTTGTAGATCCCCTGGTTCGCACCCAGTACCTTGGTGGCGGTGGCCTTTTCCTGGCTCATGCCGAAGGCGCGCAGACCGGCGGGCTTGTCCCACAGGAATACCTCCAATACCAAGATATAGATGTGGAGCAGGCCGATCAGCGCAACAACGATGGTGGCGGCAGTGGACAGCATGGAGCCTCCTGGGCAGTAAAGGGCTGGCAGCATAGCGGGTCAGCGCTGCGCCGCTCTGTCGCCCGCGTGCGGTGATGCCGCGGTACCACGCCCGACCGATCGATTCCTTCCTCGCAACATGAACGCCAGAACCTCCGCTTCCTCCGCAGCGCCTGCCCATCAGCCCTTGGCCGAACGCTTGCGCCCGCACACGCTGGGCGAGGTCATCGGCCAGCAGCATGTGCTGGGGCCGGGCATGCCGCTGCGCCTGGCATTCGAATCAGGTCGGCCGCACAGCTGCATCCTCTGGGGGCCACCGGGCGTGGGCAAGACCACCATCGCTCGGCTGATGGCCGATGCGTTCGACGCGCAGTTCATCAGCATCAGCGCGGTGCTGGGTGGTGTGAAGGACATCCGCGAGGCGGTAGAGCGGGCCGAATCCGCCCGCGACGGGCTGATGCAGCAGCGCACCATCGTCTTCGTGGACGAGGTGCACCGCTTCAACAAAAGCCAGCAGGACGCCTTCTTGCCGCACGTCGAATCGGGGCTGTTTACTTTCATCGGCGCCACCACCGAGAACCCGTCGTTCGAAGTGAACTCAGCGCTGCTGTCGCGGGCGGCGGTCTATGTGCTGCAGCCCTTGTCTGTTGACGATTTGAAGCAAATTGTGGCTCTAGCGCAAGCGGATAAAGCGCTTCCAGCTATCGAAGATGTAGCAATAGACCGTTTGGTGGCTTATGCCGACGGCGACGCCCGGCGCCTGCTCAACACGCTGGAAACCTTGGCCATGGCCGCCGCGCAAGAGGGCATGGAGGCCATTGCCGACGACTGGGTGCTCAAGGTGCTGGGCGAGCGCATGCGCCGCTACGACAAGGGCGGCGAGCAGTTCTACGACACCATCAGCGCACTGCACAAGTCGGTGCGCGGCTCTGACCCGGACGCCGCGCTCTACTGGTTCGTGCGCATGCTCGACGGCGGCGCCGACCCACGCTACATGGCGCGGCGCCTGGTGCGTATGGCCAGCGAAGATATCGGCCTGGCCGACCCGCGCGCCCTGCGCCTTGCGCTGGACGCGGCCGAGGTGTACGAGCGTCTGGGCACGCCCGAGGGCGAGCTGGCGCTGGCCGAATGCGTGATCTACCTGGCGGTGGCGCCCAAGTCCAACGCCGTCTACAAGGCCTACAACGCGGTTCGCGCCCACATCAAGAAAGAGGGCACCCAGCCTGTGCCCATGCATTTGCGCAATGCTCCGACCAAGCTGATGAAACAGCTCGATTACGGGAAGGGCTACCGATACGCGCACGACGAGGAAGGCGGCTTTGCAGCGGGGGAGACCTACTTGCCCGATGGGATGGAGCCTCCCAATTTCTATCAGCCTGTGGCGCGCGGTCTGGAGATCAAGATCGCGCAAAAGATGGACGAATTGCGCGCCCGTAACGACGCAATGGCCCCACCCGAGGGCGGCAGCGACTGAATCCGGTTGCAGCGCTGCCCATGCATAAGTCCGGCCTCGGCTGCTGGGTGTGTCATCAGAATTGCTAATGACTCAATCGCGCCGCTGATGGCTCGCGTTTTCAAGGGAAAACCCCGGCCGGCGCGGCGCCGAGCGCGGGAAGCAACTGGCTACAATCCCGCCACCTAAACCCGCACAGCATTTGTCCTGGCGGGTTTTTTGCTAGATGGCAGTTGGCCCACAAGGCTGCACCAAAGTCGGTGCCTGCATGTTGGGTGCGTCACAAACGAAGGACCTTTTCTTATGGATATCTTGCTGCAACAGATCATCAATGGTCTGGTACTCGGCAGCATGTACGCATTGATAGCCCTGGGCTATACGATGGTGTACGGCATCATTCAGCTGATCAATTTCGCCCACGGCGAGGTGCTCATGATCGGCGCTCTCACGAGTTGGAGTTGTATCGGCCTCATGCAAGGGGCCATGCCCGGCGCGCCTGGCTGGGTCATCCTGCTGCTCGCCACGATCATTGCCTGCATTGTGGCGGCCGCACTCAACTTCGTGATCGAAAAGGTGGCCTACAGGCCGCTGCGTAGCAGCCCCCGGCTGGCCCCGCTCATCACCGCCATCGGCATGTCCATCTTGCTGCAAACGCTGGCGATGATCATCTGGAAGCCCAACTACAAGCCGTATCCCACGCTGCTGCCTGCCGCACCGTTCAACGTCGGCGGCGCGGTGATCACCTCCACGCAGATCCTGATCCTGGGCGTGACGGTGGTGGCCCTGGCCTCGCTGATGTACCTGGTGAACTACACCAAGCTGGGCCGCGCGATGCGTGCCACCGCAGAGAATCCGCGCGTTGCCTCGCTGATGGGCGTCAAGCCCGACATGGTGATTTCTGCCACCTTCATCATCGGCGCGGTGCTGGCGGCCATCGCCGGCATCATGTATGCGTCCAACTACGGTACGGCCCAGCACACCATGGGCTTTTTGCCGGGTCTGAAGGCCTTCACGGCGGCTGTGTTTGGCGGCATCGGCAACCTGGCCGGCGCCGTGGTGGGCGGCATCCTGCTGGGGCTGATCGAAGCCATCGGCTCGGGATACATCGGCACCCTGACGGGCGGCCTGCTGGGCAGCCATTACACCGACATCTTCGCGTTCATCGTGCTGATCATCATCCTCACCCTGCGCCCATCGGGCCTGCTGGGCGAGCGTGTGGCAGACCGCGCCTAAAGGACTTCCACCATGAAGAACACCAAAGTCCAATGGATTCTTGGCGCCCTCGCGCTGCTGATCCTGCCGCTGATCCTGCAATCGTTCGGCAACGCCTGGGTGCGTATCGCCGACCTGGCCCTGCTCTACGTGCTGCTGGCTCTTGGCCTGAACATCGTCGTCGGCTATGCCGGCCTGCTCGACCTGGGTTACGTGGCTTTCTATGCCGTGGGGGCGTACCTCTTCGCCTTGATGGCATCGCCGCATCTGTCCGACACCTTCGCCGGCTTTGCCGCGATGTTCCCGAACGGGCTGCACACTTCGCTCTGGATCGTCATACCGCTCGCGGCGCTGGTCGCCGCGATATTCGGGGCGGTGCTGGGTGCGCCGACTCTCAAGCTGCGCGGTGACTACCTGGCCATCGTCACGCTGGGCTTTGGCGAAATCATCCGCATCTTCCTGAACAACCTGGACCACCCCGTCAACCTGACCAACGGCCCCAAGGGCATCGGCCAGATCGATTCGGTCAAGATCTTCGGCCTGGACCTGGGCAAGCGCCTGGAGCTGTTCGGCTTCGACATCAATTCCGTCACGCTGTACTACTACCTGTTCCTGTTGCTGGTCGTCGTCAGCGTGGTCATCTGCTATCGCCTGCAAGACTCGCGCATCGGGCGTGCCTGGATGGCCATTCGTGAAGACGAAATCGCCGCCAAGGCCATGGGCATCAACACCCGCAACATGAAGCTGCTGGCCTTCGGCATGGGCGCTTCGTTCGGCGGCGTGGCGGGTAGCATGTTCGGCGCGTTCCAAGGCTTTGTCTCGCCCGAATCGTTCAGCCTGATGGAGTCGGTCATGATCGTCGCCATGGTGGTGCTGGGCGGTATCGGCCACATCCCGGGCGTGATCCTGGGTGCTGTGCTGCTGTCGGCCCTGCCCGAAGTGCTGCGCTACGTGGCGGGCCCGCTACAGTCCATGACGGACGGGCGGCTCGACTCGGCCATCCTGCGCCAGCTGCTCATCGCACTGGCCATGATCATCATCATGCTGCTGCGCCCCCGTGGCCTCTGGCCCGCGCCTGAACATGGCAAGAGCCTGACGCAGAAGATCTGAGAACACCACGGAAAGTTAGCAATGGCAGAAAATTCCAACGATGTGGTGCTGAAGGTCGCCGGCATTTCCAAGCGCTTCGGCGGGCTGCAAGCCCTGTCCGACGTAGGCATCACCATCCAGCGCGGTCAGGTCTACGGCCTGATCGGCCCGAACGGCGCCGGCAAGACCACCTTCTTCAACGTGATTACCGGGCTGTACACGCCTGACAGCGGCAGCTTCGCGCTGGCTGGCAAGCCCTATGAACCCACGGCGGTGCATGAAGTGGCCAAGGCGGGCATTGCCCGCACGTTCCAGAACATTCGGCTCTTTGCCGACATGACGGCGCTGGAGAACGTGATGGTCGGCCGCCACATTCGCACCCAGTCGGGCCTGCTGGGCGCGGTCTTTCGTACCAAAAAGTTCAAGCAGGAAGAGCTGGAAATCCGCGCCCGTTCGCAAGAGCTGCTGGACTATGTCGGCATCGGCAAGTTCGCCGACTACAAGGCGCGCACGCTGAGCTACGGCGATCAGCGTCGCCTGGAAATCGCACGCGCCCTGGCCACCGACCCTCAGCTCATCGCGCTGGATGAACCCGCCGCCGGCATGAACGCCACCGAGAAGGTACAGCTGCGCGAGCTGATCGACCGCATCCGCCGCGACAACCGCACCATCTTGCTGATCGAACACGACGTGAAGCTGGTGATGGGCCTGTGCGACCGTGTGACCGTGCTCGACTATGGCAAGCAGATTGCCGAAGGCCACCCGGCCGATGTGCAGAAGAACGAAAAAGTGATCGAGGCCTATCTGGGCACCGGAGGACATTGAGCATGGTGGCGAAATCGAACAACGTATTGCTGGCCATCAAGGGGCTGAAGGTTGCTTATGGCGGCATCCAGGCCGTCAAGGGTGTGGACTTTGAGGTGCGCGAAGGCGAGCTGGTCTCGCTGATCGGCTCCAACGGTGCCGGCAAGACCACCACCATGAAGGCGATTACCGGCACGCTGCCTTTTGCCGATGGCGACATCGAATACCTGGGCCAGAGCATCAAGGGCCAGGGCGCCTGGGATCTGGTCAAGAAGGGGTTGGTCATGGTGCCGGAAGGCCGAGGCGTGTTTGCGCGCATGACCATCACCGAAAACCTGCTGATGGGCGCCTACATTCGCAACGACAAGGCCGGCATCGCCGCGGACGTCGAGAAGATGTTCAACATCTTCCCGCGCCTGCGCGAACGCAAGGACCAACTGGCCGGCACCATGTCCGGCGGCGAACAGCAGATGCTGGCCATGGGCCGCGCGCTGATGAGCCAGCCCAAGGTGCTGCTGCTGGACGAGCCCTCCATGGGTCTGTCGCCCATCATGGTCGACAAGATTTTCGAGGTGGTGCGCGATGTGTATGCGCTGGGCGTGACCATCTTGCTGGTCGAGCAGAACGCCAGCCGCGCGTTGGCGATTGCCGACCGGGGTTACGTGATGGAGTCGGGCCTGATCGGCATGACTGGCGCTGGCCAGGACCTGCTGAGCGATCCGCGCGTACGTGCCGCTTACCTGGGCGAGTAAAGGTCCGGCAATCGAACTCGGCCCCATCGCGGCCGGGCATGGCAGCAAAGGCACCTTTCGGGGTGCCTTTGTCGTTTTTGTGCCTGAAGTGGCTGGCGCCACTGTAGGCGGATTGCGCTATGTTTTTATGAGCGCCATGCGCCCGGTGCAAAAGCGCTAGAGTGCGATTTCGCTTCAACTCGCGGCGCATCCGCCCGTCCCCTCATGACCGCCCTGCAGTCCCTGCCGATTCCGTTGCAGACCATCCTGTTGCTGGTCGCCAGCAACGTTTTCATGACCTTCGCGTGGTACGGCCACCTGAAGAATCTGGCGACCTCGCCCTGGTACATCGCCGCAGCGGTCAGCTGGGGCATCGCGCTGTTCGAATATGCGCTGCAGGTACCGGCCAACCGCATCGGCCACACCATGTTCAGCGTGGGTCAGCTCAAGATCATGCAGGAAGTGATCACGCTCACGGTGTTCGTGCCGTTCGCGGTGTTCTACATGAATGAGCCGCTCAAACTCGACTATTTGTGGGCCGGGCTGTGCCTGGTCGGTGCGGTGTATTTCATCTTTCGCAGCGCCTGATGCCTGGCGTTGGAAGATAGATACCAAATGCGGCAGGCAGAGGCGGTTGTCATGCCGCCCCGCCTGCCCCTCAACGTCAGAAGCGGTATTGCACACCCACCGACGTCAGGTCCACATCGTTGCGGCCGTCGGCGAAGTGGAAGCGGTGGCGCTCCCATTCCAGCACGGCGGACCACTGCGGCGTGAAGTTCCATCGCACGCCCAGGCCGTATGACAGGCCAAACCCATCGTCTTTGCCCGTGGCCACGTCAAAGCCTTGAAAGCCGTTGGTGCGCGTGCGGCCGTAGGTCGTGCCAACCTTGCCGAACACGTCGAACTGCTCGCTCAGCGGTGCGCGGCCGATCAGGCTCAGGTTCACGCCCTGGGCCTTGGTCCGGCCCCCGATCCGGTCGGCCGAACCCATGTTCAGGTAGCCGATTTCAACGCCCAGGTTGGGGTGGAAGTACCCACCCGTGTAGATCTTGAAACTCGTGTCGTTGTCGTCGAAGCCGAAGCCGCCAGTGCCGCTGCGCAGGTCGTATTTCGACTGGCCGACGTTCAGGCCGACGTAGCCTTCCGTCGTACCGGGAAGATACGAGCGCTGGGTGGGCGTACCCGCACTGGTGGTGCGCATCTGGGCGTGCGCGGTGCCTGCGACGCAGGCGATGGCGACGAGGCACGGTATGAGGCGAAGCGAGGCTTTCATGGTGGAGATCCTGGTGGAGAAAATGGCGAGAGGGGCAGGCCGCGATTGCGTCCCATCGATGTGGATGAGCGCGCACGCCCCAATTTAGCGCTCCCCTCCGTGTGTGGGGTGTGGGCACCAGCGGCGCCGGGCTGTAGTCCCGGGATGACAGCGGGTGCGGCAGGTACACTGCCGCCTTTCGCCGGTATCGTCACGAAAGTGTCACGGCGGCGTCATGTTTTCGGTGGCTTTCAAGCCCCCCGATCTGCTCAGGAGTCCGCATGTTGTTTGGAAAGCTGTTGCCCCGCGAGGGCAATTTTTTCGAGATGTTCAATCAGCATGCGGATCGCATCGTGGAGGCGGCGCGCGCCTTCTCCCAACTGGTTGCCAACTACAACGACCCGCACCTGCGCGACAAGTACAACCAGGATGTGGACAACGCCGAACGCGCGGCCGACCGTGTGACGCACGAGGTCAACCGCACGCTGCACAAGACCTTCATCACGCCCATTGACCGCGAGCAGATCCACTCGCTGATCAACACGATGGACGACGTGGCAGACCTGATTCAGGATTCGGCGGAAACCATGGCGCTGTACGACGTGCGGCACATGACCGAAGAGATCACGCGCCTGACCGACATCAGCCTGAAATGCTGCGAGCGCGTGCGTGACGCCGTCAAGCTGCTCGACAAGATCGCCGATCCCGCCGTGGCCGAAGCGGCCCTCAAGACCTGCGAAGAGATCGACAAACTTGAATCCGATGCCGACCGCGTGATGCGAGCCGCCATGAGCAAGCTCTTTCGCGAAGAGCCCGATGTGCGCGAGGTGATCAAGCTCAAGGCCATCTACGAGCTGCTGGAAACCATCACCGACAAGTGCGAAGACGTCGCCAACCACATCGAGGGCATCATCCTCGAGAACTCTTAAGGCGCAGCGGCTCCGCTTTCAAGTCACCATGGAAACCGTACAAACCGCCCTCTGGGTCGTGATGCTGCTCGTCGCGCTGGCCATTCTGTTCGACTTCATGAACGGGTTCCACGACGCGGCCAACTCCATCGCCACCGTCGTGTCCACCGGCGTGCTCAAGCCCGGGCAGGCCGTGGTATTCGCCGCTTTCTTCAACTTCATCGCCATCTTCGTTTTCCACCTCAGCGTGGCGGCCACCATCGGCAAGGGCATCGTGCAGCCGGGCGTGGTCGACACGCACGTGATCTTCGGTGCGCTTGTGGGCGCCATCAGCTGGAACCTGATCACCTGGTATTACGGCATTCCCAGCAGCTCGTCGCATGCGCTCATTGGCGGCATCGTGGGCGCGGTGATCGCCAAGGCCGGCGCCAGCGCGCTGATATCCAGCGGCATCATGAAGACGGTGGCATTCATCTTCGTGTCGCCGCTGCTGGGCTTTTTGCTCGGCTCACTGATGATGGTGGCCGTGGCGTGGATCTTTCGCCGCGCGCGGCCGGGCCGGGTGGACAAGTGGTTTCGCCGCCTGCAGCTGGTGTCGGCCGGGGCGTACAGCCTGGGCCACGGCGGCAACGATGCGCAAAAGACTATCGGCATCATCTGGCTGTTGCTGATTGCCACCGGCTACGCGTCAGCTGGCGATGCAGCTCCGCCGACCTGGACCATCATTGCCTGCTATGCGGCCATCGGCTTGGGCACGATGTTCGGTGGCTGGCGCATCGTCAAGACCATGGGCCAGAAGATCACCAAGCTCAAGCCCGTGGGCGGCTTCTGCGCGGAAACCGGCGGCGCGATGACGCTGTTCGTCGCAACGGCAATGGGCATTCCGGTGTCCACCACCCACACCATCACCGGCGCCATTGTCGGCGTGGGCTCCACGCAGCGCGCAAGTGCCGTGCGCTGGGGCGTGGCGGGCAACATCGTCTGGGCCTGGGTGCTGACCATTCCGGCCAGCGCATTCGTCGCGGCCATCGCCTACTGGGTCAGCCTGCACATCTTCTAAGTGATCGCCCTGGCAGGTGTCAGGATGGTCGTTTGCTATTGTTTTAATAGCTATCAGCGCTTGATGGATAAGCGCTAGAGGCCTAAAACACCATGATTGAGGGCGGGCGGCGCACTATTGTGAAATTTTGCGCGCTTCCTCGATCTGGTATTCGAAATACCGCTGAAAGCTGAAGGCCAGGCTGGCCATCAGCACCGCCGTGCCCACCAGCAGTGACAGCGCGATGGCGAAGATGGTGAACCAGTTCGTGCGGCCCGGTGCGGCATCTGGCTCCGCGGACGGATTGAAGCGGGCGTTCCACTTTTCCGGCGTCATCAGGCCGTACAGAATGCCGCGCAGCGCGCAGCCCGCGATCGTGAAGCCCAGCAGCGGAATGAGCATCCAGCTGATGTGATCGTCCTGCCCCATCGCCTGCACCCGCTGAATGCCATAGACCCCCAGCGCAGTGGGAACGGGCAGCAGCCAACCCAGCCAATCGCCCAGGCCGTGCAGGTAAAAACGGTGTAGCCCCAGCGGCCCGCCCACAAAGGCCAGCCAGGCGGCGACGGATTTGTTCTTCATGCGGCTGCGGCGCCGGCTGCTGCATCGACAGGTTCGGGCGGCGTGGTGTCGCCTTCGCCCAGGGTCTTTTCCATCAAGACCACGTCGCGCCAGGCGCCGAACTTCCAGCCCACCGAGCGCATCACGCCGATGTCGGTAAAGCCCGCAGAACGGTGCACGCCCACCGAGCCCCCATTGGCCGAATCGCCGATCACTGCCAGCAGCTTGCGCACGCCGGCGCTTTCGGCCGCATCGCACAACGCCGCCAGCAGCTTGCGGCCCAGCCCCATGCCGCGTGCGGCATCGGCCACGTAGATCGAGTCTTCCGCCGAAAAGCGATAGGCCGGGCGTGGCTTGAACCAGTTGCAGTACGCGAAGCCGAGCACCTGGCCGCCCTGCTCGGCCACCAGATAGGGCAGGCCGCGCGCCAGCACGTCGGCGCGCCGCGCGCTCATGTCGGCTTCGGTGGGCGGAGTGGTCTCGAAAGTGCCCGTGCCGTGCAGCACGTGGTGGGCATAAATGGCTGTAATGGCAACGATGTCTTCGTCGCGGCTCAATCGGATAAGAGGCATGGGCAGGAACTGGATATAATCGCGGACTTTGCAGCGTGTCGCTGGCCGGGTGGCCATGTCGCGTGTCTCAAACGCAGCAAAATTTCAGCAGCGTTACGCTGCGACCACCCGAAGGATTCATTATGGTCGTGATTCGGCTCTCCCGCGGAGGCTCCAAAGGCCGTCCGTTTTTCAACATCGTCGTTGCCGACAAGCGCGTGCGACGCGACGGCCGCTTCATCGAACGCCTGGGTTTCTACAATCCCACGGCCAAGGAAAGCGAAGAAGGCCTGCGCATCGCTCAGGACCGCCTGACGTATTGGAAGAGCGTGGGTGCCCAGGCATCCCCTACCGTGGATCGCCTGATCAAGCAAGCTGCTTCCAAGCAAGCTGCCTGATCGATCTGCACTCCTGTAAAAGGGGCGGGCTCCGTTGGTTCTGCTGACGGGTCCCGCCCTTTTTCTTTGTGCTCCGTCATTCATCTAATTTCAGTGGTCTAGCCATGCCCCAGTTGCCCGTTCTTGAAGCTGCAGAACTGCCCGCCGACGCGGTCGAGGTCGGGCGCATTGCCGATGCGTGGGGCGTGAAGGGTTGGTTCAAGGTCATGCCCTACAGCGCTTCGCCCGAGGCGCTTCTGTCGGCCAAGCGCTGGTATTTGCAGCCTGCCGAAAAGGGCGCCAAGAGTTTCTTCACCAGCACGGTGGTGTTGGCCGTGCGCCAGGCGCGTGAGCATTCCGACTCGGTGGTGGCCATGGCGGACGGCGTGGCCGATCGCGATGCGGCCGAGGCCCTGCGTGGTGCGCGCATCTTCGTGCCGCGCTCGGGCTTTCCTGTGGCGGCCGAGGACGAGTTCTACTGGGTCGATTTGATCGGCCTGGACGTGGTCAATCGCGAAGGCGTGGCGCTGGGCGCCGTGCGCGAGTTGCTGGCCACCGGCCCGCAGACCACCCTGGTGCTGGCCTACGAACATGAAGGCAAGACGCTGGAGCGCATGATCCCGTTCGTGTCGGCCTTCATCGACAAGGTGGAGTTGCCCGAGCGGCGCATCACCGTCGACTGGCAACCCGATTACTGAGATGGCTCTGCCGGCGGCATGGCCGCCGGCGTGCACAGTCCATGCGTTTTGACATCATCACCCTGTTTCCCGAACTGTTCGCGCCCTTCCTGGTGAGCGGCGTGACGCGGCGTGCCTACGCCAGCGGCCAGGTCGACGTGCGGCTGTGGAATCCGCGCGACTACGCCGAGGGCAATTACCGGCGCATCGACGACCGCTCCTTCGGCGGCGGCCCGGGCATGGTGATGATGGCCGAGCCTTTGGCGCGCTGCCTGGTCGCCATTCGCGCTGAGCACGCAGCCGCTTCGGCCGATGGCTCGGCTGCTGCGGCGGTGCCGTTGGTGCTGTTCTCGCCCATCGGCCGCGCTTTGAATCATGCGGGCGTGGCTGACTGGGCCGCCGGGCCTGGCGCCATCTTGTTGTGCGGGCGCTATGAGGGGATCGATCAGCGCTTCATCGATGCGCATGTCGATGTGCAGCTCAGTCTGGGCGACTTCGTGCTGTCTGGTGGCGAGATTCCCGCGATGGCGCTGATCGACGCGGTCGCGCGCCTGCAGCCCGGCGTGCTGGGCGACGAGGGAAGTCACCAACTGGACAGCTTCAACCCCGCGCTCGACGGCCTGCTCGACTGCCCGCACTACACCCGCCCCGAAGAGTGGGCCGGTCGCTCAGTGCCCACGCCTTTGATGTCGGGCCACCATGCGCAGATCGAGCGTTGGCGCCGCGATCAGCGCCTGGCGCTCACCGCGCGCCACCGCCCCGACCTCATCGACAACGCACGCCAACAAGGCCTGCTGAGCCACGCCGATGAAGCAGTTGTCGCGCAGCAGGTTGGCTTGCTATAATCGCGGGCTCTTTCGATCCTCTGGCCGGCCGCTGCGCAACCGCAACGTTCCTGCAGCCTTTAGGCGCCAATCGTGGCGCCCCTGCCAATCCTGGCGCGGACATGATCGCAGGTGAATCAACATGAATCTGATCCAGACTCTCGAGCAGGAAGAAATTGCCCGCTTGAACAAGACCATTCCCGTATTCGCCCCCGGTGACACCGTCATCGTGAGCGTGAACGTGGTCGAAGGTACCCGCAAGCGGGTGCAGGCTTACGAAGGCGTCGTGATCGCCAAGCGCAACCGTGGCCTCAACAGCGGCTTCACCGTGCGCAAGATCTCCAGCGGTGAAGGCGTGGAACGTACGTTCCAGACCTACAGCCCGCTGATCGCCGGTATTGAAGTCAAGCGCCGTGGCGACGTGCGCCGTGCCAAGCTGTACTACCTGCGTGACCGTAGTGGCAAGTCGGCTCGTATCAAGGAAAAGCTGCCTTCGCGCGTCAACAAGCAAGCGGCTGCTGCAGCAGCAGCAGCGCCGGCAACGGCCGCCTGATCGGCCCTGGGGCTGCAAGGCCCTTCGCCAGTGATTGGCCTTCAGCCGCTACCGCGCAAGCCGTAGCGGCTTTTTGTTGGATGCTCAACACGTGACCTTGCCGCCTTCCACTCCGCTGCCGCCCGTCGTGTCCGTGTCGTCCGTCATTCCGCCGGCGGCCCGGCTGCCAACGTTCGATCCGCGCACCGTGCCGGTTGTCGGCACCGACGCGCACCTGCCCGCCGTGCCGCTGGCAGCGCAGACGCCTGCCGCGCTGCGCCAGCGTTTCGCCCAGTCGCCCGTGTGGACGCCTGAAGTGGTGCTGGAGCGGCCATTCACCGACCGGGCACCCTCGCACGCCGCCGTGCTCGTGCCCATCGTGCTGCGCGATCGTCCCACGGTGTTGTTGACCGAACGCACCGTGCACCTGTCCCAGCATTCGGGCCAAGTGGCGTTTCCGGGTGGGCGGGCCGACCCGGAAGATGCAGACGCTGCTGCCACCGCGTTGCGCGAGGCGTGGGAAGAGGTGGGGCTGGAAGCCCGCTTTGTAGAAGTGCTGGGCGCGCTGCCGACCTATGTGACCGGCAGCGCCTTCATCATCACGCCTGTCGTGGCGCTGGTGCAGCCCGACTGCGTGCTGAAGCCCAACCCGTACGAGGTGGCCGACGTCTTCGAGGTGCCGCTCGACTTCCTGCTCGACCCGGCGCATCACCAGCGCCACCGGCTCGAATGGGAGGGCGCGCAGCGCGAATGGTTCGCCATGCCTTACACCGACGGCGCCAAAGAGCGCTACATCTGGGGCGCAACCGCCGGCATGCTGCGCAACTTCTATCGGTTTCTGATCGCGTAGTGCGCGGCTGCCCGGGCGAGACGCATGCGCTGCGGGGTGCTGCCCTGGCCCCCTGCCTCGCTATCATTGCTCCCCATGAGTTTCTTCGCCATCTTGTTCGCGCTGCTCATCGAGCAGGCCCGCCCGCTGGCCCGAACCAACACCATCCACGCCGGCGTGCGCGCCTGGGCGCTGTCGGTGCGTCGCAACTTCGACGCTGGCGGCGTGCGCCATGGCTGGGTGGCCTGGGGCCTGGCGGTGCTGGTGCCCACGCTGGTGGCGCTGGCTGTGCATTGGGCGCTGATGCGATGGGTGGGCTGGCCGGTGGCCATGCTCTGGAACGTGGCGGTGCTGTACGTCACGCTGGGCTTTCGGCAGTTCAGCCACCATTTCACCGGTATTCGCGATGCGCTGGAAGAGGGCGACGAGAGCCGCGCGCGCACGCAACTGGCCGCCTGGCAGCAGGTGGATGCGCGGGATCTGCCGCGCAGCGAGATCGTGCGCCACGTCATCGAATACTCCGTCATCGCGGCCCACCGCCATGTGTTCGGCGTGCTCGGCTGGTTCTCGGTACTGGCCGCGCTGGGCCTGGGGCCTGCGGGCGCCGTGCTCTATCGGCTGGCGGAATTCGTGTCGCGCCACTGGGGCGAGCGCTCAATCGTTGTGAGCGCCCATCCACCCAGCCCGGCGTTGCAAGGTGCAGCCGCACGGGCCTGGATGGTCATCGATTGGCTGCCGGCCCGCATGACGGCGCTGAGCTTTGCGGCCGTGGGCAGCTTTGAAGAGGCCATCGAAGGCTGGCGGTTTCACGCGCAGCGTTTTCCCAACGACAACGATGGCGTGGTGCTGGCCGCCACCGCCGGTGCGATCAACGTGCGCCTGGGCGGCGAGGCACTGCGCGCGCGCATCGACCCGCAGGTCGCAGTGGTCGACTTCGCGGCAGCCGACGCCGCAGAGGCCGATGCCGATAGCGACAGCACCCCCGGCCGGGCCCCAGAGATTGGCCACCTGCGCAGCGTGGTGGGCTTGGTCTGGCGGTCGGTGGTGGTCTGGATGCTGCTGCTGGCACTTCTGACCCTGGCGCGCCTGCTTGGCTAGGTTATAGCCATATTGCTATAATAATCATAGCTGCTTGCGCTTGGTGGATAAGCGCGAGAGCCTGATTTGATGCTTGAATCTGGCGGGTCGGCCGATGAAGCCGCCGGTCACCAGCGCCGCGTCTCGCTCAGCTCGGCAAACAGATTGGAATAGATCTGGTAGCGGCTGGCGCTGATGGCGCCTGGGCCGGTGCGCGATTTGCCCTGCAAGCCATCCACATGGTCCATCACCACGCAGCCGGGCTCGTGCAGATGCGTGCAGTTGTAGAACTTGCAGTGCTCTGCGTGCTGGCCGATGTCGGGCATGTAGCGGGGCAGGTCCGCTGGGCCGATGTGGTTGAGGCCGAATTCCTGGAACCCGGGTGAGTCGATCAGCGCCGTGGTGCGCTCGTCCTTGTCGACCCAGTACAGGCTGGTGCTGGTCGTGGTGTGCTTGCCGGAGTTGAGCGCCTGCGAGATCTCGCCGGTGAGCACCGTGGCGCCGGGCACCAGCAGGTTGATCAGCGTGCTTTTGCCCGAGCCCGACGGGCCCAGCACCAGGGTTGTCTTGCCGCGCAGATGCTCCAGCAGCGCCTGCCGGTCGACCTCTGCGGACAGCGTGAGCGATAGCGGCAGCACGCCGTAATGGTGGGCGGCTTGATCGGCCCCGTTCTCAGTGCCTTCGCCGGTGCCTTTGCTGCCCATGTGCCGATACGGCAAGAGGCGGCCCCACGCGCGGGCGAACGGCTCGACCAGGTCGCTCTTGTTCAGCGCGATGATCGGGTGGATACGTGCAGCCTCTGCCGCGATCAACGCGCGCGCCAGCTGGCTTTCGGAAAAGACAGGCTCGGCGGCGATGAGGATCAGCACCTGATCCAGATTGGCCGCGAACGACTTGGTGCGGATCTCGTCCTGGCGGTAGAAGAGGTTGCGCCGCTCGTGCACGCGCTCGATGGTGCCCTCATCGCCTTGCCCCGGCGCCGGCATTTGCCAGAGCACGCGGTCGCCCACCACCGACTGGCTTTTCTTGCCGCGCGGGTGGCAGATGCGCCGAGCGCCGTCGGGCGATTCGACCAGGCAGTGGCGGCCGTGGCTGGCAACCACCAGGCCTTCGTACAGGGCGCTGCGCTCAGCCATGGTGTGGCGGCGATGTTGCGGCGGTGCGTGTCATGCGGCCAGCAGCGCGTCGAAGCGCGTTGCGCAGTCGATGTCGGTGGCCGAGATGCCATGCACGTCGTGCGTGTTCAGCCGCACCACGCAGCGGTTGTAGTGCACCGACAGGTCGGGGTGGTGATCTTGCGCGTTGGCGATGAAAGCCACCGCGTTCACGAACGAGATCGTCTCGTAGTAATTGGCGAAGTGGTAGGTCTTTTCGATGGCCACCGCGTCACCGTCGCCGCTCAGCGTCCAGCCTTGCAGGTCGGCCAGGCGGGCGACGACTTCGGTCGCGGTCAGCGCGCGGCGTGCTTGTTGGGACCAGTCTTTTTTCGGGAGCATGGAAGTCGTCATGTGGGCGATGCGTTGGCGATGGGCATGCGCGCCAGCCGCTCGATGGCGGGCGGATGCGAATAGTAGAACTTCACGTACACCGGGTCAGGCGTCAGCGTGGAGGCGTTGTCTTCGTACAGCTTGAGCAGGGCGGTGGCCAGGTCGTGCCCGCTGGCCTGGGCCATGGCGTAGGCGTCGGCTTCAAATTCATGGCGGCGCGAGAGTTGCGCGAACACCGGCGAAATGAACACCGTGAACACCGGCACGGCCAGCAAAAAGAGCAGCAGCGCCAGCGCATCGTTGGGCGCCGAGCCGGCGACGCCATCGAGCATCAGATTGGGCGCCACGCCCAGGCCGGTGTAGAACCAGCCTTGGGTGCTCAGCCAGCCCAGCAGCGCGAAACCGGCCAGGCTCAGCGCGAATAGGCTCACGATGCGTTTGATGATGTGGCGGTGCTTGAAATGGCCGAGCTCGTGCGCCAGCACGGCCTCGACCTCGCCCGGGTTCAGCTGGCGCAGCAGCGTGTCGTAGAACACCACGCGCTTGGCCGCGCCGAAGCCGGTGAAATACGCATTGGCGTGCGCGCTGCGGCGGCTGCCGTCCATCACGAACAGGCCCTTGGCTGCAAAGCCACAGCGCTGCATCAGCGCCTTCACGCGCGCCTTCAGCGACTCGTCTTCCAGCGGTTTGAACTTATTGAAGAATGGCGCGATGAAGAGCGGGTAGATCACCATCAGCAGCAGGTTGAAACCCATCCAGGCGCCCCACGCCCACAGCCACCACAGCGGGCCTGCCGCACCCATCAGCCACAGAATGAGCGCTGCGATGGGCAGGCCGATGGCGGCGCCCATCACGGTGGACTTGGCCAAGTCCGCCACCCACAGGCGCGGCGTCATCTTGTTGAAGCCGAAGCGCTGCTCGATCACGAAGGTCTGGTACAGCGTGGCGGGCAGATCGATCAGGCCGCTGATGAGCGCGAAAGCGCCCAGCAGCGCTAGTTGCTGCACCATGCCGCCGCCCAGCCAGGACAGCAGCGCGCGGTTCAGCAGGTCCAGGCCGCCCAGCAGCGTCCAGCCCAGCAGCACAGCGGCGGCCAGCGCCATTTCCAGCAGGCCAAAACGGGCCTTGGCGATGGTGTAGTCGGCCGCCTTCTGGTGGGCCGCCAGCGGAATGCGCCCTGCGAAAGCGGCCGGCACGGCGCCACGGTGCTGCGCCACGTGGCGTATCTGGCGCGACGCCAGCCAAAAGCGCAGCGCCAGTCCCGCGAGCAGCAAGGCGGCGAACACCAGTGTCAGCAGCACGGACGGCGACAGGAACGGGGGCTGGAATGAAAGGGCGGGCGTGGAGGAGGGCATGTGCGATGGAGTGTAGGGCCTGTGGATTGCACTGCAGGCTGCGCAGGAATGGCGGGCCTGGCCAGGCGAGGTGCACCCATCGGCGACAATTCGCACCATGTCCGAGATCGATGTAACTCCCCCGCCTGCGGTGCCCGTATTGTCCAAGTCCGACCAGAACCTGATCTGGCTCGATTGTGAAATGACCGGCCTGAACCCGGAAACCGACCGCCTGCTGGAGATCGCAGTGGTCGTCACCGGCCCGAACCTGGAGCCGCGCATCGAGGGGCCTGTTTTTGCCATTCACCAGTCCGATACGCTGTTGGGTGGCATGGACGCTTGGAACAAGGGCACCCACGGCCGCAGTGGTCTGATCGACAAGGTGCGCGCCTCGACTATCACCGAGGCCGAGGCCGAGCGGCAGGTCATCGAATTTCTAGCGCGCCATGTTCCCAAGGGCACGGCGCCCATGTGCGGCAACAGCATCGGGCAGGATCGGCGCTTTCTGGTGCGCTACATGCCCAAGCTGGAGGCCTTCTTCCACTATCGCAACGTGGACGTCAGCACGCTCAAAGAGCTGGCCAAGCGCTGGAAGCCTGAGGCGTACTCGTCGTTCAAGAAGGCGCAGCGACATACCGCGCTGGCCGACGTGCATGAGTCGATCGACGAAATGGCCCACTACCGCACGCACTTTCTGGCGATCTGACGTTCGATACCCGCAAGGTGATTGCGGGAAAACCCGAAGCGTGCAATAATCGGCGGCTTGCGTGAAATGACCTGTTGGTTTCACGCAGCTTGTGCATCTCCCTTCACACACTGGGCCTGCGGGCGGTTGAGTCCTTCAACCGCACACCGCAAAAATGCCCACCTGCTCTGCTCCTCGCAGCGCTGGTTTCGTTTGATGGTTGATGTTTTTTAACCATAAACGAAGCCTCCGCAGGCCACGCCTGCGGCTGTTTTCGTGTGAGAAAAAATATGACTGACACTCTCCAAGTGCAGGGCGAATTCGCGCCTGCTGATACTTCCGTTGCCGCTGCTGACACCGTCGTGTCGTACGTGGTTGAAACCGCTCCTGTGGCTGAAGCCGCTGCCGTGGCCGACTTGACCGAAGCCGCCGATACCGTGGCATCGGAAGAAGCCGCTCCCGCCGAACCCAATGGTTTCGTCGAACTGGGCCTTGCCGCCGAGCTGGTGCAAGCCGTGGCCGACCTCGGCTACACGCAGCCGACGCAAGTGCAGGCCCGCGCCATTCCTCTGGCCATGGGTTCTGGCGCCGAGTCCACGCGCTTCATCGATTTGATGGTTTCCAGCCAGACCGGCAGCGGCAAGACCGCGGCCTTCCTGCTGCCTGTGCTGCACACGCTGGTTCGTGAACAAGCCGCTGCCGAAGAAGCGGCCCGCGTCGAATTTGAACAAGCGGCCGCTGAGGCCGTGGCACGTGGCGAAGCCGCTCCGAAGCGCCCCAAGCGCAAGGACCCCACCAACAGCCGCAACTTCAAGGCCGCCACCCCTGGCGCGCTGATCCTGTGCCCGACGCGCGAACTCGCGCAGCAGGTTGCACACGACGCGATCGAACTGGTCAAGCATTGCCGCGGCCTGCGCGTGGCCAACGTAGTGGGCGGTATTCCGTACCAACTGCAGATCGCCAAGCTGCAAAACGCCAATCTGGTGGTTGCAACGCCAGGCCGTCTGCTGGATCTGCAACGCTCGATGCAGATCAAGCTCGACCAGGTGAAATTCCTGGTGGTCGACGAGGCCGACCGCATGCTCGATCTGGGCTTCTCCGACGACCTGGCCGACATCAACCAGATGACCAGCCAACGCCAGCAGACCATGATGTTCAGCGCCACGTTCGCGCCGCGCATCCAGCAGCTCGCCATGCGAGTGATGCACGACGGTGGCTCGCAAGTGCAAAAGGTGCAGATCGACAACCCGCAGGAAAAGCACGTCAACATCAAGCAAGTGCTGTTCTGGGCGGACAACGCCCAGCACAAGCGCAAGCTGTTGGACCACTGGCTGCGTGACACGACGATCAACCAGGCCATCGTGTTCGCCAGCACGCAAGTGGAGTGCGACGGCCTTGCCGCCGACCTGCAGCAAGAAGGCTTCTCGGCCGTGGCATTGCACGGCGCCCTGAGCCAGGGCCTGCGCAACCGCCGCCTGATGGCCCTGCGCAGCGGCCAGGTGCAGATTCTGGTGGCGACCGATGTGGCAGCGCGCGGTATCGACGTGCCCACCATCACCCACGTATTCAACTACGGCCTGCCGATGAAGGCCGAGGATTACACCCACCGTATCGGCCGTACGGGCCGCGCCGGCCGCGACGGCCTGGCCGTCACGTTCGCCGAGTTCCGTGATCGCCGCAAGATCTTCGACATCGAAGGCTACAGCAAGCAGCAGTTCAAGTCGGAAGTGGTCCCAGGCCTGGAACCCCAGCAACGCGCGCCTCAGGCACGCCCCGAGTTCGGTGGCCGTGGCGGTGCGCGTGACGGTGGTGGTTTCCGTGGTGGCGATCGTCGCCCAGCGGGCGGCGGCGCAGGCCGTGGCGGCTTTGGCGGTGGCTTCGGCGACCGTGATCGTGGCGGCGACCGCAATGGCGGCGGCGACCGTTTCGGCCGCGGTGCTCCAGCAGCCCGCGATGGCGGTGGCTTTGGTGGCGGCCAGTTTGCCCCACGTGGTGACGACCAGCGCGGCGGCTTCGGCGGCGGTGCCCGTCGCGACGGCGAAGGCTACGGCCGCAAGCCAGGCTTCGGCGAACCCGCACGCGGCGGTTTCGGCGACCAGCAGCCACGCGGTGGTTTCGGTGGTGGCCGCCCTGAAGGCGCAAACCGTGGCGGCGGCGATTTCGCACCACGCAAGCCTGCTTTCGCCAAGCCCGGCGTGGGCGGCGGTGCCAAGCCTTTTGCACCCCATGACGCACGCAAGCGTCCTGCGCGCCCCGCACGCTAAGCTCGTTCGCGAACTTCGCTCCTGAAAGAGCCAGCCCTTGAGGCTGGCTTTTTTGTGGGCGGCTTTTAGGGGCCCCAGTGGCGCGCCGGTTCGGCCGGGCAATAATTCGGCATTGCCGCGTGAGGCCGTGTGGCCCTTGCGAGCACGCATGATTGGAGTTCTTCGGATGTCTTCTATTCCTTCGCTGGACAACGATTTCGAGCACATGTTCGACATCGCCCCTGTCTCTCTGTGGCTGGAAGATTTCAGTGCACTGAAAGTCTTGCTCGACGGCTGGCGCGCCGAGGGCGTGGTCGATATCGAGGCCTTCGTGCGGGCCGACCCGGCACGCATGCAGCAGTACGGCGCATCGCTCAAGGTGCTGAAGGTGAATCAGCGCACGCTCGAATTGTTCGCGGCACCTGATCAGGCGACGCTGGTGGCGTCGCTGGGGCAGGTGTTCCGGGGCGACATGCACGAGCAGGCGATTCAGGAGTTGCGACAGCTCTGGTCCGGCTCGCTGGAGTTTTCAAACCAGACGGTCAATTACGCGCTGGATGGGCGACGCCTGGACGTGCACATCCGTGGCCGCATCCTGCCTGGTCATGAGGCGCTTTGGGATCGTGTACTGGTTTCATTGGAAGACAATACGCCCCAGATGAGCAGCCGCGCGCAACTGCAGCGCAGCGAGCATTACGCGCGCGGTCTGTTCGAGCATTCGCCCGTGTCGTTGTGGGTGGAAGATTTCAGCGCGGTGAGGCGGCTGCTCGACGATGTGCGCGGGCAGGGCATTCGCGACTTCAAGACTTTTCTGAAAGTGCATCCGGAGTTTGTTACCCGCTGCATGCACGAGATCCGCGTCATCGACGTAAACCAGCAGACGCTGTACATGTTCGGTGCGGACAGCAAAGAGCAGTTGCTCAACCAGATCGGCAAGGTGTTCCGGGGCGAGATGCACGAGTCATTTACCGAACAGTTGCTCGACCTGTGGGACGGCAAGCTGTTCCAGCAGCGCGAGGTGGTGAACTACAGCCTGTCGGGCGAGGCGGTCAACATACACATGCAGTTCTCCATCCTGGAAGAACACCGCCACGACTGGTCGATGGTGCTGCTGTCGCTGGTGGACATCACCGCCCGCAAGAAGGCCGAGGCGTATCTCGAGTACCTCGGCAAGCACGACGTGCTGACCCAGTTGCGCAACCGGGCCTTCTATGTGGAAGAGCTCAACCGCCTGACCCGCAAGGGGCCGTGGCCGGTGGCGGTGATCGTGATCGACATGAATGGCCTGAAGGCCATCAACGACGAATCGGGCCACGCCGCTGGGGATGCGATGCTGCGGCGCGTGGGCGAGGTGCTGGCCAAGGCGGTGGATGCGCCGGCCTGCGCGGCCCGTATCGGTGGCGACGAGTTCTCGGTGCTGCTGCCCGCAGCAGAGGATCGCGGTGCGCAGGCAGTCATCGATCGCATCGCCTCGCTGCTGGAGCTGAACAACCAGTTCTACCCGGGCAAGCCGCTGAGCCTGTCGATGGGCATGGCCATTGCGGCGACGGGCGACCAGATCGAGGCGGCCGTGAACCGTGCTGACCAGGCGATGTATGCGGAGAAGGCGCGTTACTACGAAGAAATGGGTGTCGAGCGCCGCCGAGTCTGATCAGCGTTTGTTGGCTCCAAAGCGCATCAGGCCACCGTGGCCGTGCGACCCACTTCCGGCCAGCGGTGGTGCAGATACACCCAGGCCACCAGGCCGACGCACAGCATGGCCAGCGACGCACCTGCCAGCAGCAAGGTGGAGTGCATCACCAGCGGGGCGATCACGCCGGCCACGATGCCGTTGGCGGTCGAGCCCACGAAGGCCTGCAGCGATGAGGCCATGCCGCGCCGCGCGGGGTAGAGATCGAGCACCAGCAGGGTGACCACCGGCACCATTAGCGCCCAGCCAAAAGCAAACACTGCGATGGGCAGCAGCGCCCACGCCACGTGCACCGGGAACAGGGCATTGGCCGCCAGGTTGACCAGGGCCACGGCGAACATGATCAGAAAGCCATGCCGGATCTGCCGCTTGGGCGCGATGTGCCCGGCCAGTCGGCCACTGAGCCATGCTCCGCCCATGATGCCGGAGATGGTCAGGATGAAGAACCAGAAGAAATGCGTGGGAGCTAGTTGCAGATGGTCGCCCAGGAATGCCGGCGCAGCCAGCACGTAAAGGAACATGCCGTTGAATGGAACGCCGCTGGCCAGCGCCAGCAGCAGAAAGCGCGGGCTGGAGCCCAGCTGCCAGTAGCCTTGCATCAGGTGCCGGGCGTTGAACGGCTGGCGCTGGCTGGCATGCAGCGTCTCGGGCAGCAAGCGGAAATTGGCGATCCACAGAAACAGGCCCACGCCCGTCAGGAACCAGAAAATGCTGTGCCAGCCCAGGTGCACGAACAGCCAGCCGCCCACGATGGGCGCGATCGCCGGCGCCACGCCGAAGTAAATGGTGACCTGGCTCATCACCTGCTGTGCCTGCGCCGGCGGAAACATGTCGCGGATCACCGCGCGGGACACCACGATGCCCGCACCCGCCGACAGCCCCTGCAGCGCGCGGAACAGCACCAGCTGGCCGATGTTCTGCGACAGCGCGCATCCGGCCGAGGCGATGGTGAACACCGCGATGCCCCACAGCACCACCGGGCGGCGGCCCACGCTGTCCGACAGCGCGCCATGAAACAGCGTCATGAACGCAAAGCCGAACAGGTAGGCCGACAGCGTCTGCTGCATCTCGACCGGCGTAGCGCCCAGCGCCGCGCCAATGCCTGAAAAAGCCGGAATGTAGGTGTCGATGGAAAACGGCCCGAGCATGCCCAGCAGCGCGAGGAGGACAGCAAGGGTCCAGCGCGGGCCGCGCCAGAGTTCGGTGGCTTGTGGATTCATGGGGAAGGGGAAGAGATCGCCCTGCAAGGGTCGGTGCGCGAATGAGAGGTCACCGATGAGAGGGGCACGGCTCGTCTGCTGATTATGGTGGAAGGCTTTCGCGCCGGCTTGCGTGCAGCGCTTTGCTTGAGCGCGCTGCATGGATGCCCCCGCCCGGCCGTCGGCTAGCCGGTGCGCCGGCGCATGGGGCACGGATAATGGCTGCGGGACAGATGGGCTGCCGTGGCATTCCATCCGTTCCCGGTTCGAAGGTGCCCCCGCCTTGATGGGCGTGGGTTCAACGGGAAGCAGGTGCGCTTGAAAGCCAGACCATGGGTCGGGCCCAGCCAGTCCTGCGCTGCCCCCGCAACGGTCAGCGGATCGCAAGAACCTCATGTCCGGCGCACTGGGATGTGTCGGCAGCCACTGTGCACCTGCGGTGCATGGGAAGGCGAGGATCTTCGGCATTCAAGGAGCGACGTATCTGCCGGTGGATCCACCAGCCGGATCGTCGTGCTTCGCGTGCCATCCGCAAGCCCGGATACCGGCCTTCGCAACCGCCTCCAGACGCTGCGGGAGTGCACACGTCCGGGCATGCTGCGCAACCGTTGACCAATGGCTGCAGGCTGCCCGCAGGTGCGTGCACCGGAGCGTTGTGATGATGATGATGATGTTCCTGTGTTGGTGCCCTGCGGGAGTGCGGGGCGCCGCTTTGCCAGAAAGGCACCTGCATGCAAACGACCGCCAAGATTCCCGCCACCATCGTCACCGGCTTCCTCGGCAGCGGCAAGACGACGCTGCTGCGCCACATCCTCGACAACGCGAATGGCCTGCGCATCGCCGTCATCGTCAATGAATTCGGCGAGCTGGGCATCGACGGAGAGATCCTCAAAGGCTGCGGCGTCGGCTGCGACGACGATGGCAACGAGCGCGAAGGCGCGCTGTATGAACTGGCCAACGGCTGCATGTGCTGCACCGTGCAGGAAGAGTTCTTTCCCGTCATGCAGCAGCTGGCCGCGCGGCGCGACCAGATCGATGCGGTGCTGATCGAGACTTCGGGCCTGGCGCTGCCCAAGCCGCTGGTGCAGGCCTTCCAGTGGCCCGAGATCGCCAACGTGTTCACGGTGGATGCCGTGGTGACGGTGGTGGACACGCCGGCTGCGGCCAGCGGGCAGTTTGCGGCCAACCCCGTCGCCGTCGACGAGCAGCGCCGCGCCGACCCGAACCTGGACCATGAATCGCCGCTGCACGAATTGTTCGAAGACCAGCTCTCTGCGGCCGACCTGGTGGTGCTGAACAAGACCGATCTGGTAGACGCCGCCGCGCTGGCGAAGGTGCAGGCGCTGGTGCGCGAGGAGATTCCGGCGTCGGTGAAGATCGTGCAGTCCGAGCAGGGGCGCCTGCCGCTGAACGTGTTGCTGGGCCTCTCGCGCGCTGCCGAATCCACCATCGACCAGCGGGTGAGCCACCACGACCACGATGAGGACCATGACCATGATGCGTTCGATGCGCTGGTGATCGACCTGCCGGCGGTGGATCGGGATCGCCTGCTGGCGGCGTTGCAGCGTCTGGTGGCCGACCATGCGATCTTGCGGGTGAAGGGGTTTGCGGAGATTCCGGGCAAGCCAATGCGGTGGTTGCTGCAGGGGGTGGGGCGCAGGTTTGATCATCACTTTGATCGGGCTTGGCGCGAGGGGGAGGTGCGGGGGACGCGGTTGGTGTTTATTGGGCAGGGGTTGGATGAGGGGGTTTTGAGGGCGGGGTTGGGTGGGGTTGCTGCCTGATTTTTGGTGTTTTTTGGCTCTAGCGCTTGTTGTGTAAGCGCTGGTAGCTATCTTTTTTGATGGTTGCTGGTTGGTTGTTTTCCGGGGCCGGGATGTGCGCCCGGCGGCGCACCTGCTTTCTTTTGCTTCGCCAAAAGAAAGTAGGCAAAGAAAAGGCGACCCGACTGTCTGCGACCCCTTCGCCTGCGGCGAGCGGGGCAACCTGTGTCGGGCAGGGCGCGGGGTGCGCCGCGGAACTCACTGCGCTGCTTTGCAGCTACGTTCAGACAGCCGCGGCGAGCTAGACAACGATGCGGGTGCGTCCTGCGGCGCACGCGCCACCCCACGCCCTGCCCGACACAG
>NZ_JAVTJJ010000013.1:0-67955 GCF_031843945.1 Acidovorax sp. WCS2018Noco2-16
CGCGCAGTGAGTTCCGCGGCGCACCCCGCGCCCTGCCCGACACAGGTTGCCCCGCTCGCCGCAGGCGAAAGGGGTCGCAGACAGTCGGGTCGCCTTTTCTTTGCCTACTTTCTTTTGGCGAAGCAAAAGAAAGGAGGTGCGCCGCCGGGAGCACATCCCGGCCCCGGGAAACAAACCCACCACAAGAATCGATACAGCACCGATCCATCACCGCCCCAGATAAACCTCAATCACCCGCTCATCCGCCTGCACCTGATCCAACGTCCCCTCCGCCAACACAGCCCCATCACACAGCACGGTGACCTTCTCTGAAATCGTCCGAATGAACGACATGTCGTGCTCCACCACCATCAAAGAGTGCTTGCCCTTCAGCGTCAAAAACAACTCGGCGGTACGAGCAGTCTCGTCATCCGTCATCCCAGCCACAGGCTCGTCGAGCAACAGCAACTTAGGGTCCTGCATCAGCAGCATCCCAATCTCCAGCCACTGCTTTTGCCCATGGCTCAGGTTACCGGCAAGGCGCGACACACTGCCCGCCAGGTGAATGGTGTGCAGCACCTCCGCCAGACGGTCCGACTGCACCGAGTCCAACCGGAAAAACATCGACGACGTCACGCCCTTGTGGGTTTTCAGCGCCAGCTCCAGGTTCTCGAACACGGTCAGCTGTTCGAACACGGTGGGCTTCTGGAACTTCCGGCCGATGCCCAAGCTGGCGATCTGCGGCTCGTTGTGGCGCAGCAAATCGATGGTGCTGCCGAAGAAGACCGTTCCCTGCTGGGGCCGGGTCTTGCCGGTGATGATGTCCATCATCGTGGTCTTGCCCGCGCCATTCGGGCCGATGATGCAGCGCAGCTCGCCAGGCGCGATGTCCAGGTTCAGCCCGTTGATGGCCTTGAAGCCGTCGAAGCTGACGTGCACGTCTTCCAAATACAGGATGCGGCCGTGCGTCACGTCCACCTCGCCGGGTGTGGCCACGCGCGAGAAGCCGGCTGCGCGGCCGCCCGATTCGGTCTTGCCCAAGGCGCTGGGCTCTGGCGCACGGCTGGCGCGGCGAACGCCTTCTTCCATCAGATCGGGGGTCATGGCGCAGTGCCCTCTTCTTTCTTGACACTGTCGGCCATGGCCTCGGGGCCCTTGCGCGTGCGGCCGCGCAACAGGCCCACCACGCCGTTCGGCAAAAACAGCGTCACGGCGATGAACAGTGCGCCGAGGAAGTACAGCCAGAACTCAGGAGCCACCACGGTCAGCCAGCTCTTGGCGCCGTTGACGATGAACGCACCGACGATGGGCCCGATCAGCGTGGCGCGGCCGCCCACCGCCGCCCAGATGGCGATCTCGATGGAGTTGGCGGCGCTCATCTCGCCGGGGTTGATGATGCCGACCTGCGGCACGTACAAAGCGCCGGCCACGCCGCACATCATGGCGCTGATGGTCCAGATGGTGAGCTTGTAGGGCAGCGGCGAATAGCCCGAGAACATCACGCGCGTCTCCGCGTCGCGCACGGCCTGCAGCACGCGGCCGAACTTGGATGCCACCAGCCAGCGGCCCATCAAAAAGAAGCCTAGCAGCGCCAGCCCGGTCAGCACGAACAGCAGCATGCGCATGTTCTGCGTGGCGATGGGCTGGCCGAAGATGCGCTTGAAGTCGGTGAAGCCGTTGTTGCCGCCAAAGCCCGTTTCGTTGCGGAAAAAGAGCAGCATGGCCGCGTACGTCATGGCCTGCGTGATGATCGAAAAGTACACGCCCTTGATGCGCGAGCGGAAGGCGAAGTAGCCGAACACGAAGGCGATGGCGCCAGGCACCGCGACGATGAGGATCAGCGTGGCGATGAAGCTGTCGGACAGCGCCCAGTGCCAGGGCAGCTCTTTCCAGTCGAGGAACACCATGAAGTCGGGCAGCTCGCTTTGGTAGTTGCCATCGCGGCCGATCTGGCGCATGAGGTACATGCCCATCACGTAGCCGCCCAAAGCGAAAAAGAGGCCGTGCCCCAGGCTCAGGATGCCGGTGTAGCCCCAGATCAA
The DNA here is from genome assembly GCF_031843945.1 of Acidovorax sp. WCS2018Noco2-16. Lineage (NCBI taxonomy): Bacteria > Pseudomonadati > Pseudomonadota > Betaproteobacteria > Burkholderiales > Comamonadaceae > Acidovorax > Acidovorax sp. WCS2018Noco2-16. The sequence continues at coordinate 2,022 of NZ_JAVTJJ010000013.1, forward strand.
GTCCATGGCCAGCGCGCAGATGGCATAGCACATGATCTTGCCCAGCAGGGCCACGGCATAGTCGGACAGGTGCAGCGGGCTGCCGGCCGGCACGGCCAGATTCAGCACCGGCGCCACGGCGCACACCACCAGCAGAGCGACCAGAAAGGCCGACCAGCCGGCGCGTGAGAGCAGCGGCGCGCGCTGCGGTAAAACGAGGGAGGGGTTCGCTGGCATGGCGTCAGGCTTCCGCACTGCGGCCTTTCATGGCAAAGATGCCTTGCGGCCGTTTCTGGATGAAGATGATGATGATCACCAGCACGGCGATCTTGGCCAGCACGGCGCCCGTCCAGCCTTCGAGGAATTTGTTCAGCACGCCCAGGCCCAGCGCCGCATACACGGTACCGGCCAGCTGGCCCACGCCGCCCAGCACCACCACCATGAACGAATCGACGATGTAGCCCTGGCCCAGGTCGGGGCCGACATTGCCGACCTGGCTCAACGCGCAGCCCGCCAGGCCCGCGATGCCGGAGCCGAGCGCGAAGGCATAGGTGTCGACACGCGCCGTGTTCACACCCATGCATGACGCAATGGGGCGGTTCTGCGTCACGCCGCGCACGAACAGGCCCAAGCGCGTCCGGCTGATGAGAAACGCCACGCCCGCCAGCACCGCAAAAGCAAAGGCGACGATGATCACGCGGTTCCACGGCAGCTGCAGGTTGTCCATCAACTGCACGCCGCCGCTCATCCATGACGGGTTTTCCACACCCACGTTCTGCGCGCCGAACACGGTGCGCACCAGCTGCTGCAGCATCAGGCTGATGCCCCAGGTGGCCAGCAGTGTCTCCAGCGGGCGGCCGTACAGAAAGCGGATCACGCCGCGCTCCAGCAACGCGCCGATCAGTGCCGACGCCATGAACGCGACCGGCACCGCCGCCACCAGGTACCAGTCGAAGGCACCGGGCAGGTACTTCTGGAACAGGCCCTGCATGACGTAGGTGGCGTAGGCGCCGATCATCATCAACTCGCCGTGCGCCATGTTGATCACGCCCATCAGCCCGTAGGTGATGGCCAGCCCCAGGGCGACCAGCAGCAGGATGGAGCCGAGGCTGATGCCCGAGAACAGCGCGGCGAGCTTTTCGCCCCACTGCAGGCGGCCTTCTACCGCCGTCAGCGCGGACTGGATGGCGGCCTTGACCTTGGGGTCGGCCTCGGTGCGCAGTTGCTCCAGCAGCACGGTGCGCGTGCCAGGGTTGCCGCTGCTGGCCAGGTACTGCGCGGCCTCCAGGCGACGGCCCGCGTGGCTGCTGGCCAGTAGGATGCGCGCGCGAATGGCTTCAAGGCGTGCCTGCAGGGATGCGTCTTTTTCCTGGGCCAGCGCCTTTTCGACGAGCGGCAGGCGCGCCTCGTCGGTTTCTTCCTTCAGCGCCTCGATGGCAGCGCGCCGCTGTGCCGCGTCGGGCGACATCAGCTGCAGCGACGCCAGCGCGGCATCGAATTCTCCCCGCATGCGGTTGTTGTTGACGATGTCTTCGGCATCGTCTGGCACCGGCACCTCGGCGCCGGTGACGGGGTCCAGCCCCTTGTCGTCCTTGGTGACGATGGCCTTGTCGCCGGCGACCTTGACGGCGTCATCGGCCATGGCGCGGATGAAGGCCACGGTGGCGTCGTCGGGCGTGGCAATGGCCGCCTGCAGCGCGGCAATCCGCTCATCGGTATCGCCCGCGGCCATGGCCCGCGCGGCCTCGGCCGTGAGCGCTTGCGCCTGCGCGGCTGCGCACAGCAGCACACAGGCGATCAGGCGAGAAAAGAATGAGGCAAACATGAGGGGGCCGGTAGGTCGAAGAAAACAGGCTTGTGCAGCGCGCAGGGCCCAGACCAGGGCCGCCGCGCAAGGGCCGCCCCGCCGCGCTGGCGGCGTCCCCCCTCCCGAATCGCGCAGCGATTCGAGAGAGGGGGTGAAGGCGCGAAGCGCCTCAGGGGGGTGTCACAGTTTCGACTTGCCGTCCGGTTCGTCCTTCTTCTTGTCGTTGCCTTCGATGTAAGGAGACCATGGCTTGGCCTTCACCGGGCCGGGTGTCTTCCACACCACGTTGAACTGGCCATCGGCCTTGATCTCGCCGATGAACACGCTCTTGTGCAAATGGTGATTCTTCTCGTCCATCTTGCTCACGATGCCGCTGGGGGCCTTGAAGGTCTGGCCGGCCATGGCAGCGATGACCTTGTCCACGTCGGTGCTCTTGGCCTTTTCAACCGCCTGCTTCCACATGTGGATGCCGATGTAGGTGGCTTCCATCGGGTCGTTGGTCAGGGGCTTGTCCTTGTGGCCGGCGATGTTCTTGGCCTTGGCGTAATCACCCCACTGCTTGATGAAGGCGGTGTTGGTGGGGTTCTTGATGGACATGAAGTAGTTCCAGGCAGCCAGGTGGCCAACCAGAGGTTTTGTGTCCACGCCGCGCAGCTCTTCCTCGCCCACGCTGAAGGCAACGACCGGCACGTCCTTGGCCTTCAGGCCGGCGTTGCCCAGCTCTTTGTAGAAGGGCACGTTGGAGTCGCCGTTGATGGTGGACACCACTGCCGTCTTGCCGCCCTGGCTGAACTTCTTGATGTCCGCCACGATGGTCTGGTAGTCGGCGTGGCCGAAGGGGGTGTACTTCTCGTCGATGTCGGAATCCTTCACGCCCTTGGACTTCAGGTAGGCGCGCAGGATCTTGTTGGTGGTGCGCGGGTACACGTAGTCGGTGCCCAGCAGCACCCAGCGCTTGGCACTGCCGCCGTCCTTGCTCATCAGGTAGTCGACCGCAGGAATGGCCTGCTGGTTGGGCGCAGCGCCGGTGTAGAACACGTTCTTGGACAGCTCTTCGCCCTCGTACTGCACGGGGTAGAACAGCAGGCCGTTCATTTCCTCGACCACCGGCAGCACGCTCTTGCGGCTCACCGACGTCCAGCAACCGAAGATGACCGAGACCTTGTCCTGGCCCAGCAGCTGCTTGGTTTTTTCAGCGAACAGCGGCCAGTTGGAGGCCGGGTCCACCACCACGGGTTCGAGCTTCTTGCCCAGCACGCCGCCCTTTGCGTTGATCTCGTCAATGGCCATCAGCACCGTGTCTTTCAACACGGTTTCAGAAATCGCCATGGTGCCCGAGAGGCTGTGCAGCACTCCCACCTTGATGGTGTCCTGCGCATGGGCTGGCAGCACGCACAGGCCCGCCAGTGCTGCGGCGGCGGACAAGGCCTTGAGAGTGAAACGACGTTGCATGAATACGGCTCCGTAGGGGGTGAAAGGACTCGGGTCGCCGGGCCGGTCGGGCCAGTCCTCAAGCGATGGAGTCGATTCTGGGGAGCAGGCTGCCAACCGCAAATACGCCACATGGCGTACGGAACACGCCAAGGCCGCCTGAACGCCCTAATGCGCAGGCATGTGCAGGGCTTCTATGGTGGCGCTCTTGCTCACCGGACTGGACAGCACCAGCGACGTGGTGACGGCGCCGTGCAAGGCCAGTGCATCTAACACGTTCTAGGTCGGCCGGCTCGGCGATGGCCCGTAGCCTTCGATCACACCGGCCGACTGCAACTTGGCAACGCGCTCGCTCATGGCTGGCTGCGACAACCCGATGCGCTTTCCGAGCGCCGCCAGGCTTTGCCGCGCGTCGATCTGTAGCGCCTGCAGGACCAGCCAGTCTTTCTTGTCGATGCGCATGGAGAGGAATGCCGGGCTGGCGACATAGCGGCCCACCCGTCATCCGCGTCCGACGCGGGCGATCTCACGCACGGAGGGCTCATCGCCGCCGTGGCCTGGAGCTTCACGCAGTTCGTGCTGCCGGGCACCGTGCCGCCCGATCTGCATCCAGCACTGAATGCCTTCACCGCACAGGCAGAACAGTTGCCGGCCTTCCGCGCCTGCCCGCAGCAGAACTGAACCCTCCACGCCCGCAGCGGCCCAAGAAAAAGGCCGGCCCCACACAAAGAGTGCGGGCCGGCCTGTATCGGCTTGCCTGTCAAGCGCCCGCGTTAGGCGCCTGAGCCGGCAATGGCGGGCTGACTTACTGCTTCACAGCCTCGATCTGCGCCACGATGCGCACGGTCTTCGTCATGCCGAATTTCACGCCGTAGTCAGCGTCGAACAAGGTACGGTCGATGGTGGTTTCAAAGTCGCCGCCGCACACTTCGCGCTTGAGCATCGGGCTTTGGTAGCAAGCGAACTGGTTGGCCTTGAAGGTCACTGGCTGGGTCTTGCCCTTGATGGTCAGATCGCCCGCAACCGACACCACCTTGTCGCCTTCGAACGTGAACTTGTCACCCACAAACTTGGCGGTGGGGAATTTGGCCGCGTCGAAGATGTCGGCGCCTTGCAAGTGCTTGTCAAACGGAGCCACACCGGTGTTGACGGAGGTGATGTCGATGGTCAGCTCCACCTTGCCAGTCTTGGCCGTCTTGTCCAGCTGAATCGTGCCTTCCTTCTTGTCGAAGCGGCCACGGTTCATAGCCGCACCGAAGTGGCTGATCTCGAACGTGGCGAACGTGTGGGTAGGCTCTACGACGTAGGTGGCCGTCTGGGCCTGCACGGCGCCGGCAGCAAGGGTAGCGGCCACAGCGGCGAGGGCGAAGAGGGATTTGCGCATGTCGAGATCTCCTGGTTGAAAAGAAACGGGAAAAACAAAAGGGAATGGCAGAGAAAACAAAAACGAGGAACCGCCCCTCAGAGCTTGCCCACGCCGGTCAGAGCAAGCTTGAACTTCACCTGAACGTCGTCGGCCACCATGGAGGTGTCAGCCCATTCGTTCTCGCCCAGCTTGAACGCCAGGCGCTTGATGGTGAAGGCGCCCGTGGCGGTGGTCGTGGCACCGCTTTGCGTCAGCGCGACGGGCACGGTCACGTCCTGCGACGCACCCTTGATGCTCAGCTTGCCGGCCACCTCGAACTTGCCGGGGCCCACGGACTTGATGGCCGTGGACTGGAAGGTAGCCTGTGGAAACTTGGGCACGTTGAACCAGGTGGGCTTGGGCAGCTCCGCATCGGTCTCTTTCACACCCAGCGTGGCGCTGCCGGTATCGACGGTGAAGGCGATCTTGCTGGTGGCCAGCTTGGCGGGGTCGAAAGCGACCTGCGCGTCGAACTTCTTGAAGCGGCCTTCCACCGGCACGCCCATCTGCTTGCTGACGAACAAAATCTCGCTTTGCGCGGGCACCAGCGCCTGTTGCGCAAAGGCGGGGACGGCAGCCATCCATGTGGTGGATGCCAGCGCCAGGCTGGCCAGGGTCGTCGAATACTTCATAGGATCGCTCCGTCGGAATGGAAGAAAAAAAGGGGCTCAGCCACGGCCGGGCAGCATGCGCGAGAGCAATCCGTCGCGGTCGATGAGCTGGTGCTTGAGCGCGGCCGCCACGTGCAGCACGACCAGCGCAGCCAGCGCATAGGCGGTGATCTCGTGCCAGGGCTTGATGGCCTCTGCCAGTTCAGGGCTGACCGGCACGAAGCTGGGCAGCGGCAGCACCCCCAGAAACACAATGGGAAAACCAGCCGCCGAGCTGTAGGCCCAGCCCACCAGCGGCACGATGAAAAAGAGCGCATAGAGCGAGTGGTGCGTGGCGTGGTGAGCCACCTCCTGCCAGCGCGGCATGGCCGACTTCATGGCAGCGGGCAGCGCCGGCGGCCGATGCGTGAGGCGCCATGCCAGCCGCACCATCGAAAGCGCCAAAATTGCCACGCCGGCCCACTTGTGCCAGTTGTACAGCTTCAGCCGCTGGGGTGAGAACGGCAGGCCGGTCATGTAGTAACCCACCCCGAATACGGCAACGATGGCCAAGCCCAGCGACCAATGCAAAGCGATGGCGGTAGCGGTATATCGGGCCGGGCGAGATGAGGTCATGGCTGGGTCGGTGGTGGAAAGATCTGCGCGCAAGCTTTAGCAGCCCCGCAACGTGAGCGCAGCAGTCTAGAGCGGCGATCGGTCGCAAAGTTGCAATGAAGTTGATGCATTTATTCAATTTTTTTGAACGTGCAGCGCTTTTTCGCACTCTGGCTGCGCCTGAATGGCAAGTGATCAGGCTGACGTGCGGAATGTACGAGCCGGTCAGCATACCTGCGTCGTACGCCCTGGAAACGAGGCTTACTGGCGTTGGCTGGCCGGGGTGTTGGATGCCAGCGGCGGAAGATGCGCCTCTGGATGCGTCCCAACACACAGCGATGATGGCGCCGGGCTGCCACACGCCAGGTCAGAGTTGGGTGCGCAACGGCCATGCTCAGACCCCTTGGCGCCCCGAAGGCGCAGCCAACCCCGGCGCTTGGATCGCGCTCTAGCCGATCTCGGCCAGGCTCGCCCCGGCAGCTTGCAGGCTGCCGGCTGCGGCCCGCAGCGTGATGCGGCCTGCGCGGTGGGCCGTCACCTGCATTTCCATCTTCATCGCTTCCATCACGGCCACCACGTCGCCTTCGGCCACGGTGTCGCCGTCCGCCACCTTCCAGGTCTGCAGCGTGCCGGCAATGGGTGCTGCCACGGCGGCCGGGTCTGGGGCCCCTGCGGCCACAGCACCCGATGATGTGCCCTGCGCGCCACCCGGCAGCGCCTGCAGACCGCGCAGCAGTCCGGCCGGCAAACCCAGCGTGACGCGCCGGCCGTCGATCTCCGCTTCCATGCGCAGCAGCGTGCCGTCGGGCTGTGGCCCGGCGCGCACGGCGGCAGCCAGGTCGTTGGCGAATTCGGTTTCGATCCAGCGCGTGTGCACCTTGAAGCCTTCGGCCCCGCCCTGTGCGCCATCTCCGTATTCATTTCCTGCCGCGAAATCGGCATGCTCGATGACCGCGCGGTGAAACGGCAGCACCGAGGCCACGCCTTCGATGCGGAATTCACGCAGCGCGCGCCGCGCCCTGGCCAGTGCCTGGGCCCGCGTGGCACCGGTGACGATGAGCTTGGCCATGAGTGAATCGAAGGTGCCGGGAACGACCGAGCCTGCAGCCACACCCGAGTCCACCCGCACGCCAGGACCCGAGGGCACCTCGAAGCGCGTGATGGCGCCAGGCGTGGGCAGAAAGCCGCGGCCGACGTCTTCGGCGTTGATGCGGAATTCGATGGCGTGGCCCAGCGGGGCGGGCACGTCGGTGGCATCCAGCCGGTGGCCGTCGGCCACGCGCAGTTGCTCCACCACCAGGTCGATGCCGGTGGTCTGCTCGGTCACCGGGTGTTCGACCTGCAGGCGCGTGTTCACTTCGAGGAACGACAACGCGCCGCTGCCCGACAGCAAAAACTCCACCGTGCCCGCACTGCTGTAGCCGGCCTCGGCGCAAATGTCGCGCGCGGCCTGGTGAATGCGCTCACGCTGCGCGTCGGTCAGAAAAGGCGCTGGGGCCTCTTCCACCAGCTTCTGGTTGCGGCGCTGCAACGAACAGTCGCGCGTGCCCAGCACCCGCACGGTGCCGTGCTGGTCGGCCAGCACCTGCGCTTCGATGTGGCGGGGCTTGTCGAGGAACTGCTCGACGAAGCACTCGCCGCGACCGAACGCGGTGACGGCCTCGCGCACGGCGGATGCGTAGAGGTCTTCCACCTCGTCCATGCGCCAGGCGATCTTCATGCCGCGACCGCCGCCGCCGAATGCTGCCTTGATGATGATGGGCAGGCCGATGCGCTCGGCAAAGGCGACCACTTCGCTGGCGTCGTTCACCGGACCTTCCGTGCCCGCCACCAGCGGCGCGCCCACCTTCAGGGCGATCTTGCGCGCCTCGACCTTGTCGCCCAGCCGGGCGATGGCCTCGGGCGACGGGCCGATCCAGACCATGCCGGCGTCGATGACCGCCTGGGCGAAGGCCGCGCTTTCCGAGAGAAAGCCGTAACCGGGGTGCACTGCATCTGCGCCGCTGCGCTGGGCAACGGCCAGCAGCTTGGCCACGTTCAGATAGGTGTCGGCCGGACGGTCGCCGTCCAGGCCGTAGGCCTCATCAGCCATGCAGGTGTGCAAGGCGCCCAGGTCAGCATTGGCGTAGACAGCGACCGATTTCACACCGTAGTCGGCGCAGGCGCGGGCAATCCGGACGGCGATCTCGCCCCGGTTGGCAATCAGAACTTTTTTCATAGCTTTCACCTTTTGCCTCAAGCCAATATGGGGGTGGCGAGCTCGCTGTCGCCTGCTGCGCAGGCACGGCAATCTGTAGAAACGCCCGCTGCGCGGTCGTTTTCGCCTTGGCTGGCGATCAAAAATTTTTTCATGGCATTCAAGTCAGTGTCACAGGCTCGAACGCCCGGATGGGATGGAAACGGATCCAGGCGCCGACGGGAATCTGCCCCGCGCGGTCCCGGTGATAAGGGGCTACGCAGCCGATGACGGGATAGCCGCCGGTCAGCGGGTGGTCCGCCAGAAACAGCACCGGCTGGCCGCTGGGCGGCACCTGGATGGCGCCGGTGGGAGTGCCCTCGCTGGGCAGCTCGCCCGCTACGGCGCGGGTGAGCGGCGACTCGCCGGCCAGGCGGATGCCCACGCGGTTCGATTGCGGCGTGACCTGCCAGCGCTGGCTGCTGAGCAGCTCCACGGCCTCGGGCGTGAACCAGTCGGTTCGCGGGCCGAGCACCACGTCGAGCACCACGTCTTCATGCACGGTGGGCAGATCCTGCGGCGGCACCTCGGGCGTGCCGACGATGGCGCCGCGCGGCGTGGGCCGCACGGCCAGCACGTCGCCGGCCGCCAGCGCCGCGGGGCCGACGCTGGCGAGCGTGTCGGTGGCGCAGCTGCCCAGCACCGGTTCGACGGCATAGCCGCCGCGCACGGCGATGTAGCTGCGCGTGCCTGCCACGGGTTCGCCAAAAGCCAGCACGTCGCCATCGGCAAGCGCCAGTGGCTGGTAGCGGCCGACGGCCCAGGCGTGGCCCGCGGCATTGGTGAGCGTGAGCGGCGCCTCCGCTCCGGTGACCGCGACCACCACGTCGCCCCGGCTTTTCAGGCGCAGGCCGCCGTTCACCGTCTCCAGGCAGGCCGCGCCGGGGGCATTGCCCGCCAGCCGGTTGGCGGCGCGGCAGGCAGACTGGTCCATGGCGCCGGAGGCGGACACACCCTGCCCTGCCTGGCCGTGCCGGCCCAGGTCCTGGAACAGCGTCTGCAGGCCGGGCGCCAGCACTTCCAGCGCGGAGCCTGCTGGTGGCGCCTGCACAAAAGCATTCAAGCCTTTTTGGCCTCTAGCGCTTGCTGGATAAGCGCTAGCAGCTATGCTTTTAATAGCAATATCAGCAAAGCGCACCCGCCAGCCCGGCTGCAGCAGCGCGGGCGGCTCGCGGTCGATATCCCACATGGCCGTGGGCGTGGTGCCGATGATCTGCCAGCCGCCCGGGCTGGCCTGCGGGTAGACGCCGCTGAAGGTGCCGGCCAGGCCCACGGCGCCGGCCGGAATGCGGGTGCGGGGCGTGGTGCGGCGGGGCACGTCCAGGCTGGGGTCGCCACCCGCCAGGTAGCCGAAACCGGGCGCGAAGCCGGTGAAGGCGACGGTGTATTCGCTGCCGGTGTGGCGGCGCACGACTTCTTCGGGCGAGATGCCCAGCATCTGCGCCACTTCGGCCAGGTCTTCACCGTCGTAATGCACGGGGATCTCGACCAGTGTGTCGCTGCGCTGGGCAGCCGCGCTCACGTCGCGCAGCGCTATCTTCTCGACCAGCGCGGCAAAGCTTTGGGCGGCGGGCCGGAACTGGACCAGGATGGTGCGCGCGGCAGGCACCAGTTCGTCGATGCCGGCGATGGGGTCGTGCCGCAGCGAGGCCAGCAGCGCCAGCGTCTGGTCCAGATCGTCCAGTTCCACCAGCAGCGCATTGAGGTTGACGGGAAGAAAACGCATCATCGGGCGATCAACCAGCAAAGGCAGTGATGGCGACGCCCTCTTGCTCCAGGCGCGCCCGAAGTTGCCGCCCGATTGCCACCGCGCCGGGGCTGTCGCCGTGCACACAGAGGGAGTCGGCCTGGATCCGCACCGTGCTGCCGTCGATGGCCTCCAGCGTGCCGTCGCACACCAGGCGCAGCATGCGGTCGGCAATGTGCTGCGCGTCGTGCAGCACGGCGCCAGGCTCCCGGCGCGATACCAGCGCGCCCTGGGGCGTGTACGCCCGGTCCGCAAAGGCCTCTGCCACCACGCGCAGGCCCGCATCCTGCGCCCAGCCGATCAAGGGCGAACCTGCCAACGCCACCAGCACCAGCGCGGGGTCGATCTCGCGCATGGCAGTGATCACGTCGCGTGCCTGGCGCGGGTCGTGGGCAATGGTGTTGTAGAGCGCGCCATGCGGCTTCACGTAGCTCACGCGCGTGCCGGCGGCTGTAGCCAGGCCCTGCAGCGCGCCGATCTGGTAGATGACGTCAGCCACCAGGTCGGCACTGGCCACGTCCATGTTGCGGCGCCCGAAGCCGGCCAGGTCGGGGTAGGACACGTGGGCGCCCACGGCCACGCCCTCGGCCTTGGCGGCCTTGAGCGTGGCGAGAATGCCGGCCGCATCGCCCGCGTGGAAGCCACAGGCCACGTTGGCGCTGGTGACGATGCCCAGCATGGCGGCGTCGTCGCCCATGTGCCAGGCGCCCAGGCTTTCTCCCAGGTCGCTGTTCAGGTCGATATGCATAGGTTCTCGCAGTCGGGGTGGGAGGATGAGGACGGTTTGGCGATCACGCTCACACAGCGTCGGTGCCGGCGGACAGCTCGCGCCCCTGCGTTTCAGGCAATGCCAGGCAGGCAATGATGACCAGCAGGTAGGCGCCTGCCGCCATGTAGCCGATGGACATGCCCAGCGGAATGGTGGCGCTCGTGTACCCGATCATCGCTGGAAAGATGGAGCCGACCGCACGGCCGAAGTTGTAGCAAAAGCCCTGGCCCGATCCACGGATGTGGCTGGGATACAGCTCGGACAGATAGGCACCCATGCCCGAGAAGATGCCCGAGAGGAAGAAGCCCAGCGGAAAGCCCAGCAGCATCATGGCCGCATCGGTGATGGGCAACCGCGTGTAGGCAATGACCAGCAGGCCCGCACACACGGCGAACAGCATGAAGCAACGACGGCGACCCAGCTTGTCGGACAGCCAGGCGCTGGTGAGGTAGCCGCAGAACGAGCCGACGATCAGCACCATCAGGTAGCCGCTGGTGCCCAGCACCGACAGGTTGCGCTCCAGTTTCAGGTAGGTGGGCAGCCAGGTCGTCACCGCGTAGTAGGCGCCCTGCATGCCGGTGGCCAGCAGGCTGGCGAACACGGTCACGCGCAGCACACCGGGCTTGAAGATCAGCAGAAAGTTGCTGCTCTGCCCGGTGCGGGCCAGCCGGGCCTTCGTTTCCCGATACACGTCAGGCTCGCTGATGTTGCGGCGGATGTAGAGGATGAAGAGCGCCGGCAGCGCGCCCAGCCAGAACAGCACGCGCCAGGCATAGGCCTGGTCCACCAGGGCATACACCGCCCAGAAGGCGATGGCCGACACCCCCCAGCCCACCGCCCAGCTGCTTTGCACCAGGCCCACGGCCTTGCCGCGGTGGCGCGCCTGAACCATTTCGGCCACCAGTATCGAGCCGACGGCCCACTCACCGCCGAAGCCCAGGCCTTGCAGCATGCGGGTGACGAAGAGCTGTTCGGGCGACTGGGTGAAGCCGCTCAGAAAGGTAAAGAAGCTGAACCACAGCACCGTCAGCTGCAGGATGCGCACCCGCCCGTACCGGTCCGCCAGGATGCCCGCCAGCCAGCCGCCCACGGCCGAGCTGATGAGCGCGCCCGTGGCGATGTAGCCCGCCTCGGCCTTGGTCATGCCCCATACGAGGATGAACGTCGGAATCATGAACGTGTAGATCATGTAGTCGAACGCATCGACCCCGTATCCGACGAATGCGGCGAAGAGCGTTTTGCGCTCTGCCGGGTTGGTTTCCTTGAGCCACATGGTGTGTTCCGTTTCCGAGGTAGACGACTTGAGAAGACTTGAGATAGAGAGCAAGTACTGCGCCAGCTTGATCAATGTCTACCTGATTGATAAATCATTAATTACTTATTGTTGAACAATATGAATGTGATCGATGATGGGGATTACCCGCACTTGCAGGGTGCACCAGCGCCCTGCCGCAGTGCGCCCGGTATGTCGTTGCACAATCCAGCAGCCGATCCCATGCCGCCAACCCCTGGCGCCTATCGCGCTACCGCTTGATCCAACACCCGATGAGTGAACAACCTGCCCTGAACCTGACCGACCGCGTCGGCGACCAGATCCGCCGCAGGATCGTGGCGGGGGAATTCGCCCCCGGCCAGCGCCTGTCCGAAGCCGCCCTGGCCGAGAGCCTGGATATCTCGCGCAACACCCTGCGCGAGGTGTTCCGCCTGCTGACCAAGGAAGGGCTGCTCAAGCACGAGCCCAACCGGGGCGTGTCCGTGGCGGTACCCAGCATCGCGTCGATCATCGACATCTATCGCGTGCGCCGACTGATCGAATGCCAGGCGCTGGCGCAGGCCTACCCGCGCCACCCGGCCAGGCAGCACTTGCGCGAAGCGGTGGACGCCGCCCAGCGCTGCCGCGACGCGGGCGACTGGCAGGGCGTGGGCACGGCCAACATGGAGCTGCACATGGCCGTGGTGGAACTGGCCGACAGCGAGCGCCTGAACGTGATGTTCTCGCATCTGCTGGCCGAGTTGCGGTTGGCCTTCGGCCTGCTGAAAGACCCGGAATTCCTGCACGCGCCCTATGTGGACATGAACGTGAGGGTCGTCGAGCTGTTCGAGGCCGGCAAGCTGCAGGACGCGGCGGCCCATCTCAACGAATACCTGGTGCAGTCCGAGCGCATCGTGCTGGCGGCGTACGCCCGGCGCATTTCTCAGCACTGAAAGACACCGCCGCGATCCGGCCGTGGGGCGGTTCCAACGCCCTGCGCATTCACCCGGCCGGGCAGCCGGCGAAAGCGCCGGCCGGCGATACACTGCGGCAGGCCGTCCACAGCCGGACGCGCCCGGCGCTTGCGCCGCCCTTTTTTGCCCCGCTCTCGCCCTACCCCAAGCCGCCGCCATGCATCCCACAGAAACCACCGTCGTGTACGGCACCGAAGACATCCTCGTGAGCCTGTGCAACTCCGTGACGCGCGTGCTCAGCGTCGCCACGCAGAAGCCGTTTCATTACTCGGGCATGGTGCAGCGCATTTCCAAGACCTGCCTGAAGCCCGACATCGGCTGCTTCGTGCTGTTCGACGGGGGCTTTTCGGGGCTGGTCATCATCAACTTCTCGAAAGAGGCGGCGATGGAGATCTATCAGAGCTACCTGCTCAGCATGGGCATGTCGCAGTCCGACCTGGCCGCGTCGTACACCTCAGACGAAGTCTCCAACGTGATGGGCGAGTTGATGAACCAGGTGGTGGGCGACTTCACCGGCAAGGTGCGCCGCGAGCTGCAGACCCACATCACGCAGAACCAGCCCAAGATGCTGGTGCTGAACCAGCAGGTGCTGCTGAGCGTGGACGCCAACCTGGACAAACCCGAGGCGCGCCGCGTGACGTTCTACACAGCCAGCAACCACATCTTCTACCTGGAACTGGCCATCGACCGCACCGAATTCGTGAAGGTGGTGGACTTTGAACCGCAAGACACACCCGACCCCGACGCATTGATCGCAGCCCAGGGCCAGGCGTCGGCGTCCCCCGCCGCATCGGGCTCGGCTTCGCAGGCCAGCAGCAACGGCGACAGCGACACCGATGCGCTGCTGCGGTCGCTGGGTATGTAATTGCTATTATTTTAATAGCTACCAGCGCTTGATAGATAAGCGCTAGAGCCCGATTTCCCTCTAAAACCGGCCCCAGGCACAGGGGCCGGGCAGGCGCACCGGCTGTGCCTCGCTGCCAGCGGCTGTTACGCAGCCACGCACACACATCCCCCACAACCCGGGCAAGCGCATGACCGGGTAAACCCCTGCAAGCATCGACGGCCTGAGGCTTTGTATTTTTCAAATCGTTAGCTAGACTAACTGATATCCGAAAAATCAATTCGCCAACCGCTCATTGGGCGGCTGGCGATCAGGCCCTCGCCATGACCTCTACGCTTTTCTCGCGCCGCATCGACGACACCTGGCTGCTTGGCGCAGCCCGCACTCCCTGGGTGGACTACTGCGGCCCACTCGCGCTGGTGTCGCCCACCGACCTGGGCATTCATGCGGCGCGTGCCGCCATCGCACGCAGTGGCATTGCACCGGACAGCGTCGACTCCACCGTGGCGACCTCCATGGCGCAAGCAGACTTCGACGCCTACATGCTGCCCCGCCACGTGGGCCTGTATGCCGGTGTGCCGCTGCAGGCACCGGCCATCGGCGTGCAGCGCATTTGCGGCAGCGGCTTCGAGGTGCTGCGCCAGGCAGCCGACCAGATCGCGCTGGGCTATGCCGATACGGTGCTGGCCGTTGGCGCCGAATCGATGAGCCGCAACCCCATCTGCGCGTACACCCATCGCAGCGGCTTTCGCCTGGGTGCGCCGGTCGAGTTCAAGGACTTTCTGTGGGAGGCGCTGGACGACCCCGCCGCCCGCGTGTCGATGATCCAGACGGCCGAGAACCTGGCCGTCAAGTACGGCATCACGCGTGCCGAAGTCGACGCATACGCCGCACTGTCGTTCGAGCGGGCCGTAGCCGCGCAGGCCGGCGGCCGCTTCGACGTGGAGATCGAGCCGGTGCGCGACCAGCGCTTCGAGCTGGCTGGCTACGAGTCGCGCGGCATTCGCCTGCCCCGCAAGGCCGGCCAGCAAGACCGCGACACCCATGTGCGCGCATCGCCCATCGAGGTGCTGGCCGCGCTGCGCACCGTGTACGACGGCGGCGTGCAGACCGCCGGCAACTCCGCCGCGCTGGTCGACGGCGCGGCCGCTGCCGTGGTGGCCAGCGGCAAGCGCATTCGCGCCGAAGGCCTGCAGCCGCTGGTGCGGCTGGCCGGCGCCGCGGCGGCCGGCGTGCCGCCCGAGATCATGGGCATCGGCCCGGTGCCCGCCATCCGTGCGCTGCTGGATCGCTGCGGACTGCAGCTCGCCGACATCGCGCTGATCGAGATCAACGAGGCCCAGGGCGCGCAGGTGCTGGCCTGCGCACGTGAACTGGGGCTGGACATGGACCGGCTCAACGTCAACGGCGGCTCCATCGCACTGGGCCATCCGCTGGCCGCCACCGGCCTGCGTCTGACCTTGACGGCAGCGCATGAGCTGCGTCGGCGCGGTGCGCGTTGGGCTGTCGTGTCTGCCTGCGTGGGCGGTGGCCAGGGCATGGCGCTGCTGCTGGAAAACACGGAAGCCTGAGAAAGAACGAGCACAGCATGAAAATCATCAAGTCGGATGACGTGGGCCCGCTGATCAGCGACGGCGCCACGGTGTTTCTCGGCGGTATCGCCATGACAGGCCTGGCCGAAGAAGTGCTGCAGGGGCTGGAGCGGCACTTTCTGGCCACCGGCCACCCACGGCAGATCACCACCTGGGCCTGCGGCGCCATCGGCAACTCCGGCGAAGGCGGCATGGCTCACCTGGCGCACCCCGGCATGGTCAGGCGTGTGGTGGCAGGCCATTTCGGCCAGACCGGCCCGCGCATGATGGGCCTGGTGCTGGCAGGCGAGGTGGAGGCGTACAACTTTCCGCAGGGCTCGCTCTCGCACCTGACGCGGCACATCGCGGCACGCACGCCGGGCCTGCTCACGCAGGTGGGCATCGGCACCTTCGTCGATCCGCGCATCGAGGGCGGCAAGCTCAACAGCGCGTGCAGCGAAGACCTGGTGCGGGTGGTGGAGTTCGACGGCAAGGAATGCCTTTTCTACCCCACACCGCGCATCGACGTGGCGCTGATCCGCGCCACCTATGCCGACGAGAACGGCAACCTGAGCCTGGACAAGGAAGGTCTGCTGCTGGAGCAGCTGTCGATTGCCCAGGCAGCGCGCGCCTGTGGCGGCATCGTCATCGCCCAGGTCGAGGCGGTGGTGCAGGCCGGCAGCCTGCACCCCAAGTCGGTGAAGGTGCCGGGCTTCATGGTGGACTACGTGGTGGTGTCCGAGCCGCGCAACCACCCGCAGACGATCAGCACGCAGTTCAACCCGGCGCTGTCGGGCGATGTGCGCATGCCGATGCATTCCGTGCCGTCGTTGCCGCTGGACGAGCGCAAGGTCATCGCGCGCCGCGCGGCCCTGGAACTGCAGCCGGGCGCGCTCACCAACCTGGGCGTGGGCATTCCGGCGGGCATTCCGGCCGTGGCGGCCGAGGAAGGCGTGGCGCACCTGCTGAGCCTTTCCGTGGAATGCGGCGCCAACGGGGGCGTGCCGGCCTACGGCGGCGACTTCGGCATGGCCTACAACGCCGAATCGATCATTGAGCAGTCGTCGCAGTTCGATTTCTATGACGGCGGTGGCTTGGCCTGCAGTTTCCTGGGCCTGGCCCAGACCGACGCGGCGGGAAATGTGAACGTCAGCAAATTCAATGGTCGCCCGGTGGGCTGCGGCGGCTTCATCAACATCACCTGCGCAACGCCGCGCCTGGTGTTCTGCGGCACCTTCACCGCCGGCGGGCTGGAACTGCAGGTCGCCGATGGCCGTCTGACCATCTTGAAGGAGGGCCGCTCGCGCAAGTTCATCGAGCAGGTCGAGCAGCTCACCTTCAGCGGGCGCGACGCCGCACGCCGCCAGCAGGAGGTGAGCTTCATCACAGAGCGCGCGGTGCTGCGCCTGCGCCCCGAGGGGCTGGAGCTGACCGAGATCGCGCCAGGCATCGACCTGGAGCGCGACGTGCTCGCCCACATGGGCTTCAAGCCTTTGATTCGTGACCTGCGGCTGATGGACGCAGGCCTTTTCAGCGCGCGGTGGGGCGGCCTGGGCGCTGCACTTTCCGTCCGTGCTGCACCTACCGCGCGCTGAAGCTTTTCCCCGAACACCTATTTCTCCTGCCACCATGACGCTCCCCACCTTCACCCCGGCCGACGGCCTGCTTTCTCAACTGAACGAGCTGCAGGTCAGCTTCAGCGGCGCCGTCGCCCACATCCGCCTGAACCGCCCGGCCAAGCGCAACGCCATCAACGAGGCACTGATGCAGCAGCTGCATACCGCACTGATCCAGCTGCCCACCACCGCGCAAGCACTGGTCATCAGCGGTGAAGGCCAGCACTTTTGCGCAGGCCTGGATCTGTCCGACCTCAGCGAGCGCAGCGTGGCCGAAGGCATTCAGCATTCGCGCGGTTGGCACGCGGTGATGGATGCGCTGCAGTACTTGCGCATGCCCGTCGTCGCGGCCTTGCACGGCGCCGTGGTGGGTGGCGGGCTGGAGCTGGCAGCGGCGGCCCATGTGCGCGTGGCCGACAGCAGCGCCTACTTCGGCCTGCCCGAAGGCCAGCGCGGCATCTTCGTGGGCGGCGGCGGCTCAGCCCGCATTCCGCGTCTGGTGGGCGTGGCCTGCATGAGCGACATGATGCTTACGGGCCGCGTGCTGGATGCCGACGAAGGCCGCGAGCGGGGCTTGGTGCAGTACGTGGTGCCTGAAGGCGAAGCACTCGCCAAGGCCGTGGCGCTGGCCGAGCGTATCGCCACCAATGCGCCGCTGTCCAACTACGCGATCGTGCAGGCGCTGCCGCGCATCGCCGATATGGCGCAGTCCGACGGGCTGTTCGTCGAGTCGCTCATGTCGGCCATCGCCCAGGGCGACGATGCCGCCAAGCAGCGCCTGGCAGACTTTCTGCAGGGGCGTGCAGCCAAGGTCGTCAAGACGACCTGACCCCAACACACAAAGCAAAAGCACAAGGAGATGACAGCCATGAAGACATTCGCCAATCAAGCCGCCCTGGTCACCGGCTCGGGCTCGGGCCTGGGTGAAGCGGTGGCCCGCGCGCTGGCAGACGCCGGTGCCCTGGTAGCGCTGCTCGACATCAATCTGGCCGGCGCCGAGCGCGTGGCGGCCGACATCCGCGCGCAAGGCGGGCAGGCGTTGGCGCTGCAGTGCGACATCAGCGACGAAGGCTCGGCCGTTGCCGCGCTGGACGCCGCCGCCGCCGCGCATGGCGACGCACGCATCCTGATGAACATCGCCGGCGTGGGCGGTGCCAAGCGCGTGATCCAGCGCGACGGTTCACCCGCCCCACTGGCCGACTTCGAGCGCACGCTGCGCATCAACCTGGTCGGCACGTACAACATGGTGCGCCTGATGGCCGCACGCGCGGCGCGGCTGGAGCCCTTGGCCGACGGCGCGCGAGGCGTCATCGTGAACACGGCTTCGGTCGCCGCGTTCGATGGCCAGGTCGGCCAGGAGGCCTATGCCGCGTCGAAGGCCGGGGTTGCGGGCATGACGCTGCCGCTGGCACGCGATCTGGCGCAGTGGGGCATACGCGTGTGCACCATTGCACCGGGCATCTTCGCCACGCCGCTACTCAAGGAATTGCCCGAAGCCGTGCAGCAGTCGCTGGCCGATTCCATCCCCTTCCCCAAACGCCTGGGGCATCCGGAAGAGTTCGCAGCGCTGGCGTTGCACATCGCCAGCAACGGGCACCTCAATGGCGAAGTCATTCGCCTGGATGGTGCGCTGCGCATGGCGCCGCGTTGATGAAAAAAAGCCCACACGTTGAACTGACCCCGAGGAGATGCCATGTTTCCCACCAATACCTGGTATGTCGCTGCCCGCAGCGAAGAGATTCCCAACGACCGCCCACTGGGGCGCCGCATCTGCAATCTGCCCATGGCTTTCTTTCGCAACAGCCAGGGCACCATTGCCGCCGTGGAAGACTTCTGCCCGCACCGGGGCGCCCCACTTTCGCTCGGCAGCGTCGAGGGTGACACGCTGGTCTGCGGCTACCACGGCCTGGCGATGGGCTGCGACGGCAAGACCGTGTCCATGCCATGCCAGCGCGTGCGGGGCTTTCCGGCGGTGCGAACCTTTCCCATCCACGAAGCGCATGGCTTTGTCTGGGTGTGGCCCGGCAATGCTGCCTTGGCCGACGTGGCCAGCGTTCCGCAGTTCGAATGGCTGGGCAACCCCGAATTCGGCTATGGCGGTGGTCTCTATCACATCGCCTGCGGGTACCGGCTCATGATCGACAACCTGATGGATCTGACGCACGAGACTTACGTTCACTCCACCAGCATCGGCCAAAAGGAGATCGACGAGGTGCCCTGCGAGACCCGCGCGGAAGGCGATCACGTGATCACGCAGCGCCACATGGAAGGCATCGAGGCGCCCCCCTTCTGGAAGATGGCATTGCGCATGAACGGCCTGCCCGACGACCAACCGGTAGACCGCTGGCAGATCTGCCACTTCACGCCGCCAAGCCACGTGATGATCGAAGTGGGTGTGGCGCTGCAGGGCAAGGGCGGCCACTCGGCACCCGATGAATTCAAGGCCGCCAGCTGGGTGGTGGACTTCATCACGCCAGAGACCGACACGTCGATTCATTACTTCTGGGGCATGGCGCGGCGATTCAAGCCACAGGACGACGACCTGACGGCGCAGATCCGCGAGGGCCAAGGCAAAATCTTTGCAGAGGACCAGGAGATGCTGGAGCGCCAGCAGGCCAATCTGCTCGCCTACCCCGAGCGCAAGCTGCTCATGCTGAACATCGATAGCGGCGGCGTGCAGTCACGCAAGATCATCGACCGGCTGCTCGAAGCCGAGGCGAGCGCATGAGCACCCCGCCCCTCTTGCAATTGCGCGTGGCGGCCAAGCGGGCGGTGGCGCAAGACATCGTGGAGTTGACGCTGGAGCCACTGCCAGGTGAGGAACTGCCGGCCTTCGCCGCCGGCTCGCACCTGGATCTGCACCTGCCCGGTGGACTGGTGCGCCCTTATTCGCTCAGCAACGACCCTGCGGAGCGCAACCGTTATGTGCTGGGCGTCTTGCGCGAAACCACCTCACGGGGTGGATCGACCGCCGTGCACGAACAGCTGCAGGTAGGCCAGCTGCTCGCCACCAGCCTGCCCCGCAACCATTTCGCACTGCAGGCCACACCGGCGCCCAAGCTGCTGCTGGCCGGCGGCATCGGCATCACGCCGGTGCTCAGCATGGCGCGCCAGTTGGCGCGTGAGGGCCGCCCATTCCACTTGCACTACGCCGGACGTACGCGGGCGCGCATGGCTTTCACGGACGTGCTGGCCACAGACCTGCTGGCTGGCCGGGCACACCTGCACGTGAAGGACGAACACGGTCCGCTCGACCTGGCGGCGTTGCTAAGTACGCAGCCGGAAGGTACAGAACTGTATGTGTGTGGGCCGGCGGGGTTCATGGATGCGGCGTTCGAGGCTGGGCGCAAGCAGGGCTGGAGCGCAGACCGGCTGCACCGTGAACTGTTCGGCGCTGCGGGCCCAGTGCCGGCGAACGAACACGACAGCGCTTTCGAAATCGAGATTGCAGGCACAGGCCAGATCGTCAACGTGCCCGCAGGCTGCAGCGCCGCCAAGGCCATGCAGGACGCGGGCCTGCCGCTCTACACGTCGTGCGAAGAAGGCGTTTGCGGCACCTGCCTGACGCGTGTGGTCCGCGGCACGCCAGACCACCGCGACCAGTACCTCACACCCGAGGAGCAGGCGGCCAACGACCAGTTCCTGCCATGCTGTTCACGGGCTTTGGGTGGGCGCCTGGTGGTGGAGCTTTAACCCACATGTAGGCATGAGCAACGGGGCGTGCCGCAAGGAAAGTGCATAGCACTGCCTCGGCAACTGGCCCTGGCCGCTCAGCGCGCCAAGCGCTCCAGCAGCCCCATCAAGGTTTCGCGCTCTGCGGCCGTCAGGCCCGACGACAGGCGCACTTCATATTCCGCGAGCCGCTCGCTCAAAGCGCCCAGCCGCTCCTGCCCGTGCTCGGTGATTTCAAGCGAGTAACGCCGGCGGTCGCCTTCGACCTCCACGCGCCGGATCCAGTTGGCGCCTTCCAGCGCATCGACCAGCTTGAGCACGCTCGGGCCGGCAACGCCGAGTTCCTTGGCCAGCGCGGCCTGGTTGATTCCGGAATTCATCGCAATGAGCGACAGCGCAGTCACGCGCGCAGGCGACATATCGAGCGGAGCCAACATGTCGAAGAACATATCGAAGGCGCGCACCTGGGCCAGACGCAGCTTATACCCGAGCGCATCGCTCTGAAAATCATGAGAGGCTGTTGCTTTGCGCGCTTTGGGCTTGGCGCGCTTGGCTGGTGCGGCCTGCTCCGGCCCTATGTTTCGGTGCATGCAGACTCCTTATCCAAGGTAACAATCATAGTAGGCCTGCGTTGATGGCCGCGCGGGGTAACGCGCCGAATATGGAATGTGAGGAAAACGCCGGAACCTGTGTGCGCTGGCGCGCGAGAGCTGGATCGTTGCGCTTAGAGATTGAGCCGTGGCCTTACCGAGCCGTTGCCAGTCCGCAGACTCAGTCTCGAAACAGCTCGAACCCTGCGCGCCGGTGGCTGATGCGCCAACCTTGCGACGTGAGAGTGAACGTATCGACGAAATGCCCCAGTCGCTGACGAGGCTGCGCCGGGCGACCCTGCGGCCCGGCTTCACTGTCATCATTCGCAGTCCATACCAGGACGCGGCTGACCGCATGCGCCACGTCATCGCTCATGTCACCGAACAAGGTACCGAAAACCAGGTGCGCCGTCATGTGCCCCGCAGAGCGTTCACGGTACGAGCGCTCGATGGCCGGGCGGCCGCGAATCACCAAGCCGCTGGGGCGCATCAGTTCAGCGTCTTCGGCAAACAGCGCTGCCACGCCAAAGGCATCGCCCGCATCCACCAACGCGGCCGAGCGCAACACCAGGTCACGACAGTTCCGCTCTGCTTCCAACAAGCGCAGCCGGGCCGCGGGGTCGGCTGCGTTGGCCAGAGAGGCTGCTTTATCAGGCATTTCTGCACTCCTGCAGCCAGTCCTTCAAGGCGGCAGAGACGACGTGCGGCTGCTCCATCGGGCTCATGTGCCCGCAATGATCGATGAGACGCAGCGTGGACCGGGGCGCCAATGCGTGCATGGCCTGGTGGCGATCAGGCGGGCTCCACCGGTCTTCGTTGCCGCACAGCAGCAACAAAGGGCACTGCACGCTGCGCAACACGGGCTCTGCGTCCGGTCGCTCCAGCAGCGCCTCGATCTGGGCGGCGAAGCGCTGGGTGTTGCTGCGGTCGACCATCGCCACGATACGGTCGAACAGCGGCGTGCCCACCACTTCCGGATGCACCATGGGCGGCGCCCAGCGGCGGGCCATGGCCTGCATGCCATCGCTGCGGGCAAGCGCCAGCAGTTCGTGGCGGCCCTGCCGTTCCGTGTCGCCTGCCGCACCAACAGCACGCGCGCCAGTACCCGTGTCGAGCAGCGCAAGGCCGGTGACACGCTCGGGCGCCTGCCTCAGGATTTCCAGCGCGATGCGACCCCCCATGGAATGGCCGGCCAGCGCAAAGCGGGGCGCCTTCATCACTTCCAGCATGTGGCTGGCCATCAGCTCAATGCGATTGAGCGTGCCGTACCAACCGATGGTGATGTCGCAGGCGTCTTGCAACGCGGTGCGCTGCTCCAGCCACACGTCGTCATCGCACAGCAGCCCGGGCAGCAGCAACAGCGGAATCACTTCAGCTTGTTTCATATCGCCGTCTTCTTGCTTCAGCAGCAGCCTGCCACTGCTGGCGGCTTCAGGCGCATGTAGCGGCCGCTCAGCGGATCGCGGTCGAGTCCGAGCAGACGGATCGCGTTTTTTTTCAAGATGAGCGGGCGCACTTCCGGCCGGATGTCGAGCGCGTCGAAGTCCTTTAGCCAGCGGTCGGGCGTGATCACCGGGTAGTCCGAGCCGAACAGCACCTTGTGCTTGAGCAGCGTGTTCGCGTAATGCACCAGCTGCGGCGGAAAGTAGCGCGGCGACCAGCCCGACAGGTCGATGTAGACGTTGGGCTTGTGCGTGGCCACGGCCAGCGCGTTGTCTTGCCATGGAAAAGAGGGGTGGGCGATGACGATGGGCATCGCCGGAAAGTCCACTGCGACATCGTCCAGGAACATGGGATCGGAATACTTCAGCCGTATGCCACCGCCACCGGGCAAGCCCGCACCCACACCGGTCTGGCCGCTGTGGAAGATGGCGGGAAGGCCCGCATCGGCGATGGCTTCGTACACCGTGTAGGCTGCACGGTCGTTGGGGTAGAAGCCCTGTGCCGATGGGTGAAACTTGAATCCGCGCACTCCGTAGTCGGCCACCAGCCGGCGCACCTCGCGCGCGCCCATCTTGCCGCGCATCGGGTCCACACTGGCAAAGGCGATCAACGCATCTGGGTGCCGCGCTGCGTCTTCGGCCACTTCTTCGTTGGTAATGCGCACCTGCCCGGTCTCGCGTTCGGTATCGACCGGAAAGATCACCGCGAGCATGCCGCGTTCACGGTAATACGCTGCCGTCTCATCGACCGTCGGCCGCGGCATGGGTTGCTTGAAATAAGCATCCATGGCGGCATCAATGGCGATGGACACCTCATCGGGCGGGTTGCGTAGCGAACGCGTTGCATGCGTGTGCATGTCGATCGCGACAATGCCATCGAGAAAGTCCGTCATTGCACGACCACCAACGCGTCCAGCGCCATCACGCCCTGTCCGGCCCCATATGCCATCAGAGGGTTGATATCGATCTCGGTGATGTCAGGGCGCGCCATCATCAGCGCACCCACTGTCGCCACAGCCTGCGCCACGGCGTCCAGGTCCACCGGGGGCGCACCACGGAAGCCCTGCAGCAGGCGCGCGCCCTTGAGCGCACGCAGTCGCGCCACGATGGCCGGCAGCGGCAGGTCGGCCGACATCAGCTGCACATCGCCCAGCGCCTCGACCCAGATGCCGCCCAGGCCTACCATCAGCAGCGGGCCCCATTGCGGATCACGCACGGCGCCGATCACCAGTTCCACCCCGCGCTCGCCCATGGCTTCGACCAGCACGCCATCAAGCGTCAGGCTCGCGTCATGGCGGCGAATGTTGTCATGCAACTGCTGCCAACCCTGGCGCAGCTGTGCCTCGTCCTTGATGCCTAGCAGCACGCCGCCCGCTTCGGTCTTGTGGGCCAGCTTGGCCGCCTGGGCCTTCAGCACGACGGGGTAGCCAATGCGCCCTGCCACCGTGAGCGCCTGATCCAGCGAGGTCGCCAGACCTCCAGCGGGAGTCGCCAGGCCTACCGTGCGCAGCAGTTGCTTGCCCCGCCATTCAGGCAACGTACCGGACGGCAGTTGCGCAAGGCCTGCGATGGCAGCTTGCTGGGCCGCATCCGACGCCGCCTTCGTACTCCAGTCCGCACGCAGGCGGCCGTGGCGAGCAAAGCGGGCCAATGCGCGCAGCGCACGCTCGGGTGATCGCATCAGCACGGTGCCGCTGCGCGCGGCACGCTCCATCATCGCTGAGGGCAGAGGCACGTCTTCGTTCTGCATCACAAAGATGGCGGGCTTGCTGCGGCCCTGCATGCCCTCCAGATGCGATTCGAGCCACACTGGGGCGATCGCGGGCGATGGCATCGGCAGAGACACCAACAGGCTGCCGATGGCGTCGTCGTCCTGGTGTGCCATGACACCGCGGGCGATCAGATCAGGCCGAGGGCCGACCAGCGTGCCCAGGTCGAGCGGGTTGCGCGGTGGCGTGTACACCGGCAGATGTTCGCGCAGGGCTTCGACTTGCGCGCTGGACATGGGAGGCATCTCCAATTCAAGGGGTTCCAGGTAGTCCAGCGCGATGCCGCACAGGGCGCCTGACGCCGTGATGAGCCCCAGCCCGCCGACAGGCGCTTGCGGAAAGCGCAACAGCAGCTGGCCCAGGTCGATGAGTTCTTCCAGGCTGTCCACCACCAGCACGCCTGCGCGTTCGAGCGCCAGACGCATGGCGGCGTGGTTGCCAGCCAGCGCGCCAGTGTGCGAACTGGACGCGGCCTGCGCCAATTCGCTGCGGCCGGGGTGCAGCATAACGACACGCTTGCCGGCGGACTGCATGTCCGCAAGCGCCTCCAATACATCGGGCACAGCGCGAATTTGCTCGGCGTAGATCACCGCCGTCGCCGTGGCCGGGTCGTTCACGAAAAACTGGAGGATCTCCGCCAGACCCAGCTGGGCCTCGTTGCCCGTGGCCAACACGTAAGACACCGGCACACCGCGCGCCTGCAACGAGGCGGAGACATGAATACCGATGCCGCCGCTTTGCGCCACCACGGCGATCGCGGGGCCATCTTCCGGGCGAAGGCGGGGCGGCAGCACCAGCTCGACCATGGCGACGTGAAATGAATCGACGTTGTTGAAGAAGCCAATGGTGTTGGGCCCCAGCAGCCGCATGCCACCCGCGCGGGCCACCTCGGCGATCTCTTGCTGCCGCGCACGCCCCTCGTCACCCATCTCGGCGAAGCCGGAAGCAAAGCACACCGCAGCGCGCACGCCGCGTGCGATGCAGGCCTTCACGGTGTCCAAAACCGCATCCGAGGGGACCAGCAGGATGGCCAGGTCGATGCCCGTCGGCAGCTCGGCCACATTGGTCAACAGCGTACGCCCGCCGACCTGACCGCCACTGCGTCCGACCAGATGCATGTCGCCGTCATAGCCCGCATCGAGCACGTTGCGCAGCACCACCAGGCCAGCGGAGCCAGGCTTGGTAGACAGGCCGACAATGGCCACCGAACGCGGAGCCAACAAAGGCCGCAAGTCGCTCGTCATGAGTTGCACGTCCATCACTGGCCTCCGGGGGTCGTTTGCGAAGCGGGCACAACCTTGCCCGCGCGCTTTTCTAGAAAGGCCCGCATACGGGCCTTGGCTTCAGCATCCGATTGCGTTACTGTCGCCATGAGGCCTTCGGTGAGCAAGCCGTGGGACATGGGCTGCTCGGCGATGAGCGGCAGCGCCTGGATGATGGCGAAATTGGACAGCGGTGCATTGCTGGCAATGCGCTTGGCCAGCTCCATGCCCTTGCGGCGCCCCTCTCCCGCCGGCACAACGTGGTGGGCCAGGCCGATCTGCAGGCCCTCGTCTGCGGTGTACACATGACCGGTGAGCATCATCTCGGCCACGCGCGAGGCGCCGATCAGCTTGGAAACGCGCACCGAGCCGCCGCCGCCCAGAAAAATTCCGCGCTGGCCTTCAGGCAAGCCGAAGTACGCACCCTGCTCCGCAACACGCACATGTGCGACCGAGGCCAGCTCCAGCCCGCCCCCGATGACCGCGCCGTGCATGACACATACCACCGGGCAGCGCCCGAACTGGATGCGCTCGAACGCCTCATACCAGACACGTGAATGCATGAGGCCTTCGGCCGGCGAGGTCTCTGACAGCTCGCTGAGATCCAGCCCTGCACAGAAGTGGTCGCCCTCTCCATCGAGCACCACGGCGCCCACGGACGCGGGCAGGGTTTCGATCGCATGGCGCAGTTCAGCGATCACCGACAGGCTGAGGGCGTTGCGTTTGTGCGGGCGATTCAGGGTCACGCACGCAACGGTGTCGTGAATCTTCACGCTGACTTGGGAGGATGCGGGTGAATCAGGGGGCATGGCGTTGGACACGGTTGGTTCGGGAATACATCCATAGATCATTTAACAAATGATTAGCTTGGATAACGGTTTTATCGTAGCCGAACGCCTCCATGCATCACTTGGTGCAAACCCTAGATCCAAGCGCCTTGCCGTGGCCGATGGCATGGCTTGAAGACCCCTCAACGCGTCGCGATCAGTCGGTGCGCTCGAGCCGGTAGGCAATCTGTGCACGGCTCAGGCCCAGCATGCGAGCGGCGGCAGAGAGGTTGCCCCCGCTTGCCTGCACAGCCTCGTTCAGCAGCCGTGCCTCCAGCCGGGCAAGGTCCAGCACCGGCGCGTCAAGCGTGGCGCACAGGTGTCCCAGCAGGTTGTCGACGCCGGCCGCACCATCGCCACGCGGCGTCACCAGGTCGCCTTTGGCAGACAGTGCTAGTACCGGCAAGGCGCCTCTGGCTTCACCGCGAAACATGTGGTGCACGTCGATCGCGCAGCCGTCCTCCGCGCTAATGACACCCCGCTCAATGAGGTTGAGCAACTCGCGAATGTTGCCAGGCCAGTCGTAATGCAGCAGCGCACGCACAGCCTGCGCGCTGAAGCCCGCCACCCGCCTGCCGTGCCGGCGTGCTTCTCGGTGCAGGAAATGGTTCATCAGCAAAGGAATGTCTTCGCGGCGCTCGCGCAGCGGCGGCAGATGGATGGGAAACACGTTGAGCCGGTAGAACAGATCGGCCCGAAAGCGGCCGGCCTGTACTTCCGCCTGCAGGTTCACATTCGTAGCCGCCACCAGCCGCACATCCACGCGCAACAGCCGCGTTCCTCCCACCCGCTCGATCTCACCTTCTTGCAGTACGCGAAGGAGTTTGGCCTGGGCTACCATGCTCAGCGTTCCGATCTCGTCCAGGAACAGCGTGCCGCCATCGGCACGCTCGAAGCGGCCCGGCCGCGCGGCGGTAGCGCCCGTAAAGGCACCCTTGTCCACGCCGAACAGTTCGGATTCCCACAGCGTCTCCGGAATGGCCGCGCAATTGACGGCGATGAAGGGCTGCTGCGCACGTGGACTGACCAGATGCAGTCGCCGCGCGAACGCCTCCTTGCCCACGCCAGACTCGCCGGTGAACAGCACCGTGGCCTGGGTTCGGGCCACGCGGTCGAGCATGTGGCAGGCAGAAACGAAAGCGGGCGACGCTCCAACCACAGCGTGGCGTTCTGCGTTGGCCAGGGTGGCGTCCTGCGTCTGCACCTGTGCTGCCGCCACCGTGGTACGCGCTGGCTGCGGATGCTGTATCTCGGCAATCGGCCGCACCAGTGAGCGGAAATCCTGCGCCTCCAGATAGCGCAGGTCTTCGCTGATATCACCCCATGCGGCCGCATGCCGCCCCACAACCCGGCACACCGGGGCGCCGGTGGCGCGGCATTCAATTTCTCGAAAGATGACCTGCTGGCCGAACAGCGTGGTGACGTAGCCCGTGGCATAGCCAATCTGCTGCCAGCAGGCCACCTCCGAGCCAATGCCGTAGGCACCGATGTGTTCATCGTCTTCGGTTGAATGCTCCCAGATGAACTCGCCGTCGTACACACCCCGGTCCATGTCGAACGAGAAAGTCACCGGCGTGACCTTCACCATGCCCTCCAGCGCGTGCAGCCGGGCGCCGGCCATGAACACGGCTGCGGCGTCGCCGTCGGGCCAGCGTTCGCGAACCAGTTGGGCGTCGCGGGCACCGCTCACATAGCCAGCCCGCGTCAGCAGGCCACGCGCGCTCGCCTGCCCCAACGTGTCTATGAGTTCGCGGCGCATATGCCCCATGGCAGAGCTGTGGATGAGCACCATGCGCTGATCGTTAAGCCAGATACGCCCGTCGCCGGGCGAGAAGAAAAGCGACTCGGTCAGGTCGGCCAAGGTCGGCGCCGCTTCGCTGCCGGACCAACTGAAATGACCGCTGTCTCCGCGCCGCAATACAGCTCCCGATTGGCGAGCCATCTCGGCCAGCGAGATGCGCTCTCGTGCTCCAGGTGTTTTCATTTTTTCGTGAACTCCATCGCTTCAAGTCTGTGCCCAATTTGCTGATTTGCGCCATTGGCAGCCACCCCAACAGGCTGTGTGTTCCCAACTACATGTGCCACCAGGCACCCTCGGGAAAGTCCTGAGTTTCATGCTCGCGGCCCAATGAAATCAGGGCCTTACCGACTGCCCGCCGGCCCGTTGCTGCAGCGCAGCGGCACCAGCTGGCACGGGCACTGCAATGAAACCGTCGCTGTGATGGCTTACGTGCCAACCATGCCTAGCCATACGCATTTTGTTAGCCAGACTAATTTTAATCAACGGTATCTATCAAAAGAGCCACCAAGGAGCACCTCCGCATGGGACAGCCCGTTTCCTTTCTTGCGCCACAGACATGGCACCAGCACGTTTTTGCCGGAGGCTGGCTTGCAGCCCAGCACCACCTGAGCATCATCGAGCCGGCCACTGGAGCGGTGCTGGCCACCACGGGCCAAGCCGGCACGGACGACGTTGCGCAAGCTGCAACACTTGCGCGGCAAGCCCAGCCAGCGTGGGCTGCGCAGCCACCGCGAGACCGCGCCGCTGTCTTTCATCGCGTCGCCGGTCTGCTGCAGCAGCACTTTGACGAGCTGTCACTGTGGGTCACCCGCGAAACAGGGGGTGCACTGTTCAAGGGCCAGCACGAAGTGCGCGAAGCCATCGCCTTTTGCCTGCAGGCAGCGGCCATGCCCATGCAGGCTCAGGGCCAGGTGCTGCCCAGCGTTCCCGGCCGGCTGAGCATGGCGCACCGCGTGCCGCACGGGGTGGTCGCGGTGATATCGCCGTTCAACTTCCCGCTCATCCTGACGCTGCGGGTGGTTGCGCCTGCGCTGGCAACCGGTAACGCTGTCTTGATCAAGCCTGACCCACGCACACCCGTGAGTGGCGGCCACCTGATCGCGCAATTGTTTGAGGCCGCAGGGCTGCCGGCCGGAGTGCTGGGCGTGCTGCCTGGCGGTGCCGACGTGGGAGAGGCGCTGATCACCGCACCCGAGGTGGGCATGGTGTCATTCACCGGCTCGGCTGCCGCAGGCCGGCGTGTAGGCGAGCTGGCGGCACGGCATCTGAAGAAGGCATCGCTGGAGCTCGGCGGCACCAATTCGCTGGTGATTCTGGAAGACGCCGATCTTGATCTGGCAGCCAGCAACGCGGCGTGGGGCGCATGGTTGCACCAGGGCCAGATCTGCATGGCGTCAAACCGCGTGCTGGTGCACGAATCCATTGCCGAGGCCCTGACCGAGCGGCTGGTAGCCAAGGCCAACCACCTGCCAGTGGGCGACGGGGCCACGGCTGCCGTCGCACTGGGCCCGCTCATCGATGAACGCCAGCGCGACCGGGTTCACCAGGCGGTCCAGGAAGCCGTTCAAGCGGGCGCGCAATTGCTGGCCGGTGGCACTTACGACGGCCTCTTCTATCGCCCCACGGTGCTCACCGGCACCCGCATCGGCATGCGCGTGCATGACGAGGAAGTCTTCGGCCCGGTGCTGAACCTCAACACCTTCAGCAGCGACGACGAGGCGGCCGACCTGGCCAACGCCCACCGGGGCGGCCTCTCTGCCGCCGTCATCACCCGGTCGCTCAACCGCGGCATCGCACTGTCCCAACGCCTGCGCGCCGGCATGGTTCACGTGAACGACCAGACCGTCAACGACGACGCCACCAATCCCTTCGGAGGCCCCGGGGTGGCAGGAAACGGCAGCGTGCATGGCGGTCCCGCCGACTGGGAGGCTTTCACCACGTGGCGCTGGCTGACAGTGAAAGAAGCCCCGCCCGCCTACCCGTTCTGAACAACATATTCCAAGGAGACAAACCCATGAATCTGATCGGCAAAACCATCGTCATCACCGGCGCGTGTTCCGGCATTGGCGCAGAAACCGCACGGCTGATGCGCCAGCGCGGCGCCCGGGTCATCGGCATGGATCGGAACGACCCGCAACTGACGCTGGACGGCTTCATCAAGGTGGACCTGTCAGAGGAAGCAGCCATCGACGCCGCCGTGCAGCAACTGCCCGACCGTATCGACGGGCTATGCAACGTGGCAGGCGTTCCGGGCACCGCGCCCGTGCATCTTCTGGCAAGGGTGAACTACCTGGGCCAGCGGCACCTGACTGAGCGTGTGGCCGAGCGCATGACCGCTGGCGGCAGCATCGTGCAGGTCTCTTCCATCCTGGGCTACTTCTACCGGGATCGCGCCGCACTGCACAAGGAACTGGCCGGGGTGATCGGTTTCGAGGGGGGGCTTGCGTGGCTAGCCAAGCAACCGGTAGCCCAGCACGGTTGCTATGAGTACTTCAAGGAAGCGCTGATCGTCTGGGTCCTGCAGCGCTCGCAAGGCCTGTTTCGCCAATACGGCGTGCGCATGAACTGTGTGGCACCAGGGCCGGTGTTCACACCCATCCTGGGCGACTTCGTCACGCAGCTGGGAGAGGAAAGAGTGCAGGCCGATGCCCAACGCATGAAGCGCCCTGCCTTCGCGGACGAGGTGGCGCCGGCGCTCGCCTTCCTGTGCAGCGACGACGCACGGTGGATCAACGGCGTGAACCTCCCTGTGGACGGCGGCTTCGCGGCCACCTACCTCTGACAGTTCAGCAAAAACCCACAACGAGGAGACAAAGACATGCGCCTACAACCCATGGCCCTGGCGGCCCTCACCGCCTTGGGGCTCCCATCCGCCCAGGCATTCGACATCGAAACGCCCGACCCCGACATCAAGGTTCGCCTGGACTTCACCCCCAAATTCAGTACGGCATACCGCGTCAAGAACCCGTCGGCTGCGCTGAGCCGGCTTGACGTAGGTGTCGACCCTGGCACCGTGAACGAAGACGACGGCAATCACAACTTCAAGAAAGGCGTCATCTCCAAACGGCTTGATCTGTTGACCGAGCTCGATGTCACCGGCCGCAATTTCGGCATGCGCCTGAGTGGTACCGCATGGCATGACGGTTCGTACACCGGCCGCAACGACTACCCAGGCACACCACTCTATGCCGGCGGCATGCCGCTCGGGCCGGTGGTTTCCACGGCCAACAACCTGCCGAGTCAGGCGCCCAATGAGTTCCTGCCGGCCACCCGACGCCAGCACGGCCAGAGCGGGGAGATTCTCGACGCCTTCGCCTACCTGAAGGGCGACGTGGGCGGCATGCCGGCCACCGTGCGCGTGGGCAAGCACACGCTTCAATGGGGCGAAAGCCTGTTCTTTGGGCAAAACGGTATTGCTAATGCCCAGGGCCCGGTCGACATCGCGAAGATCGCTTCAGTACCAGGCTGGCAGTTCAAGGAGGTATTGCTGCCAGTCGAGCAAATCTCGGGCACGTTGCGCCTAGGTGAAGGCGTGCAGTTGGGCGCTTACTACCAGCTGAAGTGGCGGCCAAGCAAGTTGCCGGGCGTGGGTAGCTATTTCTCCAATCAGGACTACGTGGGCGGGGGGCGTGTCAACTTCGGCAACAACCCCGATGGGTCGCCGAACGAGTTGCCGGTCATGCAGTCGGCCGATATCCGTCCCAAGAACTCGGGCCAGGGCGGGGTGCAGTTGCGCTGGAGCCCGCAGGGTGGCGAATATGAATTCGGCTTCTACGCGGCGCAATACCACGACAAGACCCCCAGCGCGCTGGTCTTCGACTTCGCCCGGGGCAACACGCACCTGGCTTATGCCAGCAACATCCGCACTTTTGGAGCAAGCGTCACCTCGTCCATCGGCCAGCTCAACTGGGCGGTGGAAGGCTCCGTGCGCACCAATGCTCCGCTCAACGGCGACCCGGCCCTGCTGGGTGGACCGAGCCCCATCCCGAACTGCAACACCAGCAACGACACGCCCTGCTACCCGGTGGGCCGAACCGCGCACCTGCAGGTCTCAGGCATCTACGTGCTGCAACCGACTGCGCTGTGGCAAGGGGGCGCGCTGTTGGGCGAGCTGGCCTACAACCACCGTCTGAAAGTGACCCGGGACATCTTCGCCATCGGGCCGGACGGCAGCTGGGTGGGCCTGGGCGGGCTGGACCCGAACACGACCAAGGGCGCCTTCGCCCTGCGCATGCTGTTCGAACCGACCTACTTCCAGGTCGCTCCCGGACTGGATCTTTCAGTGCCCATCGGGCTGGGCTACAACTTTGGCGGCCGCTCTTCTGCCGTCGGCAACTTTGCCGGGGGCGGCTCCAATACCGGTGACTGGACTATCGGCGTCAAGGCCACCTATCAGAACGTCTGGAAGTTCTCGCTCACCTATTCCGACTTCTTCGGCAAAGCCAAAACCTTCACCGAAACGCAGGTGCCGGGGAGCGCATCGCCGCGGCAGCTGAGCTTCGGCCAGACCTTGCGCGACCGCGCCTATGTCGCCTTCAGCGCTACCCGCACTTTCTAAGAGCCCCATACCCAAGGATTTGATGATGACGAAGATGCCCCACACACTCTGGGCGCTGGCTGCCGCCGCGCTGCTCCCGCTGCAGGTCCATGCCGCAGCTTCGCCGGAAGAGGCCGCGCAGCTCAAGACCACGCTCACGCCCTTCGGTGCAGAACGCGCCGCCAACAAGGACGGCACCATTCCCGCATGGGACGGCGGCCTCACCAAGGCGCCGGCCGGCTACCGCAACGGCGACCCGCGCCCCGACCTGTTCCCCGGTGAAAAGCCTCGGCTGCAGATCAACGTGAAGAACATGGACCAGCACGCCGACAAGCTCACCGACGGAGTGAAAGCGCTGATGAAGAAGTACCCCGACTTCCGCATCGACGTTTACCCCACGCACCGCACAGCGGGCGCGCCGCAGTACGTCTATGACAACACGCTGAAGAACGCCACGCGCGCCAAGATGGGCGAAAACGGCCAAAGCGTCGACGGCGCGTTCGGCGGCATACCGTTTCCCATCCCGCGAGACGGCTACGAAGCCATCTGGAACCACCGTCTCGCCTTCTTGGGCGTCAATACGCAAACGCCGCTGCGCGTGTGGGTGATGACCTCGGACGGACGCCGCAGCATGGCGTCGGGCGGCAACCAGACCTTCCGGCGGCCTTACTACGACCCGGAAGTGACGCCGGAGAAGTTCGACGGCTACTACTCGCTGGGCAAGTTCGCCGCGACCGAACCAGGCTCCAAAGCCGGCGAAGCCATCCTTGCGCACGACGGGCTGAACGCCGCTGCGCCGCGCGGGCTGTGGCAATACCTGGTGGGGCAGCGGCGCGTTCGCAAGTCGCCCTCAGTGGGCTACGACACGCCGGATGCAGTGACTTCCGGCATCGGGCTATTCGACGAGGCCTTCAACCTGTTCGGGCCTATCGACAAACACGAACTGAAACTGATCGGCAAGAAAGAGCTGTACATCCCCTACAACAACAACCGTGCGGCCACGGCCAAGGTAGCCGACCTGGTGACGCCCGGCACGCTTAACCCAGACCTGGTGCGCTGGGAACTGCACCGCGTGTGGGAAGTGGAGGCGACCCTGGCAGCAGGCAAGCGCCATGTCGCAGCCAAACGCAAGTACTACATCGACGAAGACAGCTGGCAGATCGTGCTCTTCGACGGTTGGGATGCCAAGGGCGAGTTGTGGCGCACCAACTTCGCGCTGATGCTGACGGCACCCGATATCCCGACCGTGTTGGGCAACGTGTTCTGGGGTGGATATGACATGCAGACCGGCGCTTACTACCTGAACATGGCGACAAACGAGTTGCCAGTGCAGGTCAAGACGCTGCCGACGCTGCAACGCAGCTTCTTCAGCCCCGAAGAGCTGGCGAACGAAGGAACGCGGTGAAGCGGCGCGCCCTGCTGCTGGGCGCCGGCCTGGCGCCCCTGTGCGCAGCGGCGGCTGCGCCCCCGGCGCAAGCCGGTGCAGCGCCCGCGGGCCTGCCTGCCGTGCTGGACCGGGCCTCGATACCGTCACCGCTGGCTGTTCGGGCGGCGCTGCTGGGGGCCACCCGCGCAGGCCAAAGGCTGCTGCTGTGCGGAGAAAGAGGCATCGTGCTGTGGAGCGACGACCAGGGCGCGCAGTGGAACCAGGCTCGTGTGCCGGTGCAGGTCAGCCTGACCGCGATGGCTTTCTCCGACGACCGCAACGGCTGGGCCAGCGGCCACTTTGGCGTTTTGCTGCACACCCGCGATGGCGGCGAAAGCTGGACCCGAGCGCTGGACGGAGTGACTGCCGCCAAGCTGCAGCTGGAAGGTGCCGGAGACGACGCACAGCGACGCACGGCGCAGCGCCATGTCGATGAAGGCCCGGACAAGCCCTTCTTCGACGTGGCGTTGGTCGGCGGGCGACCCTTGGCCGTCGGCGCCTACGGATTGGCGGTGCAGGCGTTGTCACCGGATGGCGGCGCATTCGGAGCGCTGGGCCCGCGACTGCCGAACCCCAAACAGTTGCACGGCTATGCGGTACGCGCTGACGGTGCGCAGGTCTACGTCGCAGGCGAACAAGGTCTGCTGCTGCGCTCCGAAGATGGCGGCGCACGGTTCAATGCCGTGGCTACTCCTTACAAAGGCAGCTTCTTCGGCCTGCTGCTGCCTGCCGATGGTGCGGTGCTGGCCTATGGCCTGCGCGGCAACATCTGGCGCTCTGCCGACCGGGGTGAAAGCTGGGTGCAGATCGCCAACCCGTTGCCCGTCAACCTCAGCGCAGGCACCTTGCTGCCTGACGGCGGAATTGCCCTGGTGGCGCAAAACGGTGATCTGCTCCTCAGCCGCGACCAGGGCCAGCGCTTTGAACATAAGCCCGCGGCTCACCCGACGCCAGCGGCA
Organism: Acidovorax sp. WCS2018Noco2-16; assembly: GCF_031843945.1. NCBI lineage: Bacteria > Pseudomonadati > Pseudomonadota > Betaproteobacteria > Burkholderiales > Comamonadaceae > Acidovorax > Acidovorax sp. WCS2018Noco2-16. The sequence goes on from NZ_JAVTJJ010000013.1 coordinate 37,143, forward strand.
TCGGTCACCGCCACTGCCGATGGCCGCCATCTGGTACTGGGCGGGCTGCGCGGCGTGCAGCGGCTGGCGCTCTGAGCGTGCAAGGCCCTCGCCGACCGCCCGGCTGATCTTTCCTCTTCCTCTTCTTCCCCCGACACCGAGAACCCGAACGTGAGCCTGCCCACAGACGACACCGCGCAGCCGGTCATCAGCCAGCTGGAGCATTTCGACACCGCGAGCGGCTCGGCCGCCGAGCGCCTTTTCTTCAACCACCGCCCGTGGGTTTTGTTGCTCAGCCTGATCGCCACGCTGGTGCTGGGCTGGCAGGCTCTGGCCATCCAGCTGTCCGCCAGCTACGACAAGACCATCCCCACGCGCCATCCCTACATCGTCAACTTCCTGGAGCAGCGCGACCAGCTCGGTGGCGGGGGCAATGCGCTGCGTATCGCAGTGGCGGCACGCGAGGGCACCATCCTGGACAAGGCGTATCTGGAAACGCTGCGCCAAATCAGCGATGAGCTATTTTTGATGCCCGGCGTGGACCGCCCTTTCCTCAAGTCGCTGTGGACCAGCAACACCCGCTGGGTCGCCGTGACGGAAGACGGGCTGGATGGCGACACGGTGATGAGCGACAGCTACGACGGCAGCGCTGAATCGATGGTGGCGGTGCGCGCCAACATCGAGCGCTCCGGTGAGATCGGCCAGCTCGTCGCGGCCGACTTCAAGAGCACCATTGTCTACGTGCCGCTGCTCGACAAAGACCCGCGCACCGGCCAGGCGCTGGATTATGGCGAGCTGGGCCGCCAGCTCGAAGCCCTGCGAGACCGCCACAGCAGCGACCGTGTAGCGTTGCACATCACAGGCTTTGCCAAGGTGATGGGCGACCTGATCGAAGGCGTGCGCCTGGTGGCGGTGTTCTTTGCGCTGGCCCTTTTGATTTGCGGGGGCGTGCTGTTTGCCTACACCCGCTGCGCGCGCTCGACCTTCATCGTGGTCGCGTGCTCGCTCGTCGCAGTGGTGTGGCAGCTGGGGCTGTTGCGCTTGCTGGGCCAGGCCCTTGACCCTTACTCAGTGCTGGTTCCCTTCCTGGTGTTTGCCATCGGCATGAGCCATGGTGCGCAGAAGATGAACGGCATCCTGCAAGACGTGGGGCGCGGCACGCACCGCGTGGTGGCCGCGCGCTACACGTTCCGCCGCCTCTTTATGGCAGGGCTTACAGCGCTGCTCTGCGACGCGGTGGGCTTTGCCGTGCTGGCGCTGATCGACATACGCGTCATTCAGGACCTGGCTGCCAACGCCAGCATCGGCGTGGCAGTGCTGGTGTTCACCAACCTGGTGCTGCTGCCCGTGCTGCTGTCGTACCTGGGTGTGAGCCCGCAGGCGGCGCAGCGCAGCCTGCGGCAGGAACAGGCGGGCGAGCTGCGTGGCGCCTGGGGCTGGCTGGCGCAGTTCACACAACGGCGCCCTGCGCTCATCGCCATCGCCGCATCGGTCGTGCTGCTGGCGGGGTCGGTGGCGCTGTCGATGCGCATTCAGGTCGGCGATCTGGACGCCGGCGCACCCGAGCTGCGCGCCGACTCCCGCTACAACCGCGACAACGCCTACATCACACAGAACTACGCGGCGAGCACCGACATCCTCACCGTGATGGTGACATCGCCCGACGACCAGTGCACCCGCTATGCCACGCTGGGCCAGGTGGATGAACTGGCCTGGCGGCTGCAGCAGCTGCCCGGCGTGGAGGGCACGCAGTCCATGGCGGGGCTGGCAAAACTGGCCATGGTCGGTTTCAACGAAGGCAACTTCAAGTGGTATGAACTGATCGCCAACGACCAGGCGCTGGGCGGCGTACAGGCCATCGCACCACGCGAACTGCTCAACAAGGCCTGTTCGTTTCTCAGCCTGCATGTCTTCTTGAAGGACCACAAGGCAAGCACGCTGGACCGCGTGGTCGCAGAAGTAGAGGCCTTCAAGGCATCGCGCCCACCGTCGGACGTGCGCTTTTTGCTGGCAGCCGGCCCTGCAGGCGTGGAAGCCGCCACCAACCTGGTAGTGCGCAAGGCGATGCGCGAGATGCTGCTGTGGGTCTACGGAGCAGTCATCTTGCTGTGCTGGATCACCTTCCGCTCGTGGCGCGCCACCGTGGTTGCCGTGCTTCCGTTGGTGCTGACGTCGATGCTGTGCGAAGCCTTGATGGTGCTGCTGGGCATGGGCGTGAAGGTGGCGACGCTGCCGGTGATCGCGCTGGGGGTGGGAATCGGTGTGGATTACGCGCTCTACGTGCTCGCCGTCATGCTGCAGCGCCTGCGCCGGGGCGACACGGTGGACCAGGCTTACCGCGCGGCCTTGCAGTTCACGGGTCGCGTGGTCATGCTGACCGGTCTCACCCTGGCGCTGGCCGTGGGCACGTGGTTCTTCAGTCCCATCAAGTTCCAGGCAGACATGGGCGTTCTGCTGGCCTTCATGTTCCTCTGGAACATGGTGGGCGCCCTGGTGTTGCTGCCGGCGCTTGCGCACTTTTTGCTGCCGCCTCTGCGCCACATGCCAGCCACCGTGCCCGCCGGGCCAGGGCGCTCCAATCCGGCCTGAGCCGGCAACCGTGACGGGGCGGGCGCGGCGGCGCCCCCCCCGATTCAGGCCCCAGCTTCAGCTCCAGCGCGCGCCTCGGCCTGACGGCCCGCTGACAAGCGCCGTCCTACGTTGCGCGGCGCGCGCGGCCGACAGCGCCCCCATGGGCGGGTGCCATCAGATGGCGAACATGTGGCCGGACGACAGTCGCTCCGGCTTGCCCGTTCACCCCCACACCCACGGAGGTATGCCATGCCCCAAGCAGCCTGGAGCGCCAAGCGCGAACGCCAGTACGACCACATCAAGGACAGCCTGAAGGAGCGCGGGCGCAGCACCAAGACGGCGGAATCCATCGCCGCGCGCACGGACAACAAAGAACGCGCACAGCACGGCGAGGCGAAGAAAGCCAACCCCAAGACCGTGCGCGACACGCCCGCATCCGTTCGCGGGGGCCAGCGGTCACATGCCGGCGCGCAGGGCCGCACGCGCGAGCAGTTGTACGAAGAAGCCCGCAAGAAAGGCATTGCGGGTCGCTCCAAGATGAACAAGGCCGAACTGGAAAAAGCCGTCGGGCGTTGAGTCTCATCATCTGCTATTAATAATATAGCTGCTCGCGCTTTCGCTTCAAGGGCTAGAGGCCTAAAACGCTCAAAATAAGCTATTGGCACATCTCGCAGAACGACGAGAGCCCCGGGACGCACGCCACGGCCTCTCGGCCTGCCTGAAGCACGGCTACCTTTCGAACTGCGGGTGCGACTGCCGGATGCGCGCCATGGCCGCGCCGGCGGCAGCCGTGCGCGTTTCCACCCCCAGCTTGACGTACACCCGTTCCAGATGTTTCTTCACGGTGGCCGGGCTGGAGCCGAGGATGTCGCCGATGTCCCGGTTGGTCTTGCCCTTGACCAGCCAATACAGCACCTCGGCCTCGCGTGCCGTGAGCTTGAAGCCCAGCGCCATGGCTTCGATCACCGCCGCGTCGGACACTTCGCGCATCACGATGAGCCAGTCGCCCCCACCTTCGCTGTCACCCGTCTGCTGGTGGAGGCTGAAAGACAGCCTCCGCGCGCCGCGTTCGATCACCAGCCGTGGCGGCTCGATCTGCTGCGCGGCAAGCGCCGGCACCTGCGGCAACTGCGTGCGCAGCCAATCGGTCACGGCCCCGGGCGCAGCGGCCGCGTCGGCGCCGCCGGCTGGGCCCCCTGCATCGAAGTAGTCACGCAGCAGCGTGCGTGCCAGTGCCGTCTGCCACATCAGCCGCCCGTCACTGGCACGCACGGTGATGCTGGCGTAGCCGAAGGCGTCCAGTGCATTGCGCGCCTGGCCAGCCTGCCGAACCTCTTGCCGCGCCCGGCGCGCGCCCTGCAGGTGGACGTTCATGCGGGCCAGCACTTCGCGCGGCTTGATCGGCTTGGTGACGTAGTCGACGCCGCCGGCAGCCAGTGCCGCCTCCAGATGCTCGGTTTCGGTGAGTCCCGTCATGAAGATGATGGGAATGTGCGCGGTGGCGGGCAGGCTCTTCATTCGCCGCGCCACCTCGAAGCCATCCATGCCCGGCATCATCGCGTCGAGCAGCACCACGTCGGGCAGGGCCTGCGCTGCCCGGGCCAGGGCCGTTTCGCCGCTGGTAGCGACCAGCACGGTGTAGCCGGATTCGTCCAGCGCATCGTGCAGCATGGCCAGGTTGTCGGGCACGTCGTCCACGATCAGCACCAGGTCGGACTGGGCGCGGTCCATGGCGGAGCCAGGCGCTGTGGCGTGCAGCAAGGGGGTGGCGGTGTTCATCGGTGTTCCATATTCAGGTGCCGGAAGGTGCCGACACTGCGGCCGGGAACATTCGGCCTACGGCTTCGAAATCGAACTGCCGCGCGAGCGTGCGGGCTTCTGCCACCCACGCCGCACATTCGGGCTGCGCAGCCTCGATGGCGGCGAGCTGGTTCAACACGCCCCGGTAATAGCCCAGCGCCACGGCTTCGGCCAGCGGCGGCAGTCGCGCTGCATCGGGCGCCATCACGGGCGTCGCCGCAGCCGTGACAAAGGCCACGTCGGACTGCGTTGGCACGGCGGCGGCATCCAGCCATTGCAGCTCCAGGCGCCGCTCCAGCCAGTCCAGCAGTTCGCTATGGCGCACGGGCTTGACGATGAAGTCCTCCGGCCGAATGCCCACATCGTTCTCCAGCCCCTTGTCGAAGGCATTGGCCGAAACGACGGCAACGTGCGTGTGCTCATGGCCGGCCGCGCGCAGACGGCGAATGGTCTCCCAGCCGTCGATGCCGGGCATGGCGAGATCCATCAACACCACGTCGGGCCGGTAGCCTGCGGCCAGCAGGTCGAGCGCGTCGTGGCCGCTGGCGGCGGTGCGCAGATCGAAGCCGATGGGGCCGAGCAACTGCACCAGCAGTTCGCGGTCGGCCTCTTCGTTGTCCACCACCAGCACCTGGCGACGCGGTCCCGCGTAGCCGCGACGTACGGATCGCGCTCGGGCCACGGGCTGCTCGGCGCCCAGCGCGCCCGGATGCACTTCGGGCAGGAACAGGCGTATGCGGAACAGCGCCCCGGCGCCCGGGTGGCTGGTCACGGTCATCTCGCCGCCCATCAGCTCGGTCAGCATCTTGGCGATGGTCAGCCCCAGGCCGGCACCTGGTGCGGTGCCCTGGCTGCTGGCCGCGCCGCGCGCGAAGGGCTCGAAGATGCTGGCGCGCTCGGCTTCTGTCAGGCCAGGGCCGCTGTCCTCGATCTCGATCAGGGCGAGTTCGCGCGCATGCCGCACGCTCAGACGGACATGGCCGCTGGCGGTGAACTTGATGGCGTTGCCGATCAGGTTGATGAGGATCTGCCGCACCCGCCTGTCGTCGCCGCGCACCACTTCGGGCAGCACGCCCTGCGGGTCGAACTGAAACTGCAGCCCCTTGGCGCGCGCCTGCGGCTCGAACATTTCGCACATCTCGTGCACGCAGTCGGCAAAGCGCATGGGCTTGACCTGCAAGGTGAGCTTGCCGCTCTCGATGCGGGCAATGTCCAGCGTGCCCTCGATCAGCGACAGCAGATGCTCGCCCCCGCGCCGGATCACGCCCACTGCCTGCTGGCGGTGCGGCGGCACTGCCGTGTCTTCGCCCATCAGCTGTGCGTAGCCCAGGATGCTGTTGAGCGGCGTACGCAGCTCGTGGCTGATGGCGCTGATGTAGCGGCTCTTGGCCTGGTTGGCCTGGTCGGCGAGCTTGCGGGCGTGCTCGGCCTCTTCACGCGCTTCTTCCGCCACGCCGCGTGCCTGCTCGGCCGTGCGGCGGGCGTCCTGCAGGGCTTCGTCGGTGCGGCGGTGAAGGGTGATTTCGCGCTGCAGCAGGTGGGTCTGGCGGTTGGACTCTTCCTGCGCGACCTTGCGGCTGGTGTGCGCCAGCACCAGCCACCAGGCGACGATGCCCGAGATGACCAGCAGCGCAAGATAGGCTTTGAGCAGCCCTGAGCGCAGCGCCGCCACCGGCGCGCCGGCAGGCCCGACCGATTGCAGTTCCTGGTGATAGAACAGGCCGAACACGGCGGCCAGCAGCGGCGCGATGACCAGCATCAGCAACAGAAAGTGGCCCAGGCCGGTGTCGAGCAGGCGCCACGCCCGGCGCGGCAATAGCCAGCGCAGCGCAGCGCTCCACTGCACGGCCAGGTGCGCATGCGGTTTGCACATGTCGCCGCAACGCGCATCCAGGGTGCAACACAGCGAGCAGATGGCGCCGCGGTAGGCCGGGCACTGCGCCATGTCGGGCGCTTCGTACTCGCGCTCGCACACCACGCAGCGCTGCACGCCAGCCGGATCGCCAATAACCACGGCAGGACGCGCCAGGTAATAACGCCCGCGCGTGGCCCAGGCGATGAGCGGCGCGCTGACGAATGCCGTCACCATGGCGATGACGGCTGAGAAAGCCTGCGCCAGCGGCCCGAAAAACCCCAGGTGCGCCCCGATGGACAAAGCCGATGCCAGCACCATCGCGCCCACGCCCACCGGGTTGATGTCGTAGAGGTGCGCGCGCTTGAACTCGATGCCCTTCGGCGACAGGCCCAGCGGCTTGTTCACCACCAGGTCGGCCACCACGGCCATCATCCAGGCGATGGCGATGTTGGAGTAAAGCCCCAGCACCTGGCCCAGCGCCTTGAAGACGTTCATCTCCATCAGCATGAAGGCGATGAGCGTGTTGAACACCACCCACACCACGCGGCCCGGGTGGCTGTGGGTCAGGCGCGAGAAAAAGTTGCTCCACGCAAGCGAGCCCGCGTAGGCGTTGGTCACGTTGATCTTGATCTGCGAGACCACGACGAACAGCGCGGTGGCCGCCACCGCCCAGCCGTAGTGCGGAAAGACGTATTCATAGGCCGCCAGGTACATCTGGTTCGGGTCCACCGCACGCTCCACCGGCACCATGTGGGTGATGGCAAGGTAGGCCAGCAGCGCGCCGCCCAACATCTTGATCACCCCCAGCACCACCCAGCCCGGCCCGCCCATCAGGACGCCGAGCCACCAGCGGCCGCGCCGGGCGGGCGTGTGCGCCGGCATGAAGCGCAGGTAGTCGGCCTGCTCCCCCATCTGGGTAATCAGCGCAATGCCGACGGTCAGAGCCGCACCAAACAGGGGCAGGCTGAACGCCGCACCGGAACCAGATTCACCACCGTAGTGCAGAACACCAGAAAACGCACCAGGTTCGCGCACCCATACGAAGACGAACGGCACCACCAGCATCACCAGCCACAGCGGCTGTGTCCACATCTGCAGCCGGCTGATGGCCGACACGCCATGCGTCACCAGCGGAATCACCACCAACGCGCAGATCAGGTACCCCCAGCGCGGGGGAATGTCGAGCGCCAGCTCCAGCGCGTAGGCCATCACGGCCGCCTCCAGCGCGAAGAAGATGAAGGTGAATGTGGCGTAGATCAGCGACGTGATGGTGGAGCCGATGTAGCCGAAGCCCGCGCCGCGCGTAAGCAGGTCCATGTCCACGCCGTGCCGCGCGGCATACACGCTGATCGGCCAGCCGGCCATAAAGATGATGAGCCCGGTGGCCAATATCGCCCAGAAGGCATTGGCCCAGCCGTACTGCACCAGCAGCGTGGCACCCACCGCCTCCAGCACCAAAAACGAAGCGGCGCCGAACGCCGTATTGGCCACCCGCCATTCAGACCAGCGGCGAAAGCGCTGGGGCGTGAAGCGCAGCGCGTAGTCCTCCATGGTCTCGGTGGCCACCCAGCTGTTGTAGTCGCGGCGCACCTTGACGACCTGCTGCGGCACGGCGTCCAGCGGCGGATGAGCTGCGTCGGCGGTCAGGGCTGGGGGGTGTACGGGCGGCATGGCGGCGACTGGCGGGGTGCAGGTTCCATGCCATCGGCGGACTCCGCCCGGGCGCACGGTCACCGCCATTTGGCGTATGGACGGGCACGGCGCTTGCTGAATACGATGCGGCCTGCGCTCGCTCATGCGCCTTCATGCCTTCATTCATCCTCCCGCTCTTACCGATCTTCCCGGCCACGCCATGGAACTCACCCCCCGCGAAAAAGACAAGCTGCTCATCTTCACCGCCGCTCTGCTGGCCGAGCGGCGACGCGCGCGCGGGCTCAAGCTCAACTACCCCGAAGCGCTGGCACTCATCAGTGCCGCCGTGATGGAAGGCGCGCGCGATGGCAAGACGGTGGCGCAGCTGATGAGCGAAGGCCGCTCCATCCTCACGCGGGCAGACGTGATGGAAGGCGTGCCGGAGATGATTCCCGACATTCAGGTGGAAGCCACCTTCCCGGACGGCACCAAGCTCGTCACGGTGCATCAGCCCATCATCTGACACCCACTTATCAAGCCAAATAAGCCTCTAGCGCTTATACCTATTGGACTTTATGCTATGAAAAAAGAAGCAAAGCAAATCGCCACCCTCGCCGCCCTCTTGCTGCCCGCTCTGGCCCTGGCACACCCCGGCCACGGCGCTGACGACGTGGTGCACGCCAGCGCAGGTTTTCTGGACGGCCTGATCCATCCCTTCACCGGGCTTGACCACCTGGCCGCCATGCTGGCCGTGGGCGTATGGAGCGCGCTGGCCGTGCGGCCCGTGTGGCTGGCACCAGCAGCATTCGTGGCGCTGCTGACGGCAGGTGCGGCGGCGGGCTTTGCCGGCGTGGCCGTGCCGGCCGTGGAACCGATGATTGCCGCATCGCTGCTGGTGCTGGGCCTGCTGGTGGCCTGGCGGCGCCATCTGCCGCTGGCCTTGGCGGCGGGGCTGACGGGTGTATTCGCGTTCTTCCACGGCGCGGCGCACGGCACCGAACTGGCAGGCAGCAGCCAGTGGCTGGCACTGGCCGGCATGGTCATCGCCACGGCCGTGCTGCATGCGGCCGGCGTCGCGCTGGGCCACGTGGTGATGGCGCGCCACCGCTGGCTTGCCGTGGCCGGCGGCGCGGGTACGGCGCTGCTGGGCGCGGTGCTGCTGGCGCGGCTGGCTTGATTGCTGCCTTTTCCACCTATGACAGGCACAGCCATGATTCCTGGCGAACTCTTCATCGATGACGGCGAGCATGTGCTCAACCCGGGCCGCCGCACCCTGACCACCGTGGTGCGCAACACGGCCGACCGGCCGATTCAGGTCGGCTCGCACTACCACTTTGCCGAGACCAACGGCGCACTCGACTTCGACCGCGCAGCAGCGCAGGGCATGCGCCTGAACATCGCCAGCGGCACGGCGGTGCGCTTTGAACCTGGGCAGCAGCGCACGGTAGAGCTGGTCGACTACGCGGGTGACCGTGTGGTGCACGGCTTTCGCGGACTGACGCAAGGGCCGCTGGGCTCATCACCCCGATGACCACGCTGTTCATCGCGGCTTTTTTGCTGGGGCTGGTGTTCAACGCCGCGCCCGGCGCAGTGTTTGCCGAAACCGTGCGCCAGGGCGTGCGCGGTGGCTTTCGCCCGGCACTGGCCGTGCAGGTCGGCTCGTTGGTGGGCGACGCCACCTGGGCCGTGCTGGGGCTGGCCGGCATCGGCATGGCAATGCAGGTGGAGGCTTTGCGCTGGCCTGTCGGCCTGGCAGGTGCCGCCTACCTGGCCTGGCTGTCGTGGGACAGCTGGCGCGCCGCCCGCGTGGAATATGCGCTGGATGCCACGCCTGCACGCGCCGGCCGGCAGGCGCTGCGCAGCGGCATGGTGCTGTCGCTGACCAATCCGCAGAACCTGGCTTACTGGGCCGCTATGGGCAGCGCGCTGGGCGCCGTCGGCGTGACCCAGCCCACTGCGGGCGACTACGGCGTGTTCTTCGCCGGCTTCATGGCGTCGTCCATCCTCTGGTGCTTCGTCTGCGCCGCCGTGGTCGACCGGCTCTTTCGCCGCGCCGGCGCACGCTGGGCACGCTTCACCTACCGCGTGTGCGCTGCCGTGCTGCTGGCCCTGGCACTGGGCACCCTGCGCGACCTGCTGTATGGCACGCCGGCATCCACTTCCGCTCCAGCCGCAGCGCACGGCCAGCCCCTGCGCTGAGTGGGGCCGTGTTGAGCTGATCTGACTTCCCCATTCATCCGAACGAACCGCCCGAGAGCTGGAGACCATCCATGGCCACTGTTTCAAAACGCGCCTATGCCGAGATGTTCGGCCCCACCGTCGGCGACCGCGTACGCCTGGCCGACACCGGCTTGATCGCCGAAGTGGAGCAGGACTACACGCTGCGCGCGGGCGCCTATGGCGAGGAAGTGAAGTTCGGCGGCGGCAAGACCATTCGCGACGGCATGGCGCAAAGCCAGCGCACGCGCGACGGGACTGGAACGGGCCCCTCCGACGGTGGCGCGATGGACACGGTGCTGACCAACGCGCTCATCATCGACCACTGGGGCATCTTCAAGGCCGACATCGGCTTGAAAGGCGGTCGCATCGAAGCCATCGGCAAGGCTGGCAATCCCGACACGCAGCCCGGTGTGGACATCATCATCGGCCCCGGTACCGAGATCATCAGCTGCGAAGGCCTGATAGTCACCGCGGGCGGCATCGACAGCCACATCCATTTCATCTGCCCGCAACAGATCGAAGAAGCGCTGGCCTCGGGCATCACCACCATGCTGGGCGGCGGCACGGGCCCCGCCACCGGCACGCTAGCCACCACCTGCACGTCCGGCCCCTGGAACATCGAACGCATGCTGCAAGCGGCAGATGCGTTCCCCATGAACCTGGGCTTTCTGGGCAAAGGCAATGCCAGCCTGCCGGGCGCGCTGCATGAACAGATCGATGCCGGCGTCATCGGCCTGAAGCTGCATGAAGACTGGGGCACCACGCCGGCCGCCATCAGCAATTGCCTGGACGTAGCCGACGCCACCGACACGCAGGTGGCCATCCATTCCGACACACTCAACGAGAGCGGCTTCGTCGAAAACACGATCGCCGCTGTGGCAGGCCGCGGCATTTGCGCCTTCCACACCGAAGGCGCGGGCGGTGGGCATGCGCCCGACATCCTGCGCGTGGTGGGCGAAGACAACTTCCTGCCCTCGTCCACCAACCCGACCATGCCTTACACGGTGAACACGCTGGACGAGCATGTGGACATGCTCATGGTGTGCCACCACCTGGATGCCAGCATTGCCGAAGACCTGGCCTTCGCCGAAAGCCGCATCCGCAAGGAAACCATCGCCGCCGAAGACGTGCTGCACGACCTGGGCGCCATCAGCATGATGAGCAGCGACAGCCAGGCCATGGGCCGCGTAGGCGAGGTCATCCTGCGCACCTGGCAGACGGCCCACAAGATGAAAGCCCAGCGCGGCGCACTGTCGGGCGACACCGACCGCTGCGACAACACGCGCATCAAGCGCTACATCGCCAAGTACACGATCAACCCCGCCATCGCCCACGGCATTAGCCACGAAGTGGGCAGCATCGAAGTGGGCAAATGGGCCGACATCGTGCTGTGGAAGCCGGCGTTTTTCGGTGTGAAGCCGGCGATGATCCTGAAAGGCGGCTTCATCGCAATGGCCGCCATGGGCGATCCGAACGCGTCCATTCCCACTCCGCAGCCGGTGCACTACCGCCCCATGTTCGGCGCCTACGGCGGCGCACTGACGCGCTCGTCGCTCACCTTCGTATCGCAGGCAGGGCTGACGAACGGCATCGGCGAACGTTTCGGCTTGGCCAAGCCGCTATCGGCCGTGAAGAACATTCGCGGCGTGCGCAAGCAGCACATGGTGCACAACAGCTATACCCCACGCATGGAGGTGGATGCGCAGACCTACACGGTGCGCGCCGACGGTCAGTTGCTGACCTGTGAGCCCGCCACGCTGCTACCGATGGCGCAGCGATACTTTCTTTTTTGAGCGACCGCTCGCTGAGCAGCGAGCCGGCCGAAAGGCAATGCGATGTGGGGCTCGCTCGAAATCGCTTTTCTTCCTTTCATTTCCTGCCCCGATACCGAACCTCCATGCTTCACATCAGCAAATGCATACCCCGGGGCCAAGGCCTGGCCCCTGTCCTGATCAAGCGCGCAGCCACGCTGGAACTGGACTGGGACACGCGCCAGAAGAGCCGCTTTGCCGCCAGCGATTCCACCTGCCGGGCGCTGGGCATCTTCCTGCCGCGCGGCACAGTCGTGCGTGGTGGCGACGTCTTGGTAGCGGAAGATGGATCGATGATCCGCGTAGTGGCCGCGCCGCAAACAGTGCTGCGCATCACGCATTGCAGCCATCACGGCACGCCGTTCGATCTGACCCGCGCCGCATATCACCTGGGCAACCGGCACGTGCCCATCGAGCTGACAGCGGCTTATCTGCAGATCGAGCCAGACCACGTGCTGGCCGACATGCTGCGGGCCATGCACCTGATCGTGGCGGAAACGCAGGCACCGTTTGAACCCGAAGCTGGCGCCTATGGTGGTGGCCACCACAGCCATGCTCATGCGCACGAACATGCAGAAGGTGACGGCAAGCACGAGCACGGCCCTGCCCACGATCACGCACACCACGCCCACTGACCTGTGACGGCACCACTGACTGCGCCCACCAACGCGTGCACCGAAGACGCCACATCATTGCCTGCGGCCAGTCTGCTGCAGCTGATCTGGCTGGCATCGCCGGCCCTGCCCGTCGGCGGATTTTCGTACTCGGAAGGACTGGAAGTGGCCGTGGAGCGTGCGGGTGTTGCTACAGAAAGCGCAGCATCCGATTGGCTGACCGAACAGTTGCAGCTGACGCAGGTGCGAGGCGACATGGCGGTGCTGCAACAGGCCCTGGCTGCCTGGCGCAACACAGACCACGCGCGGGTTCGCGTTTTGAACGACTGGGTTCTGCATACGCGAGAAACCAGCGAAATGCGGTTGCAGACAGAACAGATGGGCCGCTCCTTTGCCGACTGGCTGCGCAACCAGCATGCCTGCGACGCCCAGCGCCTGCTCGATGTCGCGGCGCTGGCGGCGCTGCCTCCCACCTACCCCGTGGCCTTTGCACTGGCTGCGTCATTCACCGAAGCCAGCGCGCGCGACGTGCTGCTGGCTTACACCTTCGGCTGGGCTGAAAACATGGTGCAAGCGGCACTGAAAGCCGTCCCGCTGGGCCAAAGCGCAGGCCAACGCATCCTGGCGCGGCTGGCCGCCGCCATGCCTGCGGCGGTGGCCTGCGCCCTGCAGACCGGTGACGCCGAAAGACAAGCCTTTTCCCCCATGCTCGCCATCCTGTCGGCGCAGCATGAAACCCAGTACTCACGCCTTTTCCGATCATGAACACCTCGTCTTCCACCGCCTCCCCCGCGCTGCATCACATCCCGAACCGCACCAAGCACCTGCCCCCGCTGCGCGTCGGCATCGGCGGCCCCGTCGGCTCGGGCAAAACGACCATTTTGGAAATGCTCTGCAAGGCGATGCGCGCCGAGTACGACCTGGTTGCCATCACCAATGACATCTACACCAAGGAAGACCAGCGCCTACTGACCGTCAGCGGCGCGTTGCCAGCCGAACGCATCATGGGCGTGGAAACCGGCGGCTGCCCCCACACCGCCATTCGCGAAGACTGCTCCATCAACCTGGAGGCCATTGACCGCATGCTGGTGCAGTTTCCCGATGCTGACGTGGTTTTCGTCGAGAGCGGCGGCGACAACCTGGCCGCCACCTTCAGCCCCGAACTCTCTGACCTGACCATCTATGTCATCGACGTCGCGGCCGGTGAAAAAATCCCCCGCAAAGGCGGGCCCGGCATTACGAAGAGCGACCTGTTCGTGATCAACAAGACCGACCTGGCGCCGCACGTTGGTGCCAATCTGGAAGTGATGGAGTCCGACACGCGCCGCATGCGTGGTGCAAAGCCGTTTGTGATGACCAACCTGAAAACACTGCAAGGCGTCGATGAGGTAGTGCGCTTCATCGAACAAAAAGGGCTGCTGCAGACCCGCTGACCTGCGGCGAAACGCAAATGGGGCAACAGGCAAAGGCTAGAATGCCAACCTGCTTTCCGGAGACTTGGGTGAGCGGTTTAAACCAGCAGTCTTGAAAACTGCCGACGGGCAACCGTCCGTGAGTTCGAATCTCACAGTCTCCGCCAGAATGCCAACAAACAAGCGCCTATCGGGGCGTTTTTTTGTTTTACCCATCAATGGTGAGGGGTTCGATGTGACCGGCAAGGCGCGCGAACCAATGGGTGCCGACCTGCTGCGTCAACGCAGGAATCTGCTTGTTATCAGCTTGGCGTTGGTGGCAGTGCAGCTAGCTGGCGCGACCTTTGAAGGCAAGGTGTCCATCTTCGGCGCCGGCATCACGTTTGACCATCCAGAGCGCTTGCTGCTCGGTGCATGGGTGCTCTGGGGATATTTCCTGCTTCGATACTGGCAGTACCTGAAACAGGAAGGCGGGCTCGGCATCCATGCCGCCATGGACAGGCGGATTTTCAAATGGTGTGAGGTGGATACTCATGATGGCGAGTACCTTTTCTACATCTGGTGGAGAGGTTTGCTATCTTGGGAGTTGTGTTCGCATAGGACCGATGAAGCGGAGGAACGTATGTCGCGTTCACTGCGGGACCCAGAAAGTGGCTGGCTGAAGCGCTGCATGGCCGTGCGAGCATTTGTTTTCGTCGCACTCAACACTGACTACCTGTTGCCATTTGCGGTTGCTGCGCTACCCGTTTCGCTGACTGTGGTGAATTTCACTCTCAAGCCATGAAGGCGTGGCCAGGCGCCCGAATTGAAACCGCATTGAAAGCCAGCTTTTGCGCAGGGGAAGGTGTATCGATTTGCCGTTGAAATCTGCCTCTTGCGCTTATAGGGTAAGCGCTGACAGCTATCAAATTAGCAGCAATCTCTCACTCGCAGACGTCCAATCTTTGAAATCCGCATTTGATTGTTTTCATAGCGGTGGGATTTTTTCCGCGCGTGCGGAACATGAGGGCATCCAGGGACAAGTCTCATAGACATTCAACACCCCCCCTACGATCAGTGGGCACCAAGGAGGCGCTGATGATCAAGGTCTACGTGGACACGGGCGGCGAGATGCCGGGGTTGAAGCGCCTCAGGGCGAAGGGGCTAGCGGAGTCCGTGCACTTCCCTTACGAGCAGCGCCTCAACCGCATCGACAACACAGCTCACCCATCTAAGCTGACCTGGGGAGGCAGTGCCGCCTCTTGGTCAGACTTGGAAGGAGCATCCTGGGATGACACTGGGGAGAGCCCCATGCATGCCGCAATCGCCAAAGTAATCGGGCCTCACAACAAGGCAGACGTTCAGCACCTCGCCTCCGCGCATGACGCCGGGTGCGACGCAATGCTCACCTCAGACAAGGGCGACATATGGCGGCACTGCGGCGAGTTGCATGCGCTGCTCGGCATCCGCGTATTTCATTCGTCAACTGAGTGGGCCGACTTCTCGGCCTTATGCGAGAACAAGGCTCCATAGCCACGCAGCCTCTCGTGATCCCTTGGGCGAGTCAAGTCGTTGCGGTCGGAGCCACCTCCTTCACGATGCCCAGTTTCGCCCTGAGAGCATTAACCGCAGAACGGATTCTCTCCGCCCCTTCTCGGGCTTCAGTTGCGGCAGCAACTTCATCGATGTGATATCCCACGCGCGTCATTCCTTGACGATAGAGCGGTTTCGGCTCGATGCCGTAGGGCTGCGCGAGCGCGAAGACCTGGGCCGCGATCCACTCCACGAGGGGGCGGAAATTCCAGAACCCCGGTGCCGTGCGTTCGGCTTTCTTCGCAGCCCTGCGATTCAGTGACTCATCCCGGCGTACGCCCTGCCAGCTCATGACCCTGTGGCCGCCTTTCAGCGTTGCTCATTTGATCAATCGGTGTGCGGCACCTTGCGTGAAAACACAACTCAAGCGATGAATAAAGGTCTCTGAAAGGCTGCATTTATTGCCTAGGGAAACTCCTTAAGCCGCCTCGGAAGGCATCGTGATTTTTGGATCACGAACAGGCCGTGTTGGAGGCGTGGTATGTCTTTTGCAGTTCCAAGCCACAAAGGAACTGCCATGTCTGCCCAACAGCTTCAGGCCATCTTGCAAATGGCTGCGCAAAATCTGCCCCCACCCGCCGCAAGCCCTGCTCAATTGCGCGCGTGGTTTGACGCCAGCAATTCGCAGATGCCTGCGGCACACGGACTCTCCACCCAGACGCTTCATATACCCAATGCGGCCGGTGGCACCATGGCGGCAGAGTGGTGCAGCACGCCGCAAGCCGATCCGCGCCGACTCATCATCTACTTCCACGCGGGCGGATTTGTATTCGGCTCGCTGGCGTCCCATCGAACGTTGTGCTCATATCTGTCACAGTTCAGTGGTGCCTGTGTACTGAACGTGGACTATCGCCTAGCGCCCGAACATGCGGCGCCTGCTGCGCACGAAGATGCTTTTGCAGCCTATCGGTGGGCGCTGGACAAGGGGTATGCCGCCGCAGCGACAGCCTTGGCAGGCGACTCTGCCGGCGGGAATCTGGCTCTGTCTACCGCGGTGCGCGCACGCGATGGGGGCTTGCCCTTGCCGGCGGCCATCGTGGCGCTCTCCCCAGCGCTTGATCTTGCGTCCTCA
Source organism: Acidovorax sp. WCS2018Noco2-16 (assembly GCF_031843945.1). Taxonomy (NCBI): domain Bacteria; kingdom Pseudomonadati; phylum Pseudomonadota; class Betaproteobacteria; order Burkholderiales; family Comamonadaceae; genus Acidovorax; species Acidovorax sp. WCS2018Noco2-16. The sequence continues at coordinate 53,681 of NZ_JAVTJJ010000013.1, forward strand.
GGCGAGTCGCATCACACAGTGAATGACCCGTTCATCACGCGTGAGCTGATGGATTTTTTCAATGCCATGTACGCAGGAAGCGGCGATCTGCGCTCACCCACCATCACCCCGTTCTACGGATCGCAGTTGCACGGCCTGCCACCAGTCCAGTTGCAGGTGGGAAGTCTGGAGCGCCTGCGCGACGACTCCGTGACCATGGCCGAGCGACTGAAAGCGGCAGGCGTCGAGGTGGATTGCACGGTATGGGAGGGCATGGTTCACTGCTGGCAGCTGTTTGCTCCTGCACTCGATGAGGCACTTGCATCACTACGGCAGGCGGGTGAATTCATTGCCGCACACCAACGCGGTTGAGTCCAAGGCCGACAGCCACTGGCTGATTCTGGTCACCACCCATTCGGGCGCATCCAACGGCAAGTCATGTCCGGCAGCAGGGTGTTTTTCAGCGGCGCACGACCATGCGGACGCGATGGCTGCAGAGCACCGTGAATTCACCAAGCCGTCTCTTTGGCCGCTGAGCAGTAGAACCGGCACGGCTGGTGTTTTGGATGCCGGGTGATAACGCGCTGCGGCAACAAGTTGCCGCAGCGCGTTGGCTCGGGAAACCGGCCGCGCGGTGCGAATGGCGGCCCAACGAGACACATTGCTCACCAGAAAATCATCGCTCCTGCTCGTCAGGCGGTGGATCAACGTTTCCGCCGTTGCCGCTTGTCCCCACACCAGCGCGAGATGCAAAAGCTCCAGATAACTGCGTGGACGAAGTCGATGGTAGAAAGGACTGTAGGGCCGCAAGCTGGTGTTGAGCAGCACGCATGCCGCAAGTTCATCGGGGGAGCGATGCATCCATTCAACCGCGACCATCCCGCCCAACGACATGGCAAGCACATGAAATGGCGGCCTCAAGCCCGCCGCCGCCACTTGCGCCCGGCACGCATCAAGCATCTGCGGCACGGTGCGCGGGCTCGGCATATGACTGAGCGAACCATTTCCAGGGAGATCGATGGGCAATACCACACTTGCCTCACCCAGCACCTGATGCAATCTGACAGGGAAGTCGCCCCAGTGAGATACCTCCCTGGTGAGCCCTCGAAGCAGGATCCATGTGGTCCTTCGATATGTCATGGCGCGCAGTTCCCGCTGACTGTGCGGCGCATCAGTACCAGGCAGCCAACGCCGCCGCACGGCGTGCTTCCTGCGCGCTGGCACCAGGAACCCATTCGCGGTAGCCGCAAGCGGCACGCGGCAGAAAATCCAGCAGGGCCAGATGCTGACGCAGCACGCGCTGCTGCCGGTGGTCGATGAGCGGATTGAACATGCCAGAACGGCTGAAGAGTTGCAGCGGGTTCTTCTTGATCCAGAGCCATGAGCCCATCTCCAGCGTCAGCGGCAGAAAGATGCGCCCGGGCTCTTCGCAAGCGCGCATGTACAAGTGATCCCACAGATCACCGTGCGCCAGATAGTTCAGGCTTTGCGGCTCGATGAGGTAGCGGTGGTTGCTGTAGGCCTGCATGAAGACTTCCTGCAGCGCATGCAACTCCCCCAGGTGCTTGATAGGTTCGCGCGTGTGGGCGAACGGAAACCACAACCGATCGGTCAGCCCGAAACCGGAATGGCAATCCAGCGCCAAGCTGAACTGGCGCGACAGCAATTCGGTTTCCACCACCTCGCAAAGGGCCTGGCTTTCCGCTTCCATGGGCGCGCCTGCCTGCCCGCAAAACCACGGCAGGCGCGGGCTGATACGTTGCCCACCGATGAGAAACGGCACGCGGTCGTCGGCAGCAACGGGGGCGTTGCGCATCAAGTCCACGCCATGTGGGTTGGCGCGCGTAGACCACCGCATACCACCGGGGTTGACGATGGGCATGAAAACCAGCCGCACCTCTTCCAGCTGCCGGTGCAAAAGTCCGTCCCAGCGCAGCCGGTTCACCACGTTCTGCAAATAGGCGATGACGACCTGAGCGCCAATGCGCTCCAGGCCGTGGACTCCGCCAAAAAAGCCAACTGCAGGTGCGTCGGGAGCGTCGCTTCCCATGCAAATGGCATAGAGCGGCAGATCCGGCCCCGGCGGCGCAGCGATGGAGCGCAACATGCGAACCTGCAAGTGCGACGCCCCCTGCTCGATGATGCGTTCCAACGCAATCAGTTCTGGCAACAAAGGAGCATTCACGGGTGGCAGAAAGTTAGCGAACCGGTCAGAACAAGAAGAGCGGCAATGGTCATCAGGCCTACCCAGAATAGCCCGGGTTGGCCCCTTCCATGCCATGGCCTACGCAGCTGCGGGGTCACTGGCCGCGGACTTCAAACTGACATGAAAGCCGTGCAAGCTTCTGCCGCATGGCGACTTATGTTTCTCACCGCAAACCCTCGGTCAAACGTCGGCTCATCGCTGCCGGCGCCATCTGCATGGGCATGGCGGCAGGCTTGCTGGAGTGCATTGCGCTGCTGCGCTCGCAGCGGCTGGCGCGCGGCGGCAGCACAGCGAATCTTCCTTGGCATTGATACAGGCTGCGCCGCCTCGACTTTGGCGAGGCGCACTGAACTAAAGATGGCGACCGTGTCTGGGCCGGGACAAGAAATCGCAAGCCAGGCGAAACCTGCCCGCAGCGGGCGGCCGCATGCCAGAATTTAGGCCATGCAAGCCCATACCGCCTACGTGGCCCAGGCCGCCGCAGTGCAGGCGCCGCGCCCCCCTGAAAACGTCGCCATGCCGACGCTGTACCGTGCTGCGCTCGGCTCGCAGCACGCAGAGCGCTATCTGGTCTTCTTCCAGCGTCAGGACGACGCGGGCCGCACCTTGCCGGGATGGAACGCCGCAGCGGCTTTCTTCACGCTGGGCTGGATGGTGTTTCGGCAGTTATGGGCGCCAGCCCTGGTCTATGTGGCCGCTCTGGAAGGCGTGGCGCTGCTGCTGTTCGCGCTGGGCCATCAGTGGCTGGCTTTGCCACTGCCCATTCTGGGTGGAGTGGCGCTGGCATTCTTTGGTGCAGCCTGCGTATTGCCCGGCCTGTATGGCGACGCGGCGATGCACGCGGAAGTGCGCAAGAAGATCACACGTGCGCTGTCGGCTTCGGCCAACCTGCCCCAGGCCGCCGAGTTGCTGGCACGTCAGGCGCCCCCACGGCGGCGGCTGGCCTGGGTGGTGGGCGTGCATGTGGCACTGGCGATTGCGGCACTGTCGCTGTGGCTGGCTTTTCCCGCCAGCTTCCGACCGGACTCGGGAATCGGTGTGGCAAGCCAGCAAACTCCGGTACCCGCAGCGCCAACCTCGTCTGCAGCGGCCACAGCGGCAGCCCCCACTTCAACATCCATTGCGGCAGCTCCATCATCCGCTTCGGACGAAACACCAGAAGCACTGTCATCGGCGGCAACGATGGCAAGCGCGCCGGCCCCCTTGCCACCGAGTTCGACGGCGGTGCCAGCGCCCGCTGCCGCACCGCTGCCCGGCGCTGCTGAGCGAACAGCACCGGCCAGTTCAGTAGCTACCACGTCATCCGCAGCCCGGCCCAGCCGCAGCGAGCCCATGAACCGCACAACAACACGCCCCAGCGCCGTAGCCGTCGGCACGGCACGTGCCAAGGCCAGCGCCGCCGCCGCGCCGGCCGAGCCGCCGCGCCGCCAGCTCTATATCAATGCCGGCCTCTTCGGCGACGCTGACAACGCACGCCGGGCGCATGCCATGCTGCGCGAAGCCGGACTGCCCGCCTCGACTACACAGGTCAAATCGAGCAGCGGACGCACGCTGACTCGCGTGCGCGCCGGCCCGTTCGCGTCGACCTCGGAGGCCAACGCAGCCGTGGCGCAAGTCCAGCTGCTGGGGCTGGAGGCAGCACCCGCACAGAAGTGATGCGGCGGCCGGTGGGCTCACCGCCTCGCCGGGCTCGTTACCACTGGTGACGGCGGCCGACAAGCGCTGCGCTAAGGTCACCCCTTTGTCCTGATGATCACGGAGCAGATTTCCATGCGTTTTTCACCCACGGCTTTCCCCCTCGCCGCGCTGGCCCTGTTGGCGGGCTGTTCCTCGACGGGCCCCTTCGGCACGCCCAGTTCCCAGCCCGTGTTGGGTGGATCCACCGCGCCGGTGGGCGGGCTGTGCGACGCGCAGCCTGCGCAGTCGTTCGTGGGCCAGAACAGCACGGCCAAGGTGGTGGAAGACGCACGCGTCAAGTCAGGCGCGAACATGGCGCGCGTGCTGCGGCCGGGCCAGATGATCACCAAGGAATACAGCACCCAGCGGCTGAATCTGGAGGTGGATGCCACTGGCCGCATCGTGGCGGTGCGCTGCGGCTGACAACTCCAGCGCAGGCGGCGCCGCTCAGTCTGCGAGAAACAGCTCCTGCAGATCGCTGAGAAAGTCGAAGCCGCGCTCGGTGGGCCGCACATGGCCCGCCTCACGTGTAATCAGCCCCTTGCGCTCGGCCTCGTCCAACCCCCGGCCAATGGCAGTCTGCGGCAGGCCTGTGCGTTCCATGAACTGCTGCAACGCAAAGCCCTCCCGCAGGCGCAGCGCGTTCAGCATGTATTCGAATGGCAAGTCGGTGCGGCGCACGTCCGCATCTTGCGCGATGGCGTGGCCCGCCAGCGCACCGTCCATGTAGCGGCGCGGATCGCGCAGCCGCACCTGCCGCACGATGCGATGCGCGAAGCTCAGCTTGCTGTGCGCGCCCGCCCCGATGCCCAGATAGTCGCCGTACTGCCAGTAGTTGGTGTTGTGCACGCACGCATGGCCGCTTTGGGCATAGGCGGACACCTCGTAGCGCTGCATGCCCGCCGCGCCGGTCAGCTCGGTAATGCGGTCGAGCATGGCGTAGGCCAGGTCGTCTTCCGGCACGGCCGGCGGGTACTTGGCGAAGTAGGTGTTGGGCTCGATGGTCAGGTGGTAGATGGAAATGTGCGGCGGTGACAGCGCCAGTGCGGTGCGCATGTCCTGCTCCAAGTCGGCCATCGTCTGCCCGGGCAGCGCATACATGATGTCGAGATTGAAGGTGTCGAACGCGTCGCGCGCCTCTTCGACCGCGGCCAGCGCCTGGGCGCTGTCGTGCACGCGGCCCAGCGCCTGCAGAAAGCGGTCGTCGAAGCTCTGCACACCGACGGACAGCCGTGTGACGCCAGCCGCCCGGTAGGCGCGGAAACGGTCTTTTTCGAAGGTGCCGGGGTTGGCCTCCAGCGTGATCTCGCAATTGGCCTCCAGCCGCAGCCGGGCGCGCAGGTCGCCCAGCAGCCGGTCGATGGAGCGTGGCGAGAACAGGCTGGGCGTGCCTCCGCCAATGAAGATGCTGTGCACCGTGCGGCCCCAGATCAGCGGCAGCGCGGCCTCCAGGTCGGCCATCAGCGCATCGAGATAACGCTCTTCGGGCAGCGCGTCTGCGCCGGCGCGCGCCTCGTGCGAATTGAAGTCGCAGTACGGGCATTTCTTCAGGCACCACGGCAAGTGCACGTACAGCGACAGCGGCGGCAGGCTGGACAGTTGCAGCAGCCCCGGGCGCATGTAGTGCAGCACGCCCTGCAACGCGGCAGGCTCGCCCTCGGCGACAGGGCCTTCGGAAGCAATGATGGGAATGGACACGTGCGAAGCCCCGACTTAGAACCAGCGCTCGCGCATCAGCGCCAGCATCTGCTGCGCACTGCGGCCACGATGGCTATGGGCATTTTTTACGTCCACGGGCAACTCGGCAAAGGTGGCGCCGAATTCGGGAATGAACATGATCGGATCGAAACCGAAGCCATTGCTGCCGCGACGCTCGCTCGAGATTTCGCCGGCCACGCGGCCGACGGCGATGAGTGGCTCCGGGTCTTGCGGGCTGCGGACCGCTACCAAGGTGCTGACCATGGCGGCACGGCGGTCGTCGATACCGGCCATCTGCTCTAGCAAGGCACGCACGTTGGTGTCGTCGCCCTTTTCGTAGCCGAACTGCGTGGCGTAATGCGCCGTCTGCACACCCGGCAGACCGCCGAAGGCGTGCACGCACAGGCCGGCGTCGTCGGCCAGCGCGGGCAGGCCGGTGTGCTGCGCGGCAAAGCGGGCCTTGGCCAGGGCGTTTTCCACGAAGGTGTGGAAGGGCTCTTCCGCCTCGCCTACGCCGAGGTCAGCCTGCCGCACCAGTTCGACGCCCAGCGGCGCCAGCATGGATTGCAGTTCGGCCAGCTTGCCGCGGTTGTTGGATGCGAGAACAAGTTTCATAGTCAAATAGGCCTCTAGCGCTTTACCATCAAGCGTCAGTAGCTATTATTTCAATAGCGATTGCTGCTGCAGCACTACCAGATCGGCCACGCCCTTTTCGGCCAGCGCCAGCAGGCGGTCCATCTCCTGGCGCGAGAAAGCCGCGCCCTCGGCCGTGCCCTGCACCTCCACGAAGTGGCCCACCCCATCCTTGTTTATGGTCATGACGACGTTCATGTCGGTGTCGCAGGCCACGTCTTCCACATACTCCAGATCGAGCACCGGTGTCCCCTGCACGATGCCCACCGAGATCGCCGCCAGCGGCGCGGTGATGGGCGACACAGCCAGCTTGCCGGACGCGATCAGCGTGGCGACTGCGTCCTGCGCAGCAACCCAGGCGCCGGTGATGGCGGCCGTGCGCGTGCCGCCGTCGGCCTGGATGACGTCGCAGTCCAGCTGAATCGTGCGCTCGCCCAGCGCCTTGAGGTCGAACACCGCGCGCAGGCTGCGGCCGATGAGGCGCTGGATCTCTTGTGTGCGGCCGTTCTGCTTGCCGCGCGCGGCCTCGCGGTCGCTGCGGGTGTGGGTGGAGCGCGGCAGCATGCCGTATTCCGCCGTCACCCAGCCTTCGCCGCTGCCGCGCTTGTGCGAGGGTACGCGCTCTTCCACCGAGGCGGTGCACAGCACCTTGGTGTTGCCGAATTCAATCAGTACCGATCCCTCGGCATGCATGGTGTAGTGGCGCGTGATGCGCACCGGGCGCAACTGGTCGACGGCGCGGCCGCCGGGGCGAGTGTGTGTAGCGGTGGTCATGAGCGGAATCTTTAAAAGAGAAAAGGACGGGATCGCTGCCGTGCGCGCCCTTGGCGAGCACCGCGCCTCCTGAAGACGCACGGCAAGGCGCACAGGTTTTCAGGCTCTGCGTGCAGCCGAGCGCCGGATGGCCTCGTTGATCTCCGCAATCGAGCGCTCAATCGCCTCGTCGTCCAGATCGTCTGGATCATCCATAAAGCCGTCGGGCGGGCCGCCCTGGATGGTGGAGGCGAACACGTCGTCGCTGATGCCGTCGGTGCTGATGCCCTGCGTGGAATCGAAGGTGTCCGGCGTTTCCCATTCCATGGCGACGACAGTCACGTTGTCGCTGGAGCTGCCGGCTTTGCGCAGCGCATCTTCGACCAGATCGGGCACCGAGCTGGAAACGGGCTGGCGCCCGAGCTGGCGCGCGATGTCGGCGTCTTCCAGCGTGCCCCACAGGCCGTCGGAACACAGCAGCATGCGGTCGCCCTGCTCCAGCACGATGGGGCCGGCAATGTCGTAGATCGGTTTGGTGGGAGAGCCCAGGCAGGTGAACAGCACATTGCGGTTGACGTGTTCCAGCGCAGGTACCGGCGCGTTGCGCAGCTCAAGATAGGAATGGTCGCGCGTGCGCGTGAGCAATTCGCCACCGCGTACCAGATACAGGCGCGAATCGCCGCAGTGAATCCAGCAGGCCCGGCCGGCCTGCACCACGGCCGCCACCAGCGTGGTGCGGGGCGTGTCGATCATGCCGCGGTCGCTGGCATAGCGCAGCACCTGGTGGTGTGCGGCCAGCAAGGCTGACGAGAGGAATTCCTGTACGTCGGCCAGCGCAGGCTTGGCCTCACGCTGAAACAGAGCAGATACCGTCTGGATGGCGATCTGCGCGGCGACTTCGCCTTCGGGATGGCCGCCCATGCCGTCGGCCAGCACGAACAGGCCCGATTCCCGCGTGTAGCAATAGCCCATGCGGTCCTCGTTCTTTTCGCGACCGCCGCGCCGGCTGATCTGAAAAACCGAGAACTTCATTTCGGCTTTCCACCGATGCGGGTCGCCTCGCCCATTTTCTGCACGTTCTTCTTGGTGTCGGCCACCAGGGTGTCGAGCTGCAGGCGCATCTTTTCGCCCATACTGAGCTTGGTATAGCGGCGCTCGCCTTCACGGCTGAGTTCCTTTTGCAGCGCGAACACCGACTGCGGGCGCGAGAGCGGATCGAGCGCCATGCACCATTCGACGACTTCGATCAGATTGTCGGAATAGACGCCGCGCAGTTTGGTGAGCGACAGGGCCAGACGATCCTTGTCGGTGCGCTGCGGCGCCTCGTTCGGCGGAAAACCCTGCATGCAGGCGTAGATGCAGGCGCCGATGGCATAGATGTCGGTCCAAGGGCCCATCTGCGAATCACGCCGGTACATCTCGGGCGCCGCGAAGCCGGGCGTGTACATAGGGCGAATGAAGTTGCCTTCTTTGGAAAGCACCTCGCGCGCCGCGCCGAAGTCGATCAACACCGCCTTGTTGTCGTCGGTGATGAAGATGTTGGCCGGTTTGATATCCAGATGCAGCATCTTGTGCTGGTGCACGATGCGCAAGCCACGCAGCACCTCGTCAAACAGCGAACGGATGGTGGATTCGCGGAAAACCTTCTGGGTCTTCAAATCGCGGGCCGTGATGATGAAGTCCTGCAGGGTGGCACCCTCCAGGTAGTTCATCACCATGTAGACGGTTTCGTTCTCGCGAAAGAAATTCAGCACGCTCACCACGGAGGCATGCGAAATCTGGGCGAGGGAGCGGCCCTCTTCGAAAAAGCTCTTGAGCCCCAGGCGGTAGAGCGACAGCTTCTCGGGCGGCACCTTGGGCAGCAACTCGCCAGGCTCGCGCGTGGCCAGTGATGACGGAAGGTATTCTTTGATGGCGACCTGCTGGCCGTCGGGGTCGGTGGCCAGATAGACCACGCCAAAGCCGCCGGCAGACACGCGCCTGATGACGCGGTATCCGCCAATAGAGGTTTCAGGGGGCAAGGGTGCCGGCTTGATCTTTGACATATTCTGCGAAGAAGACTCGGGCACGAAACGGAACCGGGATAATCGCCTTTTTTGCAAGCAACCACCGAAAGTCCCATGGCAGTTTACAGCATGACCGGATACGCCAGCGCCCAGCACGGCGCCTCTGTGGCGGGCGCCGAATCCGAGGCGCTCACGCGCCGCCTGGGTCTGGAAATCCGCTCCGTCAACAGCCGTTTTCTGGACTTGTCGTTCCGGTTGTCCGACGAGCTTCGCTCCCAGGAACCGGCCCTGCGCGCCCTGCTGACCGCCAAGCTCAAGCGGGGCAAGGTCGAGGTGCGCGCCTTCATTGAAAACGCTGATGCGGGCACCCTGCCCGACCCGGCGCCACGCCTGCTGCAGCGGCTCAATAGCCTGCAAGACGCGGTGAAAGCCTGGCTGCCTGAGGCAGCACCGCTCAGCGTGGCAGACGCCCTGCGCCTTTGCTCCAACATTTCAAGTTCTTCGGAAGATTGGGCGCAAGCAGTGCCCGCACTGGCCGACCAAACATTGAAAGAGTTGCTGGCCGCACGTGAGCGCGAAGGCAAGCGCCTGGCCACCATGCTGCAGGATCGCCTGGGGCAGTTGCGGGCATTGTCCCAACAAGCAGTGCCGTTGGTGCCGCAACTGGTCGAACAGCAACGCCAGCGGTTTCTGGAGCGCTGGAGCGAAGCGCTCGGCGCGGCTGAAGGCAATGTGAACGCCGAAGCCGCACGAGACCGCGCGCTGACCGAGGCCACCGCCTTCGCCATCCGCATCGACGTGGCCGAAGAAGTCACACGGCTGCAATCGCATCTGGATGAAATCGAGCGGCTGCTGAAAAAGGGCGGCGAGATCGGCAAGCGCCTGGACTTCCTTATTCAGGAATTGCACCGCGAGGCCAACACACTGGGTTCGAAGTCGGCCGCACTGGAACTGACACGCATCAGCGTGGACATGAAAGTGCTGATCGAGCAGATGCGCGAGCAGGTGCAGAACATCGAGTGATAATTTCAGTTTTGATAGCAGCAAGCGCAGACTCCGTATGGACTATCCCGGAAATCTCTTTGTAGTGGCGGCCCCGAGTGGCGCTGGCAAGTCGAGCCTGGTCAAAGCCTTGCTCGAACTCGATTCGCACGTACAGCCATCGGTGTCGCACACCACGCGCCCGCCCCGGGGGCAGGAAAAGCACGGGCGCGAGTACTTTTTCGCGTCTGACCAGGAATTCGATGCCATGGTCGCGTCCAACGGATTCGTCGAATGGGCCCACGTGCACGGTCGCCGCTACGGCACCTCTCGCAAGGCCATCGAAGAGCGCGTGGCCGAGGGCGCCGATGTGGTGCTGGAAATCGACTTCCAGGGCGCGGTTCTGATCAAGGAAGCCTTTGCGAATGCGGTGCTGATCTTCATCCTGCCGCCGAGCTGGGAAGAACTTCGCTCCCGCCTCGAACGGCGCGGCGAAGACGCTCCGGACATCATTGAGATGCGGCTACAAAACGCAGCGGGTGAGATGGCCCAAGCCTGTAAATTCGACTTCGTTATAATCAACGAGTTATTTGAACGAGCGCTTTTCGATCTGAAAACAATCGTTCATGCCCAGCGTTTGAAGTTTGCGGCGCAGCGGCGAGCCCGCTCCGACACCTTCGAATCGCTCAATATCACCTGATTTCCTTTTTCGAGAACCATCATGGCCCGCATCACTGTTGAAGATTGTCTTGAGAAGATCCCCAACCGCTTTCAGCTGGTGCTGGCTGCCACGTATCGTGCGCGCATGTTGAGCCAAGGCCACGCTCCGAAGATCGAAAGCCGCAACAAGCCGGCTGTGACGGCGCTGCGCGAAATCGCGGAAGGCAAAGTCGGCTTGGAAATGCTGAAAAAAGTACCCGGCTGATCAATGCTCTGGCCACCGGCCGGAATGTCAATAAGCACCGCGATGCGGTGCTTTTTTTTGCGCGGAATGTCTGGTTGCCGATGGCAGGCTACATTTAAGGCATGACTGCGGTGTTGAACAAGCCTTCTGTTTCCCATGGACACCCTGGCAATGGCCAGGGCGGCGCCAGCACTTCTGCAGCCGCCGCCAATGCGGCAGCTGCAAGTTTCGCTGCACTGCTGGACAACCTTGACTATCTGGATGCGGCCAGCATCGAGCAGATCCGGCAGGCGTACCGTTTTGCTGACGAAGCTCATTTGGGCCAGTTGCGCAACAGTGGGGAGCCCTACATCACGCATCCCATTGCCGTTGCAGCGCAGTGCGCGACGTGGAAGCTCGATGCGCAAGCGTTGATGGCTGCATTGCTGCACGATGCAATGGAAGATTGCGGCGTGACCAAGGCCGACTTGATCGACCGCTTCGGAGCCCCGGTGGCTGAACTGGTGGATGGCCTTACCAAACTGGACAAGCTTCAGTTTGATACTCGCGAAGAGAATCAGGCCGAGTCGTTTCGCAAGATGCTGTTGGCCATGGCACGTGACGTGCGGGTCATCCTTGTCAAGCTGGCAGACAGAACGCACAACATGCGCACCCTGTCAGACATGCCCCGCAGCAAGTGGGGCCGCATTTCATCCGAGACACTGGAGATCTACGCACCCATCGCTCACCGCCTGGGACTGAACCAGACCTACCGTGAGCTTCAAGACCTGTCTTTCCGGCATCTGCACCCGTGGCGCTATGCCACGCTCTCCAAAGCCGTCAACAAGGCGCGCAACCGCAGACGTGACATCGTGCAGAGAGTTCAAACCGAAGTTGATGCGGCCTTCTGCCGCATTCACATGAAGGTCCGGCTGGCAGGGCGTGAGAAAACCCTGTATGCCATCTACCAGAAGATGGATTCGAAACACCTGAGCTTTGCGCAGGTCACCGACATCTACGGCTTTCGAGTGATCGTGCCGTCCGTCACCGACTGCTACACCGCGCTGGGTGTACTGCACCAAATGTACAAGCCGGTGCCGGGCCGCTTCAAGGATCACATTGCCATTGCGAAACTCAATGGCTATCAATCGCTGCACACTACCTTGGTGGGCCCGTCTGGCGTCAACATCGAGTTCCAGATGCGCACCGAAGAGATGCACGTCGTAGCCGAAGCGGGAGTGGCAGCCCATTGGCTCTACAAGGCCCAAGACGCCGAAGGCACGGCTGCTGAGCGCATGGGGACGAAGTGGCTACAGTCCTTGCTGGACATTCAGAACGAGACCCGTGACGCGGCTGAGTTCTGGGATCACGTCAAGGTGGATCTTTTCCCTGACGCGGTCTATGTATTCACGCCCAAAAGTCAGATCATGGCTTTGCCAAGAGGCGCGACCGTGGTGGACTTCGCCTATGCGATCCACAGCAATGTCGGTGATCGGACTACCGCAGCCAAGATCAACAATGAGCAGGTACCGCTGCGTACCGAACTCAAGAACGGAGACGTGGTCGAAATCATTACCGCGCCTGTATCCACACCAAATCCAGCGTGGCTGGGCTTCGTGCGAACCGGGCGAGCCCGCTCGAAGATCCGCCACTATCTGAAAACATTGGCGCACACCGAGTCCGCCGGTCTGGGCGAAAAGCTGCTGACGCAGGCCTTGCGCGCAGAAGGCCTGGAACAACTGCCCGACGAACAGAGCAGCCACGCGTTGTGGGAAAAATTGCTGCGCTTCACGGGCAATCGCAGCCGCGTGGAACTGATGACTGACATCGGCCTTGGCAGGCGCATTGCGGGCATTGTCGCCAAGCGGCTTGTCGTTTTGATGTCGGAACACGGACACCGGCCTGACGCGTTGCTACTGACACGCGAGCGCTATAGTTCACATGAAAATCTCTCGCAGGGTGGTGTCACGCTGGACGGCAGTGAGAACGCCTCCGTTCAGTACGCGCATTGCTGTCGCCCAGTACCTGGTGATCCCATCGTGGGCTACCTGGGCAAGGGCGAGGGCCTGGTGGTTCACAACAGCGCATGCAGCGTCGCCAAGAAACTTCAACACCGAGACAGCGAACGTTTCATCACTGTGGATTGGGCAGATGAGCCGACACGCATGTTCGAAACCGGTATCGTCGTCACGGTGTCCAACGGCAAAGGCGTACTTGCGCGCATTGCGGCAGAGCTGGCGAGTTCAGAAGCCGACATCGTGCACGTGGAAATGGACGATGCCGTTGCCATGGATACCACCGACTTGCGGCTGATCGTGGCAGTTCATGATCAAACGCATATGGAATCAGCGCTGCGCAATCTGCGGCGCACGCATGCGGTACTCAGGGCTTTTCGGGTCTTACCGCAAGGTTAGGTTCGGCTGCCCGCATCTCGCCGTAATGCTCACAATGAAGGGGCGGCAGACGTATTGGGGTAGCTCACCGAGATTATCTCCAAGGTGCGCATTCCTCCCGGCGTTTGCAACACAACGGACTCACCTTCTCGGGCCTTGAGTAGCGCACATGCAATTGGTGAAACCCAACTCACCTCCGCATGCATGTTGTCCGCCTCGTCCACTCCAAGAATGGTGATCGTCCGCTCCTGACCTTCGTCGTCTGAATAAGTTACGGTCGCGCCGAAGAAAATCTGATCGCTACCACCGTGCGCGGCAGGGTTCACTACCTCGGCAATTTCCAATCGCTTGGTGAGGAATCGAATGCGCCGGTCTATCTCGCGCAAGCGTTTCTTGCCGTAGAGATAGTCCCCATTTTCTGAGCGGTCGCCGTTGCTGGCCGCCCAATGCACAATATCTACGATCTTCGGCCGCTCATTGTCCATCAGGTTTAGCAGTTCCGTACGTAAACGTAGGTAGCCTGCGGGCGTGATGTAGTTCTTACTCCCCTGCGGCAGTGGGGGCGACGGGAGATCGTCGCTATCGTCCTCTGCTGCAGAGTCGTTTTCTTTGGTAAAGGCTTTACTCATGACTTTGAAGTAGGGCACAACTGCTGTTCACTTTTCCCCTGAAAAAAGCCACCGTAGCCGCAAACTGCCGTGATGCTCGGAATTGCAATGGCTAGCCATTTTTTCTGAGGATCAATGGTGTGGAGGTGGGTCTTGAACAGGCAGATCATCGCCGGGATTCTGAGGAGGATCGTCCACTTCAGGTTGCGGCACCCATTGAGGCGATGGAGGTGCGTCCAGAGGCGGCACAGGCTGGGGCTGGGGGCCTCCGGGCTGCGGAACGGATTGAGACGACAAGGGCTGGGACATGAAAATCCTTTCTATTCACGAACCAGCACAATAACTGCCGGATTCAATTAACCATGCCAGCGAATGCCTCGTTTGATCCGCGAATGTCTCGACGTACGTGACGCACCACCTAATACGCGATATTTCAAAGAACTTGCCTTTCAGCACCT
>NZ_JAVTJJ010000014.1:0-61872 GCF_031843945.1 Acidovorax sp. WCS2018Noco2-16
ACTCTTTTAAGAGTTTGGGCAAAGAACTTGCTGCCATGCTCCAAGGATCAGGCATCAGGGAGTCCGCCCTCCTTGAGAAGGCCAAGGATAATGGATCATGGCTCTTATCACTCTCATCAATGCGCAGCTGGCCTTTGGGCACGTGGCGCTTCTAGATCATGCAGGCTTCTCTTTGGAGTCTGGCGAACGCGTAGGCTTGATCGGTCGCAACGGCGCAGGCAAATCCTCTCTTTTGAAGATTCTTGGCGGCATCTCCAAGCCAGACGATGGCGCAATGCAGGTCCAACAGGGAATCCGCATCACTTACGTGGCGCAGGAGCCTGAACTTGATCCCACCTCTTCAGTCTTCGACGCCGCGTCCCAAGGACTGGGCAAGGTCATTCAGCTGCGCGATCAATACCTGTCTGGCGCTGATGGATTGGATCTCGATGCCTTGCAGACCCAAATCGAAGCCTATGACGCATGGAACTGGGAGCAGCGCGTAGAAGAGACGCTGCACCGCCTCCACCTAGATGGTGATGCGACTGTTGGTTCGCTGTCCGGTGGCACCAAAAAGCGTGTGGCACTAGCCCAGGCGTTGGTGGCCCGACCAGACGTACTCTTACTGGACGAGCCGACCAATCACTTGGACCTTGATTCGATCGAGTGGCTAGAGGAGTTGCTGATCGACTTCAACGGTAGTGTCGTCACCATTACCCATGACCGCGCCTTTCTGGATCGGGTAGCAACCCGCATCGTGGAACTTGATCGTGGGCACTTACGGTCGTACCCAGGCAACTTTGTCCAGTACGTGACACAGAAAGAAGAGCAATTGGCTCAAGAGGCAGTCATCTCCGCCAAGGCGGACAAGTTGCTTGCTCAAGAAGAAGTGTGGGTGCGGCGTGGCGTCGAAGCGAGGCGTACACGCAGTCAGAGCCGAATCGGTCGCTTGGAGGAACTGCGCGTTCATAGAGCCGAGCGCCGCGAGGCTCTGGGAAGCGTGCGCATGGATGTGGCGTCAGGAAGCCAAAATGGCTACCAAGGCAAGATCGTGGCCGAGCTGTCTGAGGTCAGCAAGGCTTTTGGCGATAAGGTCATCGTCACCAATTTCAGTGGGACGATTTTGCGGGGAGACAAGGTCGGCCTTATCGGACCGAATGGCGCCGGCAAGACAACATTGCTGAAAATGATCCTGGGGGAACTCGAGCCCGATGTGGGCACCATCCGCCGGGGAGCCAATCTCCAGGTGGCCTACTTCGACCAGATGCGCCATGCCGTCGACCTCGACGCCACACTGGAAGACTTCATCAGCCCGGGTAGCGAATGGATCGAGATCGGCAATCAGCGCAAACACGTCAAGAGCTATCTGAGCGATTTCCTTTTTTCTCCTGCCCGGGCCCGCTCTCCCGTTCGCTCACTGTCAGGGGGTGAGCGCAATCGCTTGCTGTTGGCGCGCCTTTTCGCCCGCCCCGCCAACGTGCTCGTGCTGGACGAACCTACCAACGACCTGGACATCGACACTCTGGATCTGCTGGAAGAGCTGCTTCAGAGTTATGACGGCACGGTCTTTTTGGTCAGCCATGACCGCACTTTCCTCGACAACGTAGTCACCAGCACCATCGCGTGTGAGGGCGCCGGACACTGGCGTGAGTACGAAGGTAGCGTGCAGGATTGGTTGCTGCAATCTCGCCGAGCCCGGTCGCTTGCAGCAAGTACGCCGGCTCCGCCCAATCCGGCTCCAGCTGCAGTTATTAGCAAAATCACGCCCCAACCCAGTGGTAGCGAGCGTGAGCAGCTATCAAAAAAGAAGCTTAGCTACAAGGAACAGCGGGAGCTGGATCAGCTCCCGGATCAGATCGCGGGCTTGGAGGCGGAGCAAAAACAAGTTCAGGATGCGCTTGCAGATGGCAGCCTCTATGCACGAGATGCAGCCAAAGCAGCGGAGCTTCATGCGCGCGAGGCGGAAATCGAAGCCCAGCTCATGTTGAGCCTGGAGCGATGGGAAGCGCTGGCCCACTAGCCAAAGTGCAGCCGGCCCGCTGACCGGCATTGAACCCGGTCAGATTCGGTGGTGCAGCCGGTCGGTCGATCCGCGCAGGCGGGTGATCAATGCTGACGCGATCTGGGTCAATGGCAGAACTTCATCGGCAGCGCCATGGGCAATGGCCTCCCGTGGCATGCCGAAGACGATACAACTGGCTTCGTCCTGCACGTAGTTGTAGCTGCCTGCATTCTTCATCTCACGCATGGCGGCGGCACCGTCGTTGCCCATGCCCGTCAGCATGATTCCGTACGCATTGCGCCCCACCACCGCAGCGGCAGACTTGAAAAGCACCTCCACCGACGGCTTGTGGCGATTTACCGGCGGGCTGTCATCCACCACCGCCACGTAGTTCGCGCCGCTGCGCGATACGTGAAACTGCGTGCCGCCTGGCGCGATGTAAGCGTGTCCAGGAAGAATGCGCTCACCATGAACCGCTTCCTTGACGGTGATCTGACACAACCCGTTCAGGCGTGCAGCGAAACTGGTGGTGAAGCCGGGGGGCATATGCTGCGTAATCACGATGGCCGGCGAATCCGCCGGCATCTGCATCAATACTTCCCGGATGGCTTCGGTTCCCCCGGTGGAAGCCCCGATACAGATCAACTTCTCGGTCGAAACACGACCCAGCAGCGCAGCAGACGACACCGGTACTGGCGCGGTTGCGCCTGGAGTGCCTGGATGTGTGACGCTGCTTGACTCACGCACGGGCGCACGACGCACGCGTGCCACGGCAGCGACACGAATCTTCTCGACGATCTGGGCGGCCAGGTCGTTCAACCCACTGGCCAAGCCGACACGGGGTTTGGCAACAAAGTCGACGGCGCCCAGTTCCAGGGCGCGCATAGTCACTTCCGCACCACGCTCGGTCAGCGTGGAAATCATGACCACGGGCATGGGGCGCAGGCGCATCAGACGCCCTAGGAAATCGATGCCATCCATGCGTGGCATTTCGACGTCCAGCGTGATCACATCAGGATTTGTCTCACGAATCATCTCGCGGGCAATCAGCGGGTCATTGGCCGTGCCAATGCACTCCATATCGGCCTGCCGGTTGATGATTTCCGCCAGCAGACTGCGCACCAGGGCGGAATCATCTACCACGACAACGCGGATCTTCCTGCTCATTGCATCCAACCTTCGTTATGCATTCTCAAAACAAATCCACCGACCCACCAGCAGTCGCCTTGGCCACCGTCACCGCATTGCCTCGGACTTCCTGCTCCACCGACGCGTCTGGATGCGCATGGGCCAGGCGCTTGACCATGGCCTTGCCCGTCACCGGGAAAAACACCACCTTGCGAGGGTAGATGTCGAGCACATCTTCCGACACGATGGGAATACGCTCGGTCTGCAGATAGCTCAGCACAAACTGGGTGTTGCGTTCGCCTACGTTCATGGTGGTGAAGTTGTGCATCACCTGCGCTCCGCCAAAGATCTTGGCCTGCATGCTTTCACGCCGGGCACCCCGCTTGAGCATCTCGTTAATGAGCAACTCCATGGCGTACGAGCCATAACGCCCCGACACATCGTTCGTGTCGCCATCGGGCAGCATGAAATGATTCATGCCACCTACGCGCGCACGGCTGTCCCAAAGGCATGCGGCAATGCAAGAACCCAGCACCGTCATGATGACCATGCTCTCCTCGGTCACAAAATATTCGCCGGGGAGCACCTTCACCGCGTTGTGCTGAAAGTGGTGATCTGCAAAGAAGAACGACGCTTCGCCCGGCTTGCGCGGGCTGGCCTTCAACTCCTGCAGCGACGACTCCTTGGCGGCGCCTGTCGCCGTGCTTGGCGAATAGATATCAGCGCTTAGAGGCGCGATGCGGGGAGCGCGGCGTCGCTCTACCGCCGCGAAGGGCAGCGCAGCCGACGTGGGTGGAAGGGCTGGACGATTGGTAGTCATGGGAGCTTCTTCTGGCTGTGTGCTGTGAAATCAGCGGCGCTCATAGACCGTCTTGCCGCGCAGCGTGAAGAGGTCGCGCGATTCGCTGAAGTTTTCCGCATGGCCTACGAACAGCATGCCACCCGGCTTCAGCACCCGGTGAATGCGTTCCAGCACGCGCCGCTGTGTAGGCGCGTCAAAGTAGATCATCACGTTGCGGCAGAACACCACATCGAACGGTTCACGAAAAGGCCAGTCGTCACGAATGAGGTTGACGCTCAAAAAATCAATGGCGCGCCGCAACTCTGGCTTGACCCGTACCAATCCGGCATTCGATGCCTTGCCGCGCATGAAAAAACGCTGCATCCGCTCGGGGCTCAGCCCTTTGAGGTTGTCCAACCGATACACCCCCTCACCGGCCGTCGCAAGCACCCGCGAATCAATGTCGCTCGCCGTCAGCTTGAAGGACGCATTAGCGCCGAGCGACTCATGCGCCGTCATGACGATGGAGTAGGGTTCTTCGCCTGTCGACGCCGCGTTACACCACACATGCCAGGGGCCCGCCGCGCGCGTGCGCAAATGCGTGGCAAAGATCTCGAAATGGTGCTGCTCGCGAAAGAACGCGGTCAGATTGGTTGTGAGTGCATTGATGAACTCCTGCCATTCGGGGCCATCGTGCGTTTCAAGCCAACTCAAATACTCCTGAAAGCTGGAGTGCCCGGTTTCTCTCAGCCGGCGCGACAGCCGGCTGTACACCATGGCGTGCTTGCCATCATGCAGGCTGATGCCGGCGCGTTGATAGATCAGCGCCTGCACACGAGAGAAATCGGCGTTGGTCCAGACGAACTCCCGGCCCTGCGCCAAGGGGCCGGTAGGCGCGGCAGCCGTTGCATCGGCATTCTGGGCGGTACTGTGGGGGGGGCGCATTCGGGACGACTCCGCTGAAGGTTATGGGTGCTGCGCGTTTCAGTACCGGGGGACCGCCAAGCGGCCAGGAAGACAAAGCCGTTCTGCGCTGCCCGCCTGACGGCTCAGTCGTTGTCGGACATCAGACCCATGTCTACGTTCGACATGAGCTTTTCGATGTCGAGCAGGATCAGCATGCGTTCGTTCACCGAACCCAAGCCCAGGATGCAGCTGTTGTCGATGGCGCTGTCGATGTCCGGCGCGGAGCGGATATTTTCAGCAGCCAGTTCCATCACGTCGCTCACGGAATCGACCACGATGCCGACCACCCGGTTGCGCAGATTCAGGATGATGACCACCGTGAAGCTGTTGTAGTCGGCACGCGAGCAGTTGAACTTGAGCCGCATGTCCACGATGGGAACGATCGTTCCGCGCAGATTGGTCACGCCCTTGATGAAGTCGGGCGCGTTCGCAATGCGCGTTGGCGGCTCGTAGCCACGGATTTCCTGAACTTTCAGGATGTCGATTCCGTACTCTTCCTGGTCCAGCCGGAAGGTCAGGTATTCCCTTGCGCCGGCGACCGCAGTCTCACCCGTCTTTTCCATCACATTCATGCCGACACTCCTTGTTGCTCCACGCTTGCGTCCATTGATCTCAGTGGCGGGCACGGCGCACCAGCGCGCCAGTGTCCAGAATGAGCGCCACGGTGCCGTCACCCAGAATGGTGGCGCCAGACACGTTTGGAACCTTGCGGTAATTGGTTTCGAGGTTTTTCACGACCACCTGATGCTGGCCCAGCAGTTCGTCCACCAGCAGCGCGACGCGGCTGCCATCAGCCTCCACCACCACCATGATGTTGCTCGACTTTCCACTGTCGCCGCGGGGCACCTGAAAGGCGCGCTCCAGCGAGATGACAGGCATGTACTCGTCACGCACCTTGACCAGTTGCGAGCCCTGGGCCACCGTGTTCACGTCGTCCGGGTTGACCTGGAACGACTCCACCACCGAAGACAGCGGCAGGATATAGACCTCTTCGCCCACGCCGACCGACATGCCGTCCATGATGGCCAGCGTCAGCGGCAGTCGCACCGACACGCGCATACCGTAGCCTTCGGCAGAGTCGATCTCGACCGATCCGTTCAGCGCGGCGATGTTCTTCTTGACCACGTCCATGCCCACGCCACGGCCGGACACATCGGTCACCACGTCCGCAGTGGAAAAGCCCGGCGCGAAGATCAGGCCCCACACCTCAGGGTCGGTCATCTGGTCTGATACGTCGAGTCCGCGTTCACGCGCCTTGCGCAGGATTTTCTCGCGTGACAGGCCCTTGCCGTCGTCGCGCACCTCGATCACGATGGAGCCGCCCTGGTGCGATGCCGACAGCGTGATGGTGCCGTGCTCCGGCTTGCCTGCGGCCAGCCGCTCGGACGGCATTTCGATGCCGTGATCGCAGCTGTTGCGCACCAAGTGCGTCAGCGGATCGGTGATCTTCTCCACCAGGCTCTTGTCGAGTTCGGTGGCCTCGCCGAGCGTGACGAAATCCACCTTCTTGTCCAGCTTGTTGGCCAGGTCGCGCAGCATGCGCGGGAAGCGGTTGAACACGATCGACATCGGAATCATCCGGATCGACATGACCGATTCCTGCAGGTCGCGGGTGTTGCGGTCCAGATCGGCCAGGCCCGCCAGCAACTGCTGGTAAACGCCGCCATCCAGGCCGCGGCTGTTCTGCGCCAGCATGGCCTGCGTGATCACCAGCTCGCCCACCAGGTTGATCAGCTGGTCGACCTTGTTGACCGCGACACGTATGGTGGTGGACTCCATCTGAGCCTGGGTAACCACCTTGGGCTCTGCCGTGGCGGCCACCCGGGTCGCAACGGCCGTGGCGGGCTGCGCTGCAGCAGGCTGCACCGCTTGTGCGACTTCAGCCGGCATGCCAGGCGAGTCGCTGAAGAAACCGTACGACTCGCCCTCGGCGATGGCGGGTGCAGCCTCGGCTTCCGCCGATTCCTGGCCGCCTGCCAAGCGGATGCTGACCTGCTCTTTGGCAACGTGGAAGGCGAAGAGATCGAGCAGGTCGTCGTCGGTCGACGTGGTTTCTACGGCGAAGGACCGCATGCCGGGAACCGAAGCCTCCACATCGCTGATTGAACCCAGACCGGGAATATCGCGGAACAGTTCCTTGATGGCGTCGGCCTGCGAGGCGCGCTCCATCGGACCGATGTCGATCTGCAGCGACCTCGGTCCGCCCGGCACGGCCGGTGCGGCAGCGGGCATGGACGGTGCCATCGGCGCAGCCACAGGAGCAGGAGCGGGGGTTGGTGCAGGAGCGGGCGCAGCGGCGGCGGGCACAGAGCCCGAAGCCAATTCGCTGATACGGCGCACCAACTCGGTCGTGGACACGGCCTCGCCCTGGCCGCCAGCCTGGTGGCGGGCCAGCAGGCTGCGCGACGCATCGGCCGATTCCAACAGCACGTCCACCATCTGGGGAACCGGCTGCAGTTCATGGCGCCGCAGACGGTCGAGCAGCGATTCCATCTGGTGCGTCAATTCGGCAACGTCCGAGAAGCCGAAGGTGGCCGACCCACCCTTGATCGAATGCGCGCAACGGAAGATGCCGTTGAGTTCTTCGTCATTGGCATTGGTCAGGTCCAGATGCAGCAGCATCTGCTCCATCTGATCCAGGTTCTCCCCTGCTTCTTCGAAAAAGATCTGGTAGAACTGACTGAGGTCGAAGTCGGCGCCAGCGCCTTCTTGGTAGCTATCCGCCATTATTGGGAGCTCCTGTGTACGGGGAATCGTCTGCTGATGCTGTGTGCTTACGCAACGTCCGCTCAGCGGATCACTTTCTGGATCACCTCGATGAGGCGATTGGGGTCGAACGGCTTGACCAGCCAGCCGGTGGCGCCGGCGCTGCGGCCGGCCTGCTTCATCTGGTCGCTGGATTCCGTGGTCAGGATGAGGATAGGCACCGTCTTGAAGCGCGGGTGCTCGCGCAGCCGGCGCGTCAGACCGATGCCGTCGAGCCGGGGCATGTTCTGGTCGGCCAGCACCAGGTGAATGTCGTGGGCCTCGGCCTTTTCAAGCGCATCCTGGCCGTCCACCGCCTCCACCACGTGATAACCGGCACCCGTCAGGGTGAAGGCCACCATTTTCCGCATGGACGGAGAGTCATCAACGGCAAGAATCGATTGCATGTAGGGCTCCAACTGACTTGAATATATAGGTGAACCAGGGCCATGAGCCCTCAGAAAAGATCTATCGAGCCGGCGTCCATCTCGCTTTGGGTCACGGGATTGGGGCGGTCGGGCGCCATGTCGGCGAAAGGCGCTGCCTCCTCGCCATCTTCGTCACCCATGGCCTCGGACGCTAGGCGAAATGCACAACCCTGCAACACCTTGGTGGTGTGCCAGATCAGCTGCGAAGCCATGTCTTGAAACTGCAGTTCGGTCACCGCACTGCGCAACGCGGTGCGCACCGATGCCAGGTGTGGAGAGTCGCCCACCACGTCATCGGTGAGTGCGCTGTTCGCTTCGCCGAAGCGTTCGAGCAGGTTGTCGGTGGCGTGGCTCAGCAGGCCTTCCAGACGATGCAGGTCGTGCATGACCACCAGCAGGGAGTCCTGCAACTCGGCAGCCACCATCACGGGGACCTGTACACCTGGCTCCCCAGGCGGTGTTAGCGTAGATTGCATCGTTTCTCCGTCGCTGCAGGCGGCTGCAAGGCACGCGATAACCCATTGGGCGAACTGGTGGTGGGCTGCGCCAACCATCCAGATCCTTGTTCGGCATTTCGCCACGACTCCTGAACACTGTTCCTCGGAACGTCCGGCCTTATTTGTTCCAATATGTATCCTATGATACCGACTCCCATGGACTCTGGTGTACCGAATAAGCCCTTGCGCATCCTGCATCTCGAAGATTCTGTCGTTGACCATGAGCTGGCCTGCCTGACACTGCGCCGCGCGGGAGTGGTGTGTGTAATTCGCCACGCTGACTCACTGGAAACGCTGGCGCACTGGCTCGATACCGAACCGTTCGACCTGATCCTGGCCGATTACCGGCTGCCGGGCTTCACCGCGCTGGATGCCTGGAGCGCGGTGTCGCAGCGCATTGATCACCCGCCCTTCGTGCTGCTGTCCGGCGCCATCGGCGAGGCCGCGGCGGTGGACGCGATCCGGCTGGGCATTGCCGATTACCTGCTCAAGGACGACATGGCCCGGCTGCCGCACGTGATCGCCCGGGCCATCGAAGTGGCCGAGGCGCGGCGGGCTCGCGAACAGGCGGCCGCCGAACTGGCCGATTCCGAGCAGCGCCTGGCCGCGTTGACCGAACACCTGCAGACCTCCATCGAGCAGGAACGCGCGGCCATCGCCCGCGAGATCCACGACGACATCGGCGGCGCGCTGACGGCGGTGAAGTTCGATCTGGCCTGGATCGGTCGGCACACCGACTCGGACGCGATGCGGGAGCATACGGGCGCGGCCGTGGACATGCTGCAGCACGCCATCGACGCGAGCCAGCGCATCATGATGAACTTGCGCCCGCCCATCCTCGACCAGGGGCTGGTGGCGGCCGTGCAGTGGCTGGCCGAAAGCTTCGAGCGGCGCACCGGCGTGCCCACCCGCTTGGCCACCAGCCGCGAAACGGTGGATGTGCCGGCCGCCGTGCAGTTGGTGGCCTACCGCACCGCGCAGGAGGCGCTGACCAACGTGTCCAAGTACGCCAAGGCCTCGCTGGTGCGCATCGACCTGGGCGATACCGAGGGTGTGCTCACCCTGGAGGTGACCGACGACGGCGTCGGCATGGATCTGGCCACCAGTCGCGCCAAGCCCAAATCCTTCGGACTGCGCGGCCTGCAGGAGCGCGCGCGCACCGTGGGCGGCTGGCTGGACATCAGCAGCCAGCCGGGGCGGGGAACCTCCATCATCCTGTCGGTGCCGCTGGGGCTACCATCAGACGGGCCAGCGGACACGGATGAAGGAGACGCACAGTGATTCATGTGGTGCTTTGTGACGATCACGCGGTGCTGCGACGAGGCATTCGCGACACCCTGACGGAGGCGCCCGACATCTCCGTGACGGGCGAGGCCGGCAGCTATTCCGAGTTGCGCGACGTGTTGCGCACCGCGCAGTGCGACGTGCTGCTGCTGGACCTGAACCTGCCCGGGCGCAGCGGCCTGGAAGTGCTGGCCAGCCTGAAAGAAACGCATGCGGCGATGAAGGTGCTGATCGTCTCGATGTACCCCGAAGACCAGTACGCGCTGCGCTGCCTGCGCGCCGGCGCCCAGGGCTACGCCAACAAGGCGGGCGACCCGATCGAGCTGATCGCCGCCGTGCGCACCGTGGTGCAGGGCCGCAAATACTTGACCGCCGAAGTGGCGCAGATGCTGGCCGACAGCCTGGCGCAGCCGACGAACGAAATGCCGCACGAGGCGCTGTCCGAGCGCGAGCTGCAGACGCTGGTGAAGATCGCCTCCGGCCGGCGGCTGTCGGACATTGCCGAAGAGCTGATGCTCAGCCCCAAGACCGTGAGCGTCTACCGCGCCCGCGTGCTGGAAAAGCTGAAGCTGTCGAACAACGCCGAGCTCACGGTCTACGCCATCCGCAATCAGCTGGTGTGAAAACAGTCGTTTTGCTATTCATTTAATAGCTTGTTGCGCTTGATGCACAAGCACTTCAATGCCCCAGGGCATTGAATCCCTTAATAAACAAGCGCTAGCAGCTATTAAATTAATAGTAATCAGCGCTGCGTGGCGAACAGGTCGATCGACTGCTGCATCAGCGCCATCACCGGTTGCTCCAGCATGGGCAGCGTGGCGGCGATGCCCAGCATGCCCACGGTCAGCGTGACGGGAAAGCCCACTGCGTAGATGTTCATCTGCGGCGCCACGCGCGAGATGATGCCCAGCGCCAGGTTCACGAACATCAACAGCGCCACCATGGGCAGCGCGATCCAGAGCGCGCTAGAAAAGAGGGACGAGCCCAGCTCGTACACCCGCATCTGGCCCAGCGCCTGCATGAAGTTGCCGTCGGCCGGAAAGCGCTCGAAGCTCTTGATCACCGCCATCAGCACCAGCAGGTGCCCGTTGATGACGATGAACAGCAGCGTGGCCATGTGGCCGAAGAACCGTGCCACTGCGCTGATCTGCCCGTTGGAGGTCGGGTCGAAGAACGACGCGAAGTTCAGCCCCATCTGCAGGCCGATCACCTCGCCCGCCAGCTCGACGGCGGCGAACACCAGCCGCACGGCAAAGCCGATTGCCAGCCCCACCACCACCTGCTGCGCCACGGCGCCCAGGGCGGCGCGGCCGTTCAGGTCGATGACGGGCGCCTCGGGCAGCACCGCCTGTGCAGACAACGCCACCAGAAACGCCAGGCCGATCTTGGCCCGCATGGGAATGACGCGCATGGAGAACACGGGCGCCACGGCGAACACCGCCAGCACGCGCAGAAAAGGCCACAGCACGGGCGTCAGCCACGCCATGATCTGCGCCTCGGTGAACGTGATCACGCCCGCAACCCCGTCACCGGCGTATCAGCCGACCACCGAGGGAATCGATTCGATGGTGCGGCGCAGGTAATCCACCAGCGTGGCGATCATCCAGGGGCCGGCGATGGCGAACACCACCATGGCCGCGATCAGCTTGGGCACGAAGGCCAGCGTGGCTTCGTGGATCTGCGTGACCGCCTGGAAGATGCTGACCAGCAGCCCCACCGCCATCACCACGCCCAGCAGGGGCATGGAGATCATCAGCAGCAAGGTAAGTGCCTCGCGGCCGATGGTGAGAGCGAATTGAGGGGTCATGGTGGCGACTCGTCAGATGAAGAGGGTCAGGTGGCGAAGCTCGCGGCGAGCGAGCCGATCAGCAGGTTCCAGCCGTCGGCCAGCACGAACAGCATCAGCTTGAAGGGCAGCGCGACCAGCACGGGCGACAGCATCATCATGCCCAGCGACATGAGGATGCTGGAGACCACCATGTCGATCACCAGGAACGGAATGAAGATCATGAAGCCGATCTGGAACGCCGACTTCAGCTCGCTGGTGACGAAGGCCGGCACCAGCACGCGCAGCGGCGCGGTCTCCGCCGTAGTTTCGGCGGGCAGCTTGGCCAGGCGCGAGAACAGCGCAAAGTCGGATTGCCGCGTCTGCTTGAGCATGAAGGCGCGCATGGGTGCCTCGCCGCGCTCCAGCGCTTGCTCGAAGGTGATGGCGTTGGTCGTGTACGGCACGTAGGCCTCCTGGTACACGCGGTCGAATGTGGGCCCCATGACGAAGAAGGTCAGGAACAGCGACAGCCCGACGATCACCTGATTGGGCGGCGCCGACTGCGTGCCGATGGCCTGGCGCAGCAGCGACAGCACGATGACGATGCGCGTGAAGCCCGTCATCATCAGCAGCACGGCCGGCAGAAACGACAGCGCCGTGAAAAACAGCAGCGTCTGGATCGGCACCGAATAGCTGTTGCTGCCGCCGCCCGAGCCGATCAGCAGGGGCAAGGTGCCCGCATTCTGGGCAAAAACTGTGGGTGCGGCCATCAACGCGGCCAGGAATGCAATCCACGCCAGTGCGCGGTGCGCGACCGACGTCGCAGGGCTCCGGCAGTCAGTGCGACGTTGCAAGGGCTCAGCCATGGTGGCCCGCTTCCTGTCGCGCCGAGGCGGCAGCCATCTCGCCGGCAAAGCCGGGCTCGGTGCGCACGGGCAGCGCAGTCGCAGGCAAAGGTGTGTGCCCCTGCGCGGGTGTCTGCCCAAGCCCTTGCCCCGGCAACACGTGCAGGCAGTTGATCTGTTGCGCCGTCACGCCCAGCACCAGCACCGTGCGCTGCTGTTCGGGGCCGACCTCCACCGTCACCACGCGCTGGTGCGGGCCCACGGCCACGGCCGACAACACGCGCGACGCGCCCACGCCAGCTGCTGTCGACAGCCGACCGGCGTTGCGCTGCTGCAGCCGCCGCACCAGCCATGGCAGCGCTGCCATGGCGGCCACGAACAGCACCACCACCAGCAGCGTCTGGGTCATGCTGCCGCTATCCCCGGCTGACACGGCGCAGGCGCTCCGATGGCGTCACGACGTCGGTCAGCCGAATGCCGAACTTGTCGTTCACGACCACCACCTCGCCCTGGGCGATGAGGTAACCATTGACCAGCACGTCCATGGGCTCGCCGGCCAGCGCGTCCAGCTCCACCACCGAGCCCTGCGCCAGCTGCAGGATGTACTTGATCGGCACCTTGGTGCGGCCCAGCTCGACCGACAGCTGCACGGGAATGTCCAGCACCATGTTGATGTCGTTCATGGGCCCGTCGTTGCCCGATGCGGAGAACGGCCGCACGGGCTCGCCCGACAGCGGGCCGCCCTGCTCTGCCTCGCCCGGTGCGCCGTCAGAGGTCTTTTGCTCTTCGAGCGCCTCGGCCCAGCCTGCAAACGGGTCTTCTGCAGCCCCGTCCTTGTTGTCTTCAGTTGCCATTCTTATCTCCCATCCAGTTCGCGTCGGCGCTGCGCAGACACTCTTCAATACGGATGGCGTACTTGGCGTTGTGCGTTCCGTACTGGCATTCAAAAACCGGCACCCCCCCAATGGAGGCCCGGATGCGGGGTTCGCGGTCCAGCTCGATGAAGTCGCCCGGCTTCATGGCCAGCAACTGCTCGACCGTGGCGTCCGCGCGGGCCAGCTCGGCCACCAGCGTCACCTCGGCCGCCTGGATCTCGCGCGTCAGCACGCGCACCCAGCGGCGGTCCACCTCGATCGAGTCGCCCTGCGTGGACGAATACAGCACGTCGCGGATCGGCTCCAGCGTGGCGTAGGGCATGCAGATGTGGATAGCGCCCGACAAGTCGCCGATTTCCAGCTGAAACGCCGTGGACACGACGATCTCGCTGGGCGTGGCGATGTTGGCGAACTGCGGCTGCATCTCGGAGCGCTGGTATTCAAGCTCCAGGGGATAGATGCCGTGCCACGCTTTTTTGTATTCGGTGCAGATCACGTCCGCCAGGCGGTTGATCACCCGTTGCTCGGTGGGCGAGAAGTCGCGCCCTTCGATGCGGGTCTGGAACTTGCCGACGCCGCCGTACAGCGTGTCGATGATGCCGAACACCAGCGACGGCTCGCACACGATCAGCCCGCTACCGCGCAACGGCCGGATGGCGACGATGTTGAAGTTGGTGGGCACCGCCAGCTCGCGCAGGAACGCGCTGTAGCGCTGCACCGACACCGTACCCACCGACACTTCGGGGCTGCGGCGGATGAAATTGAACAGCCCAATGCGAAAGTTGCGCGCGAACCGCTCGTTGACGATTTCCATCGTCGGCATGCGGCCCCGGACGATGCGCTCCTGGCTGGAGATGTCGTAGTTGCGCACCGACCCCGCATCGACTTCTTCCTGGGCCGTTTTCTGGCTCTCGCCGGTGACGCCCTCCAAAAGGGCATCGACCTCTTCCTGCGACAGAAATGAATCACTCATGGCTTGCGTCTCCCGCCAGGCTCACTGGATGATGAAGCTGGAAAAGAGCACCGCCCGCACCGGGTTGTTGTCGGCGCGGGGGCGTGGAGCCGGCTCCGGCTCCGGCTCATCGCCTTCTTCCGCGTCCCGGGCGACAGGTGCCTTGCGCGGCTTGGCTACGGTGAAGCCCAGTGGCTTGGACACTTCGCGCCGAATGTCGAGCGCCAGCTTTTCCTTGCCGTCGCGTGACAGCAGTTCTTCGGAAGTGCGCTGCGATATCAGCATCAAAATGCCGCTGCGAATGCTGGGCAAATACTGCTTGACCGAGGTTTCGGTCTTGGCATCGGTCAGCTCCAGCGTGATGCCGATCTGGGCAAAGCGGTCACCGCCCGGGTCAGCCAGGTTGACCACCATGTTGTCGATGGGCAAAAAGGTGGGGGGCGTTTTGGGGGCGGCGCTTTGCGCAGCGTGTTCCGCCGGGGCATCGCCGCCTTCGTCATCGGCAGCGTGGCGCTTGGACAGCATCAGCCAAGCAGCGGCACCGCCGGCCACGACCAGCAGCACGACGACCACCAGAATGATGACCATCTTCTTGCTTTTGGCAGGGGCGGCAGGGGCGGTGGCGGGAGTGGCGGACACGTTGGAACTTCCTTCGCGCAACGGGTGCGGATCAGCGGGAGAGAGCAGCGCCAGACGACAGGCGCACAGATGGCGGCAGAGCCCATTATTGGGCAGTAGCGCGAATCATGATAGCCAGAATAAAAGCCCAAAAACAGGGCTTTCACTCCGCTAGCCCGCCGCTGCAGCCATCGCCGCCTGCAGGCGGCCACACCAGCCGCTGGCGGGCGGGCCTCCCACCCAGCGGCCTGGCTGGTTGAAGCGATTCCAGCTCAGACGAAGATGTCTACCGCCCGCTCGCCGGCCCCCTGGCGGGAACGATCCACGGCGCCGAGCGGCGCGCTCGACTGCACCGTCGCCTGGCGGGCGCCCTGCCGGCCGCGGTCGTTGCCGGAACCAGACTGCCCTGCCCCGTCGCGCGCAGCCGATTCGCCGGACGTGCCCACGGTGACGCCGGACAGCTGCAGCCCCTCGGCCTGCAACAGGTCACGCAACTGCGCGACGCTGCTGTCCAGCAGATCCCGCGTGTGGGCCTGGTCGCTGCGGAAGGCGATGTGCGCCTCGCTGCCCGTGAGCGAGACGGTGACTTGCACCGGCTGGCCGTCGCGGTCCAGCGTGAGTTCGGCGTTCTGCGTTTTCTGGTGCACCCAGTAGGCGACCTGTTCGGCCAGTTGGTCTTCTGCAGCCATTTGGGCGGGGTCCGCCGCAGCGCCCGACAGGTCTGTGGCAAAGGCATCGGCGCCAGGCACTTCCCGGCCAGGCTCGCCCGGTGCTGTAAGCGCTGCCGCATTGCTGCCTGCCGCGCCCTCCCCGCCACGGCCAGACCGGCCATCGGCGGCGGTGGCTTCGGGCTGCCCTGCGAGCAGGGCGGTTGACAGCACCTGCGATGGGTCGCCGGCTCCACGCTGCGCTGCCGCAGCAGCGTTCAAGCCTGCCGAATCCCGATGGTCTGAAGAAACAATACTGACCGTAGAAGCAGTGGCGGCCGTCGTTGCAGACAACAGCGCGGAGGCAGCGTCGTGCGTACCAGTCTTGCCCGCTTCCGCCGCGCCGGCGCGCAAGGCTGCGCCAGGTGCGGCGCTGGCGTCTGCCGCGCCCGACAGGCCAGCGGCCGCCCAGGCGGACTGGAAGCGCCCGGCCATACCGCGCATTGGCGCCGCCGCATTCGCTACCGGCGCGCCGTTGACAGCGGCGGCTTCCGTCGCGCCATCCAGCATCGCCGTCTGCCCCACCAAACTGTCCACGCCGGCCTTGCCTGCGCCGCGCGACCACAACGCATCGAGCCCGCTCACGGCAGCCGAGCCGAGCCGGCTGTCGGCCAGCGAGGCAAGTCCGGCTCCCTGGCCTTGACCCTGGCCCGCACCAGCCACCGGTGCGCCAGCCAGGGCCGCGAGCGAGGCCGCATCGGCCGCTGCCTGCGCGGCCAGTGCGGCAGGCGATAGGACCGATGGCAGAAGCGGCGGCTGCAGCGCAGGGTCCGCCCCCAACGCAGACACCGCCCCCGCTGCGGCCGGATCCAGCGGATCGTCTTGCGCCACGGCGCCGGCGCCGTCACCCAGCGCGGCCAGCAGCAGCGAAAAGCCATCTTTGGGCTGCGCGCTGTCCTGCTCGGCCGCCTTGGCGGTGTGGCGGGTGCCGCGGGTTTCGTGCGTGGCTGCGCGCTGGGGAGTGGGGGTGCTGCGGGTGGCTTCCATGATCAAAACTCCTGGCCCAGAGGGCTTCTGTCAGCACGGGCGGACTGGATCGCAGCCCGCTCGTCGGTTTCTTTTTGCTCGCGCCGCGACTGCAGCTGTTCGATTTCGCGCTGGCGCTTTTCCACCACCTTCTTCAGGCTGGCCAGCCGCAGTTCTGCCTGCAGCAAAGCGCGCGCAGCGGCCTCGACCCGGCCGGCCTGGTCATGGAGCACACCGCCCTGCATGCCGATGGCGTGCGAGAGCCGGTCCATGAACTGGTAGTGGTGATACATCACCTCGGGCTTGAGGGTGGCGTCTTCGCGCACGCCCCAGCGGCCCTGCGTTTCGGCGGCGTAGCCTTCGAGCTGGTTGAACTGTTCCTGCGCGGCGCGCTGGGCGCGTTCGACGTCCTGGACCGCCTGGCGGGCCGCGTCGCGCTGGCGCTCGGCCATCTCGACGGCGATCTGGAAGGATTTGAGGGAGGACATGTTCGTGGCCTGTGCTGCGCGCTCAGTGGCCCAGTACGCTGGCCATGGCCGTCAGGCTCTGGTCCAGCGATGCGGCTTCGAACATGTCCTGCTGCAGAAAGTCGGCCATGGCCGGCTGCAGGCGGATCGCCTCGTCCAGTTGCGGGTCGGAGCCGCTCATGTAGGCGCCGACCTGGATCAGGTCACGGCTCTTCTGGTAGCGCGAGTACACGGCCCGAAAGCGTCGCGCCATGTCGAAGTGCTCGCGCGAGACGACGTTGTGCATCACGCGCGAGGCCGATTGTTCGATGTCGATGGCGGGGAAATGCCCCGTCTCGGCCAGCGCACGCGACAGCACGATGTGGCCGTCGAGAATGGCGCGGGCCGAATCGGCGATCGGATCCTGCTGGTCATCACCTTCCGACAGCACTGTGTAGAAAGCGGTGATGGAACCCACGCCGTGCAAGCCGTTGCCGCTGCGCTCGACCAGCGCCGGCAGCTTGGCAAAGCAGCTGGGCGGGTAGCCCTTGGTGGCTGGCGGCTCGCCAATGGCCAGGGCGATCTCGCGCTGCGCCATGGCGTAGCGGGTCAGCGAATCCATCAGCAGCAGCACATGCTGGCCCTTGTCGCGAAAATGCTCTGCAATGGCGGTGGCATAGGCAGCGCCCTGCATGCGCAGCAGCGGGGGTGCGTCGGCGGGTGCCGCGACGACGACCGCGCGGCCCCGGTCGCCAGCGCCCAGAATGTCTTCCACGAACTCCTTGACCTCCCGACCGCGCTCGCCGATCAGGCCCACCACGATCACGTCGGCCTGGGTATAGCGGGCCATCATGCCCAGCAGCACGCTCTTGCCCACGCCCGAGCCGGCGAACAGGCCCAGCCGCTGGCCGCGGCCCACCGTCAGCAGCGTGTTGATGGCGCGCACGCCAGTGTCCAGCGTCTCGCGCACCGGGTCGCGGTTCATGGCGTTGATGGGGCGGCGGTCCATGGGCTCGGACGTGACACCTGCCAGAGGGCCGGCATGATCGAGCGGAGTGCCCTGCGAATCGACCACGCGGCCCAGCAGACCATCGCCCATGGGCAAGCGAAGCAGCCCCACGCCCGCACTGGCGGGTGTCGTGCCCGGCTCGTCGCCTTCCGGAGCACCCAGGCGCGGTGCTGGCACGTACGAGGGAGCCGGCGTCACGCTGGCGCCGCTGGAGAGACCGTGGATGTCGCCAGCCGGCATCAAAAACGCCTTGTCGGCGGAAAAACCCACCACTTCTGCCAGCACGGGCTCGTGCGCTGGCATCTGCACCAGGCACTGCGAGCCCACCGGCACGCGAATGCCGGCAGCCTCGAGCACCAGGCCGGTCAGCCGCGTGAGCGTGCCGCGGCTTTCTAGCGGCGTGCGCTCGGCGACGCGGGCCCGCGAGTCGGCCATGAAGCGCGTCCAGGCTTCGCCGTCATGCGACATGGCCATCTCCAACCTCGGCGGTGGCCTCGGCTTGCGTCGATCCACCTGTGGGTGCTTCTTCAGCGCGCAAGTCAGTGCGAAGAGGTGCGCTTTCCGGTGTTTTTCTGGTGGGCACGGGCACGTCTGCTGGCTCAGCAGCTTGTTGCCACGCCGTCGCCAGCCCCAATGCGGCAACGGCACGCTGCCAGCGCTTGTCCAGCGAGCCATCGACCACGGTGCCGGCCGACTCCACCAGGCAGTCACCCGGCTGCACGTTCGCGTCGACCACCCAGTACACCTTGGCGGTGGAGAATTCTTCACGCAGCGGCTTTTCCAGCTGCGCCCAATCTTCGGCGTTCAGTCGCACGGTGGCCGGCCGACCCTCGCCGATCAGCGAGCCGAGCGCCTCGCGCACCACAGGCAGCACGGCCTGCGGATTGATCGACAGCTCCCGACGCACCACCTGCCGGGCCAGATCGCAGGCCAGGGCGAGCAGTTCCTGCGCCATGTGCTGCTGCATGCCGTCCAGCCCCGCATCCACCGACTGGGCCAGGCGGTCCAGCCGTTCTGCGGCTTCACGGCCCTGGTCGGCCACGTAGTCGTCCATGCGCTGCTGCCACTCCAGCGACGCTTGCGCGCGGCCCTGCTCCACACCCTCTGCATGCGCTTGCGAGCGTGCCTGGTCCAACAGCGCCAGATGCTCGGATTCGTCGATGCCTGGGGGTGGCAGAGGCGTTTCGGGTTCGACGCTGTCTGCCACGGCGGGCGGTGGAATCAAGCCGGATTCGTTCACCGCGCCGAACTGCCAGGGCGTGACGCCGCCGACTTCCTCGCTGGGAATGAAGCGCGAGTAGTGGCGATTAAATGAGTGCGTCATCGCCACCGCCGCCAATCACGATCTGACCTTCGTCGGACAAGCGGCGCACCGTCTTGAGGATTTCCTTCTGCTGCGCCTCGACTTCCGACAGCCGCATCGGGCCGCGCGATTCAAGGTCTTCGCGCAGTGCATCGGCCGCACGGGACGACATGTTGCCCAGGAACTTCTCGCGCAACTCGGGCTGTGCGCCCTTCAAGGCCACCACCAGCGTTTCCGACGCCACCTCGCGCAGCACGGTCTGAATGGCGCGGTCGTCGAGCTTCATGACGTCGTCGAACACGAACATCTTGTCCATGATCTTCTGCGCCAGGTCGGGGTCGTAGCCGCGAATGGATTCGAGCACCGTGGCGTCCACGCCGGAGCCCAGCAAGTTGATGATTTCGGCCGCCGACTTCACGCCGCCCAGCGAGCTCTTGCGAATCTTGTCGCCGCCTGCCAGCACCTTGAACAGCACTTCGTTCAAGTCCTTGAGCGCAGTGGGCTGAATGCCTTCGAGCGTGGCGATCCGCAGCAGCACCTCGCCGCGCTGGCGGTCGGTCAGCTGCATCAGGATGGCGGACGACTGGTCCGGGTCCAGATGCACCAGGATGGCCGCGACGATCTGCGGATGTTCGTTGCGCAGCAACTCGGCCACGGAGAGCGGGTCCATCCACTTCAGGCTTTCGATGCCCGACACGTCGCCGCCCTGCAGGATGCGGTCGATCAGCAGCGCCGCCTTGTCGTCGCCCAGAGCGCGCTTGAGCACCGCGCGCACGTAGTTGCTGGTGTCGGACACCAGCAGGCTCTGCGCGGCAGCGTCGTTGGAGAACCGGTTGATGACCGAATCCACCTTTTCCCTCGACACCGATTTCATGCGGGCGATGGTTTCGCCCAGCTTCTGCACTTCCTTGGGCGACAGGTGCTTGAACACCTCGGCGGCTTCTTCCTCGCCCAGGGACATCAGCATGATGGCCGCGTCGTTCAGTCCTTGCTCATCCATGGTTGGCTCGCTTCTGTTCGCGGCGCATCATTCGCCGTTGACCCAGGTCTTGAGGATGTTGGCGACCGCCACCGGGTTGGCCTTGGCCAGCGTGCGCGCTTCGTCCAGGCGCAACTGCTCGGGCGTGGCGGGCAGGTTTTCCGGGCGTACCGGAGTGGGCGCTGGCAATGCAGGGCGCTCCAGTTGCTCCGATTCCAGCGCGTCCAGCTGCGCAACCTGATTCTGCGCGTTGGCCAAGACCGGGACGGCCTTCGGCGCGTTCAGTCCCTTGATGGCCGGGCGCACCAGGCCCAGCAGAATCAGCGCGGCGAAGAGCGACAGCCCCACCGGCCAGCCCAGGCTCTTGGCCAGCTCGATCATTTCCGGCTGCTTCCAGAGCGGCAGGTCGACCGCCGTGCTGGCGTCCACCAAGAACGGCGTGTTCATCAGGTTCACCGAATCGCCACGGTCTTTGTTGAAGCCGATGGTTTCGCGCACCAGGGCGGTCATCTGCTCCAACTGCTGGGGCGTGAGCGCCTTGTTGCCCGCGCCGGCCTTGCCATCGCTTTCGGCGGCAGGCTGGTAATTGACGACCACCGCCGCACTCACCCGCTTGATGGCGCCGGTGCCGCCACGCGTGACACGGGTGGTCTTGTCCACCTCATAGTTGGTGACGGATTCGCGCTTGTTCGGCGCGGCCTGCGCACCTTGCTGGCCAGCGGCCGTGGGGGCTGGATTGGCGCCATTGATGGGCGCCGTGGCCGGCTGGGGCGGCTGGTTGGTGACTGCGCCGGGCACGCCGGTGGGCGGCTGCGGCGTCTGCTGGCCCGAGCTTTCCACCACTTGCTGGCTGCGCACGGCGCTGCTGTCGGGCGTCTGGTTGGGGCGGTGCTGCTCGGAGGTGGACTCGGTCTGGGTGAAGTCCACATCGGCCGTCACCTGGGCCTTCACGTTGTTCTTGCCGACCACGGGCTCCAGGATGTCCAGGATGCGGCGGGTGTACTGCTGCTCGATCTGCTGCACGTAGCTCAGCTGCTGCGCGTCCACGCCGGAGCCCGCGGCCGTGTCGGGCGACTGCGACAGCAGCTTGCCGCTGTCGTCCAGCACGCTGACGGCGGTGGGCGACATCTCGGGCACACTGGAAGACACCAGGTGCACGATGCCGGCCAGTTGGGTACGGTCCAGGAAGCGGCCGGGGTAGAGGCTCAGCAATACCGAGGCCGATGGTTTTTGCTGTTCGCGGAAGAAGCCGTTCTGGTTGGGCAGCGCCAGGTGCACGCGTGCGCTTTGAATGGACGAGAGCGCCTGGATGGACCGGGTCAGCTCGCCTTCGAGTCCGCGCTGAAAGTTCAGCCGCTCCTGAAACTGCGTCACGCCGAAGCGGCTGGTTTCCATCAGCTCGAAGCCGGTGACCGAGCCCTTGGGCAAGCCCAGCGTAGCCAGGCGCAAGCGCACGTCGTGCACGCGGTCGGCTGCAATCATGATGGCGCCGCCGCCCTCTGCGTACTTGTAGGGCACGTTCATGGTGGACAGTTGCGCCACGATGGCGCCGCCGTCCTTGTCGCTGAGGTTGGAAAACAGCACCCGGTAGTCGGGTTGGCGGCTGAACAACACCGCCGCCAGCACGCCACCCACCAGCAATGCCAGGCCCAGACCCAGCCGCAGGCGGGCCGACCGGTCGAGGCCGGAGAGGCGCTGCACCCAGGAAGGGGTGCCTGCGGAGGGGAGGACGGGTATTTCGGCGACTGCGGACATCGTGCTTTCCAGTATGTCAGGCCAGGGCGGGGCTCTGGCGGTGTAGCGATTATTCGGGAACCCCTGCCGCACGTTCGCTGGATAAAGCGCGCCTTTGACCATCATTTCCGCACGATGGCGGCGGCGCACACGCCTAGGATTGCACCATCTTCCCCGCGCCCCGACCACCCCGAGCACACCGCCATGGACCTTCGCATTTCAAGCCCCACCGCCCCGCTTTCGGGCACCGGCCTGGTTCGGCGCGTCACGGCGCCGCAGGAAGGCCAGGACGTCGGCTTCTCATCAGCGCTCAAGGGCGCTCTGCAGTCGGTCAGCGCCGCGCAGAACAAGTCCAGCGACCTGCAGCGCGAGGTGCAGCTGGAGAACCCGAACGTGAGCATCGAAGAGACGATGGTCGCCATGCAGAAAGCCCAGGTCGGCTTTCAGGCCACGCTCCACGTGCGCAACCGCATGGTGCAGGCCTACACCGACATCATGAACATGCAGGTGTGACGGGCGGCGCAACGAGCGCCTGTCACTCCATTCACTGCATCTACCGGCATTTGCTATTATTTTTATAGCTACCAGCGCTTTATGGATAAGCGCTAGAGGCCAATTTGACCATTAATTCCGGCTTCAACATCCTGGACTCGCCCTTGAGGCCCAAAAACTAAAACGCCTCGCATCCCATGGAAGGATGCGAGGCGTTTGTCATGGGGACCGGGGCGAGAGGCTGGCAATCCGCAAAGATGCACGCCGTGCTACTTAGCCGGCAGGAACCGCCGCCCCCGCCGCCGCAGCTTGAGCGGGTGGGGTCAGCCCTGCAGCCTGCAGATCAATGCATCACCATCGGCTGGCGTTCGAACAGGTGCTCGAACTGCGACAACCAAGGCTCTGCCAGGCAGCGGATCTCGGCATCGTTGCGCAGGATGCGCTGCATGATGCGCGTCTTTTCGCGGCGGTGCTCGGGCAGCAGATCCTTCTCTTGCGCCTCGTAGCGCAAGCGCTCGATCAATACGGCACAGGTGCCTTCGTAGCGCACGACGCCGTCCCAGTCCTTCAACTTGGCGGCCTCAAGCATCTTCGCGCTGCTGTCTTCTATGGCTTTGTAGTAGTCAATCAACATTTCAGGCATTTTTCAGGCCTCCGCCATCACAGGCTGCGCGGGGTCGTTGGCCGCGCCGGCGGGGGCGCCGGTTTTCTTCATGTCGCTCCAACCTTGCGCCACGGGCTCGATCAGGCGGGCCACTTCTGCCAGCATGGCGTCGTCGTTACGGGCATTAGCAAGAATCAGGCGGCGCAGTGCGTAGTCGTACAGGGCGTCCAAATTGTTGGCCAGCACGCCACCGGCTTCGCGGTCCAGCGCCGTGCGCAGGCCCTCTTCCAGAATGCGCACCGCCTTGGAGATGCTGGCGCACTTGGCAGACACGTCGCCGCGCGCCAGAGCGCCGCGGGCCGTTGCCACGGCGTTGAGTACGCCCGCATACAGCAGCGTGACCAGTTGGTGCTGGTCGATCGTGTGCATGCTGGTTTCGACGTTGATGCGCTGATACGCAGAAGCGGTGCGGGGGCTGTAGGTACTGAACATGGCGTTTGTTCCTGGGTTTGTTATTCAATTTATCGGCGTTCCGCCTGATAACTGAAGCCCATTAACTGGATTTATTCCACGTCGTAACTTGTTGCTGGATATAGCTATTCAACGCGTTCAAGCTGGCCATCTTGGTGTCCAGGGCGGTGTATCGGGCACTGAGGCTCTTCTCCAGGCGGTCCGCCCGGTCGGTGATGCGTTCAACGTCCGCCGCGGTGCGTTTGAGCGCATCCTTGTACGACTTGTCCTTGCTGGCAAAAAATCCGTCCGACGACAGCAGCTGCTTGGTCATGACCTGGAATTTGCCCGCAAATCCGTCCTCGATGCGGCCGCCCTCTGCACCCCGAAAGAACGCTTTGACCTCATCGGGGTTCTCCATCGCTTTGGTGAATTTCGTGGTGTCGAGCTTCAAGTTGCCGGTCGGCGACAGATTGCCCAGGCTGCCCTCCGACACCACGCCCACGTCGGACAACGAGCGGAACGCGCCAGACTGATTGACCGACTGCAGCGCAAGACGCAAGGTGTTCTGCAAAGTCACCGCCGCGGTGTCACCTTGCAGCAGGCCGGCGGTGTTGGTTTCCTTGTCATATTTCGTTGACTCGTTCAGCGCCTGATTGACGGCGTTGTACGCGGCGATGAAATCTTCGACATTCTTCTTGACCGCCGTGTTGTCTTTGGTGACCGTGATGGCCACATCCTCGGTGGTTGTCTTGACCGCGGTGAAGGTAACGCCCGCCACCGCTTCGGCAAAGACATTGGTGCCCGAGGTCACCGCGACGCCGTTGACCGTGGCGTTGGCATTCTGCGCAAACTCGGTCGTGCCCATCAGCAGTCGCGACAGCCCCGTGGTGTCGGCGTTGCTGCCGTCCGCGTCCGCTACGCTGAGCTGGTAGCCCGCAGCTTCGCCGGTGGTTTTGCTGCGCAGCATGAGCCGCTCGCCCGTCGCATCGGTCAATACCGTCGCCGTAACGCCGGCTTTGGAGCCGTTGATCTTGCTGGCGATATCCGCCAGCGTGTCCGTGGCCGTGACAGCGATGTCCACGCCAGCCACCGTGCCCGCGGTGAAGTCCTTGGGTGTGCCGCCCCATACACCCGCCGCCAGCGTCAGCGTGCCGGCGCCCACTGCGCTTTTGGTCGGCGTGAGCGCCGCCGAAGTGGACGATTGCGCCTTGGCCAGGTTTTGAATCTGCACGTTGAACGAGGTCGCCGCAGCGCCACCCACCGCAGAGACGGTGACGGCCTCTGCTTTCGACGAACTGGCCGCCACGCCATTCCAGCCCGTGACGCTGGTCAGCTTGCTGGCGGCATCCGCCAATGTAGAAACCAGCGACTTGAATTGCCCGAAGGTGGAGACCTTCGCATTGGTCACAGCGGCTTGCTGACTCAGCCCGTTGGTCTTGGTAATGGGGATCTTCACGGCATCGACAGATGCCTTGATCAACGCATTGACGTCGACATTGCCACCCAGGCCAATGCCGATGGATGAAAAACCTGCCATGTCCACCTCCTGTCAGTACGTCGAGTTGTATCGCCAGAAATTATCGGAGCGCTGGGATCACACCATCCCGTAGATAAGAACGGGAGAACCCATCCAATCTACCCCGTTGCCCTGAAACTGGCAAAAGTAGCAAAGGCGGCAGCGACCAGATCGCTGCCGCCTTCGGGCCGCGAGGCCGTGCAGCCTCGCGCTCGTGCTGCAATTAACGCAGCAGGGACAACACGCCCTGGGGCAGCTGGTTGGCTTGGGCGACCATCGCCGTACCTGCCTGTTGCAGGATCTGCGTGCGCGACAGGTTGGCCGTTTCTGCAGCGAAATCCGCGTCTTGAATGCGGCCACGCGAAGCGGACATGTTTTCGGACGTGCTCTGCAGGTTGTTCACGGTGGTTTCGAAGCGCGATTGCAGAGCACCGAAGCTTGCACGCTGGCCGTTGACCGCAGCCAGGGCCGAGTCAATGATTTTGAGAGCCTTGGTAGAGCCGTCTACCGTGGACACGTCAATCTCGTTCACGGAGTTCAGCGTCGATGCACCAGCCGAGATATAAGCAGACGTGCCATCCAGCGAATAGCCTTTGTCAGAGCTGAATTCCACCGTTCCGCGTGAAACCGCAGTTCCACCAGCAGCAGCAGCAGCAGCAGGAGCGCTAAAAGTCAGCGTCGTAGCAGTAGCATCTTGCGCAGCCAACGACACCGCAGCCGTCGCCGAGTCGTTTTTGATGTCAATATCGGCACCGGAGTCATTGGTCAGGATAACGCCATCGCCGTTGCTATTGAGTTTTGCAGTTATGCCTGTTTGCGAAGAGACGTCGTTAAACGCCTTCACAGCCTCGCCCAAATCGGTAGCTGATGTGGCAGAGAAGGTGATGGTGGCTGCCGTGGTGGTGTTGTCTCCTTTAATAGCCAGAGTGACAGCACCAGGGGTCGTCACTTTGAACTCAGACAGGTTACGAGCCGAAGCCGTCACACCAGTGGTTTCAGTAGCTCCGTTCACCGTAGCAGCTATTTTGCCAGCGGTGTCTGCAGCGTCGACGTCTAATGCCTTACTCTGCAGACCGTTCACGATGATCGTTGCAGCACCGGCAGCGGGAGCGGTGGCTGCTGCAGCCACGCTGGCCGAGGCTTTGATTTGTGCGCCGTAGGTATTGGTGCGGAAGTTGCCAGTGGTGGCGGTAATGGTCTGGTTGGCGTTTGCGCCCACTTGGAACGTGGCCGAACCAAAAGAGCCGTCCAGCAGCTTCTGCCCATTGAATTCCGTCGTCACCGAAATGCGGTCCAGTTCGGACAACAGCTGGCCCACTTCAGCCTGGATGGCCTTGCGGTCGCCAGCGCTGTTGGTAGCGTTGGCCGACTGCACGGACAGCTCACGCACCCGTTGCAGGATGTCGCCAGAGCTCTTCAGTGCGCCTTCAGCCGTTTGCGCCAGCGAGATGCCGTCGTTGGCGTTACGCACGGCTTGGTTCAGGCCGCGGATCTGGGAAGTGAAACGCTCCGAAATAGCCAGGCCAGCAGCGTCGTCCTTGGCGCTATTGATGCGCAGGCCCGACGACAGCCGCTGGATGGACGTGTTGAGCGAATTTTGGCTCAGGCCCAGGTTGCGCTGAGCGGTCAGCGAAGCGAGGTTGGTGTTGATGGTGGATGCCATTGCAAATCTCCTGAAAGAACTGACTGAATATGGCGTTGCCGCCAACTGGGCCCAGAACCGTCTGGCCTCAGGGTTCACAGCGCCTTGCGGGCTTTCTGTTGAACGGCGGGTTGCTACTGCTGTTCGCACGTCCCGTTGAAGATGTTTTCGGGTCGCCCGCGGAAAACTTTAGGAACAAACGCAGGGATTGAGCGGTTTTTGTGCGTCTTATCCAGCAAACGCTCAGCGCCCCGCTCTCCACAATCCACTCCATCGTTCCCACCAAGTCCGCCGGAGGGGCAACGCTTGAACCGGCAGAAATGTTTGTTTTCAGCCTCGCAGGAGTTCCGCAATGGCATCTACCATCAATACCAACGTCGCCTCGCTTACCGCCCAACGCAATCTGGGGCTCAGCCAGTCGTCGCTTAATACATCTATCCAGCGCCTGTCCTCAGGGCTGCGCATCAACAGCGCCAAGGACGACGCCGCCGGCTTGGCCATCTCCGAACGCTTCACCTCGCAGATTCGCGGCATGAATCAGGCGGCCCGCAATGCCAACGACGGCATCTCGCTGGCCCAAGTGGCAGAAAGTGCTTTGGCCGGTGCGGGCAACATCCTGCAGCGGGTGCGCGAGTTGTCGGTGCAGTCTGCCAACGCCACCAACTCAGCAGGGGACCGTAAAGCCATCCAGGCGGAAGTGGGTCAACTATTGTCTGAACTGGACCGTATTTCGGTCACCACCGAGTTCAATGGCCAAAAGCTGTTGGATGGTTCTTTCGGCTCGGCAACGTTCCAGGTGGGAGCCAATGCCAATCAGACCATCACCGCCACTACCGGCAACTTCCGCACCACTACGTATGGGACGCAACTGAACAGCACCAAGCTGTTAGACGCTGCCGCTGCCCCGGCGAACCTCGATGGCACCATGGTCATTGCAGGGCTGCAAACAAAGCCCATCACCTTGGTTGATGGCGATACTGCAATCACGGCCGCAGCGAAGATCAATGCTGCATCTGAAGCAACAGGCGTGAGTGCGATCGCTCGCAACGTGTCTGAATTCTCAATTGACCCGGCAACCGCGCTTCCTGGTTCGTTCACATTGGCAGTCAGGGGCAATAACGCCAGCATTGATGCCACTGTGACCTTCAGCGTTGCAGCAAACACTGCGGCTGGACTCGCAGAGGCGGTCAAGTCATTCAATGATGCGTCGTCTCAGACAGGCATCACTGCCAAAATGAACGCAGATGGCGATGGCATTGTCTTGGTCAACGAAGCGGGCGCGAACATCAGTATTACCAATGGCCTGACAAGCGATGGAGCCATCAGCCTAGCGGCTCAAAATGCAGAGACCACGAGGGACACAGGAACGTTGACGTTTGGTAGTGCAGTCGCAGCCAACCCAGGAGCCCCTATCGTGACAATGGGAACCCTGGAATTCAGTTCGGACAAAGGTTTCTCAGTGAGTGGAACTCCAGTCACTCTGGTACCCAGCCTGGCAGCGGCTAAGCTCA
This sequence comes from Acidovorax sp. WCS2018Noco2-16, assembly GCF_031843945.1. Lineage (NCBI taxonomy): Bacteria > Pseudomonadati > Pseudomonadota > Betaproteobacteria > Burkholderiales > Comamonadaceae > Acidovorax > Acidovorax sp. WCS2018Noco2-16. Next base: position 28,231 of record NZ_JAVTJJ010000014.1, read on the forward strand.
CGCCTGTCAGCAGTATCGACGTATCGACAGTTGACGGGTCCACTCAAGCACTCAAGGTTATCGACTCAGCACTTGCCGCCGTCAATGGCCAGCGCGCCAGCTTCGGTGCCCTGCAGTCCCGCTTCGAAACAGCCATCGCCAACCTCAATACATCGTCGGAAAACATGTCTGCCTCTCGCAGCCGTATTCAGGATGCGGATTTCGCGGCAGAAACGGCCAACCTGTCCCGTACGCAGATCCTGCAGCAAGCGGGTACTGCCATGGTGGCGCAAGCTAACCAGATCCCGCAAGGCGTGCTGTCGCTGCTTAAGTAATCGGCTTGACGCGAACTCCTGGCCCAAACTCAGCGTGCCAGCATCAGGAGGCCTGCGGGCCTCCTTTTTTTTGGGCCGTGACTACAGACTTCGGGTTTTTCGCCGAAATACCGACACATACCTCGATAAAGTACCTTCGTCTTCTACGTAGGCTCCGCTAAGGCGGCTGAGCCCCATCACCCATGCTCGTCATCATCGGTTACATCGTCTGCCTCGGCTGCATCTTCGGCGTGTACGTCGTGCACGGCGGAAACATCTCCGTGATCCTGAAAGCGCTGCCCTTCGAGATCATCACCATTCTGGGCGGCGCCCTGGGTGCCTTCGTGGTGAACAACCAGCCCAAGGTGCTCAAGGCCACGATGAAGGCCTTGCCGATGGCGTTCAAGGGATCGAAATACACCAAGGCGCGGTACATGGAACTGATGGCCATGCTTTTCGACATCTTGCAAAAGGCCCGCAAAGAGGGGCTGATGGCAATCGAAAAGGATGTCGAGACGCCGCATGAATCAGAGATTTTCAAGAAATACCCGACGGTGGGCAGCGACCACCACGTGATCGAGTTCACCACCGACTACCTGCGGATGATGGTGTCGGGCAACCTGAACGCCCATGAAATCGAAGCGTTGATGGACAGCGAGATCGACACCCACCACCAGGAAGCCCACGCCCCCGTCGCGGCGCTGGCGCGGCTGGCCGGCGCTTTGCCGGCCTTCGGCATCGTTGCCGCGGTGCTGGGCGTGGTGAACACCATGGGGTCCGTGGGGCAACCGCCTTCCGTGCTGGGCGGCATGATCGGCTCGGCCCTGGTGGGCACGTTCCTGGGCATCTTGCTGGCTTACGGCGTGGTGGAGCCGCTGGGTGGCTTGGTCGAACAGAAAACCGAAGACGCGGCCAAGGAATTGCTCTGCATCAAGTCGACCCTGCTGGCCAGCATGCAGGGATACAACCCGTCCACTGCCATCGAATTTGGCCGCAAGGTGCTTTTCTCTGGCGACCGACCCAGCTTCAGTGAGCTGGAAGCCCACGTGAAGGGCAAGAAGTAGGCGCGCGCAACAGCGGCTGCACTGCGAACGAACGCCATGGCGGAAAAGAAGCTTCAACCCATCATCATCAAGCGCATCAAGAAGGGCGGCCATGCGGTGCATGGCGGCGCCTGGAAGATCGCCTACGCCGACTTCGTGACGGCCATGATGGCGTTCTTCTTGCTGATGTGGCTGCTGGGCTCCACCGCCAAGGGCGAGTTGCAGGGGATCGCCGCGTATTTCTCGTCGCCGCTGAAGGTTGCCATGCAGGGCGGCGATGGCTCGGGCAACAGCTCCAGCATTCTTCCGGGCGGGGGCAACGACCTGGCCAAGGTGCATGGCCAAGTCAAGCGCGCCGATGCCGAGTCGGCCGCAGCAACCCGCCGCATGAATATCGAAAATGGCAAGGCCGAGCAGGCGCGCCAGGACCAGATGCGCATCAAGTCGCTGCAGTCCAAGATCGACGCGATGATCACCGAGAACGTGCGCCTGAAGGAGTACCGCTCGCAGATCCGCATCGACATCACACCCGACGGATTGCAGATTCAGATCGTCGATGACCAGAACCGGCCGATGTTCGACAGCGGTAGCGCGTTGGTAAAACCCTACATGCGCGACATTCTTCGAGAAATAGGCAACGCGCTGGGCGGGGTTGAAAACCGCATCAGCCTGGCCGGACACACCGATGCCGCGCCTTACGGCAACGGCGACCGCGGCTACAGCAACTGGGAACTCTCCGCCGACCGGGCCAACGCGTCACGCCGCGAATTGGTGGCGGCAGGCATGCCAGACTCCAAGCTGGGCCGCGTTGTCGGGCTGGCGGCAAGTGATTTGCTGGAGCCAGCGACCCCGCGCGCGCCCGTGAATCGTCGCATTACCATCACCGTTCTGACGCGCGAAGCCGAGGAGCGACTGTTGGGTAAAGGCGCCATAACGCCATCTACACCGCAAGCTGCTGCTGAAAAGCAGGAAAATCCCGCATCCGCATCGCGGCCGTAACGCCTTGTCACAAACGCGCCGGCCCATGACAATACGTACAGTAATTTCCGACCGAAAGGGTCCCACGTGACCACTGCCCTTCGTTTTTTGATCGTTGACGACTTTTCCACCATGCGACGCATCGTTCGCAACCTGCTCAAAGAAAGCGGTTTCACCGATGCCGACGAGGCCGAAGACGGCGTCGTCGCGCTCAACAAGCTGCGCAACAGCAAGTTCGACTTCGTGGTGACCGACATCAACATGCCGAACATGAACGGCTTCCAGTTGTTGGGCGAAATCAAGAAGGACGACAAGCTCAAGCACCTTCCCGTGCTGATGGTGACGGCCGAGGCGCGCAAGGAAGACATCGTTGCTGCCGCCCAGGGCGGCGCCGCCGGTTACATCGTCAAGCCCTTCACCAAGGCCACGCTCGAAGAGAAAGTGACCTTGATCCTCAAGAAGATGGGGCTTTGAACCATGGAAACACCGGGCAATGCCGCGCCGGATGCGGGCGCTGACGACGTTCACCAGAAGATCGGCCTGCTGACACGGCAGCTGCACGATTCGCTCAACGAACTGGGCTATGCCGACAAGCTGCGCGGGTCGATGGGCGAATTGCCCGACGCCCAGAGCCGGCTGTCGTACATCGCACGGCTGACGGGCGAAGCGGCCGAAAAGGTGCTGAGCCGGGTCGAGCAGGCGAAAGCCCAGCACGACTTCATCGCCGCCGAGACGCGCCGCGTGGTCAATTCGCTGGTTGCCGACCCGGTGGCCGCTGTGGCCAAGGGTGAAATCTTCAACTTCCTGACCGACGTGGAACGCGTCACGAAGGAAGCGGACGGCCACCTCACCGAAATCATGATGGCGCAGGACTTCCATGACCTGACCGGCCAGGTGATTGCGCGGGTAGTGAACCTGGCGAACACCATCGAGCAGCAATTGGTGCAGTTGCTGATCCAAACGGCGCCGCCGCAGGCCCAGGCTGCCGCTGCCGCAGCCATCCCCGAGCCCAGCCGCGAACACTTGCAGGGCCCGGTGGTGGATCCGGACAACACGGCCAACGTGGTGTCCAACCAGTCCGAAGTGGACGACCTGCTGGCCAGCCTGGGCTTCTAAACAGCCTGCCGCTACCAAAAGGTGAGCTGCTAGCGCTTGACACATGGGCATTTGAGGAACAAATAGGCCTCAAATGCTTATACACCAAGCGCTACCAGCTATGAAATAAGTAGCAAGTCCAGCGCTACAGCCTGCGGCCACCGCCCCGCCGCAGCGCCCCACCCGCCTGAATAGCGACGCTTGCCGCCCGCTATTCGGCCTTTAGATTCAGCGGCCCCTCACGACAATTGGCATGACCCAGCCGTCATGCCATCATGAGTTCAAGCCAAGACAAATCCCTACCCGCAACCGAGCAGAAGCTTCGGCAGGCACGCAAAGAAGGCCAGGCTTCGCGTTCGCGGGATTTGTCGCACATCGCCATCCTGGGCATGGGCGCCGCGTCGGTTTTGTGGCTGACGCCGTATCTGATCGAGCACCTGCAGCGCGCACTCGCCAAGCAGCTCACCTTCGACGCCGCCACCGTGCACGCCTCCGGCACCATGATGGACCGGCTGGTCGAGATGACGCTCATAGGCCTGCTGGCCAGCGGCGCCTTCGCGGGGCTGACCATCCTGGCGGCCGTGGGCAGCGCCATCGGCTCGGGTGGCTGGATCTTTTCCTTCAAGCCTATCAGCCCGCAGTTCAACCGACTCAACCCGCTGTCGGGCTTCATGAATCTGTTTTCCAAGCAGCAGATGGTCACCGTCTCCAAGATGGTGCTGATGACGGGCATCCTCGCCTCCGTGGCCTGGAACTTCATGAGCTCCAGCATCGAAAAGGTGGCCATGCTGGTGCTGCAGCCTTCGCCCGTGGCGATTCGCCAGGCGGCCGAATGGGTGACGTCAGGCATGGTGCTGCTGCTGCTGGTGGTGTTCGTCGCAGCCGTGATCGACGTGCCGCTGCAGGCCTTCTTCTTCAAGTCCAAGCAGAAGATGTCGCACGAGGAAGTCAAGCAGGAGCACAAGCAGTCCGAGGGCAGCCCCGAGGTGAAGAACCGCATCCGCCAGAAGGCGCGCGAGATCGCCAATGGCGCCAGCCTGGCCAATGTGCCCAAGGCCGACTTCGTGGTGATGAACCCCACCCACTATGCGGTCGCCCTCAAGTACGACGAGGCGACGATGAATGCGCCGCAGGTCATCTCCAAGGGCACGGATCTGCTGGCTTTTCGCATTCGCGAACTGGCCAACCAGCATTCCATTCCTGTGCTGCAGTCGCCCATGCTGGCCCGCGCGCTTTACGCCAATGCCGAACTGGAGCAGGCGATTCCTGCCCAGTTGTACGCCGCCGTGGCCCAGGTGCTGGCTTATGTATACCGGCTGAAGGCAGCGCTGCGCGGCGAAGGGCGCATGCCCGATCAGCAGCCCGACCCGTTTGTTCCGCCCGAACTCGATCCGCTCACGCGCACAAGCGCCCCTGCAGGTAACGCGCCATGAAAACGCCCACGATGAATTCGGTCCGCCAGTGGGGTTCTGTCTTGCAAGGCATGGCCGCCCCGCTGCTGGTGGTGGCCATTCTTGGCTTGATGGTGCTGCCCATTCCGGCCTGGCTGCTGGACACGTTCTTCACGCTGAACATCGCCGTCGCGCTGATGGTGATGATGGTGGCGGCGTACATGATTCGCCCGCTCGACTTCGCGGCCTTCCCCACGGTGCTGCTGCTGACCACGCTGATGCGCCTGTCGCTGAACGTGGCCTCCACCCGTGTGGTGCTGCTCGAAGGCCACACCGGCCCGGGCGCGGCCGGCGCGGTGATCGAGGCCTTCGGCCACTTTCTGATCGGCGGCAACTTCGCCGTCGGCCTGATCGTGTTTGCCATTCTGGTGGTCATCAACTTCGTGGTGGTGACCAAGGGCGCCGAGCGTATCGCCGAGGTGTCGGCCCGCTTCACGCTGGACGCCATGCCCGGCAAGCAAATGGCGGTGGACGCCGACCTGAACGCCGGCCTGATCGACGAGAAGGAAGCGCGCCGCCGGCGCCTGGAAGTGGCGGAAGAAGCCAACTTCTTCGGCTCGATGGACGGTGCGTCCAAGTTCGTGCGCGGCGATGCGGTCGCCGGCATTCTGATTCTGTTGATCAACATCGTCGGCGGCTTTGCCATCGGCATGCTGCAGCACGATTTGTCGGCGGGCCAAGCCGCCAACAGCTACATCCTGCTGGCCGTGGGCGATGCGCTGGTGGCGCAGATTCCGGGGCTGTTGATCTCGGTGGCGGCCGCGATGGTGATCTCCCGCGTCGGCAAGGAAGAGGACATGGGCCACCAGATCGTGCAGCAGCTGTTCATGTCGCCGCGCGTGCTGGGTATCACCGCAGGCATCCTGATCTTGCTGGGCGTCATTCCCGGCATGCCGCATGCGGTGTTCCTGATCATGGGCTCGGGCTTCGGTTACGCCGCCTGGACGCTGATGCAGCGCCAGAAGCGCCCGCCTCCGGTCGAAGAGGCACCGGCGCCCGTGTCCGACGGCGAAGCATCGTGGGACGACCTGCAGCCCGTCGACCTGCTGGGGCTGGAGCTGGGCTACCGCCTGATCGCGCTGGTCGACAAGTCGCGTCAGGGCGATCTGCTCACCCGCATCAAGGGCGTGCGCCGCAAGTTCGCGCAGGAAGTGGGTTTTCTGCCGCCTGCCGTGCACGTGCGCGACAACCTGGAGCTCAAGCCCAGCGCCTACCGCATCACCCTGCGCGGCGTGATGGTGGGCGACGGCGAAGCCTTCCCTGGCATGTTCCTGGCCATCAACCCGGGCGGCATCACCACACCGCTGATCGGCACCCCGACGACCGACCCGGCCTTCGGCCTGCCCGCGCACTGGATCGACGATCACCAGAAGGAAGCGGCACAAATGGCGGGTTTTACGGTCGTTGATTCGGAAACCGTGATGGCGACCCATTTGTCACACTTGATGCAAGTGCAAGCCGCCAAGCTGCTCAGCCGTACAGAGACGCAGCAACTGGTGGAACACGTGACCCGACTGGCCCCCAAGCTCATTGAAGAAGTCGTCCCGAAAATGGTTTCCATCGCCACGTTCCAGAAAGTCCTCCAGCTGCTGCTGGAAGAGTCTGTGCACATCCGCGACATCCGCACCATCGTCGAGACGCTGGCCGAGCATGCCGGCAGCGTGGCCGACCCGGTGGAGCTGGCGCGCCGCGTGCGCATCGCCCTGTCGCCGGCCATCGTTCAGCAGATCTACGGCCCGACGCGCGAGCTCAACGTCATCGCCATCGAACCTGGCCTGGAGCGCCTGCTGGTGCAGGCCCTGGGCAATGCCGGCGGCCCGTCGCTGGACCCTGGCGTAGCCGACATCCTCACGCAGAAGGCGGCCGAAGTCGCCATGAAGCAGGAAGAAATGGGCTTGCCCGCCTGCCTGCTGGTTCCAGACCCCATTCGCAACGCCATTTCCCGCCTGGTGCGCCGCGTTGCCCCCCGCCTGCAGGTGCTCGCCCACAGCGAGATTCCTGAAACCCACACCATCCGCATCGGCCCGATCCTCAGAGGAGCCTCCGCATGAACATCAAACGCTTCAACGCTCCCACTTCGCGGGAGGCCCTGGCCAAGGCACGCATGGCTTTTGGTGAAGGCACGCTCATCCTGTCGAACCGCCCCACGGCGAACGGCGTGGAAGTGGTGGCCACGGCAGAAGACACGCTGTCCAGCAGCCTGGACGCAGCGCCCGCGTCCATGCCTGCACCGCGCGCTCAGGCGCCGGTCGCCGCGCCCGCCCCACGCCTGCAGGACCGCGCGTCAGACATGGCCGCCGAGACCCGCGCGCGCATGCCCTCGCGCCCCCAGCAAGGCAGCGGCCGCGAAGTGGTCGAGCAAGACACCGAACAGCTGGCGATGAGCACGCTGTCGTTCCAGGACTATGTGCGCGAGCGCATGCTGCGCCGCCGCCACGAAGCGCTCAACGAATCGGCTGGTGCAGCCCCCGTCGCAGCCGCGGTGCTGGAACGCGCGGCCTATGCGCCCGAGCCCCGCGAAGTGCGCGAAGCACGTGAACCACGCATGCCTGCACCACAGCCGCTGCCGGTGGCCCGCCACAACCCGCTGCGCTCCATTCCGATGGATCTGCCCGAGCCCGCGCCCGTGCGCCGCACCATGGCCGCTCCGTCGCTGGCACAGGCTGCCCCGCAGCAGGGCCTGATCAACGAACTGCAGTCCATGCGCGAATTGATCGAAGACCGCTTCAACACGCTGGCCTGGCTGGGCCAGGCTAAGCAAGACCCGATTCAGTCGAACCTGATGCTCAAGCTGATCCGTGCGGGCTATTCGCCAGCACTGGCGCGCGGCGTGCTGGAACGCATGCCCGAAGACCTGTCCGCCGGCAACGCCGTGCGCTGGCTGATGGAAGTGCTGGAGCGCAACCTGCGCACCGACTCCCACGCCCGCCCGCTGTATGAAGAAGGCGGCATCTTCGCGATGGTCGGCTCCACCGGCGTCGGCAAGACCACCACCACCGCCAAGCTGGCCGCGCTGTGCGCACGCATTCACGGCCCCGGCAGCGTCGGCCTGATCACGCTGGACACCTACCGTGTCGGCGCCCACGAACAGCTGCGCACCTATGGCCGCATGCTGGGCATCGTGGCGCATCTGGCGCACGACCGCGCTGCGCTGCAGGACCTGCTGGGTCTGCTCAGCGGCAAGAAGATGGTGCTCATCGACACCACCGGCGTCGCCCCGCGCGACCCGCGCAAGCGCGACATGCTCGACGTGCTGGACTTGCCCAACGTGAACCGCCTGCTGGTGCTGAATGCCGGCTGCCACGGCGACACGCTCGACGACGTGCTGGGCGCCTTCAAGACGACCGGCTCGCAGCAGGCCATCCTGTCGAAGGTGGACGAAGCCGTGAAGCTGGGCCCCGCCATCGACGCGCTGATCCGCCACCAGATGGTGCTGCGCGGCGTGACCAACGGCCAACGCGTGCCCGAAGACTGGGAAGCGGCCGACGCGCACAAGCTGGTGAGCGCTTCGATGCGCTCGCCCGTCAAGTCGGCGTTCGACCCCAAGGCCGCCGATCTGAACTTCTTCTTCTCGCAGTCGCCGGAGATGTCCGCCGAACGGGGGCTGGCCGATGTTGCTTGATACCGGCTTGCACCAGGGCGCCAGCCTCTGCAGCATTACGTCCCAGGCCGATCTGCGGCTGCTGGCGGTGCTGAGCCAGCCCGAGGCGACCATGGGTCTGGAAACGCTGTGGCAGGTGTGCTCCAGCCTGCAGCGGCTGGGTTACCCGGTGGTGGTGCTGGACGGCACCGCCCGCGAAACCGACGACGCGCCAGGTCTGGAGCAACTGCTGGCCTCGCCCGACTGGCAGGGCGGCAGCCTCTCGCGTGGCGCCTCTGCGTCCACCTCGCTCGCCGTCGTGCCTGCGGCCCATGGCCTGCTGCACCTGGCCGAACGCGCCTCCTGGAACGACGCGACCGTGCTGCAACGCCTGCACCCGGTCTTTCGCGCCTATTCGCTGGTGGTGGTGTACGCACAGCCTCACGTGATGGCGCCGCTCTTGCGCGGCACCGCAGTGCTGCCGCTGGTGATGACCGACCCCGGCGCCCAGAGCGTGGAGCAGAGCTACCGCCAGCTCAAGCACATGGCTGTACATGCCGGCGTGCAGTGCACGGTGGCATCGGTGGTGCAACCGGGGCCTTCGGAATCACGACGCGTCAGCGCAGCCAAAGCCGCGCTGGAAACGCTGCAGCGCTGTGCCACCCAGCATCTGGGCAACGCCCCACGCACGACCATCGTCAAAGCCGGCAGCCCGCAGGACGTGCAGCGGCTGGCCTTGCAACTGCTGGAGAACGCGTGCACCATGGGTGCCGGCATTCCTGCACTGCCCACTCACCGCATTCCAGAGCCCCCTGCGCATTTCGTTCGGAGCCACTGACTTCATGTACACCGCCAAAGGCCAGCTTGATCGCGATGCGCAGATCCGCCAGCACGTACCCCTGGTACGTCGGATCGCGCATCACATGATCGCCAAGCTCCCGCCCAACGTGGAGCTGGACGACCTGATCCAGGTCGGAATGATGGGACTGTCCGAAGCTCTCTCGCGCTATGAAGCCGCGCAGGGCGTGCAGTTCGAGACCTTTGCCAGCCAGCGCATTCGCGGCGCCATGCTCGATGAGCTGCGCGAAGGCGACTGGATGTCGCGCAGCTCGCGCAAGAGCCAGAAAGATATCGAGCACGCGGTGCAGCGCATCGAACAGAAGCTGGGCCGCAGCCCGCTCGAATCGGAAATCGCCGAAGAAATGGAACTGTCGCTCGTCGACTACCAGACCCTGCTGGGCAAGGTGCGCGGCACGCAGCTGGTTTACCTGGAAGACATGAGCCGCGGCGATGACGATGACGACAGCTTCCTTGACCGCCATGTCGCCGACAGCGAGGCCGACCCCATGGCCGTGCTGCGCGACCAGCGGCTCAAGGCATCGCTGGTGGCCGCCATCAAGACGCTGCCCGAGCGTGAGCAGTACATCATGGGCATGTACTACGAGCACGACATGAACCTGAAGGAAATCGCCGCCGTGCTGGGCGTGACCGAATCGCGCGTCTGCCAGCTGCACAGCCAGTCGATCGCGCGGCTGCGCGCCAAGATGCGGTCGCATTGAGCCCGCATTCAGCTGCTCCCAAAGCAAAAGGCCGACAACAGTCGGCCTTTTGCTTTGGGGAAAGGTAACTTTGCGAGCCTGATCAGCCTGGCGCGCGGTAAATGCGCGCGCCTTGTGCGCCCGGCTGCCCCAGCCCACTGCTGCCATACGTCACCACACCGGGCATGGGCGGCAGCAGCGAAGCGGCTTGCCGCTCGGTCAGCGCCAGCAGGCGCGCCAGCTGGTCGCGCAAGGCCGAAAGCCGGGTGCCAATGGCACGGATGCGCCGGGTTTGATCGTCGGTGGGGGGGGCTTTGCGCGCATCTGCGCCGCCCAGGGCCTGGGCCAGCACCGTGGCAGCGCCACGCAACTGCGTGGCAGCTTTTTCGAGAGAGAGGGGGTCGGTGGCCAGCAATGCGTCCTGCACGTCCTGCAGCTGCGCTTCGACGGTGGAGAGAGTGGCTTCGAGAGACATGGAACGAGTTTATGGCGATCTGCCCGAGGTGCAACCCGGACAGACGCTACGGCATCGTCAGCCGCGGGAGCGCGAAAAGGTTTCCTGCGCGTTGGACAGCAGCTTGTCGGCGATGGCTTCGGCGTCCACCGTGAACGTGCCCTTGTCGATGGCCGCTTTCACGGCCTTCACCTTGCCCGCGTCGAACTCGGCCGAGCCGCGCGCCGTGGCGTCCACGCCCCGGGCGGTGCTGGAAAACGTGACGGGCACGCCAGCGGCTGCCGTCGATACGGTCTTGGCGACGGCTTCCGCAGCAGCTGCGGGTGCCTTGGCCTGTTGCTGCTTGGCAGCAGCCTGCGATACCGAATTCGCAATGTCTGGGTTCTGACCTATCTTCATCGCTCTCTCCACGACCCCGTCCGATGTGGGGCACAGTAGCCATGTTTTCGGCGACTCCTGGAGGGACTTGAGGCCTTTATTGATGTCAAGACGTTACAAGGAGGCCTCTATCGTCCCGTCCTGCGCAACAACGCCCCCTATAACTCGCCCATTAGCCATGCGCACGCGGACATTTTGACCGATCGCCCCGGCACTCATGGCCTGGCCTGACGACGTGACCGCAAAGCCCGGGCCTTGCGCCACTACCCTCACTTGAGAGCCGGCCTTGAACGCGTCGGGCGCTCGAACCATATTCTGGCGCAAGGTCTGGCCGGCCACCAGCGCGCGTGTTGCCGTCAGCCCCACCCACGATTCGGCACTGGCGGCAACCGGGGCCATGTCGGCCGCCCAGTCCACTTCTGTTTCCGCCGCGTCGGCCGCCGTCAACAGAGTGCCGGACGCCACATTGGCCGTCAGCACGAAGGCCGGCCCGAACGCCTTGACAGTGACGGGCAAAAACACATTCCAGCGCGTGGCGCCGTCCAGGCACCGCAGCCCCAGCCGCGTGCGGCCCCACAGCCGGGCACCCGCAGGCAGGTACGGCTCGACCCGGTTGCAGGGTGCCAGGCGCAGGCGCGGGTCGAGTGAGCCAACGCTCACTTCCATGCGAAGCGGCAACCCAGCGGTAGCCCCGTTGGCCTGCGCGGCCTGAACCGCGTCGTTAAGCCAGCGTGCCGACAGCGCGCCCAGCTCGCCGTCCGGCTCTTGGGCAGCGGCGCCCAGCGACAGCCCCATACCCAAGGCCACGCCCCAGGCGACGCGCCGCGCGCGCGATCGGCCGGGCACGCCATGCGCCGCAGGCAGGAGAAGCGCGAGAGAAGACAGCGGGTTGCGGAACATGGAACACCTCCTGGAACGAACGACTTCAGCAGCCGTGACAGGCCAGCAACAGCCGAAGCCGCCGCCAGCACCTCAGGGCACTGCAGCGACTGTAGGCGCGGTACGGCGCTGCGATGGGCCGAACTGCACATCGTTTCCTGCGTTCTTCCCGCTTTAGGAAATGCGGGGGAATTCCACAATCGCTGCACGCCAGGGATCCGTGTGGACTCCTGCCTTCGATACCCCCGAGAGCGAGGACCGCATGCTCGACAAGATGACCGACAGACTGGACTTTCACGGCAACGCGCTGCTGCTGCGTTCCGAGCGCCAGCGCGCCATCGCGAGCAACATCGCCAACGCGGACACGCCCGGCTATGTAGCGCGGGACTTCAAGTTCGCCGACGCGCTGCGCGAGGTCACCGGCGCATCCCAACAGACGTCGCTGCAGGGCGCTGCCCCGCGCCAGCAGGGCACCACCGACCCGCGCCACATTCCGCTGCCGGCCGCCAGCACGGGCAGCCTGTCGGGCGGCACGCTGGGCTATTCGGTACAGACCCAGCCCAGCCTGGACAACAACACCGTGGACATGGACCGAGAGCGGGCCGCGTTCGTGGACAACGCGGTGCGCTACGAAGCCACGCTGCGCTTCATCAACGGCAATGCCAAGACCATGCTGAGCGCCATCCAGGGCCAGTAAGCAAAAGCACGAGCCCGCCTTTTTGGAAAGCGACGCACCATGTCCATGTTCTCCATCTTCAACGTCTCGTCGAGCGCGATCAGCGCGCAGTCGCAGCGCCTCAACGTGGTGGCCAGCAATCTGGCCAACGTCGAAGCCGTGGCCGGCCCGGACGGCCAGGCCTACAAGGCGCGCCAGGTCGTGTTCCAGACCGCGCCCATGGGAGCGGACAGCTCCGCCGGCGTGCGGGTCAGCTCCATCCAGGAAAGCCAGGTGCCCGGGCGCCGCGTGCACGACCCCAGCCACCCTTCGGCCGACGCCGAGGGCTACGTCTCGCATTCCAACGTGAACGCGGTGGAAGAAATGGTCAACATGATTTCGGCCTCGCGCTCGTACCAGAACAACGTCGAGGTCATGAACACCGCCAAGACGCTGCTGCTCAAGACCCTGCAGATGGGCCAGTGACCGCCGCTGCGCCACCCCTCGACTGAATTCGCCTGAAAGACGCCGCCATGATTCTCAACCCCGTCGGTTCGACCGCCACCACCACCAACTCCACCGGAACGTCAGCCTCATCGTCCACGGACCCCAATGCCATGCAGGACCGGTTCCTGAAGCTGCTGGTCGCCCAGCTGAACAACCAGGACCCGATGAATCCGCTGGACAACGCGCAGATGACCTCGCAGATGGCGCAGATCAACACCGTGACCGGCATTCAGACGCTGAACCTGACCATGCAGACCATGGCCGAGCAGTTCTCCACCATGCAGACCCTGCAGGGCACGCAGATGATCGGCCGCTCGGTGCTGGCAGAAGGCAACAAGCTGACCACGGCCAGCGGCGTGAGCAAGGGCCAGTTCGAGCTGGCCGGCACAGCCACCGACGCGCGGGTCGAGATCGTCACGCCGGCCGGCCTGGTCGTGGGCACCGTCGAGATGGGCGCGCAGGACAAGGGCCGCCATGACTTCGAATGGGACGCCAGCAAATACGCCGGCAACACCGGCGACCTGACCTTCCGCGTCGTGGCCACCACCAAGGAAGGCGCCGTGCAATCGACCCCGCTGCAGGCCTCCCGCGTGACCGGTACCGGCTCGGCCAACGGCGCACTCACCCTCACCCTGGAATCGGGCGAGACGGTGAACTACAGCCAGATCCGCGCCGTCCTCTGACGCTGCCCCCTCCTCCACCCACACCCCCGTTTCCCCTCCCCAAGGAGCACACCATGAGTTTCCAGCAAGGCCTCTCCGGGCTGAACGCCGCCAGCAAGAACCTGGACGTGATCGGCCACAACATCGCCAACTCCGGCACCACCGGCTTCAAGGCCTCGCGCGCCGAATTCGCGGAGCTGGTGGCCAGCGCCATCGGCTCGTCCGGCGGCACCAATGCGGGCATCGGGGTGGAAGTGGCTGACGTGTCGCAGCAGTTCAACCAGGGCAACCTGTCGGTGACCGGCAACAGCCTGGACGTGGCCATCAACGGCAACGGCTTCTTCACGCTGCAGCAGACCGACGGCTCGCGGGCCTATACCCGCGCCGGCAATTTCAAGCTGGACCAGGGCACGGGCAACGTGATCACCAACAACGGTGCGCAGGTCATGGGCTATGCCCTTGACCCCACGACCGGCCTGCGCACCTCCAGCACCCTGGTGCCCATGCAGTTTCCAACGGCGGCACCGATTCCCGCCAAGCAGACCACGAAGATCAAGACGGAGTTGAACCTGGACGCACGGGCTGCCGATGCCGTTGGCGACCCGACCGCCACGCCGCCGGTGCCCGCCACCCCCCGATCCACCTACGGCACGTCGATCAACGTGTACGACAGCCAGGGTGTGGCCACGCCACTCAACGTGTATTTCGAGAAGAACGGCTCGAACACCTGGGATATCTACGACCGGCTGGACAACCCTACGAGCACGCCCCCTGTGTTGGGCAAGCCGATAGGGCAGATCACGATGGACGGCAACGGAAAAATCACCGGCATGACGCAGCCCAAGGTGGGATCAGCCGTGGACGCCAACGGCTCTCCAACTGAATTCCAGACCTGGTTCAGGGATACCGACGGAAAGATGAAACAGGCCGACGTCACCGGCACCTGGACGTACACCTTCGCGCCGCCCGCGACTCCCCCGGCGCCAACGCCAACCGTCACCTCGGCCAAGCTCACGCTGGGCACGCCCGGCACAGCCACGGATGCGCCCACCACTTTTGCCTTCGATCTGAACCTGTCGGTAGACCCGAGCAAGGCCAACCCCAACAGCCCGCCACAGCCCTTCAACGTCGCCCTGAACCTCAAGGACGTCACCCAGTTCGGCTCGAAGTTCGCCGTGTCCGACCTGACGCAGGACGGCTACACCGCCGGCCAGCTCACCGGGATCAACATCAGTGGCGACGGCACCATCATGACCAGCTACTCCAACGGGATCACGCGTCCCGAAGGGCAGCTCGCCTTGTCCAGCTTCCGCAACACGCAGGGCCTTGCAGCGGTCGGCAACAACAACTGGGTAGCCACCTTTGAATCCGGCCAGGCCGTGCTGGGCACGCCCACCGACGGCAACTTCGGCGCCCTGCGCTCGGGTGCGCTGGAAGACTCCAACGTCGACCTGACGGCCGAGCTGGTGAACATGATGACCGCGCAGCGCGCCTACCAGGCCAACGCGCAGACCATCAAGACGCAGGACCAGATCATGTCCACGCTGGTCAACCTGCGTTAACCAGCGGCCTGCCTGACCCGGAAGACGGAGACCCTCCATGGACCGCATCATCTACACCTCCATGACCGGCGCCAGCGCCTCCGCGCAGCGGCAGGCGGTGCTGGCCAACAACCTGGCCAACGTGTCCACCAACGGGTTCCGGGCGGAAATGTCCACCTTCCGCTCGGTGCCCGTACAGGGCACCGGCTCGGCCACGCGCGTGTTCGCGCTGGAGGCCACGTCGGGCCACTCGGAAACGCCCGGTCCGGTGCAGCGCACCGGCCGCAACCTGGACGCCATGGCCGTCGGCAACGCATGGTTCGCCGTGCAGGGCTTGGACGGCACCGAGGCCTACACCCGCGCCGGCTCGTTCGAAGTGACGCAAGCGGGCCAACTGGTCACCGCCACCGGCCTGCCCGTGCTGTCTGACGGCGGCGGCGCCATCGACGTGCCGCCGGGCGCCGAGGTCGCACTGGGCGCGGACGGCACCCTCACCGCCACCATCGCCGGCCAGCGGCCGCAGGCCATCGGCCGCATCAAACTGGCCACGCCCGACCCGGAAGATCCGCTCAAGCGCGGCGACGACGGGCTGTTCCGTGCCACCTCGGGCGAGCCGGTTCAGAACGACGCCAACGCCCGGCTGCTGTCGGGCGCCACCGAAGGCTCCAACGTGAACGCCGTGGAATGCATGGTCGGAATGATCGCCGCTTCGCGCCAGTTCGAGCAGCAGATGCGCCTGCTGCAGACCGCCGAGAACGACGACAAGACCGCCGCCCAGCTGCTGGGCCTGAACGGCTGACCCGGCCTCCCCCGCGCACCCTGATTTCCTACAAGGAACCGCCATGATCAATTCCCTCTGGATCGCCAAGACCGGCATGAGCGCCCAGCAAACGCAGCTGGACGTGATCTCCCACAACCTGGCCAACGTCTCCACCACCGGCTTCAAGCGCAACAACGCGGTATTCGAAGACCTGATCTACCAAAACCTGCGCCAGGTGGGCACGCAGACCACCGAGCAGAACCAGTTGCCCACCGGCCTGCACCTGGGCCTGGGCGTTCGCACCGTCGCCACCAGCCGCAACTTCACGCAGGGCAGTCTGCAACAGTCGGGCAACCGGCTGGACGTGGCCATCAACGGCAACGGCTTCTTCGAAGTGACGCTGCCCGACGGCACCGTCGGCTACACCCGCGACGGCTCCTTCCAGCTCGATTCGCAGGGCCGCATCGTCACCTCCAACGGCCTGCCCGTGGCCAACGGCATCACCGTGCCGGCCAATGCGACCAGCGTGGGCATCAGCGAAGACGGCGTGGTCACCGCCACCCTGCCCGGCAACACGCAGCCGCAGCAGCTGGGCACCATCGCGATGGCCAGCTTCATCAATTCGGCCGGCCTGGAGCCCACGGGCCAGAACATGTACAAGGAATCGGCCGCGTCCGGCCAGCCCCAGCAGGGCACGCCGGGCACCAACGGCCTGGGCGTGATCCGCCAGGGTTTCCTGGAAACCTCCAACGTCAACGTGGTGGAAGAGCTGGTCACGATGATCCAGACCCAGCGCGCCTACGAGATGAATTCCAAGGCCATCCAGACGTCTGACCAGATGCTGGCCAAGCTCGCGCAGCTGTGATGCGCACCGCCTTCTGAAGGATTACCGCCATGTCGCTCAGCCTCACCCCCACTTCCCGCCAATTCATCTCGCGCATCGCACGCCTGGCCGCCATCGGCAGCCTGCTGGCCGCCACCGGCTGCGCCACGCTCAACCCGCCGCCACCGGTCGAGATGGTGGTGTCCACCGCTCCGCCGCCGGTCGCCGCCACGCCGCGCCACACCGGCCCCGCAACCGGCAGCCTGTTCCATGCGGTCAGCTACCGGCCCATCTTCGAAGACCGCCGCGCGCGGCTGGTGGGTGACGTGGTCACCATCCAGATCGTCGAGAACGTGTCGGCCAAGCAGAATTCCACCTCCACGGTGGACCGCAGCTCGGGCACCAAGGGCGGTATCACCGCGCTGCCGTTCATCGGCTCGTCGTCCCTGGGCAAGCTGGACGTGGGCGCCACCAGCAGCAACGCCTTCTCAGGCAAGGGTGGCACGGAAAGCACCAACACCTTCACCGGCTCCATCACCACCACGGTGGTCGAGGTGCTGCCCAACGGGCACCTGGTGGTGGCCGGCGAAAAGCAGATCGGCGTGAACCAGAACGTGGACGTGCTGCGCTTTTCCGGCACGGTGGATCCGCGCTCGCTGCAGCCGGGCAGCGTGGTCAGCTCGACCCTGGTGGCCAACGCCCGCGTGCAGTCGCGCGGCCGGGGCGCGCAAAGCGAGGCGCAGGCCATGGGTTGGCTCTCGCGCGCGTTCAACTCCGTCGCGCCGTTCTGAGCCCGGGCTGAGGGCCCGCGTATGGCTTGGGCCATACGCTATTATTTTTATAGCTGCTAGCGCTTATAGATAGGGCGCTAGCGGCTGTTTTCGCTCATATTCTCAGCTGGCAACCTTGCGGCAGGGTTGGCCGGCAAATAGCGGGTGATCGGGCGTCTTTTTGGCGATTCCCAAAACCGCGCGGCTTTCACAATCGAGTGCATGAAAGCTCTGCCTGCCCCCATCACGTCGTTTGCCACCCGCAAAGCCTGCGTTCTGCTGGCAGTGCTGGGCTCGCTGCTCGTCGCCCTGCCCGCGCAGGCGCTGCGCATCAAGGAAGTAGCCGCCGTGCAAGGCGTGCGCAGCAACCAGTTGACCGGCTACGGGCTGGTGGTGGGGCTGGACGGCACGGGCGACCAGACCACGCAGATGCCGTTCACCACGCAGGCCATGTCCAACTACCTGCAGCAGATGGGCATCAGCCTGCCGCCAGGCACCACGGCGCCGCAGCTCAAGAACGTGGCCACGGTGATCGTCACCGCCCAGCTGCCGGCGTTTGCCCAGCCGGGCCAGGCCATCGACGTGAGCGTGGCGTCCATGGGCAATGCCAAATCGCTCAAGGGCGGCACGCTGATCGCCACGCCCTTGCGCGGTGCCGACGGCGAAATCTACGCGCTGGCCCAGGGCAACCTGGTGATCGCTGGCGCTGGCGCATCGGCCGGCGGCAGCAAGGTGCAGATCAACCACCTGAGCGCGGGACGCATTCCGGACGGCGCGCAGGTCGAACGCGCGGTGCCCACGCCGCTGCACGACGGCGACACCATCAACCTGGGCCTGAACGCGTCGGACTTTCAAACCGCCCGCAAGGTCGCGCAAACCATCAACACCCGACTGGGCCAGGGCACCGCCACTGCGCTGGACGGCCGCACGGTGCAGGTGCGTGCACCGCAAGACCCGGGCGGCCGCGTGAACTTCATTGCAGAGCTGGAAGAGCTGGCGATTCCTGATTCCGTGCCGTCGGCCAAGGTGGTCATCAACGCACGCACCGGCTCCATCGTGCTGAACCAGTCCGTCACGCTGGGCGCCTGCGCCATCGCGCACGGCAACCTGTCGATCACCATCAGCTCCACCCCCGTCATCAGCCAGCCCGCGCCGCTGTCGCAGGGCCAGACCGTGGTGGCGCAAAAGAGCGACATCCAGGTGCAGCAAGAAGGCGGCAAGGTGCTGCAGCTGCCCGCGTCGCCCCAACTGGCCGACGTGGTGCGCGCCCTGAACACGCTGGGCGCCACGCCGGGCGACCTGCTGGCCATACTGCAGGCCATCAAGGCCGCCGGCGCGCTGAACGCCGAGCTGGAAGTGATCTGATGACCATGACGGATTTCAACCGCGCCTGCCGCCCGGTGGACCGCCGCTGACGAGAGGAGCGCGCCATGTCCATGTCTTTGACCTCTTCGACCACGGCGGCGTCCGCCGCTTCCAGCCAGGCGCTGGCGGTGGATGGGCGCTCGCTGAACGCGCTGAAGCTGCAGGCCGGCCAGAACACGCCCGAGGCCGCGAAGGAAACCGCCAAGCAGTTCGAGTCGCTCTTCATGCGCGAGATGATCAAGAGCATGCGCGAGGCGACGATGAAAGCCGGGCTGCTGGACGGCGCCGAAGGCAACATGGCCAACGACATGTTCGACCAGCAGCTGTCGGTGCAGATGTCGGGCCGGCCCGGCGGGCTGTCCGAAGCCATCCAGCGCCAGCTGACCAAGCAGATGGGCGGCGACGCCGAGGCCACGCTGGTGCCCGGCTCCACGCTGGGGCTGGACGCGACCAGCCGGTTCCGTGCAGGCAGCACGACCAGCACCAGCCGCTCCACATCCAGCGACCCCACGGCGCCCGCCCCCAAGGGCCGCGACAACTTCGTGCAACACCACCGGGCCGCGGCCGAGCGCGTGGCGCAGGAAAGCGGCATTCCCGCCAGCTTCATGCTGGGCCAGGCCGGCCACGAGACCGGCTGGGGCAAGAGCGAGATCCGCAGCAAGGACACCGGCAATTCGTTCAACCTGTTCGGCATCAAGGCCGGCAAGGGCTGGACGGGCAAGGTCGCCGAGATCACCACCACCGAATACATCGGCGGCGTGCCGCGCAAGGTCACAGCCAAGTTCCGCGCGTACGACTCGTACGAAGATTCCTTCAAGGACTACGCGCGCCTGATCAACGACAACCCGCGCTACGAAAAGGCGCGCGGCAAGACGCATTCGGCCGTGGCCTATGCGTCCGAGCTGCAAAAGGCCGGCTACGCCACCGACCCGCAATACGCCCACAAGCTCAGCCGCGCCATTCAAAGCGCGGTCGGCGTGGCACCGCAAAACGTCGCGCGCAACGCGTCGAACACCCAGGCATGACAGCCCCTGTGATGCCAAGGACCTGACCCATGAGTCTGCTCAACGTCGGAGGCCGCGCACTGCTGGCCAACCAGGTCGCCCTGCAGACGGCCGGCCACAACATCGCCAACGTGAACGTGGCCGGCTATTCGCGCCAGACCGTGTCGCTGCAGACCGTGCAGGGCCAGTTCACCGGCGGCGGCTACATCGGCCAGGGCGTGGACGTGCAGACCATTCTGCGCAACCACAACGAGCTGCTGACGCGCCAGGCCGCGGCGGCCGGCTCCACGCAGGCGGCCGATTCCACGCGCGCACAGCGCCTCGCGCAGGTGCAGGACATCTTTCCGGGCGGCACCAAGGGCCTGGGCGCTTCCATCTCCGACATGATGAATTCGCTGGCCGACGTGGTGGCCTCGCCCAACGACATCACGGCCCGCACCGTCACGCTGACCCGCATCAGCGAAATGAGCGGTCGCATGCGCTCGGCCGCAGAGCAGATGAACGAGGTCGCGTATTCCACCCAGGAACAACTCAGCGGCCTGGTGGACAAGATCAACAGCCTGGCCAGTAGCGTGGCCGAGGTGAACGGACACATTGCCCGCACCAAGGGCAACGGGCAGACGCCCAACGATCTGCTGGACCGCCGCGACCAGTTGATTCGCGAGCTGAACCAGTACGTGCAGACCACGCAGGTTCCGGCCGACGACGGCACGGTGGGCCTGTTCGTGGCGAACAGCCAGCCGTTGGTTCTGGGCACGGTCGCCACGCCGCTGGCGGTGCAGGAGTCCGCCCTGTTCCCCGGCAGCGGGCAGATGCGCCTGCTGTTCAATCGCCCCGGCGTCACGCCGATCGAGCTGGATGAAAACATGCTGGGCGGCGGAGAAGCCTCTGGCCTGCTGCGCTTTGCCAACACCGACCTGGCCGAGGCGCGCAACCTGCTGGGTCGCATGGCGCAGGCCATCGGCATGACGATGAACGCGCAGCAAAAGCTCGGGCTGACGCTGGACGGTGCGGTGGGCAAGGACCTTTTCGCAGTAGAGACCAGCGCGCAGGGCTTTTCCAGCGGCACGGGGGTGGGTACGGCCAGCTTTGCCGACCCGACCAAGTTCGCCGCATCGGACTACGAGGTGCGCTTTACCACCCCGCCCGCCGGCCAGGTGGTGCGCCTGTCGGACGGCAAGGCCACGGCCTTCACCGACCTGACCAACCTCTCCAGCCAGCAGATCGACGGCTTGCAGTTCAACTTGACCACGGCCGGCGCGGCCGGTGAACGGGTGCTGTTCAAGCCCTTCGCCGCGTCGGCAGCCAACATCGAGGCCAAGGTGTATTCGCCCCGCGATCTGGCCGTGGCGAACCCGATCAATGCGGCCATGGGCACGACCAACGGCGGCTCGCTGCAGCTGGCATCGCTGCAGGCCACGGGCAAGCCCACGCCGCTGGTGGTGCCGGGCAATGCCAACCCCACGGCCACGCCACCGATTGCCGGCGGCGTGCAGCTGCTGTTCAGTTCCACGACGCCGGTGACCTACGACGCGATCGACCGCAGCACCAACCCGCCCACCACGCTGGCCGCCGCCCAGCCCTACGTGTCGGGCCAGCCGATCACGATCAACGGCTGGTCGATCACGCTGCAGGGCACGCCCAAGGGCGGCGACACGGTCACCGTCGGCAATGCGCTGGACCCGCAATACGGCGACGCCTACACGCGCAACGCGGGCAACGGCACGGCGCTGATGAACCTGCGCGACGCCAAGATGTTCGACGAATCGACCATGAGCGACGGCTATGCCGGCCTGATGGCCCAGGTGGGCACGCGCACGCAGAGCGCCCAGTACGCAGCCGACCTGTCGACCTCGATCGCCAAGAACCTGGAAGCCGACCGCACGGCCGTGTCGGGCGTGAACCTGGACGAGGAGGCCGGCAAGCTGATCCAGTACCAGCAGGCCTACCAGGCGTCGGCCAAGATGCTGCAGATCGCGCAGAGTGTCTTCGACAGCCTGATCCAGACCATGGGCCGCTAAGGCCCGACCTGACGACCTGACGACAAGAAAACCGCCCGGAGCATTCCATGACCAATTTCTACCGCGTCGGCACGGCCAACCAGTACGACTCGACGCTGCGCAACCTGAGTTCGCGCCAGTCCACGCTGGTCGACCTGCAGGAAAAGCTCACGTCCGGCAAGCGCGTGGTGCGCCCCAGCGACGACCCGGTCGCCGCCGCGCAGGCCGAGCGCTCGCTCACCCGCATCACCCGCATCCAGACCGAGCAGCGCGCGCTGGAAGTGCAGCGCAACGCGGTCGCGCAGGCTGAATCCACGCTGGGCGACGCCATCGGCCTGGTGCAGGAGATGCGCCAGCTGATGGTGGCAGCGGGCGGCGGCTCGCTCAAGCCCGAAGACCGCACCACCTACGCCAACCAGATCAACAGCCTGCGTGAACAGCTCACCGAAGTCGCCAACCGCAAGGACACCAACGGCATCCCGCTGCTGGGCGCGTTGGGCAGCGCGCTGGCGCCGTTTTTGGGGCCGCAGAGCAGCAGCCCCAGCTATGCCTTCGCCGGCCAGCCCGGCCAGGCCGCCAGCAATGGAGTCGCCCTGACCAGCACGCTGGACGGCCACTCGGCCTTCATGTTCGAGCCCCAGCGCGACGGTGTCTACAACGCGGGCGTGAGCACCATTCCGACCACCCGCACGCTGACCACCGACGCCGTTAGCACCACCAATCTGAGCCTGGTCACCGGCAACAACTACCAGATCGCTTTCACGGCCGTGGGGCCGGGCGCCACGCCGGGCACCAGCTCGGCCACGTACACAATCACTGAGCTACCCGCCGGAACGCCTTCGACCGTCACCGTGCCGGACTACCCGTCGGACAAGCCGGTGTCCATCGCCGTCATCGGCGTGCCGGGCCTGGCGTTTTCGATCAACGGAACGCCGGCTGTGGGCGACAAGGTCTCGCTGCAGCCCAGCGACAGCCTCTTCGGCAGCATCGACGCGGCCGTCAAGGGCATTGGCGGCGCGGCCAACAACAACGCGGCCACGCAGGCCGTCGGACAGGCGCTGGCCGCCGTGGACAAGGGCCTGGAGCGGCTGCACAACATGCGCGGCTATGCGGGCGAGCTGCTCGACCGCGCCGACCGCATCACGGGCGACCAGGACAACCGCGCCATTCAGCTCGAGGCCGACCGCTCGCGCGCCGAAGACCTGGACATGGTGCAGGGCATCTCGGACTTCCAGACGGCGCAGGTGGGCTACGAGGCCGCACTCAAGTCATATGCGCAGGTGCAGAAGCTGTCGCTGTTCAACTTCATCGGTTAAGCGCCACACGCTTTCCCCGAGGCACTGACACAGACGGGGTTTCTGCCAGATCCGGCCCGGCGCGCTGTCTCCGACAATGGGCTCTTCTTCGAGCAGGATTCATAAGTTCTCCATGGCCCAATCCGTTCTAGGCAGTCTGGTTCTCGGTTATCGCCCTTTGTGGAATGCACAGCGGCACTTGGCCGGCGTGCAGCTCTATGTGCAGAGCGACGGCGCCAACCCGGTGGACGCTGCCCACCTGCTGCGCACGCTGCTGGAGCTATGGACCGCCAGCTCGCCCCGGCTGCTGCTGTCGCCCCAGAACCATCAGTTGCTGGGCGAGCTGCTGGAGCATGCGCCCGTGGGCAGCCCGTGGATCGAGGTGCGTGGCGAGTGGCTGGCCGACCCGGCCCTGCTGGCGCGCGTGCAGGCGGCGCACCAGCGTGGGCTGAAGCTGGTGTGGCGCGGCGAGCTGCACCAGTTGCCCGATGCGGGCGTGGCGCGCTTTTTCGACAACAGCCTGCTCAGCCTGTCGGCCACCGATGCCGCCAATGCCCTGCAGACCCAGGCCGTCGCCACCGCGCGGCGCCAGGGCCATGCGGTGCCCGCCGCAGCCCGCCGCGCCAGCAGCCCGGTCATCGCCGGCCAGCTGTATGAAAACGTGGCCAGCCGTGCGCTGCTGGAACATTGCCTGGACGACCACAAGGCGATGGCCGTGGCCGGCTGGCCGCTGGAAGACGTGCTCTACAGCCTGCGCCACCACCCGCTGCAGCCGGCGCATGACGTGGTGCATGCGCTGATGAAGTCCATCGACGCGGAGCAGTCGCTGGAGGCGTTCGAACACATCCTGGGCGAAGACCCGCTGCTGGCCTATCGCTTCATGGTCTACACCAACTCCGCCGCGCTGGGCCTGCGCACCGGCGTCGATTCGCTGCGCCGGGGCCTGGTGATGATGGGCTACGGGTCGCTGCAGCGATGGCTGTCGGACCAGCTGCCGCATTGCGCCACCGACCCCAATCTGCGCCCCATTCGCGAGTCGATGGTGCTGCGCGCCCGGCTGACCGAGCGGCTGCTGGATGCGGGCGTGGAAAACGACCTGCGTCGCGAGGTCTATCTGTGCGGCCTGCTGTCGCAAATGGACGACCTGCTCGGCGAACCGCTGGGCGCCATCCTGCGGCGGCTGCCGCTGTCCGAACGTATCTACGACGCCATCGTGCTGCACACCGGCCCTTACGCCGCCAGCCTGGAGATGGCCTGCGCCCTGGAAACCGACGACATGGCCGGTATTCGCCAGCTGTGCGAAACGCACGAGCTGAGCCTGGAAGAGGTCAACCGCGCGCTGCTGCGCATGCTGGCCGACCTGGGCAACGGCTGATCTCACGCGCCTCGAGCTGACCATTCCGCGCCCATCGACGGCGCGGTGCACTCAGCGCACGCTGGCGACGACCCGCTTCCAGGTCTTCCAGAACGCCACGTCCTGCGTGGTGGTGAAGTTGATGCGCATGAGCGTGCAGGGCTGGCGCGTGGCGTGAAACAGCGCGCCGGGCGCGATCAGGTAGCCCTCGTCCAGCATGCGCTGGGCCAGCATGTCGGTGTCCACGCCCGTCTCGACCCAGCCGAACAACCCCGCCGGCTCGGACGCGAAGGTGCAGCCCGCGTCCAGCGCCAGTTGCACGCTGCGTGCGCGGGCCTGCGCCAGCCGCAGGCGCATGCGGTCGGCGTGGCGGCGCAGCTGGCCCTGGTCGATGCACAGCGCCAGGGCTTTTTCCAGCAAGGACGGCGTGGTCAGCGTGGACAGCAGCTTGGTGTCCAGCAGCCGCTCCACCAGCGCGGGCGGCGCCACCAAGTAGCCTACGCGCCAGTTCGGCGCCAGGATCTTGGCGAAACCGTTGACGTAGATGGTGCGGCGCAGGCCGTCGAGCGCCGTCAGGCGCGTGGCGTGGTCAGGCGCAATGTGGCCGTAGGTGTCGTCTTCGACGATGTGGAAGTCGTGCTGCTGCGCCAGCTGCAGCACCTGGTGCGCGCTGCCGGGCGACAGGCTATAGCCGGTGGGGTTGTGCAGCACGCTTACGCTCACGAAGAGCTTGGGCGCATGCGCCTCGCAATAGCGCGCCATCACCTTCAGATCGGGGCCATCGGGGCCGCGCGGCACGGGCAGCACGCGCATGCCCAGGGCGTCGAGGCGGGCGAATTCGACCGACCAGCCGGGCTCTTCCACCATCACCGGGTCGCCCGCTTTCAGCAGCGTGCGGCTGACGATGTCCAGCGCCTGCGTGGCGCCGATGGTGGTCACGATCTGTTCGGGCTGCGCATGCACGTTGATGGCGGCCAGGCGCCGCGCCAGCGCCTGGCGCAAGCTGGGGTCGCCCATGGGTTCGCCATAGCCGAACGAGCCGTCCTGCAACGCGCGGCTGCCGGTAATTTTGCGCACGGCGGCGGGCAAGAAGCGCGCCTCTTCCAGCCAGTCGGGCGGAAACACGCCGGTGCCCGGCTGCGGCTTGGACGACGCCTGGTGGAACATGCCCCGGATCAGC
The DNA here is from genome assembly GCF_031843945.1 of Acidovorax sp. WCS2018Noco2-16. Lineage (NCBI taxonomy): Bacteria > Pseudomonadati > Pseudomonadota > Betaproteobacteria > Burkholderiales > Comamonadaceae > Acidovorax > Acidovorax sp. WCS2018Noco2-16. The sequence continues at coordinate 53,836 of NZ_JAVTJJ010000014.1, forward strand.
GCGGTGGCGTTGATGTGCGAGCCCGACATGCGCACGCCCATGCTGCCCAGCGGTGATGCCTCCTTTCCAATTGCTATGCTATTGATAGCTACTAGCGCTTGACCATCAAGCGCTACAGGCACTTTTTGCATGTAATCGCGCACATAGAAGCCGCGCTGGCGCCGGGCCTCTACCAGCCCCTGGGCCAGCAGTTGGTCGTACGCGGCCACCACGGTGTGCGGGCTCACGCCCTGCTGGCGCGCGCATTCGCGCACCGACGGCAGACGCGCCCCGGCGGGCAGCAGCCGCGAGCGGATGCGCTCGGCAAAACGGCCGGCCAGTTGTTCGGTCAGGGTGCGGTCGGAAGATCGGGTGAGCATGGTGCGGGATCGAAGCAATGCACGCGGCCCCACTGTGCCGCTGTGTGAACCAATACAGAGGATGCAGTTGTGACACTGTCTGTACTGCAACTGTAATGGAATCAATCCTACAGTGAACGCCAGATTGCTGCCTAGAAGCCCCCCGTACTCACCCCTTTTCCGCCCCGACAACGCCATGCCACTCATCGAATTCACCACCCTGCTGGTTCTGGCCACGGCGATGAGCTTTTCACCCGGGCCCAACACCACGCTGTCCACGGCCTTGGCCGCCAACCGGGGGCTGCCGGCTGCAATGCGCTTCGTCTGCGCCGTGCCGGTGGGCTGGACGTTGCTGCTGCTGCTGTGCGCCGCCGGCGTCGGTGCGGTGGTGGTGGCCGCGCCCGCGCTGCGGTGGGCGATCAAGGCGGTGGGCATCGGCTACCTGCTGTACCTGGCATTCAAGCTCGCGCGCAGCGCGCGGCTGTCCGAAGCCGACTCGGCGCGCCTGTCGGTTGGCTTCTGGCAAGGCGTGGTGCTGCAGTTCGTCAACATCAAGGCCTGGCTGCTGGCGCTGGCCATCGTGGCCGGCTGGGTGGCGGGCCGTCCGGACGCGCTGCAGCGCCTGGCCGTGGTGGTGCCGGTGATGCTGTTCTTCGCCTTCACCAGCAACCTGACCTATGCCGCCGCGGGCGCCTTGCTGCGCCACTGGCTGGCGCAGGGCGCGCGCCTGCTGTGGTTCAACCGCGCGATGGCGGCAGTGCTGGTGCTGACGGCCGCCTGGATGGTGACGAGCTGAAGCGCTGCACCGCCATAGAACACCCAACCACCTCATCCACACCATGTCGTCATCCACACGCACGCAACCCACCGCCGATGCGCCGCGCCCTCCGCTGTCGGCCGAGGCCCGCGGGCTGTGGCTCGGCCTGCTGGGCGTCGCCATCTTCGCCCTGACCCTGCCGATGACGCGGCTGGCCGTGGGCTCGCCCGAGGCGCCGCAAATGAGCGGCCTGTTCATCGCCATGGGCCGCGCCGTGGTGGCCGGCCTGCTGTCTGCCGCGCTGCTGCTGGCGCGCCGCGCACCGTGGCCCGAGCGCGCCGACTGGGCGCCGCTGGCGCTGACGGCGGCGGGCGTGGTGTTCGGCTTTCCGCTGCTGACCTCCATCGCCATGCGGCATGTGGAGGCGGTGCACGCCAGCGTCATCGTCGGCCTGCTGCCGCTGGCCACCGCCGCCGTGGGCGCGCTGCTGCATCGGCAGCGCCCATCGGCCGGCTTCTGGCTGTGCGCCGCGGCCGGCACCGTGCTGGTGGTGGTGTTCGCGGTGCTGCGCTCCGGCGCAGGCGGGGTGGCGCTGCACCCGGCTGACTTGCTGCTGATGGCCGCCATGCTGTGCGCTGCCGTGGGCTACGGCTATGGGGCGCGCCTGTCGCAGCGCATGCGGGCCGACGCGGTCATCTGCTGGGCGCTGGTGATCTCGCTGCCGCTGACCGTGCCGCTGTCTGCGGTGTCGTGGCCGCAGGCGCCGCTGCCCGCAGCGGCCTGGGGCGCGTTCGCCTATGTGTCCGTCTTTTCAATGTGGCTGGGCTTTTTTGCCTGGTACCGGGGCCTGGCCCTGGGCGGCACGGTGCGCGTGAGCCAGGTGCAGCTGGTGCAACCTTTTCTGGGCATGCTGGCCGCCGTGCCGCTGCTGGGCGAGCGGCTCGACGCGGTGAGCGTCGGCTTCGGCGTGGCGGTGCTGGCCACCGTGGCGCTGGGCCGTCGCATGCCGGTGCGGCCCCGCGAAAGGCTGGCCCCCACCCCCTGAAACCCCGCTGGCGCGGGCGCTGCGGGCGGTTAAGCTCCCCGGCGGCTTCACCCGCAAAGCCACATCGGCTGCACAACGGCCACCCTGCAACCCAGACAATCAGCGCATTGCTTTTTTGTGCTCCATGGAGATAACCGGATATGACGAACTGGACCCTGGCCGCCCGCGCCGCAAAGATGAACCCTTCGGTGATCCGCGAGATCCTGAAAGTGACCGAGAAGCCCGGCATCATCAGCCTGGCCGGCGGCCTGCCCTCGCCCAAGACCTTCCCCATCGATGCCTTCGCGCAGGCTTGCGCTGCGGTTCTTGAACATGACGGCCCGGCCGCCCTGCAATACGCTGCCAGCGAAGGCTATCTGCCGCTGCGCGAGGCCGTCGCCCGCATGCTGCCCTGGGAAGTGGACCCGGACCAGGTGCTGATCACCACCGGATCGCAGCAAGGCCTGGACCTGGTGGCCAAGGTGCTGATCGACGCGGGCAGCCGCATTCTGGTGGAAACGCCCACCTACCTGGGCGCACTGCAGGCCTTCGCGCCCATGGAGCCCACGGTGGTCAGCGTTGCCAGCGACGACCAAGGCGTGCAGGTGGACGACCTCGCCGCCAAAATGGGCACCGGCGCCGACCGCGCGCGTTTTCTGTACGTGCTGCCCAACTTCCAGAACCCCACCGGCCGCACCATGAACGAGGAGCGCCGCGCCGCCCTGGTGGCACGCGCGGCCGAGCTGAACCTGCCGCTGATCGAAGACAACCCCTATGGCGACCTGTGGTTCGACGCGCCGCCGGCCCTGCCGCTGACGGCGCGCAACCCCGATGGTTGCATCTACCTGGGGTCGTTCTCCAAGGTGCTGGCGCCCGGCCTGCGCCTGGGCTTTCTGGTGGCGCCGCGCGCCATCTACCCCAAGCTGCTGCAGGCCAAGCAGGCGGCCGACCTGCACAGCCCGAGCTTCAACCAGCGCATGGTGTCCGAGGTGATGAAGGACGGCTTCCTGGAACGGCACGTGCCGACGATTCGCCAGCTGTACAAGTCGCAGCGCGACGCCATGCTGGCCGCGCTGGAACGCGAGATGGCCGGCCTGCAGGTGGAGTGGAACCGCCCCGCTGGCGGCATGTTCCTGTGGGTGCGCCTGCCCGAAGGCCTGAGTGCCATCGACCTGCTGCCCGAAGCGGTGGACCGCAACGTCGCCTTCGTGCCCGGCGCGGCGTTCTACGCCGACCAAGCCGATCCGCGCACCCTGCGCCTGTCGTTCGTGACGGCCAGCGCGCAGCAGATCGACATCGGCATCGCTGCACTGGCGGCCGCCATTCGTGCCCGCGTCGCCAGTCCGGCGACGACTGCGTCCGCCGTGGCGGCCTGATCGCCATGCTTCGCCTTTGGGGACGCACAACGTCCATCAATGTCCGCAAGGTGGTCTGGACCGCACAGGAGCTGGGCCTGACCGTGCAGCGCACCGATGCCGGAGGCCAGTTCGGCCTGGTGCGCGAGCCCGAATATCTGCGCCAGAACCCCAACGGCATGGTGCCGCTGATCGAAGACGACGGCTACCTGCTGTGGGAATCGAACACCATCGTGCGCTACCTGTGCGCCCGGCATGCCCCGGCGGATCTGTACCCGGAAGGGCTGCCCGCACGCTTCGTCGCCGAGCAGTGGATGGACTGGCAGCAGACCACGCTGAACCCGGCGGGGCGCGATGCCTTCGTGCAATGGGTGCGCACACCGGCGCCTGAGCGCGACGACGCGCGCATCGCCCAGTCGGTGGCCGCCACCGAGCCGCTGTGGGACTTGCTGGATACGCACCTCTCGCGCCAGCCGTATCTGGCAGGCGAGCAGTTCACCATGGCCGACATTCCCGTCGGTTGCGAAATGCACCGCTGGTGCGGCCTGCCCCGCGACCGCATCGCGCGGCCGCATCTGGACCGCTGGTACCAAGCGCTCTGCGACCGACCGAGCGCGCGCGGCGTGCTGGACCAGCCGCTGGCCTGACCGACCGACTGCTGCGCGCAGCCAGTCGCCCTGGTTCTTGTGCATTCCCATGCTGCGGCCTTATGGCTGCGGCAGGCGGGCGCAGCCTTGCCCGCGCCCTTTACCGGCCTTCGCGGCTGACCGCTTTTTTTGTTGCCCTATTGAAAGCCTTCCATGCGCCAACGTTCTTTCAAGCAAGTCGATGTCTTCACGCAGCAGCCCTATCTGGGCAACCCGCTGGCCGTCGTGCTGGACGGCACCGACCTTTCCGTCGAAGCGATGCAGCACTTCACGAACTGGACGAATCTGTCGGAGGCCACCTTTTTGCTGCCGCCGACCGAAGCGGGCGCGGCGGCCGGCGCGGACTACCGCGTCCGCATCTTCTGCCCTGGGCGCGAGCTGCCGTTTGCCGGCCACCCCACGCTGGGCAGCTGCCACGCCTGGCTGGAAGCGGGCGGCCAGCCGCGCATGCCCGGCCGCGTGGTGCAGGAATGCGGCGTGGGTTTGGTCACCCTTCGGCAGGATGACAATCGCCTGGCCTTCGCTGCACCGCCGCTCCTGCGCGGCGGCCCGCTGGAGGAATTGGACGTGGAGCGCATTGCGCGCGGCCTGGGAGTGCAGCGCAACGACATCGTTGCCCACGCCTGGTGCGACAACGGCCCGAACTGGCGCGGCGTGATGCTGGCCACCGCCGAGCAGGTGCTGTCGCTGCGGCCTGACCCGGCTGTGCTGGGAGGGCTGGATATCGGCGTCGTCGGCCCGCGCGGCAAGGTCGGCGTGATCGGCCCACACGGCGCGGACTCCGCAGCGGATAACGACGACATAGCCTTCGAAGTGCGGGCGTTCTTCCCTGGCAACAACGGCCTGGCGGAGGACCCTGTCACCGGCAGCCTGAACGCCGCGCTGGCGCAATGGCTGATCGGCGCCCACTTGGCCCCGCCCCAGTACATCGTGTCCCAGGGCACGGCGTTGGGCCGCGCCGGGCGGGTGCACATCGAGCAGGACGGCGACACGATCTGGGTGGGCGGCGGCTCCGTCACCTGCGTGGACGGGCAGGTGCTGCTATGAGCCCAGACGGCCTACATGTTTGCGCCATCGACCATCTGGTCGTCATGGCAGATACCTTGGAGGCGGGCGCGGCATGGTGCCAGCACACACTGGGCGTGACCGCTGCGGCCGGTGGAGAGCATCCGCTGATGGGTACGCACAACCGGCTGGTCAATTTGTCGAGCAATGCGCATCCCCGCGCTTATCTGGAGATCATTGCTATCAATCCAGTAGCTATCAGCGCCCGTCCCTCGGGCGCTGCACGCTGGTTTGACATGGATAACGCAGCGCTGCAACAGCAGGTTCGCCGCCAGGGGCCGCAACTGATTCACTGGGTCGCCTCGGTGCCTGACGTGGCGGCGGGCCATGCGGCGCTGTCCGCACGGGGCGTCGATCGCGGCGCAATCCTGGCAGCCAGTCGCGCGACTTCCCTGGGGTTGCTGCAGTGGCAGATCACGGTGCGCAGCGATGGTCAGCGATTGATGGACGGCTGTCTGCCCACGCTCATCCAATGGGCCGATCGCCATCCCTGCTACAGCCTGCCGTCCAGCGGTGTGGAACTGCAGTCACTGCGGCTGGAGCACCCCGATGCTCCAGCGCTGTCTGGTGCCTGCGACGCCGTCGGGCTGGGCGCGCGCGTGGGCATCGCCTCCGCGCTGGCGCCGCGCATCCACGCCACGCTGAGCACACCACGCGGCGCCGTCAGCTTGCTGTCCGACACGGGCTTCTGAAATGACAGCCCTCACTCAACGTGAGGGAACCGGCGTTTTCGAGTCCTTTTCGGGCCGGCTCGCCTTCCATCTCCTGACTACCAAGAACCACGTCGCATGACAACTGCCTCACCGTCTGCCGAACTTTCCGCCCTGCCAACGCTGGCCGACATCGAAGCTGCCGTCCAGGTCGTCTATCAGGAATTCGCAGCCACTCCTCAGTACCGCTGGCCCTTGCTGGGCGAGCGGCTGGGGGTCGAGTGCTGGCTCAAACACGAGAACCACACGCCGGTAGGCGCATTCAAGATTCGCGGCGGACTGACCTATTTCGACCAGTTGGCACGGCGAGGTTCGCTTCCGCGCGAAGTCATCAGCGCCACCCGAGGCAATCACGGGCAAAGCATGGGCTGGGCAGCTCGCCGCCACGGCGTGGCCTGCACGATCGTCGTGCCGCACGGCAACTCGGTCGAGAAGAATGCAGCCATGAAGGCGCTCGGGGTGGAACTGATCGAGCACGGCGAAGACTTTCAAGCCGCGCGAGAACACGCCATTCACCTTGCGGGCGAACGGGGAGCGCATATGGTCCCCAGCTTCCATGCCGATCTGCTGCGGGGCGTGGCAACCTATTGGTGGGAGTTCTTCCGCGCCGTTCCTCACATGGAAGTAGCCTACGTTCCGATTGGCCAAGGCTCGGGCGCCTGCTCAGCCATCGCCGCCAAGCGGGCGCTGGATCATCCGGTTCGCATCGTCGGCGTCATCAGCGCCCATGCCACGACGTACGCTGATTCGATCGCAGCAGGCCGTGTCGTCGAATCGCCAGTGACCACCGTTCTGGCAGATGGCATGGCATGCCGCGTGGCTGATGCAGCGGCGCTGGACATACTCCGAGCGCATCTAGACGACCTGGTGCAAGTGACCGACACAGAAGTCGCCGAAGCCATGCGGGCGCTGTTCACCGACACCCACAATGTGGCCGAAGGAGCTGGCGCTGCCGCTTTGGCGGCTGCTTTGCAACCACAAGCCCGTGGACGACATCGCTGCATAGGGCTGTCGCTGACAGGGGGCAATGTCGATGCGGCAGTTTTTGCCCAAACACTGCGCGATCTGCCCTGATGCCTGCCATCAAACAATTGCTACTGTTTTAATAGCTATCGTCGCTTCTGCGACAAGCGGCACAAAGCCATCAGAACAAAAATCATGGCATGGGAACGCTTTATCTTGTGCGCCACGGCCAAGCCTCTTTTGGCGCGGCAGACTACGACCAACTCAGCCCGCGCGGCCGTGAACAGGCTGTGCGGCTGGGTGAGTATTGGCGCTCTCGAGGTACTCGGTTCGATGCCGTCATCACCGGCACGTTGCGCAGACACACACAAACGCTGGAAGGCATCCGGCACGGGCTTGCGGGTATGCCAGAGGCGCTGACATTCTCCGGATTGAACGAATACGACAGCGCCGCGCTGATCGCCGCGATTCATCCCCAGCCTTTGCCCAAGGCCGACACGCCGGCTCTGTACAAACAACACTTCCGTTTGTTGTGCGATGCGCTGTCCCAATGGATGGGCGGCACCATCAGCCCGGTTGGCATGCCAAGCTGGCAAGAGTTCGCGGGAGGGATCCACGCGACCCTGGAGCATGTTCGTCGCCATCACGCAGGCCAAAACGTGCTGCTCGTTTCCAGCGGCGGGCCTATTTCAACGGCTGTCGGACAGGTGCTGAGCACACCTCCCGAAGTCACCATCGCGTTGAACATGCGAATCCGAAATAGCGCAGTGACGGAATTCAGCATCAGCGCTAAGCGTTTGATGATGCAGACGTTCAATACCTTGCCTCATCTGGATTCCGAGGAACACGCGAGCTGGATCACGCACGCTTGAAGGCTTAAAAGAGTCTGGCGACATTTCCTTTGACTCTGCAACGGCCGATAGTCAAACAAAGCCAAACGGGCATATGGGCTTGGCTGTGCTGCAGTTCAGCTGAATCCCTATTTTTCCCGCTGAAGGCAATACACCCACTGCGATACGGAACAGCATTTGATTTGCCCTGAGTGGCAGCGATCGTCGCATTCACAGCAGATTCGCGCGTTTGTCTGCCCTGAATACCAACCCACGCAGCCGAACCGCTAATAACTTAGTCTATAGCCTCATTCAATGGATTTCAATTGAGCTGAAATTCTCGCCCCA
>NZ_JAVTJJ010000015.1:0-45641 GCF_031843945.1 Acidovorax sp. WCS2018Noco2-16
GCTTCAACTCTGACTCGCCGCGGCTGTTTGAACGAAGCGCGAAAGCGCGCAGTGAGTTCCGCGGCGCACCCCGCGCCCTGCACGACTCAGGTTGCCCCGCTCGCCGCAGGCGAAAGGGGTCGCAGACAGTCGGGTCGCCTTTTCTTTGCCTACTTTCTTTTGGCGAAGCAAAAGAAAGTAGGTGCGCCGCCGGGCGCACATCCCGGCCCCGGACCGCAAACCCTCAACAAGCCCTAAAAAGAACCCAAAAAAAAGATCACCGCCCCTTACGAGCCGCCTTCTTAGCCGCCCTCTCCGCCTCCTTCACCTCCCCCGCCGCCCTCCACCCCTCAAACTCATCCGGCGTCTCCAGCGTCACCCTCCCCAACACCGCACTGCGCAAATCCGTCAGCACCAGCTCCGCCCCCTTCTGCAGATTCACCCGCCCGCCAGACATCACCGCCCCCCGCTTGCGCGCAATCGCCTCCAGCAACTCATCGTCGTGCAGCGCCGCAATCGCTTCAGCGCTCAAGCCCAGCCGATAGCGGGCATCCAGCAAGTGGGCGTAAGGGTGCTTGAGGTACGCCAGCAGTTCCAGCGTCACCTCTTCCTCGTCATAGGCGTTCTTGCCCACCGCTCCGCTGGCCGCCAGCTTGTAGCCGCTCTCGGGGATGGTGATGCGCGGCCACAGCATGCCGGGGGTGTCCCACAGGTAAAAGTCGTCCGCCAGGGTGATGCGCTGCTCCAGCCTGGTGACACCGGCCTCGTCGCCCGTCTTGGCGCGGCGCCGGTCGCTCAGCGTGTTGATCAGCGTGGACTTGCCCACGTTCGGAATGCCGCAGATCAGCACGCGCATGGGCTTGGCCATGCCGCCGCGCTGCGGGGCCAGCACATGGCAGGCGTCGATCAGGCGGCGCGCGGGGGTGGGCTCGGACGCATCCAGGCCGATGGCGCGGGTCTCGGCCTGCGCGTTGTACCAATCGAGCCATAGCGGCGTGCGGGCCGGGTCGGCCACGTCCTGCTTGTTGAGCACCTTCAGCGACGGCTTGTGGCCGGTCAATTCGGACAGCAGCGGGTTGGCGCTGGAGCCGGGCAGGCGCGCATCCAGCAACTCGATCACCACGTCGATGTCCTTGATGCGCTCGGCAATGGCCTTGCGCGTGGAATGCATGTGACCGGGGAACCACTGGATGGCCATGGACGTTTCTTCTTTCTTTCGCGGGGTGCAAAGGGGAATTCTGGCGCGCCAAGGATAATCGCGACTTGACCCCCAACCTGGTACTGCCTGAATGCCCCTGCCTTCCCCCCCCGTCCATCGCCCCAGCAAGAAGGAAGAATCCGAGCTGCTGTTCAAGGGCGTGACCTGCGCGCTCATCGGCCTCGTCGTGCTGCTGGCACCCTACGTGGCGCGCTCGTCCAGCGTGGGCGAAATGATGCGCCAGGCCTACCTGGTCGGCTGGTTCGCGCTGGTGCTGGGCTGCGCTTTCCTGGTGCGCTACGGCATGCGCCGCTACGGTGGCCGTCGCCGTTACTAAGTACGTAAAAAGAAAAACAAGCATCAGCGAGGAAAGGCTGCATTCCAGCGAATCGCGGTGCGACCCCCCCTTGCTTGGGGCCACGAATCCAGCCAGCCTGCCTGCCCCTCCATCGCGCCATGGACGCTTTCCCTCCCGATCTGCCCGGCGTGCGCGCCCGCTTTGCCATGCTGCAGCAGCGCCTGGCCACCGCCGGGATCGCGCTGCGTTCGCCGCCCCCCGAGCCCACCACCTGCTGCGGCCGCGGTTGCAACGGTTGCGTATGGGAAGGCTTCTACGCCGCTGCGGCGTGGTGGTGTGAGGACGCACAGCAGACCCTGGCGCAGCCCGCGGGTAGGAATCAAATAACGACATCCACCCCGCCGTGACAACGGCGTTGGCCAAAAGTGGCAGCCCAAAGGCGTTGCTAACACACACCGGCTTCGCACGTTTGTCAGACGTTTCTTACAAACGCGGTATTCTCCAGGCATGCACTTCCCTGACGATCGACCTGCGGAGTCGGTCGCGCCTTCCACCCCTGATTCAGAAACACTCGCCCAGGCGCGAGCGTCTTCTTCACGGCTGGATGCCGTTCGGGCCACCGGCTTGCTGGATTCGCCCCAGGAGGCAGGATTCGACAGCCTCACCACGACCACGGCGCGCCTGTTGAACGCGGCGGTGTGCTTCATCTCGGTGTTGGACGAGGGCCGCGATTTCTACAAAAGCCAGAGCGGCTTCCCCGACCCGCTGGCTCAGGCGCGGCAGCTGGAAGGGCCCACCTTCTGCCACTTCACGCTGGACCGCGACGACGCGCTGGTCATCAACGACACCCTCGCCAGCCCGGTCTGGAGCGCGGTGCCCACCGTGCAGACCCTGGGCGTGCGTGCCTACGTCGGCGTGCCGCTCAAATCGGCGGGCGAGAACATCGGCAGCTTCTGCGTGGTCGACACCGTGCCGCGGGATTGGACCGCCGACGAGCTCGAAACCATTCGCCAGCTGGCAGCGTCCGCCGCCCGCGAGCTGGACCTGCGCGCCGCGCTGGCGTCGGCCCAGCAAGCCGCCGTCACGGCGCGTGTCCAGGCGCTGTCGCGCGAACGCGTGCTGGCGGTGGTGGCGCACGACTTGCGCACGCCGCTGCAGGTGCTGCAACTGAGCGCAAAGCTGCTGCAGCGCAGCGGCGATCAACGCAACGAGGCGGTCACCACCCGCATGCTGTCGGCCGTCGGCATGATGGCGACCATGGTCGACGGGCTGCTGAAGGCGACCGATTTTCAGTCGAGCGTGCAGCCGGTGACGATCGACACGCTGGCCGGCGATGCCGTGGACATGATGGCGCCCATCGCCGAAAAATTTGCCATCGCCCTCACGCTGGGGCCGCTGCCCGATGCGGTGGTGCGGGTCGATTACGGACAACTGGTGCGGGTGCTGGGCAACCTCATCGGCAATTCGCTCAAGTATTCACCCACCGGCAGCGCCATCCGCGTGACGGCCGCCCGCCAGGGGTCTTCGGTCGAGATGACGGTCACCGACAACGGCGTGGGCATGAGCGCGGAAGAAGTCGCCCGCGCCTTCGACGCTGGCTGGCAAAGCGAAGCGGCCAAAGCCCGCAAGGACGGCGTGGGGCTCGGTCTGGGCATCGTGAAGTCACTGGTAGAAGCCAACCGCGGCCAGGTGCGCATGGAAAGCCTCCCCGGCATGGGCACGTCGGTGACCATCACCCTGCCCTGCGCCTGACGGCCCAGCGGTGGCAGGTGCGGCGGCGGCAACGGCGGCCGTACCCGGTGGTTCCACCACTTTGCCTGACAGGCGTGGGTGCGACATAGTGGCGGCTCGCTCAATTGCTCCACTTCCTCATTCGCCATTCATGCAACCCACTGCCTCCTCATCGTCTTCTTCTGCCACCGCCCGCACGGGCGGCCAGGTGCTTGTCGACCAACTCATCCTGCACGGCGTGCGGCAGCTTTTCTGCGTGCCCGGTGAAAGCTATCTGGCCGTGCTCGATGCCCTGCACGACGCCAGCATCGCCGTCACCGTCTGCCGCCAGGAAGGCGGCGCGGCCATGATGGCCGAGGCGCAGGGCAAACTCACCGGCCAGCCCGGCATCTGCTTCGTGACACGCGGGCCGGGCGTGACGAATGCGTCCGCCGGCATCCACATCGCGCATCAGGACTCCACCCCGCTCATCATCTTCGTGGGCCAGGTGGCGCGCGGCGCGCTGGGGCGCGAGGCCTTCCAGGAGCTGGACTACCCCGCCGTCTTCGGCACCATGGCCAAGTGGGTGGTGCAGATCGATGACGCACGCCGCTTGCCCGAGATGGTCTCGCGCGCCTTCCACGTCGCTACGTCCGGGCGGCCCGGCCCGGTGGTGATCGCGCTGCCTGAAGACATGCTGACCGACGCCGTGCAGGTGGCCGACGCATTGCCTTATACCGTGCCCGAAACGCACCCCGGCACCGCAGCGCTGCAGGAACTGGCCGAGCGCCTGGCCGCCGCCGAGCGCCCGGTCGCCATCCTGGGCGGCAGCCGCTGGTCCGAACGTGCCGTGCAGGACTTCATCGCGTTTGCCGAGGCGTGGAGCCTGCCTGCCTATTGCTCCTTCCGCCGGCAGATGCTGTTCCCGCACAGCCACGCCAGCTATGGCGGCGACCTGGGCCTGGGCGTCAACCCGAAGCTGCTGGCCCGCATCCGCGCCAGCGACCTGGTGCTGCTGGTAGGCGGCCGGCTGTCCGAGATCCCGTCTCAGGGCTATGCGCTGTTCGACATTCCCGTGCCGCAGCAGCCGCTGGTGCATGTGCATGCCGACGCCGACGAAATGGGCCGCCTGTACCGCGCCACACAGGCCATTCACGCCACGCCGCAGGCCTTTGCCGCCGCGCTGGCCACGGTGCGCCCAACGGCCGCCGTGCGCTGGGCCGCGCACACCGAGGCGGCGCGTGCCGAATACCTGGCCTGGAGCGACCCGGCGCCTATCCGCATTCCAGGCCCGCTACAGATGGGCGAAGTCATGCAGCACCTGAAAGACGTGCTGCCGGCCGACACCATCTTCTGCAACGGTGCGGGCAACTTCGCCACCTGGGTGCACCGCTTCTGGCCGTTCACGGCCTACGCCAGCCAGCTCGCCCCCACCAGCGGCTCGATGGGCTACGGCCTGCCGGCGGGCGTGGGCGCCAAGCGGCTGTGGCCCGAGCGCGAGGTGGTGGTGTTCTCGGGCGACGGCGACTTTCTGATGCACGGGCAGGAGTTCGCCACCGCCGTGCAGTACGGCCTGCCCGTCATCGTGGTGCTGCTGGACAACGCCATGTACGGCACCATCCGCATGCACCAGGAGCGCGAATACCCGGGCCGCGTCAGCGCCACGCACCTGAAGAACCCCGACTTCAAGGCCTACGCCCAGGCCTTCGGCGGGCATGGCGAGCGCGTGGAGCGCACGGAAGACTTCGCCCCCGCCCTGGCCCGGGCGCGCGCCAGCGGCCTGCCCTGCGTGCTGCACTGCCTGCTGGATGCGGAAGCGATCACGCCCGGCGGCACGCTGGCGGGCATTCGCAGCGCGGCGCTGGCACGCGGCACTTCGGCGTAGCAATTCATAGTCAAAATGGCCTCTAGCGCTTATCCATCAAGCGCTAACAGCTATTAATTTAATAGCAAACCCGTTTGAAGGCGATGGCGACGACTACGGCGTTGGCGCAGTCTGGCGGGCCACTTCGGCTTCGTTTCTGACCTGGCCGGCCAGCAGCGCAGCCAGTTTCAGGCGGCGCAGCAGCCACGGGTTCAGGTCGTTCTCGAACGGGTCGGGCAAGGGCTCGGGGCCCGGCGCGGCCTCCGGGTTGGCGGGCCCGGTCTGCGCATCGCCCGCCGGCAAAGCTGACAACAGAATGCCGTCGATGCGGTCGGCGGCCTCGGCCAGCGGCGCCTCTATGCGGCTGGCCTGCAGCTGGCCCCGGCGCAGCAGCAGCATAGTCTTCACGGCGGTCAGCTGCGCCAGCAACTGGTAGCAATGCGCCTGCAGCCGCTGAAGCGATTCGACCGGCGGGCGCACGGCGCGCGGCTCCCTGAGCGAGCGCTGCGTGGCCTGCACCAGCGCGGAGAGGCTGTCGTACGCCTCGCGCCGCGCCAGCCGCCAGGCCAATTCAGGGGCGTTATCTACCGCCTGCAGTTGGCCCAGCCCCAGCGCCACGCGCGCATGGCGGGCCTGCGCGGCCACCGTGCGCGCCACCAGCGCCGGAATCTGCCCGCGCTCCCACGACGGCAGCACGTAGCTGCAGGCCCAGGCAATGCCGGTGCCGATCAAGGTGTCGGCCAGCCGTTCGAACAGCGCGAACGACGTGCTGACGCCGGTGTTGAGCATGTGCGACTGCACCAGCCCCAGCACGGTGGCGGCCACGGCGGTGATCAGATAGCGCCGCACTGCAAAGCCGTGCGCCACGGCCTGTGCCAGCGTCAGCACCGCAATCAGCCCCAGCGGCGACAGGTGCGTGGACAACACGGCCAGCGCCAACACGCAGCCCAGCAGCGTGCCCGCCACCCGCGCATTGCGGCGCTCCAGCGTCTGCGCCAGGCTGCCGCGCAGCACCACCACGATGGTCAGCAAGATCCAGTACGCATGCGTGCCCCAGGGCAGCGCGAGCGACACCGCGTAGCCCGCGCCCATGGCCAGCGCGGCGCGCAGGGCGTGGCGCAGCGGCGGTGCGTCCCAGCGCCACAAGGCCATGAAGGGCGACCACGACCAGGCCGTGGGGCTGACGAACATCTGCCAGTTGGCCCGCACCACGGCCAGGTTGGGCGCCGCTTCGCCCCGCGCCAGTGCCACCAGCCGCAGCGTTTCGTCGTTGATGTGGCCGGTGCGGTCGGCCAGTGCGCGCGCCAGCAGCTGGGGCGACGGGCCGGGGCCGGCCCAGGCGGCGAAAGATGCGGCAGCCGCAGCGTCGTCGCTGCCCTCAGGCGTCCAGTGCAGGCCGGCCAGTTGGGCGCGGCGGTCTTGCACGGGCAAGGGCATGCGGCCCATCAGCAGGGCATCGGCCAGTTGCTCGATGTCGCCCGCCATGTCGCGCAGCACCGCCTGCAGGGCGCGCAGCCCGTGCGCATGGCCGGGCTGGGCGCGCAGCGTGTCCAGGTCCAGCTCGCAGGCCAGCAGGTGGTCGCGCATCTCCAGCACCAGCAGCAGCATGCCGGCCAGCCGCTGGCGGCGCGGCGTGCGGGGCGATTCGAGCACCACGTCGCGCGCCGACTGCAGCTGGTCGGCCAATGCCGCATGGCGCGCCAGCAATTGGCCCGTGAGCGCGGGGTCGGGCGGCAGCGGTGCGGCGTCGCCTGACGCCTCCTCGGCATCGGCCCGGCCGAATCGCCGCGCCTGCACGCGCATCAGCTCGGCCAGCGCCAGCAAGGTGTCGGCCAGCAGTTGCACGCGGTAGCGGCCGTTGAGCGCCAGGTGCGCCAGCACGGCGTAGACCACGTACAGCCCGGCGCCCAGGCCGAAGTACGCCGTGGTGCGCAGCGCGGCGTCCAGCGCGTTGCGCCCTTCATGCGTGGGCACGGCCATGCTGAACACGGCCGAGAAGATGAGGGCGATGGCGACCGGCACGCCCCGCTTGCCCCAGGCCATCGCCAAAAAGGCGATGAAGGCGGCCGGCACGATGAGCAGGCCCAGCTCCAGCGGGTCGTCCTGCAGCATCTGGACGCCGAAGAAAAGCGGCAGGCCCAGCAAGGGCGCCGGCAGCATCTGCCAGAACTTGCCACGGCGCGGGCCCGGCAGGTCGGGCGGTGCGGTGACGATCACGCCCACCGAAGCGGCCGATGCCGCCGCAGCGCCGAAGAACACGTGCACGCCGGCAGAAATCAGCATCAGCCCGATGGCGACGCCGATGCCGTTGGCCACATAGTGGCTGAGAGCCACGCGCAGCGCGGCACGCAGGCGGATGGCGAGCGCGGCGCGCGGGTTCATCAGGGAGGAATTCACGGTCGTCAGTGTGAAGCGGGCAGTGCAGGGGCACAAGCGGGCTGCCCCGACCCGGGAAGGCCCCCCGCGCCCTGGGGCCGAGCAATCAGCCCAGCTGATCCACCGCCATGTACTGCTCGCGCCAGGCTTCGAACGGCAGCGTGTCGGCAGCTTCAAGCGCTTTTTGCTCGGCGACCGAACGCGCGGCCAGCGCGGCGTGGCGCTCTTGCTGCTCGGCCGACCAAGCCAAGCCCAGCAGGTGGTCGCGCGTGGCGGCGGACTGGTTCAGCGCAAAGGCCGTGAAGTTGTCGCCGTGGCGCTGGGTCAGTTCAGCCAGCACGCGGGCCGATGGCGTCCGTTGCGGCTCGGCCAGCGTGGCCTGCGCGGCCAGTAGTGCCTGGCTGTGCGCGTCCGTGTGCTGGGCCGCGTCTAGCGCGGCGGCCAGAGGCTGGCAGTCGGCCAGCAGCTCGGCACCCCAGTCGGACAGCGCCACGCTGCGCCCGCCACGCATCAGCTGCAAGCCCGGCTCGCGCCCGCGCTCGGCCGCCAGGTGCTGGTTGTGCTGCAGCTCGGCGATTTCCGCGGGTGTATCGGGTGGGCTGTCGGTCAGCAGGCAGTGCAGCAGGAAGACGTCCAGCAGGCGCATGGTCTGCTCGGTGATGCCCACCGGCTCGAACGGGTCCAGGTCCATCAGCCGCACCTCGACGTATTCGACGCCGCGCTCGCGCAGCGCATGCAGCGGGCGCTCGCCGGTGCGCACCGTGCGCTTGGGGCGGATGGTGCCGTAGAACTCGTTTTCGATCTGCAGCAGGCTGGTGCCCAGTTGGTTGTATTCGCCGCCCGGGTTCATCACGCCCACGGCTTCGTAGGCGGCATAGGGCCGCGTCAGCGCCTCATGCAGCGAATCGGCGTAGCCCTTCAGTCCGTTGTAGCTGACGGCCAGCGTGGACTGCGCATCGCTCTGGTAGCCCAGGCGGCCCATGCGCAGCGATGTGGCGTGCGGCAGATAAAGCGCCTGCCGGCCGTCGCCCAGCGGTTGGAGGCTGTGGTCGCGCCCCGCCACGAAGCATGGGCACAGCGCGGGCGAGGCGCCAAACAAATACAGCAACAAGAAAGCGTGCCGGCGGAAGTTGCGGATCAGGCCGAAATAGTCTTCGCTGCTCACGTCCGGCAGCGACCAGTTGTAGTGAATACCCGAGATGGTCTGCATGCGCCGCCCGTAGCGGTGCCCCAGGCCCATGCGGTACACGCTCTTGGCGCGGCCGATGTTGGACGAGCCGTAGCGCGCGATCGGAATGGTCTCGTCCGTCGGCAGGCCGCAGGGCATGCTGGACACCCACAGCATTTCGCCGCCGCCGGGCTGCTGCGTGAGGGCGCGGTAGGCAAACTGGTGCACCTCCGTCAGCTCATCGAGCGTGGCCTGCACGCTGCGGTGCGCGCCGGTGATCAGCTCGATCTGCGATTCGCTGAAGTCGGTGGTGATCAGCGGGTGCGTCAGCGCCGAGCCCAGCGCGGCCGGGTGCGGGGTGAGCGCCAGTCCGCCGTTCGGCAGCACACGCAGCCCTTCTTTTTCCACGCCACGGCGAATGCCTGCCAGGCGCTCGGGGGGCTGCGCGCCGATGCGCTCGTGCAGTTTTGTCATGTGTTTATTGCCGATCCATCTCTTGTGGGGCCGGAACTTAGCACGCCGGCGACCACTCTGCCGGCGACTTGACCGGAGCCTGGCCGGCGGGCGGGGCACTCTGGCCGGTGAATGGTGCGGATCGGCGTTATGCGCTAGGCAAACGCCAACCCCACGCCAGACAGGCGCCTGCCTAGCGCCCCGCCGCCAGCGCCTTGCCCACCTCGGCCGTGCCCTGCGCCGCGCCGCTGCCCGGCACCTGCTCGCCCGCGCGGTCGGTCACTTCGGCCAGCCGCGCGGCCAGCTGCTCGGGCGCGTCGGCGGCCAGCCCGATGTGAAGGCCCTGGGTGAGCGTGATGTGCGCGGCCTCGAAGCTGCCCGCGCCGGCGCACAGGATGGTGCGGGTAGGCGCGCTCTCGTGCGCCAGCACCAGCATGGCGGGCACCACGGCCTCGGGCTTCAGCGCGGCCAGCACCTCTTCGGGCATCAGGCCTTCGGTCATGCGGGTGGCGGCGGTGGGTGCCAGCGCGTTCACATGAATGCCGTGCTTGGCACCTTCGATGGCCAGGGTCTGCATCAGCCCGACCTGGGCGAGCTTGGCCGCGCCGTAGTTGGCCTGGCCGAAGTTGCCGTACAGGCCTGTGGACGAGGTCGTCATCACGATGCGGCCGTACTTCTGCGCCACCATGTGTGCCCACACCGCCTTGCAGCAGTGCGCCGCGCCCATCAGGTGCACGTCGACCACCAGGCGGAAGTCGTCCATCTCCATCTTGGCGAACGATTTGTCGCGCAGGATGCCTGCGTTGTTGACCAGAACATCCACGCGGCCCCAGGCATCGATGGCCTGAGCCACCATGGCCTCCACGGCGGCGAAGTCGGTGACAGACGCGCCGTTGGCCAGCGCCTGGCCACCGGCGGCGACGATTTCATCGACTACCGCCTGGGCCGCCGTTGCCGTGCCGCCGCTGCCATCCACCGCGCCGCCCAGGTCGTTGACCAGCACGCGCGCTCCACGCGCAGCCAGCGCCAGGGCATGCTGGCGGCCCAGCCCGCCGCCGGCACCGGTCACGATGGCCACGCGGCCTTGAAAGTCGAGGGACATGGATGAAACTTCCTATGGGTTGACAATGACCGCTGCACTGTACGGCAGCCACCCGGGCCCGGCGGTTGCCCGGGGTGACTCAAATCACCCTCTCGTTTTGTTCACCCAGCAAGAAGGAATTCTCATGAAAGCTACCTGGAACGGCGTCACCCTTGCCGAAAGCGACGACACCGTGCTCGTCGAAGGCAACCATTACTTTCCCGAAAGCGCCCTGAAGCGCGAACACTTCACCTTCAGCAACCACAAGACCAGCTGCCCCTGGAAGGGCCAGGCCACCTACCTGTCGCTGCTGGTGAATGGCGAGATCAATGCCGACGCCGCCTGGACCTATGCCGACCCCAAGCCCGAAGCCGAATCGATCAAGGGCCGCTATGCGTTCTGGAAGGGCGTGAAAGTCGCGCAATGACCGCCTCGGGTTATCCCTGGCTGCGCTGGACAATCATGTGGATAACTCGGTTTAACTGCTGTATGACAGTTGCAAGTCCTTGATTTGCAAGGCGCCTCCACCCATTGCCCAAAAAACAGGCACAAACGGAGCGGCCAGCTCTTGGTTATCCCTGCCTGCACTGGACAATCATGTGGATAACTCTGCACAAGCTTTGTATGACAGCGCCAAATCCTTGATTCACAAGGACTTCCCCTTTGCTGCTTCATTTTAGGCAGTTGAGCGCCCGGCGGGCAAAAAGCAAACCACCCGTCGAATTGCTATACTATTTATAGCTATTGGCGCTTGATGGATAAGCGCTAGAGCCTTATTTGACTCTTAATCATCGACACACCATGGCCGACAACGCTTCCGCCACCCCGCCCTTCTTCATCGCCCGCGTCGGCGACGACGGCACGCAGTGCGATGCCTGGCCCGACCAGCCGCTGCTGCATTCGCTGGAACAAGGCGGCATCGACTGGCCCAGTTCCTGCCGCAACGGCACCTGCCGCACCTGCATCGGCATGCTGGCCGAAGGCCAAGTGCACTACCGCATCGAATGGCCGGGCGTGACCCGCGAAGAGCAGGCCGAAGGCTGCGTGCTGCCTTGCATCGCCTATCCATCGAGCGACCTGCGGCTGGAGCCGCAAGGCATCTGACCGCCATACTCATTCGTCTGCCCCTGCAGAAGCCGGCGCGCTGGAATAGAATCGCCCGCTTCACGGGAGCGCAGCGCTCCCGCACCGCGCGGCCCGCCGCGACGCCTGTTCTTTATGGCGGCTGCCTGGCAGGCCGGCCGCCGCCCATCGGGGAACACGCGCCGCACCCCGGCCGGGCGGCCCACCCGAAAGCCCTTTCATGAACACCCCCCTCCCGCTCGCGGCCATCTCGCCCGTCGAAGACATCGTGGCGGACATGCGCGCCGGGCGCATCGTCATCCTGGTGGACGAGGAAGACCGCGAGAACGAAGGCGACCTGGTGCTGGCAGCAGACCACGTCACGCCCGAAGCCATCAACTTCATGGCCCGCTTCGGCCGTGGCCTGATCTGCCTGACGCTGACGCGCGAACGCTGCGAGCGCCTGAACCTGCCGCCCATGGTGCCGCGCAACGGCACCAAGATGGGCACGGCCTTCACCGCCTCCATCGAAGCGGCCGAGGGCGTGACCACCGGCATCTCCGCCGCCGACCGCGCCCGCACCGTGCAGGCCGCCGTCGCCCCGAACGCCGTGGCGCGCGACCTGGTGCAGCCCGGCCACATCTTCCCGCTGCAGGCGGTGGACGGCGGCGTGCTGATGCGCGCCGGCCACACAGAAGCCGGTTGCGACCTGGCTGCCATGGCTGGCTGCAGCCCGTCTGCCGTCATCTGCGAGGTGATGAAAGACGACGGCACCATGGCCCGCCTGCCCGACCTGCAGGTGTTTGCCACCGAGCACGGCCTGAAGATCGGCACCATCGCCGACCTGATCGAATACCGCAGCCGCAACGAGTCGCTGGTAGAAAAAGTAGGCACGCGCACGCTGCAGACGGCCGCCGGCGAGTTCACCGCGCACGCCTTTCGGGACAAGCCCAGCCAGGCCGTACACCTAGCCCTGGTCAAAGGCCAATGGAGCGCCGACGACGTGGTGCCCGTGCGTGTGCACGAGCCGCTGTCGGTGTTCGACGCGCTCGAGGTCAACCGCTCCATGCATTCCTGGGGCCTCGATTCGAGCCTGCAGTACCTGGCAGCCCAGGGCAAGGGCGTGGCGGTGCTGCTCAACTGCGGCGAATCGGCACAGCAACTGCTGGAGCAGTTTGAAGGCACGGCCCGCGCCGCCCAGGCGCCCGAGCGCGGCCGCATGGACCTGCGCACCTACGGCGTGGGAGCGCAGATCCTGCGCGAGTGCGGCGTACAAAAGATGCAACTCATGGGCCAACCCCGCCGCATGCCCAGCATGGCCGGCTATGGCCTGGAAATCACCGGCTTCATCCCCAAGGAATAAAGAACATGTTTGGCGCAGACAAAGGAACGGCGGACAAGCTCGATGGCAAGAAGCTGCACATCGGCATCGTCCAGGCCCGCTTCAACGAGAGCATCACCAACACGCTGGCAGCGGCTTGCCGCGCCGAGCTGATCGCCCTGGGCGTGCAGGAAAAGCACATTCACCACGTGCTGGTGCCCGGCGCGCTGGAAGTGCCGGTGGCCCTGCAGGCCATGGCCGAGCGTGACGAATACGACGCGCTGATCGCGCTGGGCTGCATCATCCGCGGCGAGACCTACCACTTTGAACTGGTGGCCAATGAGTCTGGCGCAGGTGTTTCGCGCATCGCGCTGGAATACCACGTGCCGGTGGCCAACGCCATCATCACCACCGAGAACATGGAACAAGCCATCGCCCGCCAGAGCGACAAGGGCCAGGACGCCGCACGGGTCGCGGTCGAAATGGCCAACTTGCTGGAGGAGCTGTCTTGAGCGAATCCACCCACGGCGACAAGCGCCCACCGCGCCAGGCGCGCACCGGCACCACCAGCACCGGAGCCCGCAAGGCCGCGTCCAAATCGGGCCGCAGCCGTGCGCGCGAATTCGCCCTGCAAGCGCTCTACCAGCACCTGGTGGGCCGCAACGACGCCGCCGCCATCGACACCTTCACGCGCGATTTGGCCGGCTTTCACAAGGCCGATTCGGCGCATTACGACGCACTGCTGCATGGCTGCATCGAAACCGCGGAGTCGCTGGACGCGCTGATCCTGCCCAAGCTCGACCGCAAGATGGCCGAGATCTCGCCCATCGAACATGCCGCCATGTGGATCGGCGTGTATGAGTTCCAACACTGCCTGGACGTGCCCTGGCGCGTGGTGATCAACGAGTGCATCGAGCTGGCCAAGGAATTCGGCGGCACGGACGGCCACAAATACGTCAACGGTGTGCTGAACGGACTGGCGCCGCAACTGCGCGCCGCCGAGGTCGCGTCGGACAAGCCGATGGCACCAGCGCCAGCGCCCACGCCCACGCCTAGCCAAGACTGAAGAGTTTTTTTGGGCTGGCACTGCCTTGCCAGCCCCCACCGCGCCCGCGCCTTGCGGGCAAGAACCGCGCACCGATGAAGTTCTCCACCCGCGCCGAGCGCATCGAACCCTTCTATGTGATGGAAGTCGCCAAGGCCGCTCAGGCCCTGGCGCGTGACGTGGCCGGCAGCGCCGACCCGATGATCTTTTTGAACATCGGTGAGCCTGACTTCACCGCGCCGCCGCTGGTGCAGGAAGCGGCCGACCGCGCCGTGCGACGGGGCGCCACGCAATACACCAACGCGCTGGGCCTGGATGCGCTGCGCGAGCGCATCAGCGGCTGGTACGCCCAGCGCTTCGGCGTGCAGGTGCCGGCGCGGCGCATCGTCATCACCGCCGGTGCATCGGCGGCGCTGCAACTGGCTTGCCTGGCACTCATCGAGTCGGGCGACGAAATCCTGATGCCCGACCCGAGCTACCCCTGCAACCGCCACTTCGTGAGTGCAGCGGACGGCCGTGCGGTGCTGATTCCGACGACGGCCGAGGAGCGCTTTCAGCTGAGCGCCGCCAAGGTCGAAGCCGCCTGGGGCTCGAAGACACGTGGCGTGCTGCTCGCATCGCCCTCCAACCCCACGGGCACCTCCATCGCGCCCGACGAGTTGCGCCGCATCCACGGCGTGGTGCAGGCGCGGGGCGGCGTCACGCTGATCGACGAGATCTATCTGGGCCTGTCGCACGATGACGCTTTCGGCCAGACGGCGCTGGCCATCGATGAGAACGTCATCAGCATCAACAGCTTCAGCAAATACTTCAACATGACCGGCTGGCGCCTGGGGTGGATGGTCGTGCCCGACGCCATGGTGCCGGTGGTGGAGCGGCTGGCGCAACACCTGTTCATCTGCGCGTCGACCATTGCGCAGCACGCGGCGCTGGCCTGCTTCGAGCCCGAGTGCATTGCCGAGTACGAACGCCGCCGGGCCGAATTCAAGGCGCGGCGCGACTTCTTCATTCCGGCGCTGCAGTCGATGGGGCTGCACGTGCCTGTGCTGCCCGACGGCGCCTTCTATGCCTGGGCCGACTGCAGCCAGGCGGCCGAACGGATGGGCGTGCAAGGTAGCTGGGACTTTGCCTTCGCGCTGATGCAACGCGCCCACCTGGCCATCACGCCGGGACGCGACTTCGGCACGGCCGACACGGCGCGCTTCGTGCGCTTTTCCACCGCCAACTCGATGCCGCAGCTGCAGGAGGCCGTGCGGCGCCTGCAGTCGGTGATCGGCTGAAGCCAGGGCTGGGCGATGGCATTCGAATGGCCGGTGCGCATTTACTGGGAAGACACCGACGCGGGCGGGATCGTCTTCTATGCCAACTACCTGAAGTTCTTCGAGCGCGCGCGCACCGAATGGCTGCGATCCCTGGGCCTGGGCCAACAAGCGTTGCGGGAACTCACGGGCGGCATGTTTGTCGTAGCCGATGCGCAGCTGCGCTACCTTCGACCCGCTCGGCTGGACGATGAACTGATTGTTACGGCAGCCGTCCAGGAATGCGGACGGGCTTGCCTGACAATACGCCAGCAAGCGCTCCTGAAAACAGAGCACACTATCGAATCCGGCCCGGTGCTGCTGTGTGAAGGCACGGTTCGCATTGGCTGGGTTCAGGCGGATACGCTCCGCCCCGCACGCATCCCCGGCTCCCTTCTGGAAACAATCTCAAGACCATGAATTCCCAAGACATGTCGATCGTCAGTTTGGTGCTCAACGCCAGTTGGGTGGTGCAGTTCGTCATGCTGCTGCTGATCGGTGTTTCGATCGCCAGCTGGGCGGCCATCTTCCGCAAGCTGTTCGCCTTGAAGCGCGTTCGCACGCTGAATGACGAATTCGAGCGCGAATTCTGGTCGGGCACCAGCCTCAACGACCTGTATGCCGGCGCCGCGCAAAATTCAAAGAACGCCGGCCCCATGGAACGCATCTTCGCCAGCGGCATGCGCGAATACCAAAAGCTGCGCGAGCGCCGCATCAGCGACCCCGGCACGCTGCTGGACGGCGCCCGCCGCGCCATGCGCGCGAGCTTCCAGCGCGAGATGGACGTGGTCGAATCCAGCCTGTCGTTCCTCGGCTCGGTGGCTTCGGTGTCGCCTTACGTGGGCCTGTTCGGCACCGTGTGGGGGATCATGCATGCCTTCACTGGCTTTGCCGGCATGGAGCAGGTCACGCTGGCCCAGGTGGCGCCCGGCATTGCCGAAGCGCTGGTGGCTACCGCCATTGGCCTCTTCGCAGCCATTCCGGCCGTGGTGGCGTACAACCGCTTTGCCAGCGACATCGATCGCGTGGCCACCCACCAAGAAACCTTCATCGAAGAGTTCTCCAACATCCTGCAGCGCAACCTGGGCGCACAGCCCGGTTCGGCTTCGGGCCACTGATTCATCCATCATTCGCAAGAAATAGGAGGCACGCATGCCCGCAATGGCCTCACGCGGCAGCAGCCGCCGCCGTTCGATGAACGAGATCAACATGGTGCCGTTCATCGACGTGATGCTGGTGCTGCTGATCATCTTCATGGTGACCGCGCCCATGCTGACCCCCGGCATGATCGACGTGCCCACTGTCGGCAAGGCATCCAAGCAGCCGCCGGCCGTGGCGCAGATTCTGGTCGGCAAGGACGGCACGCTGCAATTGAAGACTGGTGACGCCACCCGCACGCTCACGCAGCGCGAGATCGGCGATGCCGCCAAGCGCTGGCAGGCCGGCCAGCCCGAGGGCAGCGCGGTCGTCATCACCGCCGAGAAAACCGTGCCGTATGAATCGGTGGTGAAAGCCATGGATTCGCTGCAGAAGGCGGGCGTGCAGCGCGTGGGCCTGTCCGTGAAGGCGGGCGGCTGACGGCTGAGCCCGGCTTCTTTCAATCTTTCCGTTTCCCGACCTGCCCTCCCCTTCAGCCCCCGCATGCACGCCCAAGACGACCGCGACCAGTTTGCCCCGCCCCGCCCGCCCGGCCGCCTTCGCGCCGTGGCCCTGGCCGTGCTGGCACATGCCGCACTGCTGGGCGCGTTGACCTGGGGCGTGAACTGGAAAACCAGCGCCGATCAACCCGCCGTGGAAGCCGAGTTGTGGTCCGCCGTGCCCCAGCAGGCCGCGCCACGCGCCGCCACGCCCGAGCCACCGACACCCACGCCGCCTCCTCAGCCTGCCCCGACTCCAGCGCCGGCTCCACCACCACCGCCGCCCCCTCCGCCTCCGCCTCCGCGCCAGGTAGAGCCCGACACACGAGAGGCCGACATCGCTACCGAACGCGAGAAGAAGCGCCAGGAGCAAGCCAAGAAGGAACGCCAGCAGCAAGCCGAGCGGGACAAGCGCGAACGCGAGCGGCAGGAACAGCTGGAGCAGGACAAGAAGGACCGCCTGCAAAAGGACAAGGAAAAGGAAAAAGCGCAGCGCGACAAGGCCGAGCGGGACAAGGCCGAACGCGAGAAAGCGCAGCGCGAAAAAGCCGAGAAGGAACGCGTCGACCGCGAGGAAGAGCGCCGCGAAAAGGCCGAGAAGGCCGAGCAGGACAAGAAGAAGCAGGCCGAGGCCAAGAAGAAGGCCGAGGCAGAAGCCAAGCGCGTGGAAGAGCAGCGCCAAGCCAACCTGCGCCGCATGCAGGGCCTTGCCGGTGCCACGGGCGGCGAGACCGCCACCGGCACCGCGCAACGCAGCTCAGGGCCATCGGGCAGCTACGGCGGCAAGGTGGCAGCAAAGGTGCGCCCGAACATCATCTATCCGGACATCGTCTCGGGCAACCCCCGCACTGAAGTGGAAGTGCGCGCCGCACCGGACGGCACCATCGTCGGCACGCGCATCACCCAGTCCAGCGGCAACAAGGCCTGGGACGACGCCGTGATTCGCGCCTTGCAAAAGACCGACACGCTGCCCAAGGACGTGGACGGCCGGGTACCGTCATCGCTGACCATCGGGTTTAGTCCGAAGGAGTAACGACGCAGCGCCTGGGTCTTGGGGCCGGGGCTGGGCCGGGTGCTCCTGAAAACGAAGCTGCCTGCGCTGATTCCGCCCTGGTTTCAAGCCTTTATCGGCATGAACCCCTTGCAGAATCAGCGCAGGCAGCTATTTTTTTGATAGCAAATGCCCAAGTCAGGCAGGCGGCCGTGTTCACAGCCGCCGCCATACCATCTCATTCGCGTCGTTCTATCAGCCGGTTGACTCGCAGCGCCAGCAGCGTGCAGATGGCGCCAGACATCAAGTAGATGCTGACGGCCACCAGCCCGAACTTGGCCGACAGGCCGAGCGCAATCAGCGGAGCAAACGCCGCACCGAACAGCCAGGCCATGTCAGCCGACAAAGCCGCGCCGGTGTAGCGATAGCCTGGCGAGAAGTTGGCCGTGACCGTGCCGGAGGCCTGGCCGTACGACAGGCCCAGCAAAATGAAGCCGGCAATGATGAAGATGTTGTTGCCCGCAGTGCCGCCATTGAGCAGCAGCGGCGTCAGCAGACTGAACACACCGATGAGCACCGCCATCACGCCCAGCGTGTTGCGCCGGCCGAACCGGTCGGCCAGCCACCCTGACAGCATCACCGCGCCGGCGGCACAGAAGGCGCCGAAGATTTGCACGCCCAGCACGTGGGTGATGGACTGCTCGGAGTACATCGAGATCCACGACAGCGGAAACACCGTCACCACATGGAACAGCGCGAAGCTGGCCAGTGCGGCAAAGGCGCCCAACACTACGTTGCGACCCTCATCACGCATCAGGCGCGTCACGCTGACGGGCTCCAACTCACGTTGCTGCATCAGGTCAGCGTACGACTGGCCCACCACCAACCGCAGACGCGCAAAGAGTGCCACCACGTTGATGGCGAAGGCGACGAAGAATGGATAGCGCCAGCCCCACTCCAGGAACTCCGCCACGCTCAGACTGCTGTAGAGGTAAGCAAACAGACCGGCCGCCAGGGCGAAGCCGATGGGGGCGCCCAACTGCCCGACCATGGCGTACCAGCCGCGGCGCTCCTTAGGCGCCGACATGGCCAGCAGGGATGGCAGGCCATCCCAGGTGCCGCCCAGCGCCAGACCCTGACTGATCCGCAGCAGCACCAGCGCGACAATGGCTGCACTGCCGATGGAGTTGTAACCGGGCAGAAACGCCATGCCTGCCGTGCTGGCGCCCAGCAAAAAGAGCGACACCGTCAGCTTGGTGCCGCGGCCCCAGCGGCGTTGTATGGCCATGGAGATGGCAGTGCCTACGGGCCGCGCGACGAACGCCACAGAAAAGATGGCAAAAGCCATCAACGTGCCTTCCAGCCGCGAAAGGTAAGGGAACAGAAATGACGGGAACACCAGTACACAGGCGAGCCCGAAGACGAAAAAGTCGAAATATTCGGACGACCGCCCGATGATCACCCCGACGGCGATCTCGCTGGGCGTGACGTCTTCATGGGTATCCGCACGAGAGAGTGATCCCGAATCATTGAATTCCCCTGCCGGCAAGGCGGCAGTTGCTGCGAGTCCACTCATGAAATCCTCCTGTTCATTCTGACTAGTAGGTTCTACCCCCAACACCCCGCGCTCACAAGGCGACTTTTCCTCACAAGCCGGTGGGAGTTACCCTACGCACTCGCCAAGCTGGCAGTCGCGGAATGTGATTCGGCTGGCTTTTGAGCCGGATTTTTTCCTAGCGAGTGATTGACCGTGGACAAAATGTCCAATCGACAAAACTGCTGCGCGTATTACATTCCGAGTCATCAAGTAACCGCGTTTTTACCTAATTGCGCCCTCATTGCGTCCTCAGCATGTATCAATTCAAGGAAATCCGCAGGCCCGCGTGGCTTGCAGCGGCCCTTCTGACAGCCACCCTGGCTGGCTGTCAGAAGGCCGTGGTGCTCAACCCGGCGGGCGATGTGGCCGCGCAGCAGGGCCAGTTGGTCGTGACCGCGACCTTGTTGATGCTCATCATCATCGTTCCGGTGATCTTCCTGATCTGCCTGTTTGCGTGGAAATACCGCCACACCAACACGGAAGCCGAGTACGACCCGGACTGGCACCACTCCACCACGCTGGAACTGGTCATCTGGACGGTGCCGCTGCTGATCATCATCGCCTTGGGAGCTGTGACCTGGATCGGCACCCACAAGCTCGACCCGTACCGTCCGCTCGACCGGGTGGATGCGAGCCGTCCGCTGGCACCCAACGTCAAGCCCCTCGAAGTGCAAGTAGTCGCGATGGACTGGAAATGGCTGTTCTTCTACCCGGAGCAAGGCATCGCCACGGTGAACGAACTCGCCGCGCCGGTCGATCGCCCTATCCTCTTCAAGCTGACGTCCACGTCCACGATGAATTCGTTCTACGTGCCTGACCTGGCCGGCATGATCTACGCCATGCCCGGCATGCAGACCGAGCTGAATGCCATCATCAACAAAGAGGGCGTGTACCACGGCCTGGCTTCGCACTACAGCGGCGCTGGGTTTTCGGGCATGACGTTCAAGTTTCGCGGCCTGAACGATGGCGACTTCAACCAGTGGGTGGCTCAGGCCAAGGCCGCCGGCAAGCCGCTGAGCCGCACCGCTTACCAGGCGCTGTCCAAGCCCAGCGAGCGCAACCCGGTCGAGTACTTCGCCAGCGTGGAAGAGGGCCTGTACGACAAGGTGCTCAACCGCTGCGTGGAAGACGGCAAGATGTGCATGCACCACATGATGGCCATCGATGAGGCCGGTGGCGCGGCCTACCTGAAGGCTGCCGGCCTGAATCTGCCGCAAGACGTCTGCACGGTCGACAACGCCGCCCAGGTGATCGCATCGCTGGGCCAGCCGCTGGCTGGCAACCCCCGCACCAACGCCGCTTCCCCACAATAAATCCGAAGGGCTGACACCTGTGCGAACAGGCTGAGCCCGCATCAAAGAGACTCGATATGTCTGAACAAACCGCCGCTGTGTCCCATTGGGCCTTAGGCCGGCTCAGCTGGGACTCTGTCCCGATGGCGCACGAGCCCATCGTGCTGTGGACCTTCATAGCCGTGGTGCTGGGTGGCCTTGTCATGGTCGCCGGCATCACCAAATTCCGTCTGTGGGGCCCGTTGTGGCGCGACTGGATCTGCAGCATCGACCATAAAAAAATCGGGATCATGTACATGATCCTGGGCTTGGTCATGCTGATGCGCGGCTTTGCCGACGCGGTCATGATGCGGCTGCAGCAGGCGATGGCCTTCGGTGACAACCTGGGCTACCTGCCACCGCACCACTACGACCAGATCTTCACCGCCCACGGCGTGATCATGATCTTTTTCGTAGCGATGCCGCTGGTGACCGGATTGATGAACTATCTGGTGCCGCTGCAGATCGGCGCGCGCGACGTGTCGTTCCCGTTCCTGAACAACTTCAGCTTCTGGATGACCACCGCCGGCGCCATTCTGGTGATGGTGTCGCTGTTCCTTGGCGAGTTTTCCACCTCTGGCTGGCTGGCGCTGTCCAATCTGGGGGCGCAGAACCCGGGCGTGGGACTGGACTACTACATCTGGGCGCTGCAGATCGCGGGGGTGGGCACGACGCTGTCGGGCATTAACCTGATCGTGACCATCGTCAAGATGCGCGCGCCCGGCATGAACCTGATGAAGATGCCCATCTTCACCTGGACCGCGCTGTGCACCAACGCCCTGATCGTGGCCTCTTTCCCAGTGCTGACGGCCGCACTCGTGCTGATGTCGCTCGACCGCTACATCGGCACCAACTTCTTCACGAACGACCTGGGCGGCAACGCCATGCTGTACGTGAACCTGATCTGGATCTGGGGCCATCCTGAGGTCTACATCCTGATCCTGCCCTGCTTCGGCATCTTCTCCGAAGTGGTGGCCACGTTCTGCCGCAAGCGGCTGTTCGGCTATACGTCGATGGTCTACGCCACGGTGGTGATCACCATTCTTTCGTACCTGGTGTGGTTGCACCACTTCTTCACCATGGGCTCCGGCGCCAGCGTGAATACGTTCTTCGGCATCACGACCATGATCATCTCGATCCCGACGGGCGCGAAGATCTTCAATTGGCTGTTCACCATGTACAAGGGCCGTATCCGGTTCGAGTTGCCCATGATGTGGACCGTGGCGTTCATGATCACGTTTGCCATCGGCGGCATGACGGGCGTGCTGCTGGCGGTGCCGCCAGCCGACTTCGTGCTCCACAACAGCCTGTTCCTGATCGCCCACTTCCACAACGTGATCATCGGCGGCGTGTTGTTCGGCCTGTTCGCCGGCATCAACTACTGGTACCCCAAGGCCTTCGGCTACAAGCTGGACCGCACCTGGGGCGTGCGCTCCTTCTGGCTGTGGGTGATCGGCTTCTGGGTCGCCTTCGGTCCGCTGTACGTGTTGGGCCTGATGGGCGTGACCCGTCGCGCCAACCACTTCGAAGACGCTTCGCTGCAGCCCTACTTCGTGGTGGCCGCCATCGGCGCGGCGATGATCGCTGCAGGGATCGGCTGCTTCCTGATGCAACTGGTCGTCAGCTACCTGAAGCGCGAAGAGCTGCGCGACGAAACGGGCGACCCATGGGACGCACGGACGCTGGAATGGGCGACCTCTTCGCCCCCGCCAGACTACAACTTCGCGTTCACGCCGGTGGTGCATGAAATCGACGCTTGGTGGGACATGAAGAAGCACGGCTACAAGCGTCCGCTGGCAGGCTTCCAGCCCATCCACATGCCTGCCAATACCGGCTCCGGTGCCGTGATCTCCGCACTGTCGCTGGTGCTGGGCTTTGCCCTGATCTGGCACATGTGGCTGCTGGCCGGCCTGTCGTTCGCGGCAGTGGTGCTGGTGGCGATCATCCATACCTTCAACTACAAGCGTGACTTCTACATCCCTGCCGATCAAGTCGCCACGACCGAAGAAGCCCGCACACTCCAACTCGCACGCCATGTCTGATATCCGTCTCCAAGCCGGCGCTGCTGCCGGCGCCCTGGCTCCACGCGAATACCATCCCGTGCACGAGCCCCATCCAGAAAACGGCACTGCGCTGGGCTTCTGGCTCTACCTGATGAGCGACTGCCTCATCTTTGCAGCCCTCTTCGCCACCTACGGCGTGCTGGGTCGCAGCTATGCGGCAGGCCCTACCGGCGCCGAGTTGTTTGACCTGAAGCTGGTGGCCATCAACACGGCCTTCCTGCTGGCCTCGTCCATCACCTTCGGCTTCGCCATGCTGCGCAAGCAGAAGAACGATGTGAAGGGCACGCTGGTATGGCTGGCAGTCACGGGCCTCTTCGGCCTGTGCTTTCTGGCGCTCGAAATCTATGAGTTCCACCATCTGATCGAACAGGGCGCAGGCCCGCAGCGCAGCGCTTTCCTGTCTGCCTTCTTCACGCTCGTGGGCACCCACGGCCTGCACGTCACGTTCGGCCTGATCTGGCTGGTGGTGCTGATGATCCAGATCGGCAAACACGGCCTGATCCCCGAGAACAACCGCCGACTGATGTGCCTGTCGATGTTCTGGCACTTCTTGGACGTGGTGTGGATCGGCGTCTTCACCTTTGTGTACCTGATGGGAGTGCTGTAAATGAGCGCGCAACACGCAACCCACGCCGCCGCTGGCGACACCCACCACCACGATGCGAACGAGCCGCACAGCACCTTCTCGGGCTACATGACCGGGTTTGTGCTGTCGATCATCCTGACGGCCATTCCGTTCTGGCTGGTCATGGCCAAGGTCATCGCCGATCGCAACACTGCCATCCTGGTGCTGGGGGGCTTCGCTGTGGTGCAGATCCTTGTGCACATGGTGTGCTTCCTGCATATGAACGGCAAGGTCGAGGGCGGATGGACCATGCTATCCACCATCTTCACCGTGGTGTTCGTGGCCATCGCCATTGCCGGCACGCTGTGGGTGATGTTCCACATGAACGCGAACATGATGCCGGACCACGCCATGCCCGGCTCGCCACCCGCCCAGTCCGCTCCGGCGGCCGTCACGCCTTGACAGGCGACGCGGCCTCCAGCGCCGGCCCGAGCGGCCGGCGCTCATCCTTGACCAAAGCGATGCTCATCCTGGTGGGCATCGCTTTGTTTTTGGGGTTTATCGCCCTCGGCAGCTGGCAGGTGCAACGGCGCGCCTGGAAGCTCGATCTGATCGAGCGGGTCGACCAGCGGGTGCATTCGGCTCCCGTTGCGCTGCCGCCGGTGGCCGACTGGCCCCGCGTAGATGCCGCCGGCTACGAATACCTGCCGGTCAGTGCCTCAGGCCGCTGGTTGAGCGACAAGACCGTGCTGACCCAGGCGGTGACTGAGCTCGGCGCAGGGTTTTGGGTGATGACGCCACTGCAGCAACAGGACGGCACGCAGGTGCTGGTCAATCGCGGCTACATTCCGTCCGACCAGCGCGCGCAATGGCAGTCTGGCCCGGCCAATCAGACCACTGCGGCAGAGGCGACTGTGCAGGGCCTGCTGCGCATCAGCGAGCCCGTCGGTGGCTTCCTGCGCCGCAACGACCCCGCAGCGCAGCGCTGGCATTCCCGCGATGTCGCGGCCATTGCCTCCGCACAAGGCTTGCGCAACGCCGCACCATTCTTCATCGACGCCGGCCTGCCCGGCGCTCAGACTGCGGCCGCCACCAACGCGTGGCCACGCGCCGGCATGACGGTGATCCGCTTTGCCAACAGCCACTTGGTCTACGCCCTTACCTGGTT
The DNA here is from genome assembly GCF_031843945.1 of Acidovorax sp. WCS2018Noco2-16. Taxonomy (NCBI): domain Bacteria; kingdom Pseudomonadati; phylum Pseudomonadota; class Betaproteobacteria; order Burkholderiales; family Comamonadaceae; genus Acidovorax; species Acidovorax sp. WCS2018Noco2-16. Next base: position 24,206 of record NZ_JAVTJJ010000015.1, read on the forward strand.
CGGGCTGGCATTGATGACGGTGATCGCCTGGGTGTACGTGGCACGATACGAGCGTCGTTCGCGCGCCGCATCCGCCGCATCCACCTTCCATGACACCACCTCCTCCTGAACCTTCTGCCACGCCCGCGCCGGTGCCCTCCGTGCGCAAGGCGCAGGCCGCCAACACCGCGGCCGGCCTCAAGAATCTTCACCAGCTGATTCAACTGCGCTGGCTGGCGGTGATCGGCCAGGTGTTCACCATCGAGGTTGCGTACTACACACTGGCGCTGGCCGTGCCGGTGGGCGAGATGCTGATGGTCGTCGGCTGCCTGGCGGTCTTCAACGGGGTGAGCCTCCTCCGCTGGCGCACGGGCCACCGCGTGCAGCATGTCGAGCTGTTCCTGGCGCTGCTGATCGACGTGGCCGTGCTCACGGTCCAGCTGTATCTGAGCGGCGGCACCGGCAACCCGTTCGTCTTCCTGTACCTGTTGCAGATCGCGCTGGGCGCCGTGCTGCTGCGCGGCGGCTACATCTGGTCGATCGTGCTGATCGCCGCGCTGTGCTTCACCGCCCTGTCGCGCCACCACCTGCCGCTGCCGGCCGTGCCCGACCTGCACCAGGGCGCGCCCAGCCTGTACACGCAAGGACTGCTGGTGTGCTTTCTGCTCAACGCCATTTTGGTGGTGATCTTCATCACCCGCATCGGCCGCAACCTGCGCCAGCGCGACGCCCGCCTGGCATCGGCCCGCCAGCGCGCCGCCGAAGAAGAGCACATCGTACGCATGGGCCTGCTGGCTTCTGGCGCCGCGCATGAACTGGGCACGCCGCTGTCCACGCTCGCGGTGATCCTGGGAGACTGGAAGCACGACCCGCTGCTGGCCGCCCACCCCGGCCTGCAAGGCGAGGTGGCCGAGATGCAGGCGCAGGTCAAACGCTGCAAGAGCATCGTCAGCGGCATCTTGCTGTCGGCCGGCGAAACGCGGGGCGAAGAGTCCGCCCAGACCACCGTGTGCCAGTTCGCCGACCGGCTGGCGCACGACTGGCAAGCGACCCGATCGGTGACGGAATTCCGCTACGCCAACCGCTTCGGCGCCGACGCCGCGATGGTGGCCGACACCACGCTGGAGCAAATGGTTTTCAATGTGCTGGACAATGCCCGGGACGCATCGCCCGACTTGGTCGATCTGCTCATCGACCGCTTCGCAGACTCCTTGCGCATCACCGTCACCGATGCCGGACCGGGGTTCGATTCCGCCATCCTGGCCCGCATGGGCAAGCCGTACCAGTCCACCAAGGGGCGTCCGGGTGGCGGCCTGGGCCTGTTCCTGGCGATGACCGTAGCGCGCACCCTGGGCGGTAGCCTGGTGGCCCGCAACCGGCCAGAAGGCGGCGCCGAAGTCGTCATCCAATTGCCACTGGCAGCCATTGCGCTGCCGGAACCTGGAGCCCCGCATCACCATGGACCCCACTGACCGCCTGCTGCTCATTGTCGAAGACGACGACGCCTTCGCGCGCACGCTCGCGCGCTCGTTCGAGCGGCGCGGCTATCGCGTGCTACAGGCCGACAGCTTAGCCGCGCTGGACGATGTGCTGGCGCACCACCGGCCCGGCTATGCCGTGGTGGACCTCAAGCTCAAGGGCGAGGCCTCGGGCCTGGCCTGCGTGCAAAAGCTGCATGCGCTCGACGAAGACATGCTCATCGTCGTGCTGACCGGCTTCGCCAGCATCGCCACCGCGGTGGAGGCCGTGAAGCTGGGCGCCTGCCACTACCTGGCCAAGCCGTCTAACACCGACGACATCGAGGCGGCCTTCAGCCTGTCGGAAGGCAACACCGACGTCGAGCTCACCAACCGTTCCAGCTCGATCAAGACGCTGGAGTGGGAACGCATCCACGAGGTGCTGGCGGAAACCGACTTCAATATCTCGGAAGCCGCCCGCCGCCTGGGCATGCATCGGCGCACGCTGACGCGCAAGCTGGAAAAGCGCCAGGTCAGCTGACAGCAGAAATTCAAGGTCAAATTGGTCTCTAGCGCTTATCCATCAAGCGCTAGTAGCTATTAACTTAATAGCACAACCCATTACAGTCGCTCGCCACGCGCATTCTTGAATCGGTTCAAAGTCGCTTCGGAATAGAACTGCTTTCCGACGGTTCTGGACCGAAATCACTTACAGGCTCGGCTTTGTCCAAGCCCCACTGCGCCCAGTCATCACCAAACAGTTCCGCCGGATGCTGTGTTCGCTCTGAACCGTTTCCGCATTGCAGCGAATCTGCCGGGCAGTATCTGTCGCAGCCCCAGCAATTGCGCTCGGGGTGGGCGGGGTGAAGGGGGAATTTCTTGGTAGCCACGGCGGAACCTGCAGACATGTCAAATCGCTTGCCGTAACCGGCGCGAACCTGCGGGCTCGCCCATTGTGCGGAGCGCCGCTGCGCTCGATGTTGCGCTGAGTCAAACGCGCAACGACCAAGGCGCCGCCATTCCCAATTAACCATCAAATCGGGGTGTATCGCTTGCCTCCAAAGCGCTAGCAGCTATTAAATCCATAGCACACAAGACGCAAAAAAGCCCGCCGAAGCGGGCTCTCTGCCACTGGCCGATCAGGCCGCAGAGGCGGCTTCAGTCTGCGCCTTGGCCTTGTCTGCGTACTCTTCGATCTTGTCGAAGTTCAGGTACTGATAGATCGACGCGCCGTCCTTGTTCACCACACCCATGGCCTCGTGGTATTCGGCCACGGTCGGGATCTTGCCCAGCTTGGACGCGATGGCGGCCAGCTCAGCCGAGCCCAGGAACACGTTGGTGTTCTTGCCCAGGCGGTTGGGGAAGTTGCGGGTGGAGGTGGAGATCACCGTCGCGCCTTCGCGCACCTGCGCCTGGTTGCCCATGCACAGCGAGCAGCCCGGCATTTCGGTGCGCGCGCCAGCTGTGCCGAAGGCCGCGTAATGGCCTTCCTTGATCAGCTCGCTCTCGTCCATCTTGGTGGGCGGTGCCACCCACAGCTTGACGGGAATGTCGCGCTGTCCGCCCAGCAGCTTGGCAGCTGCGCGGAAGTGGCCGATGTTGGTCATGCACGAGCCGATGAAGGCTTCGTCGATCTTGGTGCCCGACACTTCGGACATGAACTTGGCGTCGTCCGGATCGTTCGGGCAGCAGACGATGGGCTCCTTGATGTCGGCCAGATCGATCTCGATCACCGCGGCGTACTCGGCGTCCTTGTCGGCTTCCAGCAGGTTGGGGTTGGCCAGCCAGGCTTCGACCTTTTCGATACGACGTGCCAGCGTGCGGGCATCGGCATAGCCGTCGGCGATCATGTTCTTCATCAGCACGACGTTGCTGGTGAGGTATTCCTTGATCGGCTCGGGGTTCAGCTTGATCGTGCAACCAGCTGCAGAACGCTCGGCCGATGCGTCGGACAGCTCGAATGCTTGCTCGACCTTCAGGTTGGGCAGGCCTTCGATTTCCAGCACGCGGCCGGAGAACGCGTTGATCTTGCCGGCCTTGGCCACCGTCAGCAGGCCTTGCTTGATGGCGTACAGCGGAATCGCGTGCACCAGGTCGCGCAGCGTCACGCCGGGCTGCATTTCGCCCTTGAAGCGCACCAGGATGGATTCAGGCATGTCCAGCGGCATCACGCCCGTGGCGGCACCGAAGGCCACCAGGCCGGAGCCGGCGGGGAACGAAATACCGATCGGGAAACGCGTATGCGAGTCGCCGCCGGTGCCGACCGTGTCAGGCAACAGCAGACGGTTGAGCCAGCTGTGGATCACGCCGTCGCCAGGGCGCAGCGCGACGCCGCCGCGATTGCTGATGAAGGCGGGCAGTTCGCGGTGTGTCTTCACGTCCACCGGCTTGGGGTAGGCCGCGGTGTGGCAGAACGACTGCATGACCATGTCGGCGGAAAAGCCCAGGCAGGCCAGATCCTTCAGCTCATCGCGGGTCATCGGGCCCGTGGTGTCTTGCGAGCCCACGGTGGTCATCCGGGGTTCGCAGTAGGTACCGGGGCGCACGCCCTGGCCTTCGGGCAGGCCGACGGCGCGGCCGACCATCTTCTGCGCCAACGTGAAGCCGGCCTGGGTGGCGACGGGCACCTGCGGCAGGCGGAACACGGTGGAGGCTGGAAGGCCCAGGAACTCGCGCGCCTTGGCGGTCAGCGAACGGCCGATGATCAGGTTGATGCGGCCGCCGGCGCGCACTTCGTCGAACAGCACGTCGCTCTTGAGCTGGAACTCGACCAAGGTCTCGCCGTCGCGCACGATTTTGCCGTCGTAGGGCAGCACGTCGATCACGTCGCCCATCTCGAGCTTGCTCACATCGACTTCGATGGGCAGCGAGCCCGAATCTTCTTGCGTGTTGAAGAAGATGGGAGCGATCTTGCCGCCCAGCGTGACGCCGCCAAAGCGCTTGTTCGGCACGAACGGAATGTCAGCGCCCGTGGCCCAGATCACGCTGTTGGTAGCCGACTTGCGGCTGGAGCCCGTGCCCACCACGTCGCCCACGTAGGCCACGAGATGGCCTTTTTTCTTCAAGTCGTCGATGAACTGCATCGGGCCGCGCTTGCCGTCTTCTTCCGGCTTGAACGCAGCGTCGGCACGCGTGTTCTTCAGCATGGCCAGGTAGTGCAGCGGAATGTCGGGGCGGCTCCACGCATCGGGCGCGGGCGACAGGTCGTCGGTGTTGGTTTCACCGGGCACCTTGAACACGGTGACGGTGATCTTCTTTTCGACTTCAGGGCGGGTGGTGAACCACTCGGCATCGGCCCAGCTCTTCATCACTTCCTGGGCCTTGGCGTTGCCAGCCTTGGCCTTTTCGGCCACGTCGTTGAAGAAGTCGAACATCAAGAGCGTCTTCTTCAGGCCTTCGGCCGCCACGCCGGCCACCTCGGCATCGTCGAGCAACTCGATCAGCGGATGCACGTTGTAGCCACCCACCATGGTGCCGAGCAGCTGGGTAGCCTTGGCCTTGGAGATCAGTCCCACGGAGAGGTCGCCATGCGCCACGGCGGCCAGGAAGCTGGCCTTGACCTTGGCCGCGTCGTCCACGCCCGGTGGCACACGGTGGGTCAGCAAGTCGATGAGGAAAGCCTCTTCCCCGGCCGGCGGGTTCTTGATCAGCTCGATGAGCTCGGCCACTTGCTTGGCTTCGAGCGGCAGCGGCGGAATGCCCAGTGCAGCGCGTTCAGCTACATGGTCGCGATAGGCTTTCAACATTTTCTTCTCCGGTGGGTTCTACGTTTCTAAAGTGGGGTGGCTTGGGCGCCTGACAAGCATCGGGCGACCTTCAGCGCGGATTCGTCTTTTCTGTGGTGCTCTTCAAACCGGACGGATCAGCGCTCGACTCACTTGCTGGCGGCAGCAGGCAGTGGGTCCAGCACGCTCGGCTGCGGATTGGTCTTGAGGCCTTCGGCCACCAACAGCTGCTCGGGGCTCATGCACTCGTCGGCCAAGCGCTGGCCTGCCTTCTGGTTCATCAGCATCGACTTGTTGGCGATCTGAAGCCAGACCGCGCCGCCATGCTGATCTTCCAGGCGCACGGCACCCGTGCTGGTCGCCACGGGAGTCATGCGGTACTTGAAGCCCTTGCCTTCGAGGTTGAACCGACCGGGCGATGCAGGGTCGCGCTCGATGCTGACGAAGGCACCCAGTTCACAGGCGATGCGGCCGGTGTGCACGCGCTCGGCGATCGACAGCTCTGCTGGCGACAGCGCTTCTTCGGCCGCAATGAAGCCTGACGCCACCTGCCCCGTGGCGCTCTTGAGCTGGGTGCGGCTGCTGGTCGCCTTGGCCTTGGCCTTGGCCGCAGCGGCCTTGTCTGCAGCGGACTTGGTGGTTTTGGCTACAGGGGCCTTCTTGGCGGATGCGTCTGCCGGCTTGGCCGCGGCCTTGGCGGCAGGCTTGGCCGTGGTTTTGGCGGGCGCAGGCTTGGCGGCGTCAGTCGTTTGCGCCAGCGCCAGCGCGGGGGCCAGCAGCATCAACGCGGAAGCGATCAAGGACTTCATGGGGTGACTCCAACTCGGGGGGAAAGCAGTATGTAAACAAACCTGCTGGGAACAATCAAAGGGCCGGGATATCGGCTTGGGGAAACCAGGCCTGCGCCGTCTCGGGCAGCGCTCGGCCAGTTTGGTAAGCACGCGCCAGCACCTGCCAAAAGTAGCGGTAGCTCGCGCGATCGTGCAAAACGCCGTCCACGCTGACGGGAGCCCAGTCAGCATGAACAGCGGCAGAAATGATCCGGGCCGCCTGGGCGATCTCATCGCCAGCGGGGGCAAAGGCCGCCAGAATGGGCCGGATCTGACCGGGGTGAATGCTCCACATCCGGGTGAAACCAAATTCTCGCGCGGCCTTGCTGGCGGCGGCTTGCAGTGCCACCGCGTCGCTGAACTCGGTCACGACGCAATGGGACGGCACCTTGCCGTGGGCGTGGCAGGCCGAGGCAATCTCCAGCTTGGCGCGCACGACCAGCGGGTGCTCAAACTGGCCCGCCGCGCTCATGCCCGCAGCTGGAATGGCCCCACCATGGGCAGAGACGAAATCCATCAGCCCGAAGCTCAGGCTTTGCACGCGCGGGTGCGCCGCGATCTCGAAGGCGCGCTGCACCGCAGCCGGAGACTCGATCAGCACGTGCAGCGGCACATGACCGGCACCCGCTACCTGCAACGCGCGCTCGGCCTGCAGCACGTCGTCCACCGACTCCACCTTGGGAATCATGACGTGGCACAGACGGTGGCCGGCCTCGCCTGCAATGGTGGCCACATCGTTGGCAAAGGCCGGGTGGTCCACCGTGTGCACCCGTGCAGCCACGCGCGCCGCCGGGGCCGCGTCACGCGCCAGCGCTGCCACCAGGCTGGCGTGTTCACGCTCTTGACCTACCGGGGCACCGTCTTCGCAATCGAGCGTCACATCGAACACGCAGTGGCCATACTCGGCCGTGAGTTCGGCTTGCAGTGACAGGCTCTTGCGCATGCGCCCCTCGACACCGCTGTAATGATCGCAGACCGGCAAATGCATGGCACTCGCCTGGGCGCCCAGCAGAACCTGCGCTGGGTGAGCGAAGGAAGCGGGCTCGCTCATGCGGAAAGCTGCGCAACGATGAAGAGACGCGGAAAGGCCAGCAGCCGACTGCCATCCGCACGCACGGCATAGGCGGCGTCAACACGTCGCTCGTACTCGGTCAGGAAAGCGGAGCGCAATGGCTCGGGCAGCGGATCGACGAAAGGCTTGAGCCCGGTCGAACGCACCCAGTCGACAATCGCTGACGCAGATGGCATGACGTGCTGATACACCGTGTGCCACACATCCACCTGCGCGGCTTCGGTCGCCAGCAAGTCGTAGTAGCCATCAATGTCCAGCAGCTGGGTGCGTACCGCGTCGGGGTTGCCTATGGCCTTGACCCACGGGCCATCGGCGGCCACCTCACGCATCAGGCGATGGGTGGGTTCCCGGCGGTTGTCCGGCATCTGGATTGCCAGCACGCCGCCAGGGGCCAGACTGCGCAGCAGCCTTGGAATCAGTTGTTCATGCCCTGCCACCCATTGCAGGGAGGCATTGGCGTAAATGAGGTCGGGTGCGGCGCCAGGCGCCGGCTCCCAGCGGGCGATATCACCCGCGACGAAAGCCACGCCAGGCAGGCGCTCACGCGCAGTGGCCAGCATGGCATCGGAATTGTCCAGGCCGGTAATTTGCGCCTGAGGAAAGCGCTGCACCAGCAGCTCGGTGGAATTGCCCGGGCCGCAACCGAGATCCACCACACGGGTGGGCGCAGGATGCGGAACGCGCGCCAGCAGCTCTTGCGCCGGGCGCGTGCGCTCGTCTTCGAAACGGCGATAAAGCGCAGGATTCCAGTCGAGCACGCGCGACCCCCGGTGCTTACAGCAGGTGCTTGACGCCGTCTTGCTCGCCTTGCAGCTCAGCCAGCGTCTTGTTGATGCGCTCTTGCGAGAACGCGTCGATCTCCAAGCCTTCGACGATCTTGTACTCGCCGTTTTCGCAGGTAACCGGGAAGCCGAACATCGTGTCCTTGGGAATGCCGTACTGGCCGTCCGATGGAATGCCCATGGTGACCCATTTGCCGTTGGTGCCCAGAGCCCAGTCGCGCATGTGATCGATGGCGGCGTTGGCAGCCGATGCAGCCGACGAGGAGCCGCGTGCTTCAATAATGGCCGCGCCACGCTTGCCCACTGTGGGCAAGAAGGTGTCGGCGTTCCATTCTTGGTCGTTGATCATCTTGGCGACGCTTTCGCCGTTGATGGTGGCGAAACGGTAGTCAGCGTACATCGTGGGCGAGTGGTTGCCCCAGACGGTGAGCTTTTCGATGTCAGCCACGGCCTTGCCGGTCTTGGCAGCAATCTGGCTGGCAGCGCGGTTGTGGTCCAGGCGCAGCATGGCTGTGAAGTTCTTGCGTGGCAGGTCAGGCGCGGACTTCATGGCGATGTAGGCGTTGGTGTTGGCAGGGTTGCCGACGACCAGCACTTTCACGTTGCGCGAGGCCACGGCGTTCAGGGCCTTGCCTTGTGCGGTGAAGATGGCGCCGTTGACGGCCAGCAGCTCGGCGCGCTCCATGCCGGGGCCACGTGGGCGCGAACCGACCAGCAGCGCATAGTCGGCGTCCTTGAAGGCGGTCATTGGGTCGCTGTGGGCTTCCATGCCAACCAGCAGCGGGAATGCGCAGTCGTCCAGTTCCATCATCACGCCCTTGAGCGCCTTCTGGGGGCCTTCAACCGGGACTTCGAGCAGTTGCAGGATGACAGGCTGGTCTTTGCCGAGCATTTCGCCGGATGCGATACGGAACAACAGGGCGTAACCGATTTGGCCGGCTGCACCAGTAACGGCAACGCGGACGGGCTTCTTGCTCATGTGAAAACTCCAAAAAAGAATGAAGAAACAGGTGTCGGTGCAAGATGCACCAGCGCCAGTCACCAGCGGCCCGTGCACTGCAAAACAGCCTCGGAGTGTACTGCTGAATCAAGCGCAGGGTCAATTTGTCTTATGTCTTATATAAGATATGATTGCGGTTTGCCTGACTTGGCAACCCGCGCCACGGCGCCAAGCCTGCGCCACCCCCCCCATGTCCTCCACGCCCTTTGCCGCCTCCGACAGCGCAGCCCTGCCTCCGGGCGGCGCTGCAGGGCCGACGCCTGCCTTCAGCCCGCTGTATCAGCAGATCAAAGGACTTATCCTCCACAGCCTGCAGCACGGTGAATGGAAGCCCGGCGAGGCCATTCCCAGCGAGATGGAGCTGGCTGCGCGCTTTCGGGTCAGCCAGGGCACGGTGCGCAAGGCCATCGACGAGCTGGCAGCAGAAAACTTAGTGACCCGCAGACAGGGCAAAGGCACCTTCGTCGCAACGCATGCCGAACGGCATGTGCAGTACCGCTTCCTGAAACTGCAACCTGACGCAGGCGATGCCAATGACGAAGGCCCGGCGCAGCGCGCCGTGCTGGAATGCCGCCGCATGCGGGCGAGCGCCGATGTAGCGCGATCGCTCATGCTTCGCACTGGCGACCCAGTCATTTTGGCGCGGCGCATTCTGGCGTTCAGCGGCGAGCCGACCATCCTGGAAGACATCTGGTTGCCAGGCCATGCGTTCAAAGGCCTGACGGCTGAACGTCTTGCCGATTACCAGGGCCCCACCTATGCCATGTTCGAGATCGACTTTGGAGTGCGCATGGTGCGCGCCGAAGAAAAGATTCGAGCCGTGCTGCCGGATGCCGCCCAGGCGCTGGCTTTGAATGTCAGCGAGCAGGCTCCGCTGCTCAGCGTTGAGCGACTGGCCTACACCTACAACGATGTTCCGATGGAGTTACGGCATGGTCTGTACCGCACGGACACTCATCATTACCGCAACGATCTCAACTGATTCCCATGGTCTCTTGGCACAACCTATTACCTAAAGCCCGTTGAAACCGAAAATACGCAGTGTCCGCACCCCCCTGGTTGTTGCATTGCAATAGAATTTTGGGTTGTTTGCCCGTGCAATTACAACGCAGTTACATCCACGAAAGCCCCCGCCATGACCGAGCTAGCCAAGAAACGGCCTGAATTTCGCAATATCAACGCCATCACGGACCTGCCTACCTATCGCCTGCCGCCTGCAGGATGGGTGTCGATCCTGCACCGCATCAGCGGTGTGATCATGTTGGCACTGCTGCCCTTCGTGCTGTGGATGTTCGACACCTCTGTGTCTTCAGAGATCTCTTTCGGCAAGTTCACCTCCGCCTTCACGGCAGGGCTGGGCTTCATCCCCGGCTGGTTCATCAAGCTCGTGGTGCTCGCATTGATCTGGTCTTACCTGCACCACTTCACGGCAGGCCTGCGCCACCTCTGGATGGATGTGAGCCACGATGCCGTGAGCAAGGAATTCGGTCAGAAGTCGGCCAAGGCCACCCTCGTGATCAGCATCGCCCTCACCCTGGTTCTCGGCGCCAAGCTGTTCGGCTTGTACTGACCGGCCAACTCACCCCTGTTCCCCACCACATAAATCCAAGGTCTCCCCATGTCCGTGAACTATGGTTCCAAGCGCACCGTCGTCGGTGCCCACTATGGCCTGCGCGACTGGCTCAGCCAGCGCGTCACTGCGGTCCTGATGGCCGTCTTCACCATTGTCGTGCTGGCACAGCTGGTGCTCACCAAGGGCCCTATCGGCTATGACCGCTGGGCATCGATCTTTTCGGCGCAGTGGATGAAGGTGCTCACTTTCTCGGTCGTCATCGCCATCGCCTGGCATGCCTGGGTCGGCATGCGCGACGTGCTGATGGACTATGTCAAGCCTGTCGGCCTGCGTCTGGCGCTGCAGGCGGCAACGATCTTCTGGCTCATCGGCTGCGCAGGCTGGGGCATTCAGATCCTCTGGCGCCTTTGATCCGATTTCCCCGCGACTGAAAGACAACCAACAATGAGCTATACCAAAGCGAATATCACCACCCGCAAGTTCGACGTCGTCATCGTCGGCGCGGGCGGCTCCGGCATGCGTGCCGCGCTGGAACTGTCCCGCGCGGGCCTGAACGTGGCCTCGCTCTCCAAGGTCTTCCCTACTCGCTCGCACACCGTGGCAGCGCAGGGCGGCGTGTCGGCATCGCTCGGCAACATGTCTGAGGACAACTGGCACTACCACTTTTACGACACCATCAAGGGCTCCGACTGGCTGGGCGACCAGGACGCCATCGAGTTCATGTGCCGCGAAGCACCCAAAGTGGTGTATGAGCTGGAACACTTTGGCATGCCGTTCGACCGCAACCCTGACGGCACGATCTACCAGCGCCCATTCGGCGGCCACACCGCCAACTACGGCGAAAAGCCGGTGCAGCGCGCGTGCGCAGCGGCCGACCGTACTGGCCATGCGATGCTGCACACGCTGTACCAGCAGAACGTCAAGGCCAAGACCAACTTCTTCGTCGAATGGATGGCGCTGGACCTGATCCGCGACGCTTCGGGCGACGTGGTCGGCGTGATGGCACTGGAGCTGGAAACCGGCGAGCTGTATGCACTGCAAGCCAAGGCCGTACTGTTGGCCACCGGGGGCGCCGGCCGCATTTTTGCGGCGTCCACCAATGCCTTCATCAACACCGGCGATGGCTTGGGCATGGCGGCACGCGCCGGCATTCCGCTGCAGGACATGGAGTTCTGGCAATTCCACCCCACCGGCGTGGCCGGTGCGGGCGTGCTGCTGACTGAGGGCTGCCGCGGCGAAGGCGCCATTTTGCTCAACAGCAATGGCGAACGCTTCATGGAGCGCTACGCGCCCACCTTGAAGGATCTGGCGCCGCGCGATTTCGTCTCGCGCTCGATGGACCAGGAAATCAAGGAAGGCCGTGGCTGTGGTCCCAACAAGGACTACGTGATGCTCAAGCTCGACCACCTGGGCGCAGACACCATCCACAAGCGCCTGCCTTCGGTGTACGAGATCGGCGTTAACTTCGCCAACGTGGACATCACCAAGGAACCGATTCCTGTCGTGCCCACCATCCACTACCAGATGGGCGGCATCCCGACCAACATCAACGGTCAGGTCGTCATCCAGAACGGCGACGTGAACAACCAGGTCGTGAACGGCCTCTATGCCGTGGGCGAATGCTCCTGCGTGTCGGTGCACGGCGCCAACCGCCTGGGCACCAACTCGCTGCTCGACCTTCTGGTGTTCGGCAAGTCGGCCGGCCGCCACATCGTCGATCTGGTCAAGAACAGCGGCGAGCACAAGCCGCTGCCGGCCGATGGCGCTGACCGCACGCTGACGCGTCTGAATCAACTGCAGGAGTCGAATCAGGGCACGTACGCACAGAACGTGGCCAACGACATCCGCGCATCAATGCAGCAGCACGCCGGCGTGTTCCGCACGCAAGACAGCATGAACGAAGGCGTTGTCAAGATCAACGGCATCCGTGAGCAAGTGGGATCCATCACGCTCAAGGACAAGTCCAAAGTCTGGAACACCGCGCGTATGGAAGCGCTGGAAGTCGACAACCTCATCGAAGTGGCGCAAGCCACGATGACGTCTGCCGCAGCCCGCAAGGAATGCCGCGGCGCCCACACCGTGTACGACTACGAGCAGCCCGCCGACCACGCCGAATTCCCGCTGGGCCGCAACGACAAGGAATGGATGAAGCACACGCTGTGGCACAGCGCTGACAACAGCCTCACCTACAAGCCAGTCAACCTCAAGCCCTTGACGGTGGACAGCGTGCCTCCCAAGGTTCGCACGTTCTGATCCCCGCAGCCTCACGAGAGAACACCCCATGAAGCGCATTTTCCAAATCTATCGCTACGATCCGGACAAGGACGCCAAGCCCTACATGCAGACCATCGAGATCGAACTCGACGGCCACGAACGCATGCTGCTGGACGCCCTGGTCAAGCTCAAGGAACAAGACCCGTCGATCTCGTTCCGCCGCTCCTGCCGCGAAGGCGTGTGCGGCTCCGACGCGATGAACATCAACGGCAAGAACGGTCTGGCGTGCCTGACCAACATGAACACGCTCAAGGGCACCATCGTGCTCAAGCCGCTGCCGGGCCTGCCCGTGATCCGCGACATGATCGTGGACATGACGCAGTTCTTCAAACAGTACAACTCGATCAAGCCGTACCTGATCACGGAAAGCATCACGCCTGAGAAAGAGCGCCTGCAGTCCCCTGAAGAGCGCGACGAGCTCAACGGCCTGTACGAGTGCATTCTGTGCGCCAGCTGCTCGACCAGCTGCCCCAGCTTCTGGTGGAATCCCGACAAGTTCGTGGGCCCCGCCGGTTTGCTGCAAGCCTACCGTTTCATCGCCGACAGCCGCGACGAAGCCACGGGCGAGCGCCTGGACAACCTGGAAGATCCGTACCGCCTCTTCCGTTGCCACACCATCATGAACTGCGTGGACGTGTGCCCCAAGGGTCTGAACCCCACGAAGGCCATCGGCAAGATCAAGGAACTGATGGTGCGTCGCGCCATCTGATGGCTTGACGATGTCCGAAGCATTGCTCGACGAACGCGAGGCAGCGAAGCTCCAATGGCGCTGCCGCCGCGGTCTGGTGGAGAACGACCTGTTCATCGAACAGTTCTTCGCCACCTACGGCTCGCGCCTGACTGCCAGCCAGGCGCAAGGTCTCACGACCTTGATGGATCTACCCGACAACGACCTGCTGGACCTGCTGCTTCGGCGCAAGGAACTCACGGGCGATATCGACACGCCGACCATCAAGGAAGTGCTTGAACAGCTGCGCCCTCGGGTGGCGGCACCCCCTCCTGCGCTTGCGGGCTAACAACAGAAGGAAATTGAAATGAAACTGGCAGACAACAAGGCAACGCTATCGTTCAGCAACGGCAGCCCCAGCGTGGATCTTCCCGTGTACCAGGGCAGCATCGGCCCCGACGTGGTGGACATCCGCAAGCTGTACGCGCAGACGGGCATGTTCACGTACGACCCCGGTTTCCTTTCGACGGCGGCATGCCAGTCGTCCATCACGTACATCGATGGCGACAAGGGCGAATTGCTTTACCGCGGCTACCCCATCGAGCAACTGGCGACGCAGTGCGACTTCATGGAAACTTGCTACCTGTTGCTGAACGGCGAGTTGCCGAACGACGCCCAGAAGACTGACTTCAACAACCGCGTGACCAACCACACCATGGTCAACGAGCAGATGCAGTTCTTCCTGCGTGGGTTCCGCCGCGACGCTCACCCGATGGCCGTTCTGACCGGTCTGGTGGGCGCACTGTCGGCCTTCTATCACGACAGCACGGACATCAACAATCCGCAGCATCGCGAGATCTCGGCCATCCGCCTGATCGCCAAGATGCCTACGCTGGTCGCCATGGCCTACAAGTACGGCGTGGGCCAGCCGTACATGTACCCGCAGAACCACCTGAGCTACTCGGGCAACTTCCTGCGCATGATGTTTGGCACGCCGTGCGAAGAGTACAAGGTCAACCCCGTGCTCGAACGCGCGCTCGACCGCATCTTCATCCTGCACGCAGACCACGAACAGAACGCGTCCACCTCCACGGTGCGCCTGTGCGGCTCTTCGGGCACGAACCCGTTTGCCGCCATCGCCGCGGGCGTGGCCTGCCTCTGGGGCCCCGCACACGGTGGCGCCAACGAAGCCGCCTTGAACATGCTGCATGACATCCAGGCCCAGGGCGGCGTGGAAAAGATCGGCGAGTTCATCAAGCAGGTCAAGGACAAGAACTCCGGTGTCAAACTGATGGGCTTCGGTCACCGCGTGTACAAGAACTACGACCCGCGCGCCAAGCTCATGCAAGAGACTTGCAATGAAGTGCTGGCCGAACTGGGCCTGGAAAAAGACCCGCTGTTCGCCCTGGCCAAGGAGCTGGAAAAGATCGCCCTGGAAGACGACTACTTCGTGCAGCGCAAGCTCTACCCGAACGTGGACTTCTACTCCGGCATCGTGCAACGCGCCATCGGCATTCCAGTGAACCTGTTCACCGGCGTGTTCGCGCTGGCCCGCACCGTCGGCTGGATCGCCCAGCTAAACGAAATGATCGGCGACCCCGAGTACAAGATCGGCCGTCCGCGCCAGCTGTTCGTGGGCGCCGAGCGCCGCGACGTCAAGCCTATCGGCACGCGCTGATTGGTTTTTGCGCAGGCCGGCCGGCCTGCTGCAGCGACTCAGACCTCAGCCCGCTGGCAGCAATGCCCGCGGGCTGTTTTCATGGCGCTGATCAATGGCGTGATCAGCGCCGCACCGGCCCCCCGAAGCGTTCGCGGTACGCCTGCGGCGTGATGCCCAGGTGCCGCACGACCAAGTGCCGCAGCGCCTGCTCTGACCCCAGGCCCACGCGGGCAGCCACCGTCTTGAGGGGCAACGAGCCCTGCGACTCCAACAGCCGCCGCGCGCCTTCCAGCCGGGCCGACTCAACGAAGGCCGAAGGCGTCTGCCCCGTCTCCTGCTGGAAGATGCGGCGGAAATGCCGCTCGCTCATCGCGGCCCGCCCGGCCAGTGCAGCCATTGGCATGGGCTCGGCCAGGTGTTGCAACACCCAGTTCTGCACGGCCTGGATGTCGCGGTGGCCGGTACTCTGGCTGGCCAGTTGCACGCTGAATTGGGATTGCCCGCCCGGCCGCTTGAGGTACATGACCAAGTCGCGCGCCACCTCCAGCGCCAGTTCGTGGCCGAAGTCTTCTTCCACCACCGCCAGCGCCAAGTCGATGCCCGCTGTCACGCCGGCCGACGTCCACAGATGCCCGTCGCGCACGTAAATGGCGTCCGCATCCACGTCGATGGCCGGGTAGCGCTGGCGCAGCAGGCCGGCCACGCTCCAGTGCGTCGCGGCGCGCCGGCCGTCCAGCAAGCCGGCCGCCGCCAGAAAGAAACTGCCAGAGCACAGCGCGATCATGCGGGCGACCCGCGGCGCCACCCGGGCCGTCCAGGCCACCAGGTCGCCCGATGCGGCCAGCACCTGCTCGATGTCGCGCGAGCCCACCAGCAACACGGTGCACCCCGCACCGCCCTTTTCCAGCTCGGCCAGGGTGTGCGTCGCATCCAGCGCCATCAACGTGTCCGACTGCACTGGCCCGGCCTGTGCCGCCACCACACGCACCTCGTATCCGTCGGGCCGGCCATGCCGGCGCAGATGCACGTTGGCATAGTCGAACACCGACATCGGCCCCACGGCTTCCAGCGCCTTGAAGCCTGGGTAAACGACGAGGTCGACGCGGTGCGCGGTGGTGTGGCGGTGAGGTTCCATGGAGACGCAGAGAAATGGGTAAGCGGGACGACAAACGCGCCCGACTATAGACGCGATGTCCGCCGCCGGCCGGCACCGTGGAATTCGGCCAACCCCCTCGTTCATGCGGCCAATGGGCCGGCAACGGCGGGCAGATGGCCTAAAGTGATGGATCTGCCCCGCAACTTGCGTGCGTGCGCACTTTCCTCTTCAGACACCCCCAACAGGACGGACAACCCCATGAGCATCAAATCCCGCGCCGCCGTGGCCTTCAAGGCCGGAGAACCCCTGCAGATCGTCGAGATCGACGTGGCCCCACCGCAAAAAGGCGAAGTGCTGATCCGCATCACGCACACCGGCGTGTGCCATACCGACGCCTTCACGCTGTCGGGCGATGACCCGGAAGGCCTGTTCCCTGTCGTGCTGGGCCATGAAGGCGCGGGCATTGTGGTGGAAGTCGGCGAAGGCGTGACCAGCGTGCAGCCGGGCGACCACGTCATTCCGCTCTACACCGCCGAATGCGGCGAGTGCCTGTTCTGCAAGAGCGGCAAGACCAACCTGTGCGTGGCCGTGCGCGCCACGCAGGGCAAGGGCGTCATGCCCGACGGCACCACGCGGTTCAGCTACAACGGCCAGCCCATCTACCACTACATGGGCTGCTCCACGTTCAGCGAATACACCGTCGTGGCCGAGGTGTCGCTCGCCAAGATCAGCCCCGACGCCAACCCCGAACAGGTGTGCCTGCTGGGCTGCGGCGTGACGACCGGCCTGGGCGCCGTCAAGAACACCGCCAAGGTGCAGGAGGGCGACACCGTCGCCGTGTTCGGCCTGGGCGGCATCGGCCTGGCGGTCATTCAGGGTGCGCAACTGGCCAAGGCCGGCCGCATCATCGCAGTGGACACCAACCCGTCCAAGTTCGACCTGGCCCGCACCTTCGGCGCCACCGACTGCGTGAACCCCAAGGACTTCGACAAACCGATCCAGCAAGTGATCGTGGAGATGACGACCTGGGGCGTGGACCACAGCTTCGAGTGCATCGGCAACGTCAACGTGATGCGCGCCGCGCTGGAATGCGCGCACCGCGGCTGGGGCCAGTCGGTCATCATCGGCGTGGCCGGTGCGGGGCAAGAGATCTCCACGCGCCCCTTCCAGCTGGTCACCGGCCGCAAGTGGCTGGGCTCGGCCTTCGGCGGCGTCAAGGGCCGCAGCCAGTTGCCGGGCATGGTCGAAGACGCCATGGAAGGCCGCATTCAGCTCGAACCCTTCGTCACCCACACCATGCCGCTGCCGGGCATCAACGACGCGTTCGACCTGATGCACGAAGGCAAGTCGATCCGCTCGGTGGTGCATTACTGATCCACACCGATCCCGCCCTGCGCAGCCGCTCACCGCATCACTGGACAAGACCATGACCGCCACGCTCTCCCCTGCTGCTTGCCTAGGCGCACTGCGCCGCGTGCGCGCCGGCGTGCTGGACGTGGCCTTTTGCGAAAGCGGCCCGCAGGACGGACCGCCCGTGCTGCTGATGCACGGCTTTCCGTACGACGTTCACGCCTACGAAGCCGTGGCCCCGCTGCTGGCCGCGCAGGGCTGCCGCGTCATCGTGCCCTACCTGCGCGGGTACGGCGCGACTGCGTTCGTCGACGCGGCCACGCCGCGATCGGGTGAGCAGGCCGCGCTGGGCGCCGATCTGCTGGCGCTGCTGGACGCGCTGCACATCGACCGCGCCGTGCTGGCCGGCTACGACTGGGGCGGGCGCGCGTGCTGCGTGGTGGCCGCGCTTTGGCCCGAGCGCTGCGCGGGACTGGTGTCGGTCAACAGCTACAACCTGCAGCACATCGCGGCGGCAGGCACACCGGCGGTGCCGGCCAACGAGCAGCGCCACTGGTACCAGTATTACTTTCAGGGCGAGCGTGGCCGGTCGGGCCTGCAAACCCATCGCGACGAACTCTGCCGCCTGCTGTGGAGCCAGTGGTCGCCCACCTGGAAATTCGACGATGCGACCTTCGCGCGCAGCGCCGCGGCGTTCGACCACCCGGACTTCGTGGACGTGGTCATCCATTCGTACCGCCACCGGCACGCCCACCCGGGTGCGCCCGGCGATCCGGCACTCGCGCCCATCGAAGCGCGCCTGGCCGCCCAGCCCGACATCATCGTGCCGGCCATCACCCTGGACGGTGCCGATGACGGCGTGATGCCGGTGCAGGGCACTGCCGCGCACGCCCACCACTTCACCGGCGGGCATGCACACCGCGTGCTGCCCGGCGCCGGCCACAACCTGCCCCAGGAGCTGCCCGAGGCCTTCGCCCGGGCCGTGCTGCACCTGGTGCGTGAACAGAACCCGGACACCTTCGCATGACCACCACGCCTTTCAAGACCTTGTCCAGCCACGCCAGCTTCGGCGGTACGCAGCTTTTCCTGCAGCACGAATCGCAAGAGATCGGGCTGCCGATGAAGCTGTCGATCTACCTGCCACCGCAGGCCGAAACCGGCGCCGTGCCCGCCCTGCTCTACCTGGCCGGGCTGACGTGCAACGAAGAAACCTTCATGGTCAAAGCCGGCGCGCAGCGGCTGGCGGCCGAGCTGGGCATCGCGCTCATCGCACCCGACACCAGCCCGCGCGGGGCGGCGGTCGAAGCGCTGGAAGGCGCCACCGCCAGCTGGGACTTTGGCATTGGCGCGGGTTTTTACCTCGACGCCACGCAAGAACCCTGGCGCACGCACTGGCGCATGGAGAGCTACCTCACACGCGAACTGCTGCCGCTGCTGCGCGAACACCAGCCCATCGACGGTGAGCGCCTGGGGCTCTTCGGCCACTCGATGGGCGGACATGGCGCCCTCACGCTGGCGCTGCGGCACCCGGGCCTGTTCCGGTCGCTGTCCGCCTTCGCGCCCATCTGCGCGCCCACGCAGTGCCCCTGGGGCGAGAAAGCCTTCACCGGCTACCTGGGGCCCGACCGCAGCGCCTGGGCCGAGCACGACGCCACCGTGCTGATGCAGAACCAGCCCGTCGCACCCTACCCCGGCGGCATCCTCATCGACCAGGGCCTGGCTGACAAATTCCTCACCGACCAGTTGCACCCGCACCTGTTCGAAGCCGCGTGCAACGCCATCGGCCAGCCGCTGGAGCTGCGCCAGCATGCCGGCTACGACCACGGTTACTACTTCATCCAGACCTTCATCGAAGACCACCTGCGCCACCACGCGCAAGCGCTGCAGGGCTGAGAGAACCTCAAGAAGATGCTATCTTATCGATAGCTGCTTGCGCTTTACCTATGGGCGATTCAATATGAAAACACCTTGAATATCGCATAAGACAAGCGCTAGCAGCTATGAAAACCATAGTATCCAGAGGCAGTTGACCACGGCGTTAGCAGAAGAGACGAACGCCGCATCGCACCCTTAATGTGGCGTTAAGCGCGGGGCCGAAGAATCGCGCCCCATGCCCCTGATCCTGCCCTTTCCCGCGCTGCAGCGCCCCCGCACCGCACGCCATCCAGGCGCGGCGGCCCAGCTTGACGACACCATTCACCCCGCGCGGGTGATCCTGCTGATCAGCCTCTGGCTGGCCACGGCCTGCAACGTGCCGCTGTGGCGCGCGGTGATGGATCTGCCTGGCGACCACGGCCCGCAGCGCGTCGTCTTTTTGCTGGCCTTCATGGCCATCGTGGCGGCGGGCAATGCGGCTGTGCTGGCGTTGGCGGCCTGGCGCTTCGCGCTCAAACCCGTGCTGGCGGCGGCCGTGCTGGCAGCGGCTTTCGGCTGCTACTTCATGTCGGCGTACGGCGTCGTGATCGACACCAACATGCTGATCAACGTGTTGCAGACCGACGCGCATGAGGCCGCTGCCCTGTTCACCTGGCGCCTGCCCGTCACCGTGCTGGCGCTGTCCGTGCCGCCGCTGTGGTGGCTGCGCCGCCAGCGCGTTCGCCGGCTGCCGTGGGGCCGGCTGGCCCTGCAGCAACTGCTGCTGGTGGTGGGTGCGCTGGCCGCCGCTGTGGCGTGCCTGCTGGTGGTATTCCAGCCGTTCTCGTCCACCATGCGCAACCACACGCAGCTGCGCTACATGATCAACCCGCTCAACAGCGTGTACGCGGTGGGCAACCTGGCCGCGCGCCCGTTTCGGCAAGACAGCGGGCCGCTGATGCCGGTGGGCGCCGACGCGCATCTGGGCGCCAGCTACGCAGGCCAGAACAAGCCGCCGCTGCTGGTGCTGGTGCTGGGCGAAACGGGGCGCAGCGGCAACTTCGCGCTCAACGGCTACGGCCGGCCCACCACGCCCGAGCTGTCGGCACGCAATGACCTGGTCACCGCGCGCAACGCCTGGTCCTGCGGCACCAGCACCGCAGCATCGGTGCCCTGCATGTTTTCACACCTGGGCAAGGCGGCCTATGAATCGCGCAGCGCCCGGTACGAAAGCCTGATCGACGTGCTGCACCACGCAGGCCTGGCCGTGCTGTGGGTGGACAACCAGGGCGGCTGCAAGGGCGTGTGCGACCGCATCGGCGAGGCCAACACGGCGTCATCGAACGTGCCCGGCCTGTGCCCCGACGGCGAGTGCCTCGACCAGGTGATGCTGCGCGGCATCGACGAGCGCATCGCGGCGCTGCCGGCCGAGCAGCGCGCACGCGGCACGGTGGTCGTGCTGCACCAGATCGGCAGCCATGGCCCGGCGTACTTCCGGCGTTCCGCGCCAGAGCGCAAGGCCTTCCAGCCCGAATGCCAATCGGTCAGCCTGCAGGAATGCAGCGCGCAGCAATTGGTCAACGCATACGACAACAGCATCGTGGAAACCGACCACTTCGTGAACGCCACCATCCGCTGGCTGCAGGGGCGCTCGGCAGAAGCGCAGACCTCGATGATTTACGTGGCCGACCATGGCGAATCACTGGGCGAGAACAACATCTACCTGCACGGCCTGCCTTACGCGATCGCGCCCGACGTGCAAAAGCACGTGCCGTGGATCACCTGGTTGTCACCAGCGATGCAGCAGCGCGGCGGCACCAGCACCGCCTGCCTGCAAGCGGCCATGGGCGATAGGCGCATCACGCACGACAACTACTTTCACTCAGTGCTGGGCCTGATGGACGTGCAGACCAGCGTCTACCAGCCGCAGCTGGATGTGTTCAGCAGCTGCGCGGGCAAGGTGAGGGCCGTGGCGGCCGCTTCGTCTTCGAACGGCTTGCCACGGCGCATCTGAGGGCCGGTTGTACAGTCCAACCCACCCTGGCACAAATACTGGGTGTGCAGGTAATCCGCCAGCCCATGGGTCGATCCCTCGCGCCCATAGCCCGACTCCTTTA
>NZ_JAVTJJ010000016.1:0-37501 GCF_031843945.1 Acidovorax sp. WCS2018Noco2-16
GGGGTTCATGCTCATCTTGACGTTGGCGATGTCTACGCCCGTGCCGTCCGACTTCACTCGGACTTTCACGTTGTAGTCCACCACGCGCTTGACCGGGACCAAAACCTTCATTGCTGCGGCTCCTTCATTCTTGATGGTTGAATTGACGTTACGTAAACCGGTTCATTCTATGGCCGGCTCTTTGGAGCATTCGCCAGAGCGGCATTGCCGGCAGCAGGAGCTCGAAAAAGAACGATCGTGCTTTTTCAGAATTATAGCCCCGCCAGCAGCGGCTCAGACTGTCGCTTGCGGCTCAGGCGCCGGGGCGCTCGGTTCCTTGATCTGCACCACGCGCTGCGGGTACGGAATGTCGATGCCAGCAGCGCGCAGGCCATCGAGAATGGCGATGTTGATGGCCGAGCGCAGGTTGACCGAGCCCGCCGACGGGTCGCTGATCCAGAAGTTCAGGCTGAACTCCAGCCCGTCGGGCGCGAAGTTGACCAGATACGCCACCGGCTCGGGCTCCTTCAAGACCCGCGCCTGCGCAGCGGCTGCGCTGCAGAGAATCTGCTGCACCTGCGCCACGTCGCTGTCGTAGCCCACAACGATGTTGGTGGTAACGTTGAACTTGCGGTCTGCGTCCGAGAGGTTTTCGACGCGCTGGGTGATCAGCGTTTCGTTGGGCACGATGGACTCGCGCCCGCTGCCCGCGCGGATGAGCGTGTAGCGCGTCTTGATGTCGGTGATGCGGCCCTCGAAGCCGTCCACGCGCACGTTGTCGCCGATGCGCAGCGACCGTTCCAGCAAGATGACGAAGCCGCTCACGTAGTTGGAAGCCAGCTTTTGCAGCCCAAAGCCCAGCCCCACGCCGACCGCGCCGCCCAGCACCGACAGCGCCGTCAGGTCAACACCGATGGCCGAGAGCGCGAACAGCATGCCGATGAGCAGCAGCAGCGCGCGTGTGGCGTTCACCGCCACCTTGCGCATGGACAGGTCCGTGACGGCGTTGCTCAGCACGCGCCGCTCGAACGTCGACGACACCCAGAGTGCAGCCACCAACACCAGCGCGGCCGACAGCACGCCCTGCAGCAGCATCAGCAAGTTGGTGTCGGTCTTGCCGAAGGCGATGTGGATGCCGGCGAGCTCTTCGCGCACGACCGGCAGCAGGCCGATGATCCACAGCACCGCCACGCCCCACGCCACCCAGGACACGATGCGCTCGACCAGCCGCATCAGCGACGAACGCGGGAACGCCATGGCCAGCACCCGCGCGAAGAAGCGGATCAGCACCAGCGAGGTGAGCACCGGCACCGCCACCCGCAGCAAGAAGACCGGCTGGTAATGCCCCACTCCCACGCGCGCGGCGTACACCAGCGCCAGCGCCAGCAGCGGAAACATCAGCCCGTCGAACGTGCGGCGCCCAAACCATACCGAATCGGGTGGCTGCTGGCGCCCCACGGTGCGGCTGATCAGAAAAGCCGCGGCCACGCAGACCGCCAGAACGGCCAGCTCCAGCCAGGTGCTGGCGTTGTTGAAGTCGCGCAGCAGTCCGTTCAGCAACTCCATTACGCGGCGCCCTTCCATTTCGGCGCGCGCTTTTCGGCGAAAGCGCGGGCGCCTTCCTGCGCGGCCTCGTCCATCATGTTGAGCGCCATGGTCTGGCCGGCCAACTGGTACGCCGCGTCCATGCCCAGTTCACGCTGCTGGTAGACCAGCGCCTTGCCCAGCTCGATGGCGGCGCGCGGCTTCTCGAGGATGGAGCGCACGAGCGATTCCACCTCCGCGTCCAGCGCCTCGGCCGGCACGACGCGGTTGACCAAGCCCTGCGCCTGCGCCGTGCGGGCGTCGATGAAGTCGCCGGTCAGCAGCATCTCCATGGCCTGCTTGGCGGGCACGTTGCGCACCAGCGGCACGCTGGGCGTGGCACAGAACAGGCCGTAATGGATGCCGCTGGTGGCAAAACGGGCAGCCTCGCTCGCCACGGCCAGATCGCACTGCGCCACCAGCTGGCAGCCCGCCGCCGTGGCAAGCCCCTGCACGCGGGCGATCACCGGCACGGGCAGGCGGTAGATGGCCAGCATCATGCGGCTGCATTGGGCGAAGAGCTTTTGATAGGCGGCCTGATCGGGCAGCGCCGCCATGGCCTTGAGGTCATGGCCCGCGCAGAAGGCGTTGCCGGCCGCGGCCAGCACCACCACGCGCGCGCTGTCGTCGCGCGCCACGGAGTCCAGCGCCTGCTGCAGCGCGGCGATCATGCCTTCGCCCAGGGCGTTCAGGCGCGCCGGGTCGTCCAGCATGAGGGTGACGACGCCGCGGGCGTCGCGCTCGGTGCGCAGCGGGGCGCGGGAAGAGTCGTCAGGGGTCACAGTCATTCGGTGCGGGTTGAAACCAAACAGTTCAAAGATCAGGCGCTTACAGATCCGCTAGCACGCGGATGTGCGCTTCCACGCTGCGCGCCAGCGGGTCCATCATGTAGCCGCCTTCCAGACACGACACGATGCGGCCTTTGCTGAAGCGCCGGGCGACATCCTTGATGCGCTGGGTGATCCAGGTGTAGTCCTGCTCGGTCAGGCCCAGCTGGCCCATGTCGTCCTCGCGGTGGGCATCGAAGCCGGCCGACACGAAGATCATCTCGGGTCGGAAGGCCTCCAGCCGCGGCATCCACATCATCTCGATGATCTCGCGCACATCCATGCCCTTGGTGTAGGCCGGCACGGGCACGTTGAGCATGTTGGGGGCGGGGTCGGTGTCACCGCTGTAGGGGTAGAAGGGGTGCTGGAAGATGCTGACCATCAACGCGCGCGGGTCGCCGGCCAGGATGTCTTCGGTGCCGTTGCCGTGGTGCACGTCGAAGTCGACCACCGCCACGCGTTTGAGCTGGTAGCGCTCCAGCGCATAGCGGGCGGCCACGGCCACGTTGTTGAAGAAGCAAAAGCCCATGGCCTTGTTGCGCGTGGCGTGGTGGCCGGGCGGGCGCACGCTGCAAAAGGCGTTCTCGATGTCGCCGGCCATCACCGCGTCGGTGGCGGCCAGCGCGGCACCGGCGGCGCGCAGCGATGCGGCCCAGGTGTGCGCGTTGATGGAGGTGTCGGTGTCGATCTGCGCGTAGGCCGGGCCGCCGGCCTGCTGCTCTTCGATGAGCCCGTCGGTCAGGCCGCGCAGCGAGGCCACATACATGCGGTCGTGCGCCAGTTCGATGTCGGTCAGAGACGCCTGGGGCGCCTCGTAACGTTCCAGCGCGTCGGCCACGCCGGTGACCAGCAAGCGGTCTTCGATGGCGTCCAGCCGCGCGGGGCATTCGGGATGCCCGGGGCCCATTTCATGCCTCCAGCAATCGCGGTGAGTGAAATAGCCCGTTTTGCCCACAGTCATTGCCTTGTCCCGGTTCTTTTTTCGGATAACGTCAGCGCCATGCAAGCACAGCCCAAGATCCAGTCGCTTTTGAATCAGCTTAACACGGTGATCGTGGGCAAAAAGGCCCAGATCCAGGACTGCGTGGCCTGCCTTTTGGCGGGCGGCCACTTGCTGATCGAAGACGTGCCCGGCGTGGGCAAGACCACCCTGGCCCACGCCCTGTCGCGCACCTTCGGGCTGCAGTTTTCACGCGTGCAGTTCACCGCCGACCTGATGCCCAGCGACCTGACGGGCGTGTCGGTTTACGAGCGCGGCAAGGAGTCGTTCGTGTTCCACCCGGGCCCGGTCTTCGCGCAGGTGCTGCTGGCCGACGAAATCAACCGCGCCAGCCCCAAGACGCAGAGCGCGCTGCTCGAAGCCATGGAAGAAAAGCAGGTGTCGGTCGAAGGCGAGACACGCCCCCTGCCCCACCCGTTCTTCGTGATCGCCACGCAGAACCCGCACGACCAGCTGGGCACATTCGCGCTGCCCGAATCGCAGCTGGACCGGTTTTTGATGCGCATCTCCATCGGCTACCCCGACCGCGCGGCCGAGCGCCTGCTGCTGGCCGGCGCCGACCGGCGCGAGATGGTCGACACGCTGCTGCCCTTGCTGTCGCAGGAGGAACTGGCGGCACTGCAGCAGCAGGTGCTGGCCGTGCATGCCTCCGAGCCGCTGCTGAACTATGTGCAGGAGCTGATCGCCGCCACCCGTTCGGGCCGCTGGTTCCTGCAGGGCCTGTCGCCGCGCGCCGGCATTGCGCTGATGCGCGCGGCCAAGGCGCAGGCGCTGATCGCCGGGCGCGACTACGTAGCGCCGGACGACGTGCAGGCCATCCTGCCGCAGACCGTGGCGCACCGGCTGGTGCCGGTGGGCGATGCAGGGCGCGGCGCGGTCGAGCAGGTGCGCGCCATGGTCGATGCCGTGCCGCTGCCCTGACCGGCCCTGACCGAAACCGCCTTCGCCATGCCGCCCCCGCTGGAAGCCGCACCTTCGGGCCCCCTCGCGCCACCCGGCGCTACGGCCGCCCATGCCCCCGCCGAGCGCCAGCGCCGCTTCGACCCGCTGGCGCCCATCGCCCGCCGCTGGCAACGCTGGTGGCAGTCGCGCCTGCCGCGCAAGGACACGGTCACGCTCACGCAGCGCCAGGTCTACATCCTGCCGACCGGCGCGGGCTGGATGCTGGCCCTCACGCTGCTGGTGCTGCTGGTCGCGTCGATCAACTTCCAGCTGAATTTAGGGTACCTGCTCACCTTCCTGCTGGCCGGCAGTGCCGTCGCCGGCATGTACATCTGCCACGGCACGCTGAGCGGGCTGACGCTGCACCTGGTGGCGCCCGAGCCGCACTTTCTGGGCACCAGCGCTGCCTTCGAGGTGCAACTGACCAGCGAGCGCAGCACGCCGCGCCATGGCATTGGCGTGGCGGTGCACGGCAGCGGCCACTGGGTGTGGACCGACGTGCCCGCCGCCGGCCGCGCCACCGTGCACATCGCCTTCCGCCCCGAGCGGCGCGGCCTGCACGACGTGCCCGCGCTGACGGCGGAAACCCGCTTTCCGCTGGGCACCTTCCGCGTCTGGACGATCTGGCGGCCGGCCGCGCAGGTGCTGGTCTATCCACAGCCCGAGGTGCCGCCTCCGCCCCTGCCCGCAGGCGAGCCGCGCGCGGGCGGCGCCGGCAGCGCGCCCACGCAGGGCATTGGCGAATTCGACGGCGTGCGGGCTTACCGGCGCGGCGACCCGCTCAAGCTGGTGGTGTGGAAGAAAGCGGCCAAGTCGCTGGCCACCGGCACGGACGACCTGGTCAGCCGCGACGCACAACAGGCGCAGCGGCAAGAGCTGTGGCTGGACCCGGCCGTCACCAGTTTGAACGACCCTGAGGCGCGCCTGTCTCGCCTGGCCGCCTGGGTGCTGCAGGCCGACCGGCTGGGCGTGGAATACGGCCTGCGCCTGCCGGGCGTGGAAGTGGCGCCCGACACCGGCGCCGCCCACCGCCGCCGCTGCCTGGAGGCATTGGCCCTGTCGTGACCCACTCAAGAATAATGGTCAAATTGGCCTCCAGCGCTTATTACATAAGCGCGAGCAGCTATTATTTTTATAGCAAATTAGCAGATTGCCAGCAGGAATCGCATTCATGAGCCTGCGCCAGACCCTTGCCAGCCTGCCGCGCGACACCCGCGACACCCTCTTCCTGCTGGTCGTCGTGGCCTGGGTGATCGCACCGCAGGTGGCGCATCTGCCGGCCTGGACCACCGGCCTGGCCGCCGCCCTGCTGGCCTGGCGCGGCTGGCTCGCCTGGCAGGGCCGGCCGCTGCCGGGCCGATGGGTGGTGGGCGCGCTGCTGGCGCTGGCTGTGGGGTTGACGCTGTTCAGCCACCGCACGGTCATCGGGCGTGAAGCGGGCGTCACCCTGGTCGTGGTGCTGTTGGCGCTCAAGACGCTGGAACTGCGCGCGCGTCGCGACGCGATGGTCATCTTCTTTCTGGGCTTCTTCACGATGCTCAGCAACTTCTTCTTCTCGCAGTCGCTGGTCACCGCCGCTGCCATGCTGGTCGCGCTGCTGGGCCTGTTGACGGCGCTGGTCAACGCGCACCTGCCGGTGGGGCGCCCGCCGCTGGCGCAGTCGATGCGCATGGCCGGGCGCATGGCGCTGCTGGGCGCGCCGGTCATGCTGGTGCTGTTTCTGCTGTTCCCGCGCATGGCGCCGTTGTGGGGCATGCCGGCCGACGAAACCCGTGGGCGCAGCGGGCTGTCGGGCGAGATGCGCATCGGCAACATCGCCGAGCTGGTGCTGGACGAAGGCGTGGCGCTGCGCGTGAACTTCGACACGCCGGGCGGGCGGCCGCCGCCGCAGCGCGACCTGTACTTTCGCGGCCCGGTGCTCACCGTGTTCGACGGGCGCGACTGGTCGTCGCTGATGCAGCCGCGCATGCCGGGCGTCATGCCCGCATCGCCCCCGCCCGCCCAGCTGCAGGTGCAGGGCGAGCCGCTGCGCTACGAAGTCACGCTGGAGCCCAACCGCCAGCCCTGGCTGCTGACGCTGGACGCCGCCGAAGAGCGCCCCGAGCTGCCCGCAGGCACCCGCGCGTTCATGACGGCCGAGCTGAACTGGATGGCCAACCGCGCCATCACCGAGGTGCTGCGTTACCGCGCGACAAGCCACATCGCCTTCACGCACGGCCCGCAGCAGCGCACGCGCCAGATGCAGCCCTACGTACAACTGCCCGCCGGCCTGAACCCGCGCACGCTGGCACTGGCCGCCCAGATGCGCGCCGACCCGGCCCTGGCCGCCGGCGGCCCGCAGGCGTTCATCGATGACGCCCTGAACCGCCTGCGCACCGGCGGCTACACCTACACGCTGGAGCCGGGTGTTTACGGCGAGCACACGGCCGACGAATTCTGGTTCGACGCCAAGGCGGGCTTTTGCGAACACATCGCCTCCGCCTTCGTCGTGCTGATGCGTGCGCTGGACGTGCCCGCGCGCATCGTCACCGGCTACCAGGGCGGCGAGATCAACGGCTTTGACAACTACTGGACGGTGCGCCAGAGCGACGCCCACGCCTGGGCCGAGGTCTGGCAGGAAGGCCGCGGCTGGGTGCGCGTGGACCCGACCGGCGCCGTCTCGCCCGGCCGGGTCGGCGCCTTCCAGCGCCTGCAGGCGCCGCGGGGCGCCTTCGGCACCGCCCTGGACGCCGTCATCGCCCCCGGCTTCGCGCAGAACCTGCGCGCCGCATGGGAGGCCGTCAACAACCGCTGGAACCAGTGGGTGCTGAACTACACGCAGGGCCGCCAGCTCGACCTGCTGCGCGCCCTGGGTGTCGAATCGCCCAGCTGGCAGGACCTGGGCCGCGTGCTGGCGGGCGTCGTCGCCGCCGTGGCGCTGGCCGGCGTGGCCTGGACCTGGTGGGACCGCAGCCAGCACGACCCCTGGCTGCGCCTGCTGGCCCGCGCCCGCACCCGGCTGGCCCGCGCCGGGCTCGACTTGCCCGCCCACCTGCCGCCGCGCGCCATGGCCGAGCAGGTTCGCGCCCGCTTCGGCACGCCGGCCAGCGCCATCGCCGATTGGCTGCTGCGCATGGAACACGTGCGCTATGCCGCCCGCCCTGCCGATGTGCTGGCGGGCCTTCAACGCGACTACCGCACCCTGCCCTGGCCACCCGCTGCGCCGCGCCACCCCTTGACCGCCGCCTGATAGCCGCCTGATCGCCGAATGACTGCCTCTTTCAAGATTGCTACGCTTTTTATAGCTGCCTGCGCTTTATCCATAAGCGCTACAGCCCAAAATCATTCAAACCCCAAGAAAAAGGCCACCGCGCAGCCGGCCGCAGCGCCCGTGTTCTACGCCACGCGCACCGATGCCATGGCGCTGGCCGACGACATCGCCGCGCGCCGCAACCTCGACCGCGAATGGGTGCGCCAGGCCATCGGCCAGGCACGGCTGCTGCCGCAGGTGCCCAAGCTCATGCTGCCCGCGCCCGGCGGCACCGCCAAGAATTGGCGCGTGTACCGCAGCCGCTTCGTCGAGCCCATCCGCATCCGCGCCGGCGTGCGCTTCTGGCAGGACAACGCCGACACCCTGGCGCGGGCCGAACAGGAATACGGCGTGCCGGCCGAAACCATCGTCGGCATCATCGGCGTGGAGACCATCTACGGCCAGCAGATGGGCAGCTTTCGCGTGATGGACGCACTCGCCACTCTGTCGTTCGACTTTCCCTCGGCCCACCCGCGCGCGGCCGACCGGGTGGCGTTCTTTCGGGGCGAGCTGGAACAGTTCCTGAGCCTGATGGACCGCACCGGCGTCGACCCGTTCACCCCGCGCGGCAGCTACGCCGGCGCCATGGGCTTGGGGCAATTCATGCCCTCCAGCTGGGTGCGGTACGCGGTCGACTACGACGGCGACGGCCGTATCGACCTGTGGAACAGCCCGGCCGACGCCATCGGCTCGGTCGCCAACTACTTCAAGGGCCACGGCTGGACGACCGGCATGCCCGTGTGGTTTGACGTGCGCTTCGACTCTGACCGGCTGCAACTGCCCACGCTGTTGGCGCCAGACATCTTGCCCACCTTCACCGCCACGCGCATGGCCGAGCTGGGCGCCACGCCGCTGGGCGCCGGCGCATCGCACACCGGGCCGCTGGCGCTGGTCGAATTGCAGAACGGCGGCGACACGCCCACCTACGTCATCGGTACGGAAAACTTCTACGCCATCACCCGCTACAACTGGTCGAGCTACTACGCGCTGGCCGTCGATGCCCTCGGCCGCGAGGTGGCCGCCGCGCGGGCCCGCTGACGGCCGCCGTCCTCCTCAGCCCAAATACGGCTCGATGTCGACCGTGTCGATCTGATCGGGCGACAGGAAGCGGCGGGCGTATTCCAGGTACACGCCCGAGGTGAGGAACAGGTCCACCAGATCGGCGTCGATATGCTTTTTGGCCTTCAGCTTGGCCAGAATGCGCAGGGCTTCCGACAGCGGCTTGGCCTTCTTGTAGGGCCGGTCGGAGGCGGTCAGGGCCTCGAACACATCGGCAATCACCATGATGCGGGCCGGAACCGACAGTTGGTCGCCACTCAAGCCGCGCGGGTAGCCGGTGCCGATCAACGTTTCATGGTGCGTGCCGGCGTATTCCGGCACCCGGTGCAGGTTGGCCGGCAGAGGCAGCTGATCCAGCAACACGATGGTCTGCACGATGTGGTCGTTGACCTTGTAGCGCTCCTCCGCGGTCAGCGTGCCGTATTCGATCAGCAGGTTGTGCAGCTCGCCGAAGTGGTACAGATGCTCGGGCACCTCCATGTTGAAGCCGTAACGCGGGTCGTGCCTTTCATGATCGGTGCGCGGAATGACGTGGTGCGGCTTGTCCGCCAACAGCGGCTCCACAGCCGGCAGCGGCGCGCGCGGCGTTTGCGCCAACCGCGCCTCTTCGCCGTGCGACAGGCCCAGCCCGTCGTCGAAATAGCGCAGCCAGGTCTGCCGGCCAATTTCCAGCAGCCGGTCGCGGTAGCCCGGCGCCATGCTCTCCGTGCCGATGTTGCACACCGCGACGAACGCAAAGTCGTCCTGCAGTTGCTGGCAGCGCGCGTCAAAGCGCGCTTGCGCCGCAGCCTCATCGACGCCTGCCAGACGCTGGCGCAGCATGTCGATCTGCGCATCGCGCCGCAGCACCTCGAAGCGCGTGCGGATCTCGTGGATGCGGTTGTAGATGGTTTCCAGCTTGGTGGCCTTGTCCACCACATGTTCTGGCGTTGTGACCTTGCCGCAGTCGTGCAGCCAGGTGCCGATGCGGAACTCGCGCCATTCGTCCTCTGTCTCGAAACGGAAATCGGCCAACGGGCCGGACTCGATACGGCACGCCTCTTGCGCCAGCATGCGCGCCAGTTCAGGCACACGCGCGCAATGCCCGCCGGTGTAGGCGCTCTTGGCATCAATGGCGCTGGCCACCAGCTGGATCAGCGACTCCATCAGCTCGCGCTGGCTGCGCAGCAGCGACTGGTTTTCCAGCGCGATGCCGGCCTGCGAGGCCAGCGTCTGCGCATAGCGCACCAGCGTGTCGT
This sequence comes from Acidovorax sp. WCS2018Noco2-16, assembly GCF_031843945.1. NCBI lineage: Bacteria > Pseudomonadati > Pseudomonadota > Betaproteobacteria > Burkholderiales > Comamonadaceae > Acidovorax > Acidovorax sp. WCS2018Noco2-16. The sequence continues at coordinate 9,919 of NZ_JAVTJJ010000016.1, forward strand.
CCGGTACCGCTTGCTCGGCCTCGGCTTTCGGCTCAGCCCCGGGAAGCACCTGCAGCACCAGCACGCCCAGGCACCGGTCTTCCCGCGCCAGCACCGGCACGGCCACCACGTGCATGTCCACGCCGGCACGGCGCGTCAAACAGTCCGCTCCCACGCGTTGGCCGTGCACGCGGTTCACCAGGTCTTCGGCGCTGATGTCGTCCGGCTCGCTCCACACGCCCTGCTCGGCCGCCAATTGCAGGGCGCCCGGCCCGCTGGCCAGCCAGAACTGCCCGCCTTGCGCGCCCGCCAGGTCCAGCGCGCTGGCCAGCGAGTGCTGCACCACCTCGTCCTGCGACTGGCACGCCGGCAGCTGCACGCCGCTGTCCACCAGCCGTTCCAGGCGCCCGTGCGCAGCCTGCAGCTGCTGGTCGCGCTCGCTCAGGGTTCGCTTCATGGTGTGCTGGGCCTGGCCGAGCAGGTCGAGCTCATAGAACAGCGAGTGCACGGGCGGGCCCTCGGTGAAATCGAGTTGCTGGATGCGCTCCGACTCCGCGGTCAGGGCGCCCAGCGTGTCGGCCACCCTGCGCGATGCAACATACGCCAGCGGCAAAAAGATGCACAACAGCACCAGGCTGGACAACAGGATGTCGTCGCGTGCGCGGCGAATCAGCCCCACGTAAGGGCTCATGGGCGCGAAGGCGACGACGTGCAGGGCGTTGTGGGGTGTGACCTGCACAGCCCGCGTGGCATAGGCGTACTTGGCGCCTTCCACCGCCACGATGCGGCTGCCTGTGTCAGTGTAGAAAGCCGCTGCGGTCGACAGCAGGGGGTCGGCCTGCGTGCCCAGGCCGCCTTCGCGCACCGGCGGGGTGCTGATGAGGCCACCCGCCGTCTGCGCTGCCAGCACGCGGCCGGTGCGGTCGGTCACGGCGATGCCGCCCGCGCGCCCGGCCAGGGACGACGCCGCGAAGCTGGCCAGCCCGCTTAAGGTGATGTCGGCCCCGACCACGCCACCGCCCTGCGCGAGCGCCTGCGACAGGGTAAGGCCGAGCGCCTGCGAGGACTCGTACACATAAGGGTCGGTCATCTGCAGGCCCGCCTCGGCCTGGGCGGTCCCATACCAGGGGCGGCTGCGCGGCGCGTACACGGCAGGCTGCGAGACGGCGCCGAGCAGCGCGCCATCCGCCGCCAGAAACTGCCACGCCTCGGTGCGCTCATTCGGCTGGGCAGCCGACGCCAGCGTCAGGCGCACGGCATGCACCGTACCCTCCGGCGCGCCCAGCGACTGGCGCAGGCGCGTGTCGGTACCCACGCCAATCACCTGTAGAAATTCCTGCGTGTCAAAGCCCACGTAGTAGCTGTAGCTGAAGGGATGGATACGCAACGCGGTGACCATGGCCGCCGTCAGCACGCCAACCCGCGTGGCATCGTGCAGATCACTCGATCGGATGGGCAGCCCCGCCTGGCTGCCGACCCAGCGGCTGGCGTCCCCCACCACCACCTCGGACAACTGGTCCACGTTGCGCTGCGCGATCAGTGAAAACACGCTGCGGGCGCTTTCTTCGCTCACGGTCTCGAAACGCGCCACTGCAATCGTTACCGTCATCAGCGTAATCACGACGAGGAACGTCGCCAGCAGCACGGTGGGCAAAAGATAAAACCGGAACCTGGGTTTCATGGGGTGCCCGACCGGAGCCGAGTTCTGAGCTAAGTGCTTCATTCTGTAGCAGATGTGCGCAAAGCCCACAAGAAAAGTCATCCGCGCACTGCTGCCCGAGTGTTGGGTGGGGCCGCTGCCGCGGTTGACTGCCCGTTGGACGAGTGCGCAGCCCGGCCTGCAGGGGCTGCAAGCCTTTGCATAGCCCGCAGCGCTTCATGGCACGCCGACGCCCGCGCATCGTGCACGCCTACACCCGTGCGCGAGAACCGTCGTTAGAAACAGTGTCTACCCGTCTGCCGCACCGCCCTGTCCATGAAGCCATCCACCATCTACGCCATCGCCAGGAAATCCATCAGTGCCTGGGTCGACGATTACGCGCCCAGCATGGGGGCCGCCATTTCCTACTACACCGCGTTCTCCATCGCCCCCCTGCTGGTGATCGTGATCGCCATCGCGGGCTACGTGTTCGGCGACGAAGCCGTGCGCGGGTCGCTGCAAGGCCAGATCTCCGGCCTGGTGGGCGCAGACGGCGCGCAGGCGATCCAGGGCCTGATCAGCAGCGCACGCGAACCCACCGAGGGCGTGGTGGCTACGGGCCTGAGCATCGCCCTGCTGGTCGTCGGCGCCACCACCGTGTTCGCGGAAATCCAGAGCGCGCTCGATCGCATCTGGCACGTGCCGGAAAAAGCCAAGCCCAGCGGACTGTGGGGCCTGTTGCGCGCCCGCTTTCTTTCCTTCGGGTTGATTTTGGGGCTGGCGTTCTTGCTGATGGCGTCACTTACGGTGAGCGCCGCCATGGCGGCCATCGGCACCTACTTCTCGTCCCTGCTGCCCGGCTGGGACATCGTGCTGTTCGTGCTCAACACCGCCATCTCACTGGCCGTGGAAACGGTGCTGTTCGCCATGATCTTCAAATTCATGCCCTCCACCAAGATCGCCTGGAGCGATGTGTGGGTGGGCGCAGTGGTCACCGGAGTGCTGTTCGAGCTGGGCAAGGTGCTGATCGGGCTGTACGTGGGCAAGGCGGGCATCAGCTCGACCTACGCGGCAGCGGGCTCCATCGCCGTGATCCTGATCTGGGTGTATTACGCGGCGCAGATCTTTTTGCTGGGGGCCGAGTTCACCAAGGTGTATGCGACGGAATATGGGTCGCACCGGTTGAAGCCGACAGTGGCCTCGGAAAACCCATCGCGGCAAGGGGGCGCCGCGATGGCTGGTGAATTGGCAGAAACAGGCGCTGATGGCAAGCAGGCCTCAGGCTCAGGCCGGCTGACGTCGATGCTGCCTGCTGCCACCACCGCCCGCCACGCGGACTTTCCGCCGCCCGGCCAAGTGGCAGTGGGTGCGGCGTTGGTGGTGGGCCAGTGGCTGTTTAAGCGCTGGATGGAAAAGCGGCTGCGGCAGGTTCCGCCGCAGACACCTACCTGGCCGCGCAGATAGATCGCAGCGGGTGTCGCGGTCTCATGGCCGCTGCATGCGGCAGCTGTGCGGCTGCTCCGCTTTTTCCGCCGCAATCCGCCGTACCACCCTGAAGCCGTAGCCCGAGCCTTCCACATCGAACGGCACGCCCGGCGCGCCCTTCCTATCCATCAGGCCAACAACCAGTCCCTGCTGAAACTGGTGGTCTGCCGCGCGCATGCGGCCGGACTGGCCGGCCAGTTGTACCTGGGCCGATTCCATTTGCCTTGCAACGGCCAATGCATCGACACTGCCGGCGCGCTCGATGGACTGCGCCAGCGTCTCCACCATCAGCTGCATGCGCATGTGCACATAGTCGTCGGCAGCGCGCGGAAAGCGCTCGCGGAACGAGCGGTAGAACGCTTCACTTTCCTTCGTGGGCATGTTGGGCAGCCAGTCGGCCACAGCGACCACCTTGCCCACGCCGGCGTCGCCCAGCGCGGCTGGGGCGCCCAGCGCGTTGCCGTAGAAGGTGTAGAACATGCCGTCGTAGCCGACCTCGCGCGCGGCCTTGACCAGCAGGGTCAAATCGTTGCCCCAGTTGCCGGTGATGACGGCCTGGGCGCCGCTGGCCTTGATCTTCACGGCGTAGGGTGCGAAGTCCTTCACGCGGCCCACGGGGTGCAGTTCGTCGCCGACGATGGCCACGTCGGGACGCTGGGCGGCCAGCTGCGTTTTGGCCTCGCGCAGCACGGCCTGGCCGAAGCTGTAGTCCTGCCCGATCAGGTAGGCGTTCTGCAGTGCCTTGTCTTCGCGGATCACTTCCATCAGCGCGGCCATGCGCATGTCGGCATGCGCGTCGAAGCGAAAGTGCCAGAAGCTGCATTTCTCGTTGGTCAGGATGGGGTCGACCGCCGAGTAGTTGAGGAACACCACGCGCCGGGCCGGGTCGCGGTCGTTGTGCTTGCCGATGGCGTCGATAAGCACAGCGGCCGTGGCCGACGAATTGCCCTGCATGACGAAGCGCGCGCCGTCGTCGATGGCCGCACGCAGAGCCGACAGGGCCTCTTCGTTCTGGCCCTTGCTGTCGTAGCGCGTGACGACCAGCGGCCGCGCACCGCCCGGCTGCGGCACGCCGCCACGCGCGTTCACGCGCTCAGTCGCCCACAGCACGTTGCGAAAGACAGCCTCGCCGGTATTGGCAAAGGGGCCGGAAAGGCTTTCGATCAGCGCGACCTGGATGGGTGCGCCGGTGGGGGAACCCGCAGTAGCAGCGGCGGCCGCGATGGCCCCGGCTGACAAGCCCAGGGAGGTGGCGGACACCAGGGCCAAAGCGCCGGCCTGAAGGCCCCGGCGACGCGAGAAATGAGTCATGACAACGAATCCGGCAGGAGAGAGAAAGCGCCTGCGCGGCTGAACGCAAGCGGCGGCGGAGGGGCGGCGCAGTGTAGCCCTGCCACCTTGGCCCTACCCGGCCAGATTCCTGGTTCGGCGCGGCCTTGTCGCAGGGTGCGGCGTTAGCGCGCGGGTTCTTCCGCTGCCGCTGCCGCTGCGGCGGGCGCCGCGTCCGGCGGCAGGCGCTCTTCTGGCAAGGGCTCTGGCCGCGCCACCATGGGGGTCACGCCCGTGGCCGTGGCGGCGGGGGGCGGTGCCGGGCGCACGTAACGGTCAAAGAGCTGGAAGAAGCGTTCGTAGAAGCGCTTGTCGGTGACCGTCTCGCTGCCCACCTTCACCAACGTGTCGTCCGACGCGGACACGGGCAGTGAAAGTGATCCCAAGGCACCCACGCCCAGCGAGGCGGAGTTGTTGATCTTCTTGATGACGTATCGATCTTGCAGCGCACTGGCGAAGGCGGCGGTGCGGCCCGTATCGCCGCCCTCTGCCGCGCAGACCACGCGCATTTCGACTTCATAGTGAATGTCGGTGGAGGGCTGGAAATACTTGCGGCCCGCCACCACTTCGTCTGTGGCGGTATTCACCAGATAGCCCTGGCTGAGCAAGGCGCGCCGGGCGGCCTCGCACGCCTGCTTCTGCGGCGCGTTGATGTGACGGGTGTGCACGCTGGCGCTGTCGAAGTCGTCGGGGTCGAACCGGGTGGCGCCCGCCAGGCCAGGCATCGAATCGTGCATGCTGGCACAGCCTGCCAACAAGGTGCATGCAACGGCGGCCAGGGCCAGCGCAGGGCGGTTGGGGTGACGGGGACGGTGCGAAAGAGTCATGGGCAAAGGGTTCCTGTCAGAGCAAGCATTGTGACGGCGCATGCCGACTTGCTGCACTGCGTCAACGTGTAAGGACTGCGGCAATGTCCGTCAGAGCGGTCTGACAGGAGCAGGTTCATACGGCTTCAAAAACGACTGCATCGGGACCAAAAAAATCCCCTTGAAAAGCTCGACGGGGATCGCATGTTCGATGCAAGCGGCCAGCAATCAACAGCATTGATCGACAACATTGATCAACAGCCGCCAATTCTCATCAACAGGAGTTATTCATGATTTTCGCCCCCGTCGTTCGCCGCGCAGCCTTTCACACCCCACGCAATGCCGACCAGGCGCTGCAACGGTTTCTCCACAACGCCTTGGCCTCGCCCGCTGCGGCCGGCACGCAGGTGACCCAGGACGACAAGACCGTCACCCTGCAACTCGACGTGCCGGGCCTGTCGCGCGATCAGCTGTCCATCACCATCGACGGTAGCCAGGTGCGCCTGTCCAGCGTCGAAGGTGCGCCACGCCAGGTGCAGCGCGGCTGGGAGCTGCCCGAAGAAATCGACGCAGCAGCGAGCTCGGCCAAGCTGGAAAACGGCGTGCTGACCTTGGTGCTTGCCAAGGTGGTGCCAGTCAACCGTGCCACGCAACTGACCATCGCCTGAGCGGCACAGCAAGTCCTGAGGCGCGCCGACGCAGGCGAACTTCGGCAACGCATACCAGGGTGGCTTCGGCCACCCTTTTTCGTTGCATACCTCAGCCTTTGTGCAGCGCACCATAGCCTGCACCGCCACGGTGCAGCCAGGCGGTCAAGTCGCCTACCGCTGCGATTCAACGGGTGCAAAAAGCTATTTATTTCATAGCTAACAGCCCTTTATGGATAAGCGCTAGCGGCCAATTTGGCCCATAGGGCACCCAGATGCCTCCACTGGCACAACCATTGCTTCAATCCCTGTGCGGCCGCTAGCGGTTGCACAGCCTGCCCCATCCAATGGCGGAAGCGGGGCAGGCAGGACGAAGGCGTCCCCACGGGTGTCCGGCCAGCGATGGCTAGGCATCCCGTGAGGGCGCCTTTTTTTTGGCCTGACCAGGATGGAAAAAGCGATGACGGATAAACCCCGCTTGGTGATGGTGGGCAACGGAATGGCCGGCGTGCGCACGCTGGAAGAACTGCTGAAAAACGCGCCCGGCCTGTACGACATCACGGTGTTCGGTGCCGAGCCGCACCCCAACTACAACCGCATCCTGCTGTCGCCCGTGCTGGCGGGCGAACAGACGCTGGATGAAATCATCCTCAACGACTGGTCCTGGTACGAAGACAACGGCATCACCCTGCACAGCGGCTGCACGGTGAGCGAGGTGGACCGCAAACGTCGCGTGGTGCATGCCACCAATGCGGCGGGCGAGGCCGTGAGCGCTGAATACGACCGCCTGATTCTGGCCACCGGCTCCAACCCGTTCATGCTGCCCGTGCCGGGCAAAGACCTGCAGGGCGTGCTGGCGTACCGCGATATCGCCGACACCGAAGCCATGATCGACGCCGCCACGCGATACCGCCAGGCAGTGGTGATCGGCGGCGGGCTGCTGGGCCTGGAGGCCGCGAACGGCCTGATGAAGCGCGGCATGGACGTGACCGTGGTGCACGTGGGCGACTGGCTGCTGGAGCGCCAGCTGGACGACGCAGCCGCCGGCCTGCTGCAGGACGCACTGGAGCAGCGCGGCCTGCACTTCCTGCTGAAGGCGCAGACGCAGGAGCTGCTGGGCGACGCAGACGAAGGCCGGGGCGGCCGGGTGCGCGCCGTGCGCTTCAAGGACGGCACCGAAGTGCCCGCCCAACTGGTGGTGATGGCGGTGGGCATTCGCCCCAACACGCAGCTGGCCGAAAAGATGCGCCTGCACGTCAACCGCGGCATCGTCGTCAGCGACACCCTGCAGACTGTGACCGACCCGCGCATCTACGCCGTGGGCGAATGCGCCGCGCACCGGGGCATCGCCTACGGGCTGGTGGCGCCGCTGTTCGAGCAGGGCAAGGTGCTGGCCAACCACCTGGCCGAGCACGGCATCGGCCGCTACCAGGGCTCGCTGGTGTCCACCAAGCTGAAGGTGACGGGCATCGACCTGTTCAGCGCGGGCGACTTCCAGGGCGGCGAAGGCACCGAAGAAATCGTGATGAGCGACCCTTCGGGCGGCGTCTACAAGAAGCTGGTGCTCAAGAACGACCGACTGGTGGGCGCGTGCCTCTACGGCGACACCGCGGACGGCAGCTGGTACTGGCGCCTGCTGCGCGAAGGCATGACGATTGCCGAGATCCGCGACGCGCTGATGTTCGGCGAGCCGCCGCCGGACGCACCAGCCGAAGCACCACCCGATGCCCAGGCCGACACGCCCGAAGCGGCCACTGGCACGCCCCACCTCACCGTCAGCAGCTGAGCCGCCATGACCTCCACGCACCACGCCTTCGAAGTACCGTCCACCCAGCGCCGCACCGTGCTGCGGGCAGCCGGCGCACTGTGTGCCGTCGCCCTGCTGCCGAACACCGTCTGGGCAGCCCCCGCCGTGGCCGACCTGAACGACGCCATCAACCAGGCCGGCCGCCAGCGCATGCTGAGCCAGCGCATGGCCAAGGCCTGGCTGGCGCTGACGCTGGGCGTGGAAGGCGTGCAGGCGCGCACGGTGCTCGACCGCTCCGTGGCGCTGTTCGAGCGGCAATTGGCCGCCTTGAAGGCCTACGCCCCCACGGCCGAGATCCGCAGCACCTACACCGAGCTGGAGGCTGCCTGGGCCACCTACCGGCAGGCCTTGGTGGGCGCTGCCGCGTCCCCTGCTGCCGCCCCTGCCCTGCTGCAGGCCGATGCGCGGGTGCTGGCGCTGGCTCATCAGGGCACGGTGCAATACGAAGCCGCGCAGGCGCAGCCGGTGGGCCACTTGGTCAACATCGCGGGCCGCCAGCGCATGCTGAGCCAGCGCATGGCCAAGTTCTGCCTGGCCGCCGCGCTGCGAGTGGACGCAGCTGGAGCGCAAGCCGAGATCACGCGCTCGCGCACCGAATTCCTGCAGGCCATGCAGACGCTGCGCAGCGCCCCGCAGGCCACGCCGCGCATCCTGCAAGAGCTGCAGCTGGCCGACGGCCAATGGGTGTTCTTCAACGCCGCGCTGCAACGCATTCAGGCCGGCACCGACGGCGGCCGGGCGCTGCCCGACGTGTTCGTCGCCAGCGAGAACCTGCTGGCCGTGATGGACCAGGTCACCGGCCTCTATGCCGCCGTGAAGGGCTGAAGCCCGCCAACCGGTCGAACACTATAAAAACAATAGCTACCAGCGCTTGATACATAAGCGCTAGAGCCCTAAAACACTCAAAACCCACACCCATCCGCATGCAAGCAACCCGTTCCACCTGCCCCTATTGCGGCGTCGGCTGCGGCGTGATCATCGAGTCCGACGGCGCGGCCATTACCGGCGTGCGCGGTGACCCCGACCACCCCGCCAACTTTGGCCGGCTGTGTACCAAGGGCTCTACGCTGCACCTGACGGCCAGCAGCGCCGTCACCATGCAGACGCGCCTGCTGCGCCCGCAACTGCGCGCCCAGCGGGGCGCGGCGCCCCAGGCGATCGGCTGGGATGCAGCGCTGCAAACGGCCGCCGGCCGCTTCGGCGACGTGATCGCGCAGCACGGCCCCGACGCGGTGGGCTTTTACGTATCGGGCCAGTTGCTGACCGAGGACTATTACGTCTTCAACAAGCTGGCCAAGGGCCTGATCGGCACCAACAACATCGACACCAATTCGCGCCTGTGCATGAGCAGCGCGGTGGCCGGCTACAAGTCCACGCTGGGTGCCGATTCGCCGCCCGCCTGCTACGACGACGTGAACCACACGCAGTGCCTGTTCATCGCCGGCAGCAACGCCGCGTGGGCGCACCCCATTTTGTTTCGCCGCATCGAGGACGCCCGCGCCGCCAACCCGCGCATGAAGGTCATCGTGGTCGACCCGCGCCGCACCGACACGGCCGGCACAGCCGACCTGTTCTTGCCGCTGCTGCCCGGCACTGACGTGATGCTGTTCAACGCCATGCTGCACGTGATGTTGCGCGAAGGCTGGGTCGACCAGGGCTACATCGACCAGCACACCAGCGGCTTCGGCGCGCTGCAGGCGCTGGTGCAGGGCTGCACGCCCGCCCACGCGGCCGAGGTGTGCGGGCTGCCGCAGGACGACATCGTGACCGCCGCGCGCTGGTTTGCCGGTGTGGACGCCAAGGCACCGGGCACGCGCCAGCGCACGCTCAGCCTGTATTGCATGGGCCTGAACCAGAGCAGCAGCGGCACGGCCAAGAACGGCGCGCTCATCAACCTGCACCTGGCCTGCGGGCAGATCGGCCGCGCCGGCGCGGGCCCGTTCTCGTTGACCGGCCAGCCCAACGCCATGGGCGGGCGCGAAGTGGGCGGCCTGGCCAATCTGCTGTCGGCCCACCGCGACCTGGGCAACGCCCAGCACCGCGCCGAGGTAGCCGCGTATTGGGGCGTGGCCGACGTGCCCGCCCAGCCCGGCAAGACGGCCATCGAGATGTTCCAGGCCGCGGCCGACGGTGAGATCAAGGCCCTGTGGATTTCCTGCACCAACCCCGCGCAGAGCATGCCCGACCAGGCCACCGTGCGCCGCGCGCTCGAGCGTGCCGAGTTCGTCGTGGTGCAGGAGGCCTTTTCCACCACCGCCACCTGCGGCTTTGCCGACCTGCTGCTGCCCGCCACCAGCTGGGGCGAGAAGATCGGCACCGTCACCAACAGCGAGCGCCGCATCTCGCGCGTGCGCCCGGCCATCGCCGCACCCGGCGAGGCCCGCCACGACTGGGCCGCCGCGGTGCAGTTCGCCCGCCTACTCGAAGCGCGCCTGCGCCCGGGCGCGCCCACGCTCTTTCCCTACACCACCGACGACGAAGCCGCCGGCGCCGAAGCGATCTGGCAAGAGCACCGCGACAGCACGCGCGGGCGTGACCTGGACATCACCGGCCTGTCGTGGAGCCTGCTGGAAGAACGCGGCCCGCAGCAGTGGCCGCTGCCCGAGGGCGCTGCGCAGGGCAAGGCACGCCTCTATGAAGACGGCGTGTTCCCTACCGCCGATGGCCGCGCGCGCTTTGCCGCCCACGCCTGGCGCCCGGTGGCGGAGCCGCGCGAATCGCGCTTTCCGTTCAGCCTGACCACCGGCCGCCTGCGCGACCAATGGCACGGCATGAGCCGCACCGGCACGCTGGGCCGCCTGTTCGGCCATGTGGCCGAGCCCAGCCTGCAGATGAACCCCGCCGACATGGCCCAGCGCGGCTGGCAGGCCGGCGAGCTGGTGCACGTGACCAGCAAACGCGGCTCCATCGTGGTGCCCGTGCAGCCCGATGCCACGCTGGTGCCGCAGCAGGTCTTCATGGCCATGCACTGGGGCGGCGAATATTTGGGCGGGCGCTCGTCCACCGGCCAGCCGCTGGCGGGCGTGAACGCGCTGACCACGTCCGACTACTGCCCCACCTCCAAGCAGCCTGAGCTCAAGCACGCCGCCGTGAAGGTGTTGAAGGCCGAGCTGCCCTGGAACCTTTTGGCCATGGCCTGGCTGCCGCAGGAAGATGCCCTGGCCGCGCGCCAGCAACTGGCCGCGCTGATGCGCGAGCTGCCTTTTGCCAGCTGCGTGCCTTTTTCCAGCGCCGGCACTGACGGCACGCCGCGCACCGGCGTGCTGCTGCGCGGCGCGGCCTACGACCCGCCCGAGGGCGACCTGCTCACCCGCATCGAAGGCCTGCTGGGCCTGACGGTGCCCGAGGCCGTGCGCTACGTGGACCGCCGCCACGGCCAGCACCGCACCGCTCGGTTGATGAAGCAACCCGGCGGCGGCACCACGCTGCAGGCCGTGCTGCTGGGCGGCGACACGCGCTCGGCCGCCTGGATGCGCACGTTGCTGCAAGAAGAGCTGCCCGCGCAGGCCTACGGCCGCATGCTGCTGGTGCCCAGCATCAAGCCGCCCGTGGCGGTGCAGTCGCGCGGCAAGCCGGTGTGCGTGTGCCTGAACGTCACCGACATGTCCATCAACACCCAACTGGCGAGTTGCCGCGGCACCGACGCAGAGCGCCTGGCGCAGCTGCAGGGCGCGCTGCGCTGCGGCACGCAATGCGGCTCGTGCGTGCCCGAACTCAAGCGCATGGTGCGCGCCACGGCGCCGGTGGGGGCGGCGGGCTTGCTGCAGCCGGCCTGAAGAAACGCGGAACGGCCAACGCAGTGCGACAAAACGGCGGCTTATAACGGCTGGTTATCTGACCTGCGGGACAATCCGCGCCCGCGATCCGTTTTCCTCATCCTTTTCTCCATTCTCTTTTTCCAGCCAAGCCGCCATGGGCATCAGCCAATACCTCAAGGAAATCGGCCGCGGCGCACGCGGCGCCAAGCCGCTCGACCGCGCGCAAGCAGCCGACTTGTTCGGCCAGGTGCTCGACGGCCAGGTTACCGACCTGGAGATCGGCGCCTTCTGCATCGCCATGCGCATCAAGGGCGAAACCGCCGACGAGATGTGCGGCTTTCTCGACGCCGTGCATGCGCGGCTGGACCGCGTGCCGGCCTGCGATGCGCCGGTCGTCGTGCTGCCCAGCTACAACGGCGCGCGCAAGCTGCCAGTGCTGACGCCGCTGCTGGCGCTGCTGCTGGCGCGCGAGGGCCTGCCCGTGCTGCTGCACGGCATGCGCACTGAAGCACGCCGCATCTTGGCATCAGATGTGCTTGAAGCGCTTGATATACCAGCGCTTATAGCTCCTGAAAAGATAGCAAACGGCACGGTGGCGCATATCCACACCGATCGGCTGCATGCGGGCCTGGCCCGCCTGCTGGCCGCGCGCGAGGTGGTGGGCCTGCGCAACCCCGGCCACAGCGTGACCAAGCTGATGAACCCCTGCGACGGCCCGGCACTGGTCGTGGCCAGCTACACGCATCCTGAATATTTCGACATGCTGTGCACCACGTTCACCACGTTGGGCATGAACGCACTGCTATCGCGCGGGCTGGAAGGCGAAGTGGCGGCCGACCCGCGCCGCACGCCGCGCTACGACGCGTTCGTCGGGGGTGTGCAACAGCTGCTGGACGAACAGCAGCCCGGCACCGCGTCGGAAGTGGCGGGCCTGCCCTTGGCAATCGACGTGCAGACCACGGCCGACTACACCCGCCGCGTGCTGGCGGGCGACCTGCCCGTGCCGGCTGCGCTGGCACGTCAGGTGGAACACATCTTGCATACCAGCACTCAAATCACGATGGAGACACGCCCATGACCCGCCCGACCCACCCTTACGACGTTGCAGGCACCTGCGCTGTGCGCGGCACCTGCACGCTGGTGGGCGCCGGCCCGGGCGATCCGGAACTGCTCACGCTCAAAGCGCTCAAGGCCATTCAGACGGCTACGGTGCTGCTGGTGGACGACCTGGTCAGCGACGAGGTTGTGGCGCATGCCTCGCCCAACGCCCGCATCGTGCACGTGGGCAAGCGCGGCGGCTGCAAAAGCACGCCGCAGGCCTTCATCGAAAAGCTGATGGTGATGGCCGTGAACGAAGGCGAAAAGGTGGTGCGCCTGAAGGGTGGCGATCCGTTCATCTTTGGGCGCGGCGGCGAAGAGGTGGAGCACCTGCGCGCCGCCGGCATCGAGGTGTCGGTCATCAACGGCATCACCGCGGGCCTGGCCGGCATGACGCTGCTGGGCACGCCGCTCACCCACCGCGAACACGCACACGGCGTGATCTTCGTCACCGGCCATGCCAAGCCGGGCGATGCTGGCACCGACTGGCGCCAGTTGGCCACCACGGCTCGCGATGCCCGCCTGACGCTGGTGATCTACATGGGCGTGAGCAGCGCACAACATATTCAGGACGAACTACTGACCGGACTGCCCGGCAGCACGCCGGTGGTCGTCATCCAGCACGTCAGCCTGCCGAACCAGCGCCACGCGGTGACCACGCTGGCCGACCTGCACGCCACCATCGAGCGCGAAAAGCTCGCCAGCCCCTCGGTGATCGTGATCGGCGACGTGGTGAGCGGCGTGGCTGAGGCGCAGGGCACGCAAGCGCCCGGCGTTGCCTCGGCTGCGCCTTTGCCGATGCGGCACGTTCGCTGACAGAGGCTATTTCGTTTCTGCATCCAGCCGCGACCCCCGTCGCACGCTGCCCATCTGACACGGTTCACATAGAAAGTCCCATCGCATGACCTCCCGCGACTCCGGCATTTCCCTGGTGAACCTGGCGGCCCGCCAGCGCATGCTGTCGCAGCGCATGGTGTTGCAGACCGTGCTGGCCACGGGCGGCAGCGCCAGTCACCTGCAGGCCGCGCGCAAGACGCTGGCGCTGTTTACCGACAGCCAGGCCACGCTGCTGGACACACCGCGCCTGCTGGACGAGACCAGCGCCCGCGCGGTGCGCGACGCCTACACCGGCCCGCGCGGCGTGGCCGCTGCCATCAACGCTTTCGCCCGCCAGGTCGAAACTACCTTGGGCCTGGCTGAAGAGGCCAGCCCCCGCGCCGAGGCCGCGCTGGCGCAGCTGGTGGCAGGCACCGACGGCGTGCTGGAAGCGCTCAACACCGCGACCACGGCCTTCGACAGCGCTGCCAAGGCGCGATCCGACTCGATGATGAAGGAGCTGTCGAGCATCGTCGCGTCCATTCAGACCGTGGCGCGCGAAGCCAAGGTGGTGAGCTTCAACGCGCAGGTGATGGCGGCGCGCGCCGGCCAGCACGGCCGTGAATTCGCCGTGGTGGCGAATGTGCTGTCGGGCATCACCAGCGAGATCGACAGCCTGTCGCTGCAGGCTGTGTCGCTGGCCGGCCGCAGCCGGGCGACTGCGTAATCGCCGTAGCGCAGCCAGGCGTTCAGCTACCCGCCTGCCCCGCCGCTTCCAGCCGCACCTGCTCGAAGCGCGCGGCCTGCTCGCGCCGCAGCTCCTTGCGCAGCAGCGCGGCAGCCCAGCGGCGGCGTTCATCGGGTGTGGAGGGCGACAGCGGCGGCACGGCCGTCGGCTTGCGCGCTTCGTCCACCGCCACCATGGTGAAAAAGCAGCTGTTCACGTGGCGCACGATCTGCGTGCGAATCTCTTCGGCCACCACCTTCACGCCCACTTCCATCGACGAGGTGCCGGTGTAATTCACGCTGGCCAGAAAGCTCACCAGCTCGCCCACATGGATGGGCTGCAGAAAGGTCACCTGGTCCACGCTGAGCGTGACGGTGTAGCAGCCCGAATAGCGCGATGCGCAGGCATAGGCCACCTGGTCGAGCAGCTTGAGCACGGCGCCCCCGTGCACGTTGCCCGAAAAGTTCGCCATGTCGGGAGACATCAGCACGGTCATGCTGAGCTGGTGCGCGGGGATGTTCATTGTCATTCGTCAATTTTAGGAGCGCACCGTGGCGGCAGCACCGCGCTGATGCGGCTTCGCTACACTCGCGCCCATTCTTTTTCAGAGGCGGCTTTCGACACATGCTCGACAAACTGAATGACTTCACGCAGAGCCACGGCGCCCTGCGGCCCGGCAAGGGCATCGTGACCGGCGTGATCGCACTGTCGCTGGGCATTCTGTGCCTGCTGGGCGTCATCGCGTTCCACTTTCCGCAGTACCTGACCACGCCGCAGCTGCGCAAGAGCTACGACGTGGACGTGATCCGCACCATCCTCTTCGTTGCGCTGGTCGTCGCGGGCGGGCTGTCGCTGGTCAACATCTTGTTCAACCGCTCGCGCTGGCTGTCGGCCGCGGCCTTTCTGCTGGTGGTGTCCGCCGCCATGATGGGCGGCCACAAGGTGCCTGTGCACGACTTTGCCGACGGCACGCCGTATATCGGGCTGGACTGGTTCATCCTCGATTTGCTGGGCAGCGCGCTCATCTTCATCTTCATCGAGAAGCTGTTCGCGCTGCGGCGCGACCAGCCCATCTTCCGGCCCGAGTGGCAGTGCGACTTCCATCACTTCATAGTCAACCACATGGTGGTGGGCTTCGTGCTGCTGGCCACCAACCTGATGGTGCACAAGTTCTTCGGCTGGGCCGCGAGCGACGGCATTCGCGGCTGGGTGCAGGGGCTGAACTTCTGGGTGGCGCTGTTTCTCATCGTGCTGGTGGCCGACCTGGTGCAGTACTGGACGCACCGCGCCTATCACGAGGTGCCGGTGCTGTGGCGCCTGCATGCCGTGCACCACAGCGTCAAAAGCATGGACTGGATGGCGGGCTCGCGCCAGCACATCCTGGAGCTGATCATCACGCGCACGCTGGTGCTGGCGCCGATCTACGTGCTCGGCTTTTCCAAGGAAGTGATCGACGCCTACATCGTCATCGTCGGCTTTCAGGCCGTGTTCAACCACGCCAACGTGAGCGTGCGCCTGGGGCCGCTGCGCTACGTGCTGGTCACGCCCAACTTCCACCACTGGCACCACAGCCAGGACCAGGAGGCGCTGGACAAGAACTACGCCGCGCACTTCGCCTTCATCGACTACGCCTTCGGCACCGCCGTCAAGAGCACCAAGCTCTGGCCAGAGCACTACGGCGTGCTGGGCGACTACGTGCCCAACGGCTTCATGAAGCAGCTGAAGTTTCCGTTCACGTGGAAGGGATAGTGGCCTTCATGAACACAGCGGACAGCGTGAGGCACTTCGACGCCGTGATCATCGGCGCGGGCGCCGCCGGCCTTTTCTGCGCTGCGCAGGCCGGCCAGCGCGGCTTGAAGGTGCTGCTGATCGACCATGCAGAGAAGGTGGCCGAGAAGATCCGCATATCGGGCGGCGGGCGCTGCAACTTCACCAACCGCGACCTGGACGTGCGCGCACCGCACAAGCACTTCGTTGGGCAGAACCCGCAGTTCGCGCGCTCGGCCCTCTCGCGCTACACGCCGGCAGATTTCATCGCACTGGTGGACCGCCACGGCATCGGCCACCATGAAAAGCACAAGGGCCAGCTGTTCGCCGACCGATCGGCCGAAGACCTGATCAAAATGCTGCTGGCCGAATGCGCGGCGGGTGGCGTGGAGCGCTGGCAACCGTGTGCGGTGAAAAATATAGCGTTTTTGGCCTCTAGCGCTGATGTATCAAGCGCAGGCAGCTATCAAATCAATAGTGACCGTGGTCACATCACCGCGCGCAGCCTGGTGATTGCCACGGGCGGGCTGTCCATTCCGAAGATCGGCGCCACCGACTTCGGCTACCGGCTGGCGCAGCAGTTCGGCATTCCGCTGGTGGAGCGGCGCCCGGGCCTGGTGCCGCTCACCTTCGATGGCGACGCCTGGGCGCCGTACGCGCAACTCTCCGGCCTGGCATTGCCGGTCGAGATCTCGACCGGGGCAAAGAAACAGCGCACCGCCTTCCTGGAAGACCTGCTGTTCACGCACCGGGGCCTGTCGGGGCCGGCCGTGCTGCAGATCTCCAGCTACTGGCAGCCGGGCACGCCACTGGCCATCGACTTGGCGCCCGGCACCGACTGGGCCGACGCGCTGGCACAGGGCAAGGCCCGCTCCAAGAAACTGATCGCCAACGAACTCGCCACGCTGGTGCCGAGCCGGCTGGCCGACACCTGGGCGCAGCAGAGCGCGGACTGGCAACGCCCCATCAACGAGGCATCGGACAAAGCCCTGGCACGCCTGGCCGACCAGCTGGCCCGATGGGAGCTGACCCCCACCGGCACCGAGGGCTACAAGAAGGCCGAGGTGACGCTGGGCGGCATCGACACGCGTGCGCTGTCGCAGCAGACGATGGAATCGACCACACAGCCGGGGCTGTACTTCATCGGCGAGGTGGTGGACATCACCGGCTGGCTGGGGGGCTACAACTTCCAGTGGGCGTGGGCTAGCGCCCATGCCTGCGCGCAAGCCCTGCCGGCGGCCTGACGAGCCATCCCATCAGTCGCCGGCCACGTCGCGCCAGCGCGCGTGGCCCAGCCAGTCGCGCAGATGGGCGGCGCCGCGCGGCGTGATGGCCAGTGCGCGCGTGCCCTGCCCGCGCAGCAGCCAGCCGCTGTCCAGGCCATGCTGGCAGATCATCGCGCCCAGCCGCCCGGCCAGGTGCATGCGTCGCTCGCTCCAGTCCAGGCAGGGGCGGCAGTGCGGGCGGCGCCCGGTGGTGCTGCCGGCCAGCGCAGCGGCGCCCAGGCCCAGGCGCTGCAAAGCCGGCGCGGCGCGATCCGTCGTATGGCCGGAGCCGGCTTCGTCATCGAACACCATCGCCCCTTCGTCCAGCAGATGGCCCGCAATGGCCACGCCCAGACGGCCAGCGATGTGGTCGTAGCAGGTGCGCGCCGTGCGCAGGGCCGCGTCGCGCGGGCCGACCACCACAGGCCGGGCTGCTCGTTCGGAGGAAGACGCCGACAGCTGCATCAAACCTTCCAGCACCCGCGCCACCTCAGGCGACGCGAGACGGTGGTAGCGGTGCCGGCCCTGCTGCTCCACACGCAGCAGCGCGGCTTCGACCAGCAGGCCCAGGTGGCGGCTGGCCGTTGCGGGCGAGATGTGCGCGGCATCCGCCAGCTCGCGGGCGGTGAGTGCGCGCCCGTCCATCAGCGCCAGCAACATGGCGGTGCGCGCGGGCTCGCCGACCAGGGCCGCCACATGCGCGATGCGGTTGGTGTTCATGGCCCGCAGTGTGCGGCAAAGCGCGGCGTCCATGCTTCGTTCTGCAGCGAAGCATGAACAGGGCTGCGGCCGCACGATGGCGTTCATTCACACCACGGCACCACTTGCCCAGGAGCGCATTGCATGACCATCACCTGCTTCATCCGCTACGAAATAGACCCCTTCCAGATCGACGCCTTTCGCGAATACGCCGAGCACTGGGGCCGCATCATTCCCCGCTGCGGCGGCCATCTGGTGGGCTACTTCGTTCCGTCGGAGGGCACCAACTACGAAGCCTGGGGCCTGATCGCCTTCGACAGCCTGGCGGCTTACGAGGCCTATCGCCAACGCCTGCGCAGCGACCCCGAGGGCCGCGCCAACTTCGAGCGGGCGCAGCGCGGGCGCTTCATCTTGCGCGAGCAGCGCAGCTTCACCCAAGTGGTCGACGGCACCTTCGGCCTGGCGGCGACACCGGTCGCGCAGACCGGTGCGTCAAGGCCCACACCATGATCGCCGTAATTTTCGAGGTGGTGCCCGCAGCAGACGGCCGGCAAACCTATTTGGACACGGCGGCCGCGCTGCGCGGCACGATGGAGACGATGGACGGGTTTGTCTCCATCGAACGCTTCGAAAGCCTGACCCAGCCGGGCAAGCTGCTGTCGCTGTCTTTCTGGCGCGATGAGCAGGCCGTGGCGCAATGGCGCCAGCGGGAAGAGCACCGCCACGCCCAGGCAGCCGGGCGCGCCGGCGTGTTTGCCGACTACCGCCTGCGGGTGGCCAACGTGGTGCGCGACTATGGCTTGCACCAGCGCGAGCAGGCGCCCGCCGATTCGCGGGCGGCTCATGACCGGGCCGCAGCGTCCTGCGGCGGCGTGGCAACCCGCTCGGCACCGTAGTGGCTCGCCCATTCAGCCAGCGCCGCCACCGGCAGCGCACGGCTGAAATGAAAGCCCTGCAGCTCGTCGCAATCCAGCGCGCCCAGCACCTGCACGGTGGCCCAGTCTTCCACGCCTTCGGCCACCACCTTCAAGCCCAGCGTATGGCCCAGGGCGATGACGGCGCGGGTGATGGCCATGTCGGCCGGGCTGGTGAGCATGTCGCGGATGAACGATTTGTCCACCTTCAGCTTGTCGATGTCGAAGCGCTTGAGGTAGGCCAGGCTGGAATAGCCGGTGCCGAAGTCATCAATGGACAACTGCACGCCCAGCGCCTTGAGCGCCGCCAGTTGCTGCTGCGCGGCGCTGGCGTTTTCCATCAGCTGCGACTCGGTCAGCTCCAGCTCCAGCCATTGCGCGGGCATGGCGCAGCGGGCCAGCAGCTGGCGCAAGTCGGGCACCAACTGTGCGTCGGCCAGTTGTGCGGCCGACAGGTTGACCGACACCGGCAGGCCCGCCAGCGCCGTGGTCGCATCGCCCGGCTGCTGCCAGCGTGCCCACTGCTCGCAGGCCTGCTCCATCACCCACGCGCCAATGGGGCGGATCAGGCCAGACTCTTCCGCGATGGGAATGAATTCGCCCGGCAGCACCTGGCCCAGCACCGGGTGGTTCCAGCGCAGCAAGGCCTCCAGCCCGGTCAGGCGGCCGCTGCGCGTGTCCACGCGGGGCTGGTAATGCAGTTCCAGCTCATCGCGCTCCAGCGCGCGGCGCAGCTGCTGCTCCATCGCCTGGCGGGCCTGCACGCGCTGATCGGTCTCCAGCGAATAGAGCCGCGCCATGTCGCGCCCGGTGGTCTTGGCCTCGTACATGGCAGCGTCGGCGCGGCGCATCAGCTCGTCGATGTCGGTGCCGTCTTCGGGGTATACGGCAATGCCTACGCTGCACGACACATTCAGTTCATGGCCTTGCACCGGATGGCTCTGGCGAATTGCCGGAATCAACCGTTGCTCCACAACCTGCAGCACCTGGGCCGGGCCTTCGACGCCCGGCATGACGATCACGAATTCATCGCCACCCAGCCGGCTGACGGTGTCGCACTGGCGCATGGCCTGCGTCAGCCTGACCGCCACCGAGCGCAGCAGCCCGTCGCCGATGTGGTGGCCCAGCGTGTCGTTGATGGCCTTGAAGCGGTCGAGGTCGATGAACAGCACCGCCACCCGCTCGCCGGTGGCGCTGGCCTGGGCCAGCGCGGCCTGCAGCCGCTGCACGCACAGCGACCGGTTGGGCAGCTCGGTCAGCACGTCGTGGTGCGCCAGGAACTGGATGCGGTCTTCGCTGCGCTTGCGGTCGGTGATGTCGATGGCGATGCCGATGTGGTTGGCCACGGCGCCGCCCTTGCCGCCTTCGCGCACGGCCGACACCATCAGCCACGCCGGATAGGTGTCGCCCGAGCGGCGGCGCAGGCGCACTTCGCCCTGCCACGATTCCTTGTCCTGCAGCGTGCAGGCGATGACGGTGCCCAGCGGCGGGTCGCTCACGTCGTCCACCAGAAAGGACAGGTCTTCGCCGATCACCTCGTAGAAGTCGTAGTGCGTGCTGCGGCAGAAGGCCTTGTTCACGCTCACGATCTTCTGGTCTTCCGTCATGATGATGATGCCCTCGGACGATGCCTCGAACACCTTGGCCCACAGCTCCAGCCGCTGCTCCATCACCTTGAGCACGTTGATCGGCGTGAAGGCCGTCAGCATGGCGTCGCGCCCCTGAAAGCGCAGACGCCGCGCCGACAGCACGGCCCAGAGCGGCTCGGCGCTGCCCTTCCAGCGCACCTCGAATTCATCGACAACGCCATGGTCGGCCAGCCGCTGGAAGAACCGCGCGCGCACGCCCGGCTCCAGCCCCCGGTGCCAGGGGTCGCGCACATTGCCGTTGAGCCACAGGCCGGCGGGCGCATTGGCATGCAGCACTTCGTGTTCGGGCACCGAGGTGACCACCATCGGGATCGGGAAGGCCTCCACCAGCTCGCGCTGCGCCTCGGCCGCACGGGCGCTGGCGGCCAGCTCCTGCTGCAGCACGCGCTCGCGGTCGAGCTGCGCCAGCATGCCGTTGAACGCGGTGACCAGCCGGCCGATCTCGTCGCGGCTCGTCCAGTGCGCGCGCAGCGTGTGGTCGCCGCTGCGCCGCACCTCGTCGGCCACGCGCGCCAGTTGCTGCAGCGGCTTGGCGATCTGCCGCGCCACCAGCGTGACCAGGCTCAGGATGCAGCCCAACAGCAGCATGGCCGTGCCCAGGTGCAGCCACATGCGCGCGAAGAGGTCGTCTACCCGGGTGAAAAGCAATTGGTCGAGCCGCAGCGTGCCCTGCTCCCAGGCGGTCTGCAGGTTGGTCAGCAGCGCGCGCTGGCGGTCGGGCAGATCGGCCAGCGCGCTGCGCGTTTCGCCCTGGGCGATGGACTGCAGCATCGCCTGAAAGTCGGCGCCTGCCGCCTTCAGGCCCTCGCGCTGCTGCTCCAGTGCAGAGCGCAACGCGGGCGAGCCCGCAATGAACGCTTGGTTGTAGTCGGAGTCGATGCCCAGCATCACTGCGTCGAGCCGACCGGCCAGCGTCAGCAACTCGGCCGACCGGTGCGCGCTTTGGCTGCCGCCCGGCCGGGTCAGAAAGCCGACCGTGTCGTGCGTGACCTGCAGCAGTTCGGGAAAGCGCAGCAGGATGAGCGACATCACGTAATAGCTGTCCAGATCGGGGTCCAGGATCAGGTTGGACTGGTTGCCCACGGTGGTGAGCAGCTCGCGCCCCTCACGCAGCAATCCACCACGGGCTGCGGCGTGTACCTGCATGGCGGCTGGCGACGCGTCGGCGTCGACGGACTGGCGCAGCAGCGCTTCGAACCGCGCTGCGGGCTCGGCGGTCTTCAGGCGCTGGTCGTACTCGGCGCGGACGGCGATCAGGCGGTCTAGCACCAGTGTGGGCGGTACGCCGTCGCCGGGCGTGAAGGCGCCCATCAGCGCATCGCGCACGACCGACGCGTAGGCGGTGCCGACGATCTCCTTGCGCGCGAAATCGATGGCCAGGAATTTCTCGTGGATGAGAATGCCCGAGACGTAGATGACCGCGGTCAGATCGAGCAGATAGATGAGCATGAGCTTGCGGCCCACGCTGAGCCGGCCCAGCCAGCTGGAAATGCGTTGCATCAGAGACATTGATTTTGAGCACAGGCGCTGTCCTTGCGCGAAATGCGGCAATGCCCGGCGCCCCACAACGGTGAAGCAAATTCCAAGCCACTGGCACCTTTTTGGTGAATGCGCAATCGGGCATTAGCTCCCGCCAAATAAGCCCGCTATAATCTCCGGCTTTGCTGGCAAACCCCGTCGGCCAATACTAGTTACAGACGGGGAACCCGCCGCGTACGGCTTTCAGGCTCGATCTCCTGACAACCCTCTGCCGGCACAATTTGGAAATATTGAGCTGATGACCACCATTCGCGTTAAAGAGAACGAACCCTTCGACGTGGCGCTGCGCCGCTTCAAGCGCACCATTGAAAAACTGGGCTTGCTGACCGACCTGCGCGCCCGCGAGTTCTACGAAAAGCCCACGTCGGAACGCAAGCGCAAGAAGGCTGCGGCCGTCAAGCGCCACTACAAGCGCGTTCGCAGCATGCAGCTGCCCAAGAAGCTGTACTAAGTACCGCTTTCGGTTTGCGTCCTTTACGGACAGCAACCGCAAAACCCGCGCTAGGGACGCCAAGCGCGGGTTTTTGTCGTTTTGAGGGTCTGCAAAAAGCCCCTCCGGCGTCGTTCCAGCACCTTGTCGTAGCTCAGCTACTGTCTGCGGCGCTGCGCCTAGCCGGAGGGGCTTTGTGCAAACCCTTCTTCTTTGCCTGATCAATCAAATCAAAAATACAAGGAAAGCCATCATGGGACTCAAGGAACAAATCACCGAAGACATGAAGACCGCCATGCGCGCCAAGGACAGCGAGCGCTTGGGCACCATTCGCCTGCTGCTGGCCGCGATGAAGCAAAAGGAAGTCGACGAGCGCGTGACGCTGGACGATGCGGCCGTGGTCGCCATCGTGGACAAGCTCATCAAGCAGCGCAAGGATTCCATTGCCGCCTTCGAAGGCGCGAATCGGCAAGACCTGGCGGACAAGGAAAAGTCCGAGCTGGTGGTGCTGCAGGCCTACCTGCCCGAGCGCATGTCGGCCGACGAAACGCTGGCCGCCGTGAAGGCCATCGTGGCCGAGCTGGGTGCAGCCGGCCCTGGCGACATGGGCAAGGTGATGGGCGTGGTCAAGACGCGCCTGGCGGGCAAGGCCGACATGGGCCAGGTGTCTGCCGCCGTGAAGGCCGCGCTGGCTGGCTGAACCTTCAGCACTACCAAAAACATAGCTGCTAGCGCTTAGCTGTCAAAGACTTCAGATAGTTTTCGTTCTGAACCGCCTGATGATCAAGCGCCAGCAGCTTCTTTTTTCATAGCATCGACTGCGGTATCCGATGCGCCCTGCCGGAAGATCTCCTGCAGGAATTCCACACACACGCGAACCTTGGCGGAACGCTCCAGCCGCGTGGGGTACACCGCCCAGATGTTGGCCTCCTGCTGCCACTCGGGCAGCACGCGCTGCAGCCGGCCGGCCTCCAAATCCGCACCCACATCCCACAGCGACCGCAGCACCACGCCGCGCCCGTCCACCGCCCACTGCACGGCCATCTCGCCATTGTTGGCCGACAGCGGGCCGCGCACCTTCACCGTGTGTTCCACCGCGCCACTGCGCAGCCGCCACACGCCGAACGGGTGGTCACGCTCCTTGATCACCAGGCAGTCGTGGGCGGACAGGTCGGCCACCGTGCGCGGCGTGCCGTGCCGTGCCAGGTACGCTGGCGCAGCGCACAGCACGCGGTGGTTGCTGGCCAGCCGCCGGGCGATCAGGTGCGGCGCGATCTCATCGCCCACGCGCACGTCCAGGTCGAACCCTTCGCCGGCCACGTCCACCAGGCGGTCGAGCACCTCCAGCCGCACCTGCAGCGCCGGGTGCCGCTCCACCAGCCGCGATAGCGCAGGCGCCAGCACGCGCCGCCCGAAGCCGAAGCTGCTGCTCACGCGCAGCAGTCCGCGCGGCTCGCGCCGGGTCACGGCCACTTCCTGCAGCAGCTGATCGACATCGTCCAGGATGCGCTGCGCCCAGTGGAAGACGCGCTCACCCTCCTCCGTCACCACCACCCGGCGCGTGGTGCGGTGCAAGAGCTTGACGCCCAAATCCTCTTCCAACAGGCGAATGCGTTTGCTGACGTAGGCGGCCGACACGCCCAGTTCGGTCGCGGCATCGGCAAAGCTGGATTTGCGCGCAACGACGGTATAGACGCGTACGTCGTCTGTGGCAGGCAGTTTATGCACGATGTGTGAACAATGAGACTACGGGGGCGGCATTGTATGAATGCGAGCACTGCACAACAATCCACTTCAACACAGCCACAGGAGCCACAGCACATGTCCGCACATCCCAACACCCTCACCAGCCTTTCCACCCGTATCGCCGTGATCTCCGGCGACGGCATCGGCAGGGAAGTCATGCCCGAAGGCCTGCGCGTGCTGCGCGCAGCGGCCGAGCGCTTCGGCATCGACCTACAAGTGACCGAATTCGACTGGGCGCATTGCGAGTACTACGCCGCCCATGGCCAGATGATGCCGGACGACTGGAAGGCCCAACTGAGCGGCTTCGACGCGATCTACTTCGGCGCCGTCGGCTGGCCCGCCACCGTGCCCGACCACATCTCTCTCTGGGGCTCGCTGCTCAAGTTCCGCCGCGAGTTCGATCAGTACGTCAACCTGCGCCCCGTGCGTTTGTTCGAAGGCGTGCCCTGCCCCCTGGCCGGCCGCAAGCCCGGCGACATCGACTACTTCGTCGTGCGCGAGAACACCGAGGGCGAATACACGTCGCTGGGCGGCATCATGTACGAGGGCACCGACCGCGAGATCGTCATCCAGGAATCGGTCTATTCCCGCAAGGGCGCCGACCGCCTGCTGAAGTACGCCTTCGAGCTGGCCCAGAGCCGCGCAAAGAAACACGTGACGCTCGCCACCAAAAGCAACGGCATCGCCATCAGCATGCCCTGGTGGGATTCCCGGGCCGACGCCATGGCCCAGGGCTACCCCGAAGTCACGCTCGACAAGCAACACATCGACATCCTCACCGCCCGCTTCGTGCTGCAGCCCGGGCGCTTTGACGTGGTGGCTGCCACCAACCTGTTCGGCGACATCCTCTCCGACCTGGGGCCTGCCACTACCGGCACCATCGGCCTGGCCCCTTCGGCCAACCTGAACCCTGAACGCACGTTCCCCAGCCTGTTCGAGCCCGTGCACGGATCGGCACCGGACATCTATGGCAAAAACATCGCCAACCCGATCGCGATGATCTGGTCGGGCGCGCTGATGCTGGACTTCCTCACGCAAGGCCAGGGCGCGGGGCGCCAGGCGCATGACGCCATCGTGAGCGCCATCGAAGAGGTCATCAAGACGGGGCCGAAGACGCCGGACTTAGGGGGCACGGCCAACACCACCCAGGTGGGTGAGGCCATTGCGGCGCGCATTGCCCAGGGTTGAAACGCCGACCCGCGCAATCGATGGCGCGTGTCGATAGACTCTCTCGTTTTCAAATGAGAGCAGGATTCACGGCATGCGCCTGACAGCTTGGTTGCGCCCCCTGGCCTATCTGGGTTTGACCGTGGGCCTCGTCGCTTGCGGCAGCGCACCGCCCGCCGCACCTTCCGCCCAGCCAGAGGCCATCACCCCATTCAACGCAACGCCGGCCACGGCCGTGGCGCCCGTGCGCATCGGCATCGCCCTGGGCGGCGGCGCGGCCAAGGGCTTCGCGCACATCGGCGTCATCAAGATGCTGGAGGCCAATGGCTTCGCGCCAGCCGTTGTCTCGGGCACCAGCGCGGGCAGCGTGGTCGGCGCGCTGTATGCCGGCGGCATGAACGCGTTCGAGCTGCAGGAAAAGGCCGTGGCGCTGGACGAAGCCAGTATCCGCGACCTGCAGCTGTCGTCGGGCGGGCTGGTATTGGGTCAGAAGCTCGAAGACTATGTCAACGCGCAGGTTCGCAACCAGCCATTGGAAAAGCTGGCCAAGCCCTTCGTGGCCGTGGCGACGCGGCTGGAAGACGGCGAGCGCACCGTCTTCGCACGCGGCAACACCGGCCAGGCGGTGCGCGCATCCAGCAGCGTGCCGGGCGTGTTCCAGCCGGTGACCATCGGCACATTCCACTTCGTCGATGGCGGAGTCGTCAGCCCGGTGCCGGTCGATGCCGCACGCCAGTTGGGGGCCGACATCGTGGTCGCGGTGGACATCTCCAACAAGGCCCGCGGCAAGACGCCGGTCGATCTGCTGGGCACGCTCGGCCAGTCGATCGCCATCATGGGCCAGAAGCTCGGCCAAGCCGAGCTGGCGCGCGCCGACGTCATCATTCGCCCGCAGGTGCTCGACATCGGCTCGGCCGATTTCAGCCAACGTGCCAGCGCCATCCTGGAAGGCGAAAAGGCCGCGCTGGCCGCCATGCCGAAGATTCGCGAGCGCGTCGCGCAACTGCAGACTGACCGCGCGCAAGCCGCACGGCTGGCGCAGCAGCAGGCCGAGCAAGCAAGGCAACAAGCTGCGCAGGCGCAGTACCAGGCCTGCCTGGACAACCGCTCGCGGCTGCAGAAGCTGGCCGGCATGGCGGGGATGGATGCCGCCTGCACGCCACCCTGAGCGCAGGCCGTCACCGCATCTGCGCCGCCTCTTCGCGCAGGCATTCCAGCAGCAGCGCGGTCACGGGCGTCACGGCCTGCCCGCGCAGCGTGATCAGGCCGACCGGCGGCAAATCGACCGGCACCGGCAGCTTCAACACCGCCACCATGCCCTGCTGCGCGCAATGCCGGGCCACGGTGCGCGCCATGAAGGCCACCGCGCCGCGCTGGTGGATAAAGCTGATCTGCGAGAAGAACGAGGCCGACTCGACGATGTCAAGCCGCGGGTGCAGGTCGTGCGCGAAGAACTGCTGCTCCAGCTTCACGCGCAGCGACGCCCAGGGCGGCGGCATCACGCAGGGCTGGGCCGCCACATCGGTCCACGATACCCGGCGCCTGGCGGCCAGCAGGTGGCCGGGGCGCACCACGGCCGCCATCGGGTCGTCGTACAGCGCCTCGGTTTCCAGATCGGGTGAGGCGTAGCCCGGCTCCAGCCGGCCCACGAACACATCCAGCTCGCCCAGCCGCAGCTTGGGCAAAAGCCGTGTCAGGTCGCCCTCGTCGATCAACACCGTCGTGCGGCTGGACCGAGCCTTGAGCCGCTCCACCGCCTGCGCCAGCAGCACAGGCGTGGCGACGACCATCGCGCCCACGCGGGTGCGGCCGCGCGCGCCGCTGGCCTCGGCAGCAATCTCTTCGCGCGTGCGGTCGTAGCCTGCCAGTACCGAGCGGGCGAAGTGCGCCACGCTGGCGCCGGCCGGAGTGGGCGCGGTACCGCGCGTGGACCGGTCGAACAGCGGCAGGCCAAAGAGGCTCTCGATTTCGGCCAGCGTCTTGGAGACCGCCGGCTGCTTCACCGACAGGAATTACGCCGCGCGACCAACGTGGCGGATCACCTTCATCTGCCCCTGGCCGGCGGGCGGCATGGCCGACCAGTCGATGCGCACACTGTGCTCGGTGGCTGACCGACCCGGCCACCGGCACCGTCATCGCCTCCGTGCCCGATTCGGGTGCTGCCGAAGCGCGGGCCGCCCTTGACGCCGCCCACGCTGCCTTCCCCGCCTGGCGCAGCGTTGCGGCCAAGCAGCGCGCGGCCATCATCAAGCGCTGGAACGATCTGGTGATCGCCCACCAAGATGACTTGGGTAGCCTCATTTCCCTGGAGCAGGG
>NZ_JAVTJJ010000017.1:0-24173 GCF_031843945.1 Acidovorax sp. WCS2018Noco2-16
ACTACTGCCTGGACGAGGCCGCTGACCACCCACTGGCTTTGATGCTTTCCCTGCAACGCGGCATTTGTCGTGCTTCGACTGCGACGCGCACTGGCGAGTGAAACGCACAGACGGCCGGTCGCCTCAGCCGTCTTCGCGGACAGACACTCGGACTATCGGGATTCGGCCGCATCGCACGCTCGGCGGCGCACGCGCCACCACCTTCGGCTTCAACATCATCGCCCACGACCCATATTGCGAAGCGGATGTGTTCAAAGCTCATGGAGTCGGCTAGGTGCCCCTGGACGAGCTCCTTGCCAGATCGGATGCTCTGTACCTTCATGCTCCGCTGACGAGCGCCAGCCGGCAGATGGATTGATGCCGAAGCGATCGCGGGCATGAAGAAGGGTGCCATTCTCGTCAATACCGCCCGCGGCGGCCTCATCGACACGGTAGCTGTGATTGACGCGATCAAACGCGAGCACTGGGGCGGCGCCGGTCTGGACGTGCTGGATCAGGAGCCGCCTCCTCAGGACCAGCTGAGGCATGGCCTGGACAACCTGCTCATTGCGCCTCACCTGGCGTTCTACTCCGAGGAGGCCATAGAGTACCTGCAGCGCCGGTCGGCACTGGCTGTCGCGGACGTGTTGCAAGGCAAGGACTCCGTGCATTGGGCGAACCGCGGGTAACAAAGCGGGCCTATCGGACTGAAGGGGCTACCGCGCCCTACCTACTCGCGATACCTAGCTTGCGCAGTTTCCCCGCTACGGAGCTGTGCGAGAGGCCCAGCTGAGCGGCCAGCTTGCGCGTGCTGGGGAACTTTTCATAAAGCTCAGATAGCAGTTCCCGTTCGGTCTCCTCCATCCGGGATGCGTAGATATCGCTCACCGACTTGCCAGATGTGGATGCCATCTGACTTTGTGAATGCGAGTACTCGGCGGAGGCCTGGGTCTGTTTGACATCCGGGGCCGCATGGCGCACCTCTTGGGGCAAATCAGAGAGTTGCAGCACCTCAGACTCCGCGAGAGTGATCGCGCGAAACAGCAGGTTCTCCATCTCACGCGCGTTACCCGGCCAACGGTATTCGCACAGGCAATCCATCGCTGCAGCGGAGACGCCGATACAGCGGCCACCCACTTGAGCGGTCGCCCGCGCAATAAAGTGCTTTACCAGTTCAGGTATGTCCTCTCGTCGGTCCCGTACAGGTGGCAGCTCAATGGTAAGCACATTGATTCGATAGAAGAGATCTTCGCGAAACTGCCCAGACTTGAGCATCTCGCGCAAGTCGCGATGGGTTGCGGCAAGAATACGAACGTTCACTCTTGTTTCGGAGCTACCACCAATGCGCATGAACGAGCCGTCCTGCAGGAAGCGCAAGAGCTTGGCCTGCATGTAAGCGGACATTTCGCCAATCTCATCGAGAAAGACTGTTCCACCATCGGCCAGTTCAAAAAGGCCTGGCTTGCCAGTGCGCTGCGCGCCACTGAATGCACCAGCTGCGTAGCCAAAGAGCTCGCTCTCCGCCAAGCTTTCAGGCAGCGCGGCGCAGTTCAACGCGAGAAACGGACGCCCAGCCCGAGGCGACATCCTGTGACAAGCGCGCGCAACCAGCTCCTTGCCGGTTCCCGTTTCGCCGGTGATGAGCACCGAGGCCTGCACCTGTGCGAACCGCTCAATAAGTCGAGCCACGTTGTGCATGGCGCTGGACGCTCCAATCAGCCCAGTGCTGGACAACGGCTCGCGTTTTTCGATGGCGTAAAGGCTCTGGCCCAGTGCAGACACCGACCGAAATATGAAAATGGCTCCGTGCGCATTCTCATGAGGATCTTCTTGCTGCTCAACAAGAGGAAGGACATCCACCAGGAACGGTCTTCCTTTGACTGAAACCTCGCCCCCAGAGCACGTGTTCAGTCTGTCCATGAGGCAGCTTCCCACCTCCAGGTCGTTGAGCGACTTGCGGGCTGACGGGACGAGCAGACTGGCTTCATCAAGGTCGAATACCTCGATGGCTGCAGCGTTTGCCAGGATGACGTGTGCAGACATGTTCACCGCGATCAGCGGCTCGGAGATCGCGTTTACCAAGGCCGCGAACTGCATGCGCTGACATTCATGCGGCAGCAACTCGACCTCCCTGACACCTTTCACGCCAGCAACATCCGTCAACTCGCCCACCAGGTCCGACAGGCCCTGTGTGCGCAGGGCGGGAATGTCGAGGTAGGTTTTGTCATCCGCCACTTCGATACCCCGCACGCTCAAGCTCAGCCGCCTGAAAACCGCAAGCAACTCAGGTCGAAGACCCGGTTGCGCATTGCTCGAAATCTCAATCTTCATAAGCGCTTGGACGAAATAACAGACACCGGACCGCTGATGTACAGCAGGCCGTACGGATTTTTGCACACATCACCAGGGAAACCGCATAAGCCATTGATTTTAATGGTAATTTTCCTTGGCACGCATGTTGCAAATGTGACTAGGTGCCACTCGGCACAAGTTCTCCAACCTGCTTGAATTTATAGATCTAAATCATGAGTGCAAATCTGAACGGTATCGACGTCGTTGGCCTGAAATCATTTGTCAGCGCCGTCAAGGACGACCCGAAAAAGGGCATCGCGCAATTCAGCGTAAACACCAACTGGGAAGGTCAGACCCGCACGGTCGCCACCACCTCTGAATACGTCCTTGGTGGTCAGAAACATCAACGTCATTTCGAGATCGCTGCCGACGAGCCGGGCGAACTGTTGGGCAAGAACTCGGCCCCCAATCCACAAGAAGTCCTGATGGCGGCGCTCAACGCATGCATGTCGGTGGGTTATGTCGCCAACGCTGCGGCCATGGGCATTGCCATCGAGAAACTTCAAATCACGACCGAAGGCGAACTCGACCTGCGCGGCTTCCTCGGCCTGGATGCAAACGTGAAGCCTGGGTACGAACAGGTTCGCTACACCGTGACACTGCGTACCAATGCGCCCAAAGAAAAGGTGCAAGAGCTCCACGAGCTGGTCATGCGCACGTCGCCAAACTTCTCCAACTTCGCCAGCCCCATCAAGATGATTCCGACGCTGGTGGTGGAAGCGGCCTGAGCGCTTTTAGACAGAGGCGGGGAATGTCGATGCACCGATGGCACTCCTCGCTCCGGCAATACAAGCCTCACTTGCGAGGCGAGATACGACTACGTCATGAAATCAAAACTGCTCTACGTCACGGATGCCTACTGCTGCTGGTGCTACGGCTTCAGCAAGACCATGGCAATGGTCTCGCAAGAATTTGGTGACCGTCTGGACATTCAGGTCGTCAACGGCGGAATGATCCCCCGCGACTTGCCATTGCAGACACTGTTCTCTTCGTTCGCAGATCCGGTGGCCCTGCACGCGCGCATCTCAAGCATGTCAGGCCAAGTGTTCGGCGAGGCCTACCTGGACCAATTGCGCGCCCTCTCACGCTCCTCTCGGGTCGTGAATTCTCTGGTGCCCGCGTGCGCCATGCAGGCCATGAAATCACTGACGGATGCGAGCGACCTGCAGATATTCACCGAGTTTCAGCATGCCTATTACCGTGATGGCATGGACCTGACGTCGATATCGACCTATCGGCACCTGGCCTTGATGTTCGATGTGGATCCCGACGCATTCGAACTCGCCTTCGAAAAACAGAAAAGCGACAGCGCAGTCAAGGGCGAGCTCGCATTGGCCAAGCAACTGGGGGTCCGCGGCTTTCCTGCCTTGCTACTCCAAGACGGGTCTGGATACACCGCCGTTGCAAACGGCTTCGCCGATTTCAAAGCCGTCAAGAGCGCTCTCGACCGGAACCTCTCACAGCAGACGCATGCTGGAGTGGCCGCAACTGCCAGTTCTTGCAACATTGACGGCAGCGGCTGTAGCTAAGCGCTTCCCAGTCGTCTGAGAGCAGGCGGTGGCCGCTCATACCCAGTCCGTAAACTGCAGTGCCAATGCTGGCGGCGTGGCCTTGGGAGCGTGCTGCTGCGTTGTCGATGCTGAACAGCTTGCCAGGAAGGCGTTCGCGAACAGTTGCCGTAGACAAGGCCTTTGACACCCGAGACTTCGTACAGGCGTGCCGCCAAGGGTGCATCATGCCTCATGTCGCAGCCACACCACGCGCTGGGATGGTAGCGCCATTGACGGCAGAGCGACACGCTATCCCGGTACGAACTCAGTCAAACCATTCGCAAGCGCATCGAGGAGCACTTTGGCTGGGGTAAGAGGTGGAACGCATCTGCCAGACGGACGGTCTACCGTGGCATTGAGCGCGTGGACCCGCAGTTCAAACTGACTATGACGGCCAGCAACATCGTGCGGATGGCGCGGATGTTCAGTGCGATGGGGCAGCGACGAACCGCTAGATGCAACTGACAGCCTTGGCGAGCGCTCGCCCTCTGCTAGGTAGCTTTAAGTGCCATCCAACCAAGCTGTCAGCTGCAGACGTCGATCGGACGGTGGCATTTTTGTCTAAATCGCTGAATTCAACAGCCTGCCAGGCCTTCACCGTTCGCATAGGCATGAACTACACCACCGCCGTGGCTTGAATCGCCACGACGAGGTTTCGGTTGCCAGCGAAGATCGACTGTCATTGGCGCACCATAGCCGCAGAGGTTCGATGATCTTGCCCCCGCATAACCGGACACGGTCTATACGCTGGTTGACGCGCTCCCGGTATGGGCGACGCGCTGTTGATGTTGCCTGAATTCTCTGGGCGACCGCATTCTCAGGCTCGAGTGCGGATGCACATTGTTGAAGTGCTCGAAGGCCGCGGGCAGTTGCGCCATCACTATCTTGGCGTCGGCCAGGTCCATGTGACTGACGTAGTCGCGCTTGAAGGTGTTGACGAAGCTCTCGGCCATGCCGTTGCTTTGCGGGCTGCAGACGGGCGTGGTCACAGGCTTGAGGCCCAGCGAGCGAGCAATCGCGCGGGTGTTCCCAGCGATGTACGCGCCGCCGTTGTCCGTCAGGAACTCCAGTTGGTGGCCCTCTGGAATGGACTCCACGGCGCCGAAGCGCTTCTCGACGGCCTCGATGAGCATTTCGCGCACGGGCTCGCCTGGCAGGCCTTTGCCAGGCCACGCACGCCACGCCATGATCTCGCGGTCGCAGCAGTCCTTGGCGAAGGTCGCCGTCACGGTCTCTCCGGAATCGCACTTGATCTCGAACCCATCTGAGCACCAGCGTGTGTCGCTGGCGCTTACCGCCACCTTGCCCTCGTGCTTGCGGCTGGACTGCGGTCGGCGCGGAGCCTTCGGCAGCAGCAGCTTGGCCTCGGCCATCACGCGGTACGCGCGCTTCGGATTCACCACCGAGCGGCCTTCGGCGCAGCGCTGGCGATTGACCAATGCACAGGCCCGTCGATAGCCGTAGCTCGGCAGATCGGCAATGTGCTGCCGGATCTCGACGAGCAGCTCTTCGTTGAGCGCAGGTGTGCGATTCATCCGGCCGTCGCGCCAGTCCTTAGGGCGATGAACTCGTGCGTGTACGTGAGAGCGCGCCACACCCAGCGCCTCGCACACGGCCTTCATGGCTCGTCCTTTGGCAACAACGGCGAGCGCGCAATCCACTTTTTTTCGGCGGCGAACTCCACAGCCTCCTTGAGAATCTCCAGGGTCTTCTTGCCGAGGATGCGTTGCAGCTTGGCAATCTCTGCGCGTGCCGCGGCCAGCTCCGACGCCGGCACCACCGATTCACCAGCAGACACCGCCACCAGCGCGCCTTCTCTCTCGAGCCTGCGCCACTGGAACAGCAGGCTTGCCGCTACGCCCTCCTGGCGCGCTACCAGCGACACCGACATGCCCGGTTCATACGTGCGCCGAACCAGCGCAGCTTTCTCCTGCACCGACCACCGCCGCCGGCGCTGGTCGGTCATCACGATCTCTACGGGTTCCGTACGCCTAGTCATATTCACAGTCCTACTCCTATCCTCAAAGATAAGCGATGGACCGTGTCCGGTCATTCAGGGGGCTAGCTCATCGACTTGCGATTACAGCCGAGGTCAACTTTTTCAAAGCTACTTCAACTTGCATTCGCGGGCATGCAAGGTTCAGCCGAACGTGCTGCGCACCGTTTGCCACGAACATTTCTCCTCCTTCGAGGATAAGGCCAGCCTTTTCGATAAAGAACCTGGTTAGATTGACGGAGTCATCGAAATAGGCACTTAAGTCCACCCACGCCAGATACGTGGCCTGCGGAATCTGGAACCTTGCCTTGGGCAGCCAAAGCGAAAGATATCGATGCATGAATGCAAAGTTTTCATCAAGATACTTCCTGAGTGCGTCGAGCCAGGCTTCGCCACCTCTATAAGCACCGACAGCCGCAGCAAGGCTTAGCGGGTTGACGAACGGATAGTGCCTTCGCTTCCATTCAGCGCGAAGCTCTGGATCGGGGATAATTACCGTGGCGACCATCATCCCTGCCAGATTGAACGTCTTGCTCACCGCCATGCAGGTGATGATGTCCTTACTGCTCGGGAATAGCTTGGCCAGAGGCACATGCGTGACCCCGGTGCGGGTCAGGTCGCAGTGTATTTCGTCAGACACAATCTTGACGCCATTCGACAAGCACAGTACGGCCATGCGGCGCAACTCATCCTCTCTCCAGACGCGACCGGTCGGGTTATGAGGATGACAAAGAAAAAACAGCTTTACGGCCGGGTCGCGAACCTTGCGCTCGAAATCTTCGTAGTCAATCTCGTAATCCCCATCGACATTCTTGAACAAAGGCGAGGTTTCGAACACCCTATCCCGTTGGACAACAGCATGCTTAAAGTAGCCGTACGACGGCGCAAGACTGAGCACCTTGTCACCTGGAGCGCACACGTATTCGACGAGGCCGAAAAGTGCTGGGATAACTCCTAGGGAAATCTGCATCTCCTCTTGATCGAAACGCCAGCCGTACCGCCGGACAGACCACGTGCTGAAGACGTCATACAACTGATCATCGAAGTTCATCGTGTATCCGAAGATGGGATGCTCTAGCCGCTCACGCATGGCCCCGATCGCAGCCTCGGGTGCTGCGAACTGCATGTCAGCAACCCACATAGACACCAGTTCTGTCTCAGTTACTTGCAAGGGCGGCTCCAAGGGTTCAGTTCCGAACAAGTAACTTTCGAAACCATCCTGCGCGAGAGCGTTAGTGCCGCGCCGCGAGATCGGCTGATCAAAATCAAACGTCATAAGAAACTTCTTCTCCTTAAACAGATCTGGCAGTTGGCTTGTAGGCCGCACCGACTTCTTCTTGCATCAGTGTTCGTGGCCGTAATTCCTCCCGTTTGCACGATTTCAGCTTAATGAGGGCGCCATCAGTTGAGCACCTATCGCTCAGCGCTCAAGCGAAGATTTTGCAGGCGCTCACGGGAAATTTGATTTCCTATACTTCTCCAATTGCGCGAGAATGGCTAATTAAATTAGCTCCAAGCGCCAAGTGGATAGATAGTTCCCACTGCGAGTTAGTTGAAAGGGGCTGGTGAGCCCTCGTTCCGGAGGCGGGCTCTTTATCGAGCTTTTTCTGCTTGGACCAAGCCATGTCGGAGTTGAAATGGTTAAGTTGGACAAAACAGATCGCACTATCCTGCAGCTTCTCCAAGCCGACGGTCGACTAGCCAATACAGAGATAGCGTCGCGCGTTGCGCTGTCACCTCCGGCGTGCTGGAAGCGACTTAAGCGCCTGGAGGAGAACGTGATCAGGGGCTATCACGCCTCGTTGGAGCCCAGGGCACTGGGGCTTGGGCTGTTCGCGTTCGTCAGCATCCTGCTTGACGATCATTCTGAAAAGGCGATGAATCGTTTTGAGAGCGATGTAATGACGTTGCCGAGCGTGATAGCCTGTCACAATGTCTCTGGTAAGTATGACTACTTGCTGCAGGTGGTCGCGGCCGACATGGAGGCCTTCCATGAGCTGGCACTGAACAAAATCCTTCGCAGGTTCGGCAACATTAAGGAGATGTATACCGGATTTTCGCTCAAGGAGATCAAGCGATCAACGAGCCTGCCCTTGTGAGATTAGGGAGCGTTGGCTTCAAAGTAGGACGCAAATTTGATCTTTTTTCTGCCGGGTTACTGGTGAGGCGCCCACCCCGTTTGACAACGTTTCCGCACCACTAGCAGGAAACGTTCTATTCTTTAGCCGCAGTTTCTGCGGCTTCGCAGAGAGGCCCCCCGCGGTCTGCGGAAGTTGACGTTCTTTTTAGAGGTCGGCACGCCGCCACTGACTCGCCCTCGTCTGCAGGAGCAGGTCGCCGTTCTTATCGTCGGCGAGCCCTGAACACGCGGCGTTTAAATCCAGCGAATGCTGGCATTTGCGCATCGGTTGTTGAACTGCGTGTCGCACGCCAGGGATGCAGGTTCACGTTGCAAGCGTGTCGCATTGCGTACTCTGCGATTCAACATGTGCAGGCCAACCCCGGCTGGCAACAGTTATACAGCAGCGTATGTTGTTAAGTGCAATTGCGCGTCTCGGCATAAGGTAGTCCACAAACGGACTCTCAACCACGCAGCAGTTCAAAGTTTCGTATTCCCCATATGCACATATTCTTTAAGTGGAGACTAGTACATGCAGGCCTCCATATAACGTGCATTCTCGCTTGTGTGTGGGCATCATCCGTCCTGCTGCCCTGGAGGCGGATCCTCACTCGGTCCGCCCAAGGTCGCCTCGACACTACATACAAAGATGTGGTTTGGGGTAAAGCGCAGCTTTGATCTGCGTCACTCACCTACCACCTTCCGGCCCCGGGCCATAGACTTTTGCACATGCCATCGTTTGGTGGATGCGATAATCATTTCATGCAAGCACTGCGCACATCGTCACTGCTGGCCCGTCTTGTCCTGGCGTGGTTCATGTTGACCGTGGGCACGGCCATTGCATCACCCATCGTTCACCCGCAGGCTATGCAACTGGTCTGCGCTACCGGCAGCACCGTCAAGCTGGTAGTCGTCGGCGAGGATGGCAATGCGGTGGAAATGGGTCACCAAACCCTGGACTGCGCAATGTGCCTGGGCGCTGGGGCACCGCCGCCCCAGGAGTCCATCCACGCGGCCTACAGTGAACCTCTGGCGCATGCCCTCAAGCCTGTCGTTGCAGCCAATATCGCTGCACTCGTTGGCGCACCTCTGCCTGCACGCGGACCCCCTGCCCTTCTCTGACACCTGAGCCGCCGGTTGCCCGTACGCGGGCGCTGGCCTGGGTCGTTTCGTGCCCCGGTGATTAGTGCTTGCACCGGCTCGCCCCCAGGGTCGTAGTCCCTGAATACATCGATTGCCAGTCGCCGCCTTCTCTCGCCCCGCGAAAGACAGGCGTGCACACGGCCATTGCCGCGCCCTGCCTGAACGACACAAGTCCTTGACTCGCGGGCTACGACCAGATGCCGGCCCCGCACCATCCACTCCAGGAAATAAAGACTTCATGCCACCCCTGCCTTGCAACACCCGCCCGAAGGCTGCCGGCGGCAGCCCCCTGAATCAGCGTCGGACAGTGCTCACACTCGCCTTGACGCCCGTTCTGGCTGCAGCCCTTGCAGGCTGCAAGAAAGCACCTGTGGCCTACAAGGGCACGGATATTACCGGGGCGCAATACGCCCGCGGCTTCCAGCTCAAGGACGCTGAAGGCAGGGTGCGCACGCTGGCCGACTTTCAGGGAAAGGCCGTAATGCTGTTCTTCGGGTTCACGCAGTGTCCAGATGTCTGCCCAACAGCGCTAACCCGCGCGGTCGAGATACGTCAGTTGCTGGGTAAGGAAGGCCAGCGGCTACAGGTGCTCTTCATCACCATCGACCCTGAACGGGACAACCCGGCGGTG
Organism: Acidovorax sp. WCS2018Noco2-16; assembly: GCF_031843945.1. Classification (NCBI taxonomy): domain Bacteria; kingdom Pseudomonadati; phylum Pseudomonadota; class Betaproteobacteria; order Burkholderiales; family Comamonadaceae; genus Acidovorax; species Acidovorax sp. WCS2018Noco2-16. The sequence continues at coordinate 9,771 of NZ_JAVTJJ010000017.1, forward strand.
CTCGGGGCCTACACGCAGGTCTTCGACCCCAGCTTCATCGGCCTGTATGGCGACCTGGAGCAGACAGCTGCTGCCGCCAGTGAGTTCAAGGTTTACTACAAGAAAGTGCCCACGGGGGCCTCCTACACCATGGACCACTCGGCACTTAGCTACGTCTTCGATCCTGAGGGAAAGCCGCGCCTGGTGCTGCGCCACGAACAGAGTGCCAAGGAGTGCGCGGAAGACCTGCGCCAGCTCCTGCACTCGACTTAAGCAATTTCATCATCCATCCACTCTTCTGTCCATTTCACAAGAACGAACTCTATGACTTCCATCATCCGATCCCTCCTCACCGCAGCCTCCTTGTTCACCCTGGCGATCACGGCGCAAGCCCAGGTCACCGTCAAGGACGCCTGGGTCCGAGCCACCGTGCCCCAACAGCATGCCACGGGCGCTTTCATGCAGCTTAATGCCGCCAAGGACAGCAAATTGGTCTCCGCCAGTTCGCCACTCACCCCCGTGGTGGAGGTCCACGAGATGGCCATGCAGGACAACGTCATGCGCATGCGCCAGATCCCGGCCGTCGAGTTGCCCGCAGGCAAGGCGGTAGACCTCAAGCCCGGCGGCTACCACGTGATGCTGTTGGATCTCAAGCAGCAGGTCAAGAAAGGCGACACCGTCCCTATCACCCTCGTGTTCGAAGGCAAAGACGGCAAACGCGAATCCATGGAGATCAAGGCCCCCGTGCGCGCTCTCAATGCCACAGCCAAGCCTGCAGCCCACGGCGATCACAAGCACTGACCACGCCACGCTTTGCATAAGGGCGCTTCGTCGCCCGATCCTTTTTGCCTGCCAACCCAAGGTGTTTCAGTCCATGGCCAGCACGTCCCAGGCACCTCAATGGTGCTGGCACAACCAATGGTCCTTCGCCTGACAGGCGTTTTTTCTACCCAAATGCCCTTGAATGGCATCTGATCGCTCCATGTCACGCTCTCTGCTTTTCTCCTATTCACTGATCGCCCTGGCGTGCGCCAGCCACGTGCATGCCCAGACCGCCAACGCTGAACAGGACTCAGCCCTGACGCTGGGTACCGTCGATATCAAAGCAAGCGCGGTTGGCCCGATGCCCGCGCGCAGCGTCTTCAGCTCCGTGGACATCCTGGGCGCAAGCATGGTCCAGGACCAGCGTGTCGACTACAGCTGGGAATTGTTCTCGCGGGCTCCCGGCGTGCAGGTCACCCAGTTCAAGCAAGGCACGGATGCAGGCCGGTTTTCGTTTCGCGGCTTCAATGGCGAAGGGCGGATCAACGCAGTCAAGCTGTTGATCGACGGAATCCCCAGCAATGACAACGCAGGAGGCATGCCCTTCCTGGATGCAGTCTTCCCGCTGGACATCGAGGCGGTCGAGATCGTCCGTGGGACCAATGACCCGCGCCATGGCCTGAACAACATCGCGGGCAATGCCAATGTACTGACGCGCAGTGGCGGCAACGGGGGCTGGGCCTCGCTGACACTCGGCAGCTTCGGCACCAAGGAAGTGCAGATCGCCAAGGCCATCGAGAGCGGGAACTGGAGCCAGAACTACATGGTTGCATACCGCGATTCGGACGGCTACCGCGAGCATGCCGATGCCAGAAAACTCGCACTGTCCGGCAAATGGTTCTACACCAGCGACGACAGCCGCTGGCGCGCAGGGCTGACCGCGCGCTACTACCGCAACAAGGCCCTGGAGTCGGGCTACCTCACCTATGAGCAGGCGATGAACGCGCCGCGCAGCTCACCCGCGTATGCATCGGCTGACCGGGGGGAACGGGAGACTGGGCAACTGGGCTTGCACCTGGACGGCGAGCTCAGCGACACCCTTTCCTGGTCGAGCAAGGTCTACGCCAACCAGTACGAGAACCAGCGCTGGGTGCGCTTTTCTGCCGCGGGCGTGCAACAGGAGCGCTACAACGACGAGCAGCAGCGCGGCGCCCTCACGACACTGACGTGGCGGCCCAAGGTCAACTGGGCGCATGAATTCACGCTGGAGGGCGGCCTCGACGCACAGTGGCAGGACAACGTCGGGCAACGCTACCGCACCACCGAGCGTGTACGCACGTCCCAGTTTCGCGATTGGGACTTTGACCTGAACACCCAGGGCGCCTACCTGCAGGCCGTCATCCGGCCAATCCCACAGCTCAAGATCGTCCCTGCGTTTCGGGTAGACCACGTTGACGGCGATTTCGCGGACCGGCTTGCAGGCACTACGGCTGCGACGCATGACTATGGCCTCATCAAGCAGCCCAAGATCAGCGTGGCCTACGCGTTGAACTCGCAGGCCAGCGTGTACGGCAACTGGGGGCGCACCTTCCAGATCGGCTCTGGAATCGACGCCTATCGCACCCAGGCGCGCAACCTCAAGCCCTCGATCAATGACGGCTGGGAAGCAGGCGTCAAGTTCAGCCCCGCCCCCTGGATCGACGGGCGCGTGGCGTATTGGGAGCAACGCGCCTCGGGCGAAGTCGCCCGCGTGTTGGGCGTTGACGGCCTGCCCGATGCCGGTGGACTGGGCAACGTGGGCAAAACGCTGCGCAAGGGCTACGACATCCAGCTCAATACGCGCCCGGCCGCCGGCACCACGGCCTGGATTGCCTACTCCCACCAGGTCACCCGCATCACCGTCCCTGACCCCAGTGCGCCCGCCACCCAGGGCAAGGAGATCGAAAACGTGCCGCATTACCTTGTGTCGGCCGGCGTGGATTACCAGGCCAGCGAACAGCTCAAGCTCTCCGGCTGGATGAATGCGCAGGGCGACTACTACCTGGAGCGCACGAATGCCCTGGGGCGCATCGGCAAATATGCGCTGCTGAACCTGGGCGCCACCTATCGCGTTTCGCCATCGATGGATGTCAACCTGCAGGTGAAGAACATCACCAACCGCAAGTACGTCTACGCCTGGTACGACAGCGGCTCGTCGGGATACTCCCCGGGCGATGGCCGGGCGTTCTACGCCAGCCTGAGCGTGAAATTCTGATGGCCGCTGCAGCCACTCCGGGCGCCCCGGTATCGCGAAGCGCTGCCGCCAGCAGTTGGTACCGCGCAGTGTGGCGCTGGCATTTCTACGCCGGACTGCTGGTGCTGCCTTTTCTGGTCTGGCTGGCAGTGACCGGGGGGCTGTTCGTCTTCAAGGCAGAGATCGACGGCTACTTCCACCATGGGTTGAAGTACGTCGACCCGACACCGGCTCAGCCTGCGCCCCCCAGCGCGCTGGTGGCTACAGCACTCGCATCCCATCCCGGTACGCTGCGCAAATACACGCAGGCCGCGTCGGTTCGAGAGGCGGCGGAGGTGGGCATCACAACGCCCGGCGGTGAACAACTCTCGGTGTTCGTCAATCCCTACAGCCGCCAAGTCCTGGGCACGCTGCCCGAAGGGGGCAGCGTGGCGTGGACCATCCGCAAGCTGCACAGCCTGAAGTATTTCGGTCCCATCGCACGGGGGGCCATCGAGATCGCAGCCGGCTGGTCCATCCTGCTGGTACTGACAGGCCTGTATCTTTGGTGGCCGCGCTCGGCCAAGCACTCTGCGGTGGCCGTGCGTGGCAAGCCTGCTCAGCGCGTTTTCTGGCGCGACCTGCACGCGGTGACTGGCGTATTCGTGGGGGTCGCAGTGGTCTTCCTCGCAATCACGGGCATGCCGTGGTCGGTGCTCTGGGGTGCCAAGGTCAATCAATGGGCCAATGGGCACAACTTCGGCTACCCGGCCGGCGTACGGGTGCAGGTTCCCATGTCGGAGATACGGATCAAGGACGGTTCAGTGACGCCATGGTCGTTGGAACATGCAAGGACGCCCCTGTCTGCCGCACCCGGGCATGAGGAACACGCAGCGCACGACTCTCACCCACGCGCTGACGACCCGCACCGCATTCCTGGCCCAGATGTAGTTCACCCTGCGCTGGACCTGGATGCCGCCGTCGGCCGGTTCCAGCAGTTGGGCATGGTGGCCGGATACACCGTGAACCCGCCCCGAGGTGCGACCGGCGTGTACACGGCATCTGCCTACCCGCATGACCTGTCGCTGCAGCGCGTGGTCCACATCGACCAGTACACCGGCAAGGTCCTTCTGGACATGCGTTACAGCGATTACGGCCCATTGGCCAGGTGGCTAGAGTGGGGCATCAACGTCCACCTGGGCCAGGAGTTCGGGGTGCCCAACCAGGCCGTTCTGCTGATCGCTTGCGCAGGCATCGTGCTGCTGTGCATCAGCGCAGGCGTGATGTGGTGGAAGCGGCGCCCCTCAGGTGGCCTGGGCGTTCCGCCGCTGCCTTCTGACCGCCGCGCGCTGGGCGGCATTGCTGCGCTGCTGGCCATCGGTGGTGCGTTATTTCCTCTGGTGGGGGCATCTCTGCTGGTGATGCTGACGCTGGATTTCTTCCTACGGGACACCTTCAAATGAATGCAACCATCAAGGCACTGACCTGGTCCGTCGCAGTGGCCACCTCCCACATGGCGCTCGCACAAGCCCAGGCCCAGCCTGGCAGCACCTTGCCCCCGGTAGTGGTGCGCGAGTCCGCAGTCCCGGAAATCCTGCGTGCGGGCAACCTCGCAACGGGATCCGCCACCTCGACCATGGACACGCCTTTCTCGGCGTCCAGCCTGCCGGTTGATGTGCTGCGCGCACAGGGCGGAACGACCTTGCAGGAGGCCCTGCGCAACATCCCCGGCGTACAGGCCGATTCAGGGTTCAACGGCTCGCACGCCCAATTCTTCACCCTGCGCGGCGCCATCATGGACAGCGGCACGGGCTCCAGCCGCATCCTGCGCGATGGCGTGCGGCTGTCCAACTACCCGTTTGCGTCCTCCTTCGTCGAATCCATCGATGTGCTGCGCGGCCCAGGCGCTGCGCTCGGCGTGCGCAGCGAACCTGGCGGCACGGTGAACCTCGTGACCAAGCAGCCACGCTTAGCCAACTTCGGGTCGGCCGGCGCCAGCATCGGCACTTCGGGCGCTCTGGAGTTGTCGGCAGATATCAATCGCGTTCTGTCGCAAGAGCATGAGCTGGCGGCCCGACTGGTGCTGACGAAATCGGACAGCAGTGAATGGCGGCATGTGCCCGACAAGCTTGAAGGCTTGAAGCTGGGCATTGCCAAGAGCGACGGCAACCGCTACCACCTGCGGGCAGGCGCCGAGGTCATCAACCAACGCTACCAGCCGGACTACGGCATCCCATCCCTGGGCGACCGGCCCGTGAACGTGCCGCGCGACCGCCAGTTCGGTGAACCGGGCACGGACTCGACGACAGACACCCGCATCATCGACCTGCATGGCGACGTAGCCCTGTCCGCCAATACAAGACTCAACGTGGATCTCACGCACTTGTGGGCAGATTCCACGTCGGTCAAGAGCTTCTTGAACGGCAACCCGCTCGCGGTCACGCCAGCTACGCCGACTGGAACCTTTGCGCGCGGCGCTGCCGTGGAGCCCGGCACGGACCGCCGGATCGACTCGGCCGCAGTCTCTTTGACGAGCCGGCAAGCGACGGGCGCGGCCAAGCACCAGTTGTTCTTCGGCCTGGACTATTACCGCGAAACGCTCGACCAGCCATCGCTCCTGGTTCCCACCTCCGCAAGCCCGACCATCAACGTGTTCAACCCGGTTTTCGGCCAGGTCAACATCCCGGGTTGGACCAGCCTTGCGGCCGGTGGGCTGACGACGCAGAACCTTCGGAGCGTCGCGGCCTCCATGCAAGACACAATTGATCTGGGGGACTGGACCTTCGTGGCAGGTCTACGCTACACCAGGCAACAGTTTCTCTACGGCGCGGCAGGCACGCGGGAGGTCGAGGAATCGGTGCTCTCACCGAAGCTGGGCGTTCTGCGCAGGCTGTCGGGCAGCGATAGCCTCTACGCCAACTGGGCCAAGGGCATGGCGCCCAACCAGGTGTCGTCGTCCAGCATCCAGTCGTTGCCGTCGCGCCGAGCTCGGCAGTTAGAGTTCGGATGGAAATCGCTGTGGCAGGGCGGCCGGTTGACGTCTGACCTGGCCTTGTTCCAGCTGGACCAGAGCAACATGATCTCCGCCGACCAGAGCACACCGCTCAACAACTTCGACTTCACGGTCGATGGCACCGGGCGGTCAAGAGGCCTGGAAGCATCCCTGACGGGCGAGGTCAGTCAACGCATGACGGTGCGGGCCGCCTACGCGTACACGCGCGCGCGAGTGCTGTCTAACTCCCTGCTGGCCGGCAAGACCGCGCCCAACGTCGCGCCACATGCCCTGAGCCTGTGGGGCGAATACCAATGGGACATTGCCTCGGATGCCAAGTGGGTGACCGGCGCTGGTGTCTACGTACAGAGTGCGCGCTACGCCGACCGCGCCAATACGGTCACCTTGCCGGGCTATGCGCGGTTCGACCTCACCCAGACCTGGAAGAAGCCGCTGGGTGGCGGCCAATCGGTGGAAGTGCAACTGGCCGTGCGCAACATCACCGACAAGGCTTACTACGTCTCCAGCCACCTCCATGTGGCGCGGTGGGTGACGCCCGCGCAGGGGCGCAACGTGCAGCTCTCCACCGTGTACCGGTTCTAAGCCGTCTCCAATGGTCCGTTGAAAGCCAAGCGGCCGGTGGACAACATCCACGACAAGCATCCACGAACGGATCTGCTGCATAGCAACGAGCGGCGTGTATACGGAGACAGCGCCTACCTCAGTTAGAAGGCCTTGCTCGCATCAACGGCTGCGCACGCTCGTGACTTCACTAACCAGCGTGTGCGCATGCGGGTGAGATATACGCACTGCAGCGCTCAAGGAACCGCAACAAGTCCAAGGTGAGAGCCCGCATGGAGCATTTCTTTCCAGTGGTCAAGGGGCTGTGGGGTTTTAACAAGGTGCGCTACCGCCGGCTGGCCAAGAACGCCACGCGCTCGTTCGTGGCCTTGGGTCTGGCCAATATCTACCGGGCGCGCAAGCGTCATGTGGCATGAGTGCGCCTGGAGTGGGTGCACTGGCGCTTGAGGGCGAGAATGGCCCACCACGAACAATCGCGCGTCATGCAATCAATGCGCGTGGTTCGCTGAAATCGGTGGCTTGTTCAGCGTTCCCTTAACGCAACGAAGCCGCAACGCTCTTTGCGACATTCAAGAAAGCCTCGACCGCAGGGCTGACGTGCGCTCTTTTCAGAACTGCCAAGCCGACCGATCGCTTCACTCTGGGCGTCAACGGCTTTTTGGTCACTCCCGGGCATAACGCCATGATTTCGTCGGGCACGGCCAAATCGGCCACGATGGAAAAACCGGACCCGTTTTCCACCATCTTGATGATGGTGATGATTTGTGCGTAACGCTGTTTCACGGCGGGGTGCAAGCCCTCTTGTGCAAAGAGGCGCTGTATCGCGCTGGCACTGCCCGCCAAGGTCAGGATGAAAGGCATCGCGCTCACTTCAGACAGCGACACAGCCTTCTTGGCCGCAAGCGGATTCGCGGCGGGAATCAGCGCGACAAACTGGTCGTCCACCAAAAGAACCGTATCGAAGCGCTCATCTGGCAGCACCACAAATCCGACATCCACCCGGCGTTCGATGAGCCATTGGCTCACGTCATCGTCCTCGCCTTCGTCCACGAAGACATCAATGCCTGGGTAGCTTTGCTCGAACTTCGCCAGAATGCGCGGCAGCAGTTGCAGTGACGAGGTCGTGCCGAATGAGCCGATGCGCAGCACCCCGCTGTGCAGCCCCCGTACCGCTGCGACCTCCTGCCGGATCGCCTCGGATACACCCAAGAGTTCGCGCACGCGCACCAGCAGGCTCTTGCCAACCGCTGTGACCTCAATGCCGGTCGGTCCACGCGAAAGTAGCGTCACGCCCCACTCGGTTTCCAATTGTTTCAATGCGTGCGACACCGCCGACTGGGTGATCGCCAGCCTGTGCCCGGCCGCCGTAAAGCTACCGAGTTCTGCGACGACTGCAAAGATCTCAAGCTGTGTGAATGTCACATGCAGGTCCGGCTCAACATGAGCATTAACTCATTTTACTATGACACAAAATGAGTAATATCATATTCATATTCACAACGAATCCATGAGAAAAACCACCATCGTGGTTACAAACATGACGACACCGACGACTTTTCTACCGCTGGCACCTGCACCACTTGCTTCCAGCCAGCCCTCTGCATCCAGCACCGTGCTCAGCCCGGCATTGAGCCTTAAGCTGGTCATGGTTGCCTTGTTCTGGGGCGGCACCTTTATCGCCGGCCGGGTTGTGGCCCAGGCGTTGCCGCCAATGACGGCCGCATTCGGCAGATTTCTTGTGGCGGCCATCCTCTTGGTGCTGGTTGCATACCGGCTCGAAGGCGGGCTGCCTCGTTTGAACCGCTCACAGCTGTTGTCCACCGCAGGCATGGGGTTGACCGGGATCTTTTTCTACAACCTGTGCTTCTTCGGTGCATTGGCACATATCCCCGCTGGCCGCACTGCCTTGTTTGTCAGCCTGACACCTGTCGTCACCGCGTTGCTGGCCAGCCTTGTCTTTAGGGAGCGCCTTGGGCTGCAGCGCTGGGCGGGGATCGGGATTGCCTTGATCGGCGCGTTGATTGTGATCACCCGTGGAGACCTTGCCGGGGCCATACGTGACATTAGCGGGTCGATTGGACCTGGAGAAATGCTGATGTCGCTGGCCGTCTTGAACTGGGCTGCGTACACGCTGATTTCCAGAAAGGCGACAGAGTCGACCTCCCCCATTGCGTGCACTACGTACGCTACTTTATGGGGACTCGCCTTCATTTCGCTGGGTGCTGTGGGCGAATTCGGATCTGTCCCATGGTCATCCCTGGGATGGCAAGTATGGTCCGCGATTTTTTACCTTGGAGCCTTAGGCACCGTTGTGGCTTTCATATGGTACCAACAGGGGATTCGCGCAGTGGGACCCTCTCGAACGGCGGTTTTCACCAACCTGGTGCCTGTGTTCGGGGTTTTGCTCTCCGCCGGCCTGCTGGGGGAGGATCTCTTGGTATCCATGCTGTTCGGCGGAGTTGCGTGTGCTATCGGTGTTCTATTAGTGAATCGAAAATAGTTCAGCCCGCTGCATACGCGTCGGTGGTCGTGATCGCGGCATAGCCAAAAGCCAGTGCAGCCATGGCTGCAGCATGCACCTGGGCTGCAGGCACCGTTGTGCCTTCAAACTCCAGATCCATGGTTGCGCAGGCATCGTGCACCACGGTGACGGGGTAGCCGAAGTCGGCAGCGGCACGGCTGGTTGCCTCGATGCACATGTGGCTCATCGCACCGATGACCACCAGCTCCTTGACGCCTTGTGCGTCCAGCAGCTGCTTGAGGTTGGTGTCGCGGAACGAGTTGGGGTAGTTCTTGAGGACAACGGACTCGTCGTCGGCCGCAGCAACGATAGAGATGATCTGTACACCGGCGCTGCCGGGCACGAAGACCGGTGCATCCGCCTGCGCCATCTCATGCCGGACATGGATGACCAATTCGCCTTTGGCACGTGCCGCCGCAACGACGCGGGCGGCGTTGGCCAGGGCTGTGTCGATGCCGACCAGCGGCAGTTTGCCCGTGGCGAGGTATTCGTTTTGAAGATCAACAACGATGAGGGCGCGCTTGTTCATGGAAGCTCTTTCTTTCAGTGGTTGGGCAATCAATGACCCGCCTGCTGCCAGGCGGGCCGGCCTTCAGAAGGCGTAGGACTCACCATCGGCGGGAACCAGAACGCGTTTCGAGTCCATGGCTTTTTCCTTGATGAAGTCATTCAGGTCCTTGCGGTTCTGCATGCCGTGGTTGACAGAGTCCATGTGGCTGCCGATGACTTTGACGTGGGGCGCTGCCAAGTAGGCGCGGTACAGGTCGTCTTTGCCCATGATGATGGAGCCGCCCACACCCTGGATGCGTGCATAACCCGTGTTCAGGACGATCACATCAGGCTGGTACTGCTTGATGGCATCTTCCACCTGGGCATTCCAGACGGTGTCTCCTGCCACGTAAACGGTCTTGTAGCCCTGGCGCTGAAAGACGACGCCCATGACTTTGCCGAGGAGTTCTCCGGCGACAGCCATGGCCTGGTCCGAGCCGTGTTGGCCGGCGGTGATGCTCAGGCGGGTGCCGTTGAACACGGTGTCCTTGCCCAGCACGCGAACGTTCGTGAAGCCATCCTTGCGGATGCTCTGCGCGTCGGCTTCGTTTTGTGCAAAGAGCGGTAGGTTTTTCGGCAGGCTTTGTTTGGCCGCGTCGTCCCAGTGGTCCAGGTGGGTGTGGGTGACGATGATGGCATCGGCCTTCATCACGTCGGCCAGCGGTATGGGCAACTCCACCAGCGGATTCCTCAGCTGGCTGTCGTAAGTGCCCGGAAAGCCGGGATAAGTGCCCTTCTTCGCCAGCATCGGGTCAATCAGGAACGTGGTGCCTGCGTAGTCAATCTTGATGGTGGCGTTGCGGATCTGCTGGAACTTGACGGTTTGTGCCGTCGGCGCAGCAGTCGGTCCGGTCGCGCGGGATTCGGGGGTGCCGCATGCCGCGAGGGCAAACAGGCAACTCAACGCAGCGGTGCCGCGCAACAGGTTCAAGACTTTCGTGGGATTCCCGGGTTCATTCGGTTGAATAGATGCGCACCGGATTGGGCTCGGTGGCAAAGAGATTGAATTTTCGAGAAACACCGACAAAGCCACCATTGGCCTGAATTAATATCTTCGATGTTATTGGGCCATAATGCAGCCATTCTCTAGTTGCCACCATACAACCTCGTCTAACTGGAGCCTTCATGCCGCCCGTCCGTGTTGCCGTGCTGGCCTTTAATGGTGTCAGCCTGTTCCATCTCTCGGTGCCTGGCATCGTTTTTGGCGTTGAGCCGGCACCCAGTGGCCTCCCCCCTTATGAGGTGCAGTACTGCGCACCCACCCCCGGCCGCGTGCAGTGCGACCAGGGTGTGGAGGTGGAGGCGCCCAGCGGGCTGGAGGCCATGGTGGACGCCGACATCGTGGTCGTCCCAGCCTGGAAGCACCCTGAAATCGCGGCCCCAGTGGCGCTGACCGACGCACTGCGTCAGGCCCATGCGCGCGGCGCTTATGTGGTGGGCCTTTGCCTGGATGCTTTTGTGCTGGGGGACGCTGGCTTGTTGGATGGGCGGCAGGCCACCACCCACTGGGCGTGCCGTGAACTCTTCGCCCAGCGCTTTCCCCAGACAGACTTCCTCCCCGATGTGCTGTATGTCGATGATGGCCAGGTCATCACGTCGGCGGGCACGGTGGCGGCCATCGACTGCTGCCTGGATATCGTGCGGCTGCGCCACGGCGCCGATGTGGCCAATCGCGTGGCGCGCATGCTGGTGACGCCGCCACACCGCCAGGGCGGGCAAGCCCAATACATCGAACAGCCCGTACCCGCCCTGCCCAGCGAGCACCGTTTGCCCGGCGTGCTGGAGTGGGCACGCGCGCATCTCTCGGAGTCGTTGTCGCTGGACTCCCTGGCCGACGTGGCGCGCATGAGCCGGCGCACCTTTACCCGGCGCTTTCGTGAGGCCACGGGCACCACCGTGAACAAGTGGCTGGCGGCGGAGCGCATCGGCAAGGCGCAGCAATTGCTGGAAACCACCGACATGCCGATCGAGCGGCTTGCGGCAGAAGTCGGCTTTGGCACATCGCTGGCATTGTGACAGCACTTTGCACAGCAGGTGCACACGTCGCCGTCAGCCTATCGGCGTGCCTTTCGCAAAGACCGACGCAACGAAAATGCCCCATCCATAGCGACCTCGCAAGCACTACAGGATGACCTGTGCCGGGTTGAACTGCCCGGTTTGAGCGGGTAGACGTTCCCGCTCAAACCAGTCACGGCAAGCCAATGACGCTTGGTCAGGCCGCTACTTCAGCCAGCCATTGCTCCAACGTGCGGGGTGTCAGTCCAAGCAGCCGTTGTGCACTTGTTTCCTGGGCAATTGCGTTCGCGGAGGCTTGCGCTTGCAACTGGTAGCCGGCTGCGACACCAGCAGCGCCATCGGCACCGATAAAGGGGGCGATCATCTCCCCGAATGCTGCTGGCTCCTGGCTGCGGAACGCTACCGGGCGTCCCAAGTAACGCGTGAGGCCTTCCGCAAGATCCATCCCAGTGATTGCGGGCGACTGCCCGACGCCGACCACACCGGTCACGGACGCATCTACCAGCAGGCGCGCGACAACCTCGGCAACATCCATATGGGAAACCCACGACACCGGAAAATCTGCCCGCAAGGGATACTGCAGAACGCCCTCGGCCTTCACCGGCCCGAATACGAGTGGATTGAGCAGATTTTCAAAGAACAGGCGCGGAGCCACCACCGCCAATGAAACCCCTGTTTGCTGGACTTCGCGCACTAAGGTCGAGATAGCACTTTCTGGCGGGTTCTGCAGCGGTGAACTCGGCTCGTCCACCACCCATCCGCTGGTGGAGATCACCACGCGCTGCGGCTTTGCGCGGGCAATGGCCTGCGCGATGTTGCGGGCGTACTGCAGGCGATCCGCTTCAGCCACCACCGGCAGATGGATAAAGATACCCTCCGACCCTTGGTAAGCCGCTACCAGGGAATCCACCGAGGCATTGTCAACCGCCACGGCAGGCATGCCCTTGACGGCTGAGGTGTTGCGAACAGCGGCAACAGCGCGCTTGCCCGACTGAATCAGACGTGCCAAGACGGGGCCACCTTGGGCGCCAGTCGCGCCGTGAATCACGAAAGTCATGGAAGTTTCCCTCTAGGGTGTAGTGGATAGAACACCAATAGTCTATTATTAGCACTAGTTACGTCAAATGCACTAATGGAGCAAATTCAGCCATGGAGCAAAAAAAGCCCCCCTGTTGCGGAGTCGCCCGGTTCCTGATGCTTCTTGACGGCCCGTGGGCCACACTGATCGTGCGCGAGATGCTGCACGGGCCCCACCGGTTTACGCAGCTCAAGGATGCGTTGCCCGGCATCAGCGCCCACACATTGACGCACCGGCTGAAGGGCTTCGAGCGCCATGGGTTGGTCACGCGTACCGCATATGCCGAGACCCCGCCACGGGTCGTTTACGCACTGACGCCCCTCGGCGAGGGCTTGCGCGTGGTTCTGGAAGCGATGGGAAAGTGGGGAGACGCAGTGCCGGACAAAGCGGCTATTCCAACTGTGAATTAGTAGCCCACGCAGTGAGCACAGATCCCTCAGACTGGCAGCTTCAGGCTGGTTGCGGAAGTTCGACAACTGCCAGCTAGACATCTGCACGAAAGCTGGCAGCAGTCATTCGAGACCGATTCGGATTAGACAAGCGTACCGACGTTTAAGGATGGTCTGAATAACGCAAGTTCAATCGTGGTACTGGCCGAAGATTTTTCGCATGGTCAATCACAGCGGCAGAATCATCGACTTCATGGGCCATCTATCGCCTCCTGGCGGCATTAGGGCCTTTTTCCAGGCCGTTGGCCTATTTGCAAGCGCACTCATCCCTGCATCGCCAGCAACTTGGCCCGCACCATCCACAAGTTGGACGGCGCAAACAGCGTGACCAATTGAGCCGTGTTCTTCTTCAATCCCCGGTAGCGCACCTTGGCGTAGCCGAACTGCCGTTTGACCACCCGAAACGGATGCTCCACCTTGGCCCGGATGCCCGCCTTGAGCTTTTCCAACACATTGGTCAGTACAGCGGACGTGCTCACCTGGTTCAGTAACGCCCGGCGTTTGCCCGGTCTCATGGCGATGGGCCAGGTGACGCCGCCCTTGGCATCTGCACGCTTGCCGATCCCCTGGTAGCCAGCGTCGCCGAAGGCGTCGACTTCCTGCCCGTGCAGCAGGCTGTTGCCCTCGGTGACGTCGCCCACATGACCAGATGTGCCGCGCACGGTGTGCACGAGGCCTGAGTCCGCGTCCACCCCGATATGGGCCTTCATGCCAAAGTGCCACTGGTTGCCCTTCTTGCTGGAGTGCATCTCCGGGTCGCGCGCCTTGTCTTGGTTATTGGTGGAACTGGACGCAGGGATCAGCGTGGCGTCCACGGCGCTGCCGGCCTTGAGCGGCAAGCCGCGTTCGCTGAGCAGCGCGTTGACCGTGGCCAGGATCTGCTCGGCCAGCTTGTGTTTCTCCAGCCGGTGGCAGAATCGCAGAATCGTGCTCTCGTCGGGCAGGCGGCCATGAGCGTCGAGCTGTGCGAACTCGCGGTACAGCGTCGTGTCGAAGAAGGCCTCTTCCATGGCCGGGCCCGACAGGCTGAACCACTGCTGCATGAAGTGCACACGCAGCATCGTCTCCAAGGCAAAGGGTGGTCGGCCGGACTTGCCTGCGGGATAGTACGGGGTGATGAGATCGACCAGCGCTGTCCAGGGCACCACACGTTCCATCTGCGCAAGGAACTCTCCCTTGCGCGTGCGCTTGGTCGTCAGGCTCAGTCCCAGATCGGTTTGCTTCATGATTCAGCGTGCAAGCATATTGCGGGCCGGGTTATGC
>NZ_JAVTJJ010000018.1:0-22760 GCF_031843945.1 Acidovorax sp. WCS2018Noco2-16
AGACCTCACTCTTGCAGGTCTTTGCTGCGAAACTCTCGACCAGATCGGACACTACCTGCATCTTGCTTCGCATGGGCGAACTGACAGCACTTCACGAAGGGCAACTCGCGCACCGTATCGCGCGCCGCTTGGCAGATAAAGCTGACCTCAAGATTGAAGTTCCTCAAGAAGCGGAGTTTGGGGCCGGCATCAGCCTGCTAGTCCCATTTGTTGAGCGGCTCTCAGAGAAGCTAGAGCACCACAAGTTCGTCGTCATCATCGACGAGTTCGATGATCTCGACCCCGGGTTCTATACGGGAGAGCGCGGGCGCCAGTTCATGAAGGGACTGCGTTCCGCTTCGGAGGCCGGCCTGACGTTCTTTTTTGTGGGCAGTGAGAGGATGGATGCAATATTTGAGCGCCATCAGGCGGACCTAAACAAGTGGACGAACGTGCAACGCGACAGGATTGAAAACCGTGCGGACTGCCAAGCATTGATTCGCAAGCCTGTCGAAGGTGCCATTGAATTCGATGCCACGGCTGTTGATTTCATCGTCGACTACACGGCGGGCAACCCGTTCTACATCCACAATTTCTGTTACCAGCTTTTCCAGCGAAGTTTGCAAGAGCATCGAACGTTCATTGACGCAAACGACACCTCTGCGGTACGTCATCAACTGTTTAGGTCCCTGGGCGCTACGAATTTCGCGCACTTGTGGGAAGACAACCCCGTGCTGGACATCCGTGACAAGCGGCGCGAAGCCGCTGAGAACTGCATTGCGCTTGCGTGCATTTCCGCGCTTGGTGGTCGATTCGAGGCCTTTGAGGAGTTGCTTGAGGCCCAGGTAGGCTTGCCCATAGCCACCGAAGACCGAGCAAGCGCGGCCGAGTTGCGAAGGGCATGCGCCAGGTTGCACAAGCGCGGCGTTCTGTCTGAGCGCACTGGCGATGATGACCAAGTCATCTCGTTGCAGATATTCCGAGAGTGGCTTGGTGAGAATGCTCGTTCGAAGCTGATTCCTATCTGGATAAGCCATCGAGAATTGGAGCGTACCGTCCTTGTCGACGACGCGACTCCGACTGCACTTCTAGATGTCGCTGATGCGGCATTTCCCATCAGCGAAGACGATCTGCTGGCTGTGGCTCAGAAGCTGACCTACTGCGGTAAGCAGAAGGACGTTGCTGAGATCAAGCAGTGGCTCCGGCAGTTTGATGACGACACCCGTATTGAAACTGCATATCTGTTGCTGAAGCGCATATCAGAACAAGGGTTCATCACCGAAGGCATGCGCGCCAACATGCTAGCGAAGGTAGACGAGATGATCGTAGCTAGGCGGGTTGCGACTGGCACCGGTACGTGGACGATTGTCAAGAACCGACGGACCAACCTCGCCATCGGATACCTTGATGTTGACCACAAGAGCGGCGCGACCATGGCTCGCGACATGAAGACGCGGATGCAGGCGGGCAAGTGTGCCTCAGCAAGCGACTTGGATACCTGGATGCGCGCCAACGCGGACAAAGAGGGCTTCGTAGCAATCGTAGACGACTTCGCTGGGACGGGGCAGACGCTTGTTGGCGGCCTGAATAAGGCGCGTGCAAAGGTGTCTGCAGAACACTGGGAGCGCTACGTTTCGGAAGGGCGTCTGTGCCTCTTCCTGATGTATGCGTTCCCCGACGCGATAGAGGCAGTCAAAGCTGAGTTTCCTGGAATTCCCGTGCTGGTCGCCCACGTTTTTGGGGACGAGCTAAGGGCCTGCAATGAAGAGGCGGGCATCTTTGACACACCGGGCGAGCGGGCATTCGCGCAGGACATCCTTCAGCAGATTGGGCGCGAACTGTCACCGAGCTACCCGCTCGGACACGGCGACATGGGCGCGCTGATCGTGTTTTACAACACCACGCCAAACAACACGCTGCCGATCTTCTGGTCAGGGGGTACGGTCCAGGAACGGCCATGGAAGCCTTTGTTCCCCCGAACCTGATCACATGGGTCGCTTGGCTTCCTGTATCGGCCTGTGCGTGCTAACTAGAGCCCACCTCGCAGCCTTGGCTAGACAGTCGGGAACGCACACGCTTAGGCTTACATCAACTGCCGCCGCATCTTCCATCCACGCAGGGCTTCCCGTACCACTTTGCTAGCCGACGCGTATTCGCCGTCCTGCACCGCCCGCCGGATGAGCGCGTTTGTTTCGATCGACATGACCACCGCCAACGAAGGTTTTGGTCATGGATGCACTTTCGGTCCGATCCTAACGGCCCTCGAGCGCCAAACTCGCAGCACGCGACCGACCCTCGCCGAGTCTTTAGAACGATCCATTGGCTCTCAAGCGACCGCCAATTCGACGGACAGTTCGGGATGCTTCTCGATGAGTAGCAGCAGCTTCAATGCCGCCCCCGGCGGCGAGAACCGGCCCTGCTCCCAATCGCGCAAAGTAGCCACGGGTGTGCCGATGCGTTCGGCAAAATCGGCCTGCGTCAATCCGGTCTTTTGTCGCGCCTGGCGCACCAGGATTTGCTCAGGGGTGGTCACGCGCCCCATCCCCTCCTTGGCTTCCTTCAATGCCTGGCGCAGGTCAGGCAGCAGCTCGCCCGCATCGGCCTCGATGGCCCTTGCCACGACTTCGATGTCGATCTTCCTGATGCCCACGTCACACCGCCTTTCTGATCTCCGAGGGAGCCATATTCCCGCGCTCCGCCTTGGCGTACACCGCCACCAACAATACGATCTCTTCCTCGGTGAAGTTGAAGTAGATCACCCTTGCTCCGCTCGACTTGCCCGACCCGGCGCGCGCCCAGCGCACTTTCCGCGCACCGTCCGCACCTGGAACCACGTCCCCCGCCAGTGGGTTGGCTGCGATCCAGTCGATGAAGGCCAATCGCTCATCTTCCGACCACACTTTTTCGGCCTGTTTCTGGAAGGTCGGAGTTTCGACAACGATACGCATCGCTCCGCCTGAATTATACGGGAATCCCGTAGTCACGTGAATCTCCGGTTGAAGCCCGAATCTCAAGGTTTGCCCGCATCAGCAAAGGCGATGCATCAAGCACGCCTGGCTGGAGGGCTTGGTGACCTCACGAACTGCAGCACGTTGGCCCCCTCCTGCACAGGCATCCAGCCGGCCTCCAGTTCGTCCAGGAAGTCGGCCCACTGCTGCACCATCGTCTTGCGCTGGACCAGGAAGGTCGTACGGTCGTAGCTACCGCCCAACTCCTCGTCGGACACGTGCGCCAGATGGCGCTCGATGACGTCGGAGTCCCAGCCTAGGTGCTCGCGGATCATGGTGCGGGCGGTGGCACGGAAACCATGGCCGGTGATCTGCTCCTTCGTGTCGTAGCCCATGGTGCGCAGCGCGGCATTGATGGTGTTGTCGCTGATGTAGCGACTTTTCTCTGAGCGGCGCGACATGCTGCGGAAGACCGGACCTGTCGGGCCGGTCAGCGGGTAGAGATCCTGCAGCAGCGCAGTCGCTTGGCGCGGCAATGGCACCAAGTGTGCTGGCGTGCGGACGTCACGTTTCTGCCATTCGCGCAGCTTCATCTTCTCAGGCGGGCATCGCCAGAGTTCGCGGTCGAGGTTGATGTCCTCCCATTCTGCAAGGCGCAGTTGGCCAGGCCGCTGGAAGATCATGGGTGCAAGCCGCAGGGCGCAACGCGTGATAAAGGCGCCGTTGTAGTCGCGAATGTCGCGGAGCAGTTGTCCAAGTTGCCCTGGGTCGGTGATCGCCGCGTAGTGGCGGCTGCGCGGCGATGGAAGACCCCCAGTGCGCTTGTTGACGAAGTTCTTGGCCGGCTCCAGGGCACCAACGTCCACCGCGTACTGGTAGACGTGCTGCACGGCCTCGCGGACGCGCTGCGCAGTCTCCAAGTTGCCGCGGTCCTTGATCCGGTGCAGGCATCGCACGATCTCTGTCGGCGCTATCGAGTCGATGGGCCGATCGCCGACCCAGGGAAAGACATGGATCTCCAGGTGCCGGATGACCTTCTCGGCGTAGCCGTTCGACCACTCACGATCCTTCTTTGCGCCGGCAACCCAGGCACGCGCCAGCAATTCGAAGGTATTCAAGCGCGCGGTTCGTTCCTGCTCTTCCTTCTGCCGACGGACTTCCTTGAGGTCCTGCCCGTCGGCGCGCAGGCTGTTGGCCTCGTAGGCCTTGGCACGGGCCTGTGCAAGCGTCACGGCGGGGTACGGACCCAGTCCGAGTTTTACGGTCTTGCCATCCTTCTCGTAGCGATAGATCCAGGCCTTCCCGGTATCCCGTACGCGCAGGAAGAGGTTGCCCCCGTCGTTGAGGAAGAACTCCTTCGAGCCCGGCTTAATGCCCTTGACCTGCGTTTCGCTCAGCTGTCCCATGATCCCGTACCCCCAGAGGCCGTTTTCGATGAAACGACTCTAGGGTACGGCTCGGGGTACGGGCAAATCGGGGATGTAACGGAACGACCTGAGACGTTCTGAGCGACGATTTGGAGCTAAGTCCTTGTCACACAAACGAAAACGCCTAGTCGGGAGGGACTAGGCGTAGAAGAGATGGTGGCCTGGGACGGAATCGAACCGCCGACACAAGGATTTTCAATCCTCTGCTCTACCGACTGAGCTACCGGGCCTGAGCCTTGAATTATAGCCAGGAAAAACAGCGCTTCAGCGACTCTTCAGTTTTTCTTGCGTGGCCGTCCTCACTTGGGCCGTTAGGCGCGCTTGCCGCGCCCCAGGTCTACGCCCAGCTGGCGCAGCTTGCGGTATAGGTGGGTTCGCTCCAGGCCAGTCTTTTCGGCAACGCGCGTCATGGAGCCGCCTTCCCGGGCCAGGTGGAATTCGAAGTACGCCTTTTCGAAACCATCCCGAGCTTCGCGCAGCGGGCGATCCAGGTCGAAACCTTGGCGCGATTGCGGGCCGGCCGGCTCGGCGGCGACGACTGGTGCGGATGAGGGGCCAGCGTGCACGACTGCGGCTGGCGCCGATGCAGAGCCACTGCTCTCTGCGATGCGGCCGGGCGAATTAGCGGCGGGCGCGAGCGGAGCTTGCGCGGTGCCGGGGGGCGACTGGTTGGCGCTGCGAGCCAGGCCCTGCTCCACGGCCTTGAGCAGCTTTTGCAGCGTGATGGGCTTTTCAAGGAACGAGAATGCGCCGATGCGTGTGGCCTCTACGGCCGTATCGATGGTGGCGTGGCCGCTCATCATGATCACGGGCATGGTCAAGGTGCCGGCTGTGGCCCACTCCTTGAGCAGCGAAACGCCGTCGGTATCGGGCATCCAGATGTCGAGCAGCACCAGGTCGTAGCCGTGCGCCGCACGGGCCGCGCGGGCCTGTGTGGCGTTTTCGGCCAAGTCGACGCTGTGGCCTTCGTCGTTGAGGATTTCGGACAGCAGATCCCGGATGCCCAGTTCGTCGTCCACCACCAGAATGTTTGCCATGTCCTTCAATGCGCCTTGTTTGTGCTGCAGCGTGTTGCTAAATCGCCACCGCGTGTTCAGTCGCGAATGATAGCGAGACTTGTGCCCCCATCACCACACCGTCGTCCATGCGGTTGAGCAGGTCGATGCGTGCGCCATGTTCGTCGGCGATCTTCTTGACCACGGCCAGGCCCAGGCCAGTGCCGCGGGGCTTGGTGGTCACGTAGGGCTCGAAAGCGCGCTGCAGGATGTGCGCCGGAAAGCCGCTTCCGTGGTCCAGCACGGCCAGCCGCACGCGTTTGGATGATTCGCTCCAGCGTGTGGTGATGCGGATGGCCGGCCAGGGTTGTGGGGCGCCGGCCTGCTCGCACGCCTGCTCGGTCGCGTCCTGCGCGTTCTGCAGCAGGTTGTGCACCACTTGCCGCAGCTGCTGTGCGTCGCCGGCAATCGATGGGCCGCGCACGTCCAGATCAGCCTCAACGCGTACGCGAGCGTTCTCTTCGCCGTACAGCTGCAGCACATCGGCGACCAAGGCATTCAAGTCAAGCTGCTGCAGTTCGGCGGCTGGCAGTCGCGCATAGTCCCGGAATTCGTTGACCAGGCGCTTCATGGCGTCCACCTGATCGACGATGGTCTTGACGGACTTGGTGAGCACCGCTTGTTCAGGGCCTGCCAGCTTGCCTGACAGCTTCATCTCTAGTCGCTCGGCCGAAAGTTGGATGGGCGTCAGCGGGTTCTTGATTTCATGCGCCAGCCGGCGGGCGACTTCACCCCAGGCCTGGGCACGCTGGGCCGATACGATTTCAGAGATGTCGTCGAACACCAGCAGTCGAGAAGTGTCAGGCAGCTCAGCCCCGCGTGCGACCAGGCTGGTGCCGTTGGGCACCACGCCGCCGCCGGGCGCGTGCAGCGCGAAGGAATGCTGCCAGTGATCCAGGCTGTGGTGGTCGCGGTCGCCCAGAAAGACGTCGAACTGCGCCTGCACGGCCGCTGCAAACTCTTCCAGGCCAGGCACCTCTGCCATGCGCCGGCCTTCAAAGGCAGCCATGGGCGCGCGCAGGATGCGTGTGGCACCGGGGTTGGACGAGACGATGGTGCCTTGTTCGTCCAGTACGACGACACCGGCGGTCAGGTTGTCCAGAATGGTCTGCAGATTGGCTCGTGATGCATTGACCTCCTCCATGCTCTGCTCGACGGCGCCGCGGGCGTCGGCCAACTGCTGGGTCATCATGGCAAAGGACCGAGTAAGGCCGCTCAGCTCGTCCTTGCTTTGCAATGCGGTCTTGGGGCTCAGGTTCCCGGCCGCCACCTCGCGCACACCTTCGGCCAGCAGCAGCAGCGGCCGCGCCAGCTGATTGCCCAGCAGCACCGCCAGCAGCACGGCGCCAAACACCGCCAGGAACAGGCTGAGCGTGAGCGTGCCGATGTACATGCGCCGCAGCCCGCCACGCGCCAGGGCACGCTCTTGATATTCGCGATTAGCCTCTTGCACCGTGATGGCGTTGGCGACCAGTGCAGACGGCAGCGGCAGCGTCGCTTGCAGGTAGCGCGGCTCGGCCAGCACGCCGACGGTGGGGTTATCCACGGCGACCAGCGCTTTCACTCGCACCTTGTCGGCCCCCGCCGGGTCGACGAGGTCTTCCAGCCCCTCGATCTGGAACGTCAGCCGCTGCTGGCGCGCGTTGCGAAACTGCTGCGAGCTGGGCCGCTCCGGGTTCAGGCTGAAGCGCGATTGCCCGGCGCTGGCCACGAACTGGCCCGACGCACTCCATAGCACGACGTCGTCGGCGCCCAATTGGTCGCGCACGCGCTCCAGCACCAGGCCGGCCGCGGCGTCAGGCACCGATGCGAGCGGGGCGCTGACGGCACGCGTCTTGTTGGCGAGGTCGCTGGCCAGGGTGTCGAGGGTGACGCGCGCCAGGTTCACCCCGGCCAACAGCGCGCCTTCGACCTTCACGTCGAACCAGCTTTCGATCGAGCGCGACACGAACTGGTAAGAAACGCCGTAGATCACCAGCCCGGGAATCAGCCCCACGACCGCGAAAATGCCCGCCAGCTTGACCAGCAGGCGGCTGCCGAAGCGCCCGCGCCTGAGGCGAATGACGAGCCGCACCGACACCCACAACAGGATGGCCAGCAGCAGCAGCGCCACGAACGCATTCACGCCCAGCAGCCACGCATAGTTGCGCTCGTACAGCGCACGGTTGTTGGTGGCCAGCGTCAGCAGGAACATCAGCACCAGGCCGATGGCGCTCATGACGGCGGCACCTACGCCGACCACCCAGCGCACGGCGCGCGCCTGGCGAGCGGCGCGAGATCGAGCGGACGGAGGAGAGCCTTCCGGGGATGGCGTCATCGGGCGGGCTCTGCGACCGTCAGTTCAGCGCTGCGCGACATCGACAGCGACCAGCCCGAACGCCCCATGGCGCCGATCTGGAAAGGCCTGGGCAGCTGCGACATGTCGAGCCTGAACTGGTAGTGCACCACGTGCGGGGTACCTACCTCCAGCGTGCCGGGTTCGGCAATTTTCCAGCGGGCGATGCGCTGCATGGCAGAGATCGCATCGGCCAGCTCTTCAAACGTCTGGCCCAGCGCCACGCCCAGCCCCGTGCCGCTGAAAGGCGCTGCGGACTGGTTCAGGCGCCAGCGCCGTGTCAGGGGCTGGTAGCTGAGCCGCAGATGCCGCACGGCGTGGGCCACGGGCTTGTCGTACCAATACCAGCGCTCGCGCACCACCTCGGCTTCGGCAACGAAGTACATCGAGATGCCCTTGTGAAGCGCCTCTTCGGCCAGCGCGGGTAGCTCGAACTCCATGTAGGCCGAGAGAAAAACACCGTCGGGGTTGGCGTCCAGCTGCAGATCCGCAACGGCGCCAGGCACGGCCGACTGCGCCCGGACGGGCGCCGGGACAGCCAGCCACGTCAGCACGGCTGCCATCAACAGCCCCAGCCACCAGCGCACCAGCGGCCGGCACATGCCGTCAGGCCGGGGCTTTGTGGAGAAGAGCGTAGAAGAATCCGTCGTGGTCACCCGGCGGATTGTCTCGGACGGCGGCGGCCTTGTCCGGTCTGCCGGGAATTAAATGCCCAGGCGACGGCATGAGGCGGGCATCTGTGTTGCGCTGAAGGAACGATCTGACCTGCGCATCGCCCTCTGCACGGAACACCGAGCACGTGCAGTACAGCAGCCGCCCGCCTGGTTTGACCAGCGGCCACAGGGTCGCCAGCAACCGCGCCTGCAAAGCCGCAAGCTGGGGGATGTCAGACGCGCGGCGCAGCCAGCGGACGTCGGGGTGGCGGCGGACGATGCCCGATGCGGTGCAGGGCGCGTCTAGCAAGATGGCGTCGAACCGCTCACCGCCGCTCTGGGGCCACCAGTCGTCCGGCTGGGCGGCATCGGCGATCAGCACCTGCGCTTCCAATTGCAGGCGACGCAATGTGTCGTGGATGCGTTCGGCGCGCGTGGCGTCGATTTCCAGCGCGGTGACATGCCAGGCGGCGCCGGGCGGCTGGCATTCCAGCAGGTGCGCCGTCTTACCGCCAGGGGCGGCACAGGCGTCCAGCACGCGCAGCGGGGCGGACAGATCGAGCCCTTGAAGCAGCAGCGGCGCGGCCTGCTGCGCCGCGGCGTCTTGCACCGACATCACGCCATCGGCGAAGCCGGGCAGTTGCTGCACCGGCTGCGGCTGGTCCAGCTCCACGCCATCGGCACCCACCGCTTTTGCTATTAAATTAATAGCTGAAAGCGCTTGTATATATTGCGCTGGAGTGCTTTTTTGCTTGGAAATCCGCAGTGTCATCGGTGCATGCGCATTGTTGGCACGCAGGATGTGCTCCCAGTCCTGCGGGTGGTCCTTGCGCAGTTGCTCGATCCACCACGTCGGATGGTTCCAACGCGCGACGGGGTCGGCGTCCGTAGCGGCCACGCAGGCGTCGCGCTCGCGCAGGAACCGGCGCAGGCAGGCGTTGACGAAAGCCGCCTGCGCCTTGGTGGCTGGATGGCGCTTGGCGGCCTCTACTGCCTGGTTCACCAGTGTGAAGGGTTCGTACGGCGCTTCATGCGGGTTCCACGCCAGCGCCAGCCCGGTGCACAGCAGCGCGTCGACCGGCGGTGGCGGATTGCGCGGCGCCAGTTGCCGGCGCAGCGCCTGGGCGCGCCCCAAATGGCGCAGCGTCTGGAACAGCAAGGCCTGCACCCCGGGCCGCAGCGCCGGCGCCACCGCCGTGAGCGCCGCCGTGCCCGACTGGCCGGAGCGCACCGCCTGCAGGGCATCGGCCGTGGCGTGCAGCAGCTTCCAGAGCGGCGGGCCGAGCGCGGCCTGGTCGTCAGGGCGCGATGCGGCACCTGCGTGGTCAGTGGTCATGGAAAGCAATCTTCAAAGCAAAGCCATCGTTACAGCGGGCGGGCTTTTTGAAAGCCGAACAGCCACGCCAGAACATTGGCGGGAAATTGTGCGATGGCGCGGTTGTACTGCGCCACGGCGTCGTTGAACTGTTGCCGGGCCACGGCGTTGTGCGCGACATGCTGGTCGCGCCGAATGGACCAAGCTGCCAAGACATCGTCCTGCCTGACCGGTTCGTCGGCGCCCAATGCATCTGCATCCCTGGCTGGCGGCACGCCGCTGGCTGCCGATCGCACCACGGCCTGCCAGGCCGCGTCGAGTACCTGATCGGCGGTGGACAGCGCGGCTGCAGCTTGCGCATCGAGCGGCCGCGAGCGCGCCACGGCCAGCGACGCACCGAACTGTGTCGTCGCCGCCCACAGCGCAGCGCGCGCGTCGGACGGGTCGCGCTCGGGCAACAGGGTGGCTTCGTATTCGCCCAGCATCGTGATCGTGCGCACCAGGTGCGCGTCCAGGCCGCCAAATGCCTGGATAGCGGCAGAGCGCAGGCGCACCAGCCGGTTGTAGGCGCCAACGGCCCAGAACAACATCACGGCCAGAGAAATCCAGGTAGTCAGCATGGCGGCAAGCCTCGCCGCATCTTGCGATCACGGCGTGGCTGAGAAAACAGTATGAAATGAAGCGGCATGGAAGCCGGGGGAGAGTGCCCATAAAAAAGCTCCCGACCTGCCGAATGCCGACAGGGCGGGAGCTTTTACGAGCGGACGGTGAGTCCTGCCGGCTTATTCAGCCGCGGAGCCACCTGTTGCAGCGCCGTCGATCTCGGCAGTTTCTTCGCCGCTGGAGGCACTCAGCTCGGCCGCTTCGGAGTCGGCAATGGCGCGGCGCTCGGCGTCGTCCATGGCGTCCTTGGCCTTGCGTGCCTGGTGGTAGGCCATGCCCGTACCAGCCGGGATCAGGCGACCCACGATCACGTTTTCCTTCAGGCCACGCAGCTCGTCGCGCTTGCCCATGATGGCAGCCTCGGTGAGCACGCGGGTTGTTTCCTGGAACGACGCAGCCGAGATGAACGAGTCGGTGGACAGCGACGCCTTGGTAATCCCCAGCAGCACGTTGGTGTAGGTCGCGGGAATCTTGCCCTCGCCCTGCAGACGTTCGTTGGTGTTGAGGATTTCCGAGCGCTCGACCTGTTCGCCGGCGATGTAGCTGGACTCGCCCGACGCTTCCACCACGACGCGGCGCAGCATCTGGCGAACGATCACCTCGATGTGCTTGTCGTTGATCTTCACGCCTTGCAAGCGGTACACGTCCTGCACTTCATCGACGATGTAGCGCGCCAGCTCTTCGATACCCAGCAAGCGCAGGATGTCCTGCGGATCGGCCGGGCCGTCCACCACGGACTCGCCCTTGTTGACCACCTGGCCTTCGTGCACCAGCACGTTCTTTTCCTTGGGGATCAGTTCGTCCCAGACCTTGCCGTCCGGATCGGTGATCTGCAAGCGCACCTTGCCCTTGGTTTCCTTGCCGAACGACACGGTACCGGTGATCTCGGCCAGCATGCCCTTGTCCTTGGGCGAGCGGGCTTCGAACAGCTCGGCCACGCGGGGCAAACCGCCGGTAATGTCGCGGGTCTTCTGGCCTTCGACCGGAATACGCGCCAACACTTCACCGGGGCCCACGTCCTGGCCGTCGCGCACCTGGATCAGCGAGCCGATCTGGAAGCCGATGGTCACGGAGTGGTCAGTGCCAGGGATCTTCACTTCCTGGCCTTGCGCATCGATCAGCTTGACCTGAGGACGCACCACTTTGGCGGAGCCACGGCGCTTCGGATCGATCACGACCAGCGTGGACAGACCCGTCACATCGTCCACCTGCTTGGCAACGGTGAGGCCTTCCTCGACGTTCTCGAACTTCACCTGACCTGCGAATTCCGTGATGATCGGGCGCGTCAGCGGATCCCAATTGGCGAGGATGGTGCCGGCCTTGACCGTCTGGTCAGCCTTCACCGCCAGCGCGGCGCCGTACGGCACCTTGTGGCGTTCGCGCTCACGGCCGTGCTCGTCATGGATGACGATTTCGCCCGAACGCGCGATGACGACCAGCTCGCCCTTGGTGTTGCTCACGTAACGCATGGTGGCGTTGAAGCTGATCACGCCGTTGGACTTGGCTTCCACGCTCGATGCGATGGCAGCGCGCGAAGCGGCGCCACCGATGTGGAACGTACGCATGGTCAGCTGCGTGCCGGGCTCGCCGATGGACTGGGCAGCGATCACACCGACGGCTTCGCCGAGGTTGATCAAGCCGCCACGGCCCAAGTCGCGGCCATAGCACTTGGCGCACAGGCCATAGCGGGTTTCGCAGGTCAGCGCGGTACGCACCTTCACTTCGTCCACACCAGCGGCTTCCAGCTCTTCGAGCATGTCTTCGTCGAGCACTTCGCCAGCCGTACGCAGCACGGCACGGGTTTCCGGGTGCAGCACTTCTTCGGCCGTGGTGCGACCCAGCACGCGGTCGCGCAGCGATTCGATCACTTCACCGCCTTCGACGATGGCGCGCATCAGCGAACCGTTGGAGGTGCCGCAATCTTCTTCGGTCACCACCAGATCCTGCGTCACATCCACCAGACGGCGGGTGAGGTAGCCGGAGTTGGCGGTCTTCAGCGCCGTGTCGGCCAGACCCTTACGGGCACCGTGGGTGGAGATGAAGTACTCCAGCACGTTCAGACCTTCGCGGAAGTTCGCGGTGATAGGCGTCTCGATGATCGAGCCGTCAGGCTTGGCCATCAGGCCCCGCATGCCGGCCACTTGGCGAATCTGCGCTGCAGAACCCCGGGCACCCGAGTCGGCCATCATGTAGATGGAGTTGAAGGACTCCTGGTCCACTTCGTTGCCGTGGCGGTCGATGACCTTCTCTTTGGAGAGCCGGGCCATCATGACCTTGGAGACTTCGTCGCCGGCCTTGCCCCAGATGTCCACCACCTTGTTGTAACGCTCGCCAGCGGTCACCAGACCGGAGACGTACTGCTGCTGGATCTCCTTCACTTCCTTTTCGGCGCGCTCGATGATGCCGGGCTTTTGCGGCGGCACCAGCATGTCGTCAATGGCGATGGAGATACCGGCACGCGTGGCCAGGCGGAAACCGTTTTGCAGCAGCTTGTCTGCGAACACCACGGTTTCTTTCAGGCCGCACTTGCGGAAGCTCACGTTGATGAGCTTGGAGATTTCCTTCTTCTTCAACGCCTTGTTGATGTTGCTGAAAGGAAGGCCCTTGGGCAGGATTTCGGACAGCAGCGAACGGCCCACGGTGGTTTCCACGAGCTTGGTCTCAGGCACGAACTCGCCCGTAGCTTTGTCCTTGGAATATTCCGTCAGTCGCACGGTAATGCGCGTAGCCAGTTCGACCTCGCTGGCGTCCAGCGCGCGCAGCACTTCACCGGTGTCGGCGAAGACCATGCCTTCGCCCTTGCCGTTGATCTTGTCGCGGGTTGCGTGGTAGAGGCCCAGCACCACGTCTTGCGACGGGACGATGGAGGGCTCGCCGGAAGCGGGGAACAGCACGTTGTTGGAGGCCAGCATCAGTGTGCGGGCTTCCATCTGCGCTTCCACCGACAGCGGCACGTGAACGGCCATCTGGTCACCGTCGAAGTCGGCGTTGAAGGCCGCGCATACGAGTGGGTGCAACTGGATCGCCTTGCCTTCGATCAGGATGGGCTCAAAGGCCTGGATACCCAAACGGTGCAGCGTAGGTGCACGGTTCAGCATCACGGGATGTTCCTTGATGACCTCTTCCAGGATGTCCCAGACCACCGGCGTGCCGGATTCGACTTCCTTCTTGGCAGCCTTGATCGTGGTCGCAATGCCCATGGCTTCCAGGCGCGAGAAGATGAAGGGCTTGAACAGCTCCAGAGCCATCAGCTTCGGCAGGCCGCACTGGTGCAGCTTGAGCGTTGGGCCCACAGTGATCACTGAACGACCGGAGTAGTCCACGCGCTTGCCCAGCAAGTTCTGGCGGAAACGACCCGACTTGCCCTTGATCATGTCGGCCAGCGACTTCAGAGCACGCTTGTTGGCGCCCGTCATGGCCTTGCCACGGCGGCCGTTGTCCAGCAACGAGTCGACGGCTTCCTGCAACATCCGCTTTTCGTTGCGCGCGATGATTTCAGGCGCCTTCAGCTCCAGCAGTCGGCGCAGACGCGAATTGCGGTTGATGACGCGGCGATACAGGTCGTTCAGATCGGAGGTCGCGAAGCGGCCACCGTCCAGCGGCACCAGCGGACGCAGGTCCGGTGGCAGCACAGGCAGCACGTCGAGCACCATCCAGTTGGGCTTGATGCCGGACTTCTTGAACGCTTCCAGCACCTTCAGGCGCTTGGCGTTCTTCTTGACCTTGACTTCGGAGCCGGTCAAGTCGCCACGCAGTTTTTCGATTTCCAGATCGATGTCGATGGATTCGAGCAGGTCCTTGATGCCTTCAGCGCCCATCTTGGCGATGAATTCGTCGCCATATTCCTTGCGCTTCGCGTCGAAGTCGTCCTCGGACATGATCCCGAACTTCTTGAGCGGGGTCATGCCAGGGTCGGTGACTACGTAGGCTTCGAAATACAGCACGCGTTCGATGTCCCGCAGCGTCATGTCGAGCACCAAGCCCAGACGCGACGGCAGCGACTTCAGGAACCAAATGTGCGCGCAGGGCGCGGCCAGATCGATATGGCCCATGCGTTCGCGACGCACCTTGGTCTGCGTGACTTCAACGCCGCACTTCTCGCAGATGACGCCACGGTGCTTCAGGCGCTTGTACTTCCCGCACAGGCACTCGTAATCCTTGATGGGACCGAAGATCTTGGCGCAGAACAAGCCGTCACGCTCGGGCTTGAACGTGCGGTAGTTGATGGTTTCTGGCTTCTTGACTTCGCCGAAAGACCACGAACGGATCTTTTCGGGCGATGCCATGCCGATGCGGATGGCATCGAAATGCTCGTCCGGCGTGAATTGCTTGAACAGGTCGAGTAGTGACTTCATAAACCTAGTCCCTTCGATTAAGAACGTTCAAGTTCGATGTCCAGGCCCAAGGAACGAATTTCCTTGACCAGCACATTGAACGATTCGGGCATCCCTGCCTCGATGGCGTGTTCGCCCTTGACGATGGATTCGTACACCTTGGTGCGGCCCACCACGTCATCGGACTTCACGGTCAGCATTTCTTGCAGCACGTAAGCAGCGCCGTAAGCCTCCAGCGCCCACACTTCCATTTCCCCGAAACGCTGGCCACCGAACTGGGCCTTGCCGCCCAGCGGCTGTTGCGTGACTAGCGAGTACGGGCCGGTGGAGCGCGCATGCATCTTGTCGTCCACCAAATGGTGCAGCTTCAGATAGTGCATGTAGCCGATGGTCGTCGGGCGCTCGAAGCGGTCACCCGTGCGGCCGTCGTACAAGAACGCCTGCGTGCGCGTGGGCGTGAGGCCCTTGCGCTCGGCGATATCGTCCGGGTAGGCGATCTTGAGCATGTCCTTGATCTCTTCTTCCGAAGCACCATCGAACACCGGCGTGGCGTAAGGCACGCCATTCGTCAGGTTGGCCGCCATGGCCATCACCTCATCGTCGCTGAGTTGCTTCAGGTCTTCCGTGCGGCCGCGCGAGTTGTATACCTCTTCGAGGAACTTGCGCATGTCCGCAGCCTTGGCCTGCTCTTGCAGCATGTTGCCGATGCGCTGGCCAATGCCCTTGCCGGCCCAGCCCAAATGCACTTCGAGCACCTGACCGATGTTCATGCGCGAAGGCACGCCCAGCGGGTTCAGCACGATGTCGGCAGGTGTGCCATCAGCCATGTAGGGCATGTCTTCGACCGGAACGATCTTGGACACCACGCCCTTGTTGCCGTGACGGCCGGCCATCTTGTCGCCAGGCTGCAGGCGACGCTTGACGGCCAAGTACACCTTGACCATCTTCAGCACGCCGGCTGGCAGCTCGTCGCCTTGCGTGAGCTTCTTGCGCTTTTCTTCAAAAGCCAGGTCGAAGCTGTGGCGGGTTTGCTCCAGCGAGTTCTTGATGGACTCGAGTTGCGTTGCCACTTCGTCTTCTGCAGGACGGATGTCGAACCAGTGGAACTTCTCGACGGAAGCCAGGTAGGCCTTGTCGAGCTTGGTGCCCTTGCCCAACTTTTGCGGGCCACCGTTGGCCACGCGGCCGGTCAACAGCTTTTCGATACGGTCGAACGCGTCGGCTTCCACGATGCGCAGCTGATCGTTCAGGTCCAGGCGGAAGCGCTTGAGTTCATCGTCGATGATCTGCTGGGCGCGCTTATCGCGCTGGATGCCTTCGCGGGTGAACACCTGCACGTCGATCACGGTGCCTTGCGAGCCTTGATCCACACGCAACGAGGTGTCCTTTACGTCGGACGCCTTTTCGCCGAAGATGGCGCGCAGCAGCTTCTCTTCAGGTGTCAGCGTGGTCTCACCCTTGGGCGTGACTTTGCCTACCAGCGTATCGCCAGGGGACACTTCCGCGCCCACGTAGATGATGCCGGATTCATCCAGACGGTTCAGCTGCTGTTCCGAGAGGTTCGGAATGTCGCGCGTGATTTCTTCCGCACCCAGCTTCGTGTCGCGAGCCATCACTACCAGCTCTTCGATATGGATCGAGGTGTAGCGGTCTTCAGAGACGACACGCTCTGAGATCAGGATCGAATCTTCAAAGTTGTAGCCGTTCCAGGGCATGAACGCGATCAGCATGTTCTGGCCGATGGCGATTTCGCCCAGATCGGTGGAAGCACCGTCGGCGATCACGTCACCCTTGGCCAGCACATCGCCCTTGCTCACGATAGGGCGCTGATGGATGTTGGTGTTCTGGTTGGAACGCTGATATTTGATGAGGTTGTAGATGTCCACACCCACTTCACCGGCCAGGGCTTCCGCGTCATTCACGCGGACCACGATGCGCGTGGCGTCCACGTAGTCCACGATGCCGCCACGGGTGGCGGTGACCACCGTGCCGGAGTCCACAGCGGCGACGCGCTCGATACCGGTGCCGACCATCGGCTTTTCGGGACGCAGCACGGGCACGGCCTGACGCGACATGTTGGCGCCCATCAGTGCGCGGTTGGCATCGTCGTGCTCCAGGAAGGGCACGAGCGAAGCAGCCACCGACACGATCTGCGCAGGCGACACATCCATGTATTGAACACGGTCAGCGCTCAGCAGGGTGGACTCACCCTTTTCACGGGCAGACACGAGGTCGCCCGTCAAGCGGCCGTCCTGATCCAGCGTGGCGTTGGCCTGTGCAATGACGTACTTGCCTTCTTCGATGGCCGACAGGTAATCGATCTGCATCGTTACCTTGCTGTCGACCACCCGGCGGTACGGCGTTTCGATGAAGCCGTATTCGTTCAGGCGGGCGTACAAAGCCAGCGAGTTGATCAGGCCGATATTCGGGCCTTCAGGCGTTTCGATAGGGCAGACGCGGCCGTAATGGGTCACGTGCACGTCGCGCACTTCGAAGCCAGCACGCTCGCGGGTCAAACCACCCGGGCCAAGGGCCGATACGCGGCGCTTGTGGGTGATTTCGGCCAGCGGGTTGGTCTGGTCCATGAACTGAGACAACTGCGACGCACCGAAAAATTCCTTCAGCGCGGCCGAGATCGGCTTGCTGTTGATCAGGTCGTGCGGCATCAGCGGCTCTTGCTCTGCCTGACCCAGACGCTCCTTCACAGCCTTCTCAATACGCGCCAAGCCGGTACGGTACTGGTTTTCGGCCAGCTCGCCCACGCAGCGCACGCGGCGATTGCCCAGGTGATCGATGTCATCGACTTCACCCTTGCCGTTGCGCAGATCCACCAGGATCTTGACCACGGCCAAGATGTCTTCGTTGGACAGCACCATAGGACCGGTCGACTCGTCACGACCAATTTTGGCGTTGAACTTCATACGGCCAACGCGCGACAGGTCGTACGTGTCGGGGTTGTAGAAGAGACGCTGGAACAGGGCCTGCACCGCGTCTTCGGTTGGCGGCTCGCCAGGACGCATCATGCGATAGATGGCCACACGTGCGGCGAATTCGTCTACGGTCTCGTCAATCCGCAGCGTCTGCGAAATGTAGGCGCCTTGGTCGAGTTCGTTCGTGTAGATGACCTGCAGGTCCTGTACGCCGGACGAACGCAGCTTCTTCAGCAGCGCTTCGGTCAGCTCTTCGTTGGACTTGGCTACGATTTCGCCGGTGTCGCCATCAACCACGTTGCGCGCAACGACGCGACCGATCAGGAAGTCTTCAGGAACGCTGATGTGCGTGGTGCCGGATTGCTCCAGCTCACGGGTATGACGCACGGTGATCCGCTTGTCCTTGGCCACGACGACTTTGCCCGACTTGTCGGTGATGTCAAAGCGTGCCACTTCGCCCTTCAGGCGGTCAGCGACAAATTCCATCTGCGCACCACTGTCCATCAGGCGGAAGTTATCGTTGACGAAGAAGTTCGCCAAGATGGACTCTGGATTCAGGCCAATCGCCTTCAGCAAGATCGTCACCGGCATCTTGCGGCGACGGTCCACGCGGAAGTACAGGATGTCTTTCGGATCGAATTCGAAGTCCAGCCAAGAGCCACGGTAAGGAATGATCCGGGCCGAAAACAGCAACTTGCCGGAGCTGTGGGTCTTGCCCTTGTCGTGTTCGAAGAACACACCAGGCGAACGGTGCAGCTGCGAGACGATCACGCGCTCGGTACCGTTGATGATGAAGGAACCCTTGTCGGTCATCAAGGGCACTTCGCCCATGTAGACCTCTTGCTCCTTCACTTCCTTGACCACCTTGGATTGCGACGTGGAAGATTCACGGTCGTAGATGATCAGCTGGACTTTCGCCCGCACTGCGGAGGCGAACGTCAGACCACGGGTCTGGCACTCGCGCACATCGAAAGCGGGTTTCGCCAAGTTGTACTCGACGAACTTCATCTCGACAAAACCATTGTGCGAGACGATAGGGAACGCCGCGTTGAAGGCAGCTTGCAAGCCTTCGATGGTGCGTTTCTGAGGGGCTTTGTCAGACTGCAGGAATGCGGTGTAGGCATCCTTTTGCATCTGCAGCAAGTAAGGCACTTCGAGCACGCTATCGCGGCTGCCGAAACTCTTGCGAATCCGCTTGCGTTCGGTATAGCTGTACGTGGATGTTGGGGCCATGAGATCTCCGGGCAAAGACATGAGTCCTGGGTCTTCGACGACTACTGACCTGCAAGGGCGCATTCCTTGCAAGCTTGGCGGTTGGCCACTACCAACCATGGCGGACGGCGATGCGTTGCACATCACCCGAACCAAGGCGTCTTCTGCTGTCGGGGGGATCAGAAGACACTAGAAAGCGACCGCCGAGGCCGCCGCTTTCTGGTGTGCTCTGGACACATGTTCCATAAGCGCCAAAGGCTGGGAGCCCTTGTGGAGCCCCCAGCCTTGGCAATAAGCCGAATTACTTGAGTTCGGCCTTGGCGCCGGCTTCCACCAGCTTCTTGACTGCTGCTTCGGCGTCGGCCTTAGCGATAGCTTCCTTGACGTTCTTTGGAGCGCCGTCAACCAGATCCTTGGCTTCCTTGAGACCCAGGCCGGTGATTTCACGCACAGCCTTGATGACCGAAACCTTATTGGCGCCAGCTTCGAGCAGCACCACGTTGAATTCAGTCTTCTCTTCAGCAGCTGCAGCGCCGCCGCCACCGCCGCCGGCAGCTGGAGCAGCCATGGCTGCTGCGCTCACGCCAAACTTTTCTTCAATGGCCTTGACCAGGTCATTGAGTTCCAGAACCGTCATGCTGTCCAGCGCGGTCAAGAATGCGTCTTTATCGAATGCCATTTTGATTTCCTAACAATTAGTTGGTTAACTGCCGCGCGCTCAGGCTGCGACTGCTTCGGCTGCAGGCTCGGCCGAGCCTTCGCCCTTCTTTGCCGCCAAGGCGCCCAGCACAATGGCCGTACGCGAAATAGGCGACATCAACAAGCCACACACCTGTGCCAGCAACACTTCCTTGGAAGGGATGTTGGCCAGTTGCTTCACGCCGTTCACGTCCAGGGCCTTACCACCAAAGGCGCCACCACGAATCACCAACTTGTCGTTGGTCTTCGCGAAATCGGCCACCACCTTTGCGGCGGCCACAGCGTCTTCAGAGAAGCCGTAGATCAGAGGACCGGTCATCTGGTCCGCTACCACGTCAAACGCGCTACCGGCCACAGCACGGCGAGCCAGCGTGTTCTTCAGAACACTCAGGTTCACGCCCTTGCTGCGAGCATCGGAACGCAGTTTGGTCATGTCAGCGACCGTGATGCCGCGGTATTCCGCGATCACAAGCGTTTGAGCTTTAGCGGCGAGGCTGGTCACTTCACTGATGACCGCTTCTTTCTCACTGCGATTAAGACTCAAGGTCTACTCCTTAAAATGCGCACTCGGCAAAGGCCTTGTGCACGCTCTTGTTGCAGCGACCAACTGTTCAGGAAATTTCCATCTGCAGCGGGATCGCCATCTGCGTTGGCATCACACGGGGCTTTAAGCGTGACCGACTCACGCACCAACGGTCTTGGATGGCCTGCGACTACCGAAGCAGCCGCAGCCCACCACATCGAACTTGCCCTTAGACCAGTTCGAAGATTTCTTGCAATTACGCTGCGATGGTCTGCGTATCCACTCGGACACCCAGGCCCATCGTGGAAGACACTGCCACCTTGCGCAGGTAGACACCCTTGCTGGTTGCAGGCTTGGCCTTGGTCAGGGCCTCGATCAGTGCAGCCAAGTTGCCCTGCAGCTTGTCGTTGTCAAACGAACGGCGACCAATCGTGCTGTGCACGATGCCAGCCTTGTCGACGCGGAACTGCACTTGACCTGCCTTCGCATTCTTCACAGCGGTAGCGACGTCAGGCGTCACAGTGCCAACCTTGGGGTTAGGCATCAAGCCGCGTGGGCCCAGGATTTGACCCAGGGTACCCACAACACGCATGGCATCCGGGGCAGCAATCACGATGTCGAAAGGCATGTCGCCAGCCTTGACCATGGCAGCCAGGTCGTCCATGCCGACGATGTCAGCGCCAGCGGCCTTGGCTTCTTCAGCCTTGGCACCTTGAGCGAACACAGCCACGCGCGTCGTTTTGCCGGTGCCGTTAGGCAGCACTACAGCACCACGAACAACTTGATCGGACTTCTTGGCATCGATGCCGAGTTGGACAGCCACATCGATGGACTCGTCAAACTTGGCCGTAGCAGCCTCCTTCACCAGCACAACGGCTTCAGCGAATGGGTACAGCTTGACGCTGTCGACCTTGCCTTGCAGGGCTTTTTGTTTCTTGGTCAGCTTGGCCATATTACAAACCCTCCACCGTCACGCCCATCGAGCGTGCAGAGCCAGCCAAAGTGCGCACAGCGGCAGCAACATCAGCAGCGTTCATGTCTTTCATTTTGGTCTTGGCGATTTCTTCGAGCTGTTCGCGCGTGATCTTGCCAACCTTGGTGCTCAACGCATTCGCAGAGCCCTTGTCGAGCTTGATGGCCTTCTTGATCAAAGTCGTCGCAGGCGGCGTCTTGATGATGAAGGTGAAGCTCTTGTCTGCGAAAGCCGTAATGACCACCGGCAGCGGCAGACCTGGCTCAACACCCTGGGTCTGAGCATTGAATGCCTTGCAGAACTCCATGATGTTGAGACCACGTTGACCGAGTGCTGGGCCAATCGGTGGGGATGGGTTGGCCTTACCAGCTGGCACTTGCAGCTTGACAAAACCGACGATTTTTTTCGCCATGGTTTACTCCTTGCGGGTCATAACGCCCAATTGCTTAAGCAATTCAGGCTCCCCGGGATTAACGACTCGTCATCCAAAGTGCTGCACTGAGTCGAAACGCGCAACACCCAAAAACCGAAAATCAGGTTTTTTCGACCTGAGAGAACTCCAACTCCACCGGAGTGGAGCGACCAAAAATCATTACAGAAACGCGAACGCGACTCTTCTCGTAATTAACTTCTTCGACGGAGCCATTGAAGTCCGTGAAAGGACCCTCTTTGACACGCACCAGTTCGCCCACCATGAACTCCACTTTATGGCGCGGCTTTTCTGTGCCTTCCTGCATCTGGCTAACGATCTTCTGAACTTCTTCTTCAGAGATCGGAGCAGGACGGTTTTTTGCCCCACCCACAAAGCCAGTAACCTTGTTCGTATGCTTGACCAAGTGCCACGTATCGTCGTCCATGACCATCTCGACAAAAACGTAGCCTGGAAACAAGCGACGTTCAGTCGTCTTTCGCTGACCGTTTTTCATCTCCACCACTTCTTCGGTGGGGACGAGGATGCGGCCAAACTTGTCCGTCATGCCTGCACGGCCGATACGCTCCACGATGTTGCGCTCTACGGCCTTTTCCATTCCGGAATAAGCGTGGACGATGTACCAACGCAGATCAGGGTTGGCAGATGCCGTATTTTTGAGATCGCCAGCTTCGCCGACTTCCACAGCATCTGTCATTACTTTCTCCATCCCAAGACCAAGTCATACAAAACCCACTCAAGAGTTTTGTCCGTAAACCACAGGAATAGCGCCATGATCACCACGAAAACGAACACGTACGCCGTCATCTGCAGTGTCTCTTTGCGGGTTGGCCACACCACCTTCTTGACTTCGCGCCATGCGTCTCGGGCAAAGCCGATGAACTGCTTGCCAGGCTCCGACACAAGAAAAACGCCGACCGCAGCAGCTAGCCCCAACAACAACGCAATCCATTGAACTAGCGCGCCCTGTTTGGCAAGCAAATAAAATCCGCCAATCGACGCGATCACCAGCAAAACAACGGCCACAAGCTTTGCCTTGTCCGCACCGGTACTAACAGTTTCAACTTGTGTAGTGGCCATATCCGACTATTTTCTTACTTCGACTTTCGACATCCAGAAGACGCCGAAGCCCGCCAGAGTCTGGCGGGCTTTTTTGTTGCCACTTCAGATGGCAGGGGCAGTAGGAATCGAACCTACAACCTTCGGTTTTGGAGACCGACGCTCTGCCAATTGAGCTATACCCCTTCGTCTCTCAATTAAGCAATGACCTTAGCCACGACGCCG
>NZ_JAVTJJ010000019.1:0-13137 GCF_031843945.1 Acidovorax sp. WCS2018Noco2-16
TGAGTTCAGCCGGCAGCAATGCGCGCCGCAATGGCCTCACCCACCTGCGTGGTGTTGGCCGGGCCCCCTAAGTCCGGTGTCTTCGGCCCCGTCTTGATGACCTCTTCGATGGCCGCCACGATGGCGTCATGCGCCTGGCGCCCCGCGCCCTGGCCTTGCGTGAGGAAGTCCAGCATCAGCGCGCCCGACCAGATCATCGCAATCGGGTTGGCGATGTTCTTGCCGTAGATGTCCGGTGCCGATCCGTGCACGGGCTCGAACAGGCTGGGCAACGTGCGTTCGGGGTTCAGGTTGGCTGAGGGCGCCAGGCCGATGGTGCCGGTGATGGCAGGCCCCAAGTCGGAGAGGATGTCGCCGAACAGGTTGGTGGCAGCCACCACGTCAAAGCGCCCGGGCTGCAGCACGAAGCGGGCGGTAAGGATGTCGATGTGCTGCTTGTCGAGCATGACTTCGGGGCCACCGGCGGCTGAATGCCCAGCCCCAGAAAGCTCAGGCCGGCGAGCAGCAGCACCACGCAGACGAAGCGCAGCTGTACTTTCGCCAGATCGCACGCGGCAACATCGTCTTCGGCGGCGGGCTCAAGGGCCCTGCGCATGCCGATCAGATCCGCGCCTACGTCAAGCCCGACAACGTGCTGCGCCAGCTGCGTGAATTGCGGCGCTTCGTGCCCGCCTTCGGCAACGTGCAGTTGATTCGCGTCTGGAGCGGTATTGAAGGCTACATCAGCGACTGGCAGCCGGTGATGGGCCCCAGCGCCCGGGTGCCCGGGCTGCACTACGCATTCGGCTTCTGCGGCGAAGGCTTTGCCATCAGCCCGGGTGTGGGCGAAACCATGGCAGAACTCATGGCCACCGGCAGCACGTCGATTCCGCTGGAGCACTACGACATTGCGCGCTTTTCGCCGCAGCAGGCCAGAAAGTGGCTTGAGCCTGGATGATTCTCCAGATCTTTGAGCGTTCTATCTTTTGGCAGCGCTGCTGCGAGCGCGGGTGGTGTCACCCGTTTCGCGCAGCAGCTGCACCAGTGCAGCGCCGTCGATCAACCGGATTTTTCTGCCGCTGGCAAAAGCAATGGTCTGCTGCGTGAAGCGCCCCGCCGTGACCACGAAGCCACCCTGAGCCGACTGCTCGGCCATGGCTGCGTGCAGGGCCCGCACTACCGGCTCATCGACCTCGGAGTCTTTCCAGTGCGCGCATTGCACCAGCGACCGTTCACCCTGGCGCACCACCACCCAATCGGCAGCACCGGCTGCACCGCCCTCTTCGCACGGGTGCACTGCATAGCCGCGACGCCGGAAGCCGTCAGCCACCTGCAGTGCGAACGACTGCGCCGTCACGCCTTGCAGCACCTTGTCCACATCACGGCTCGCGCCATCGTCAGGGCTGCCGGTGCGATCGCTACGCAAGGCAGACAGCACCGCTACGGCCAGGCACAGGGCGGGCAGCACATATTGACCGGCCATAGCCAGCTCCTGCCAACCGCTCCGAGGGACCTGACCGCCGGTGGCAAGGCGATGCAGCAACGCATGGCTGAGCACGGCAATGCCCAGGCCAGCCCACCACGGCACCAGCGCAAGCCGAGCCATGACGCCGTTCCCACTGTCTCGCCTGAGCCGTTCCGCCATGTAGTCGCTCGATTCGATGAATGCATAAAAATAACATTTTGCTACATCTGAAACATTAAGCGAAGACATTTCCGATTCGAAGGGCTGTCAGGTCGTCGTAAGAGATATGGCACCATTCCTGCAGTTTTTCTTTTGCCCTACTGCTCGTTTTTGAACACCGTTCCACCCATGCTCAACCGCTCCACCCTTTCTCTATTGCAACAAGCCGGCGAATCCCTATACGCCGCACAGCAGGCCGTCGCGCAAGACGTCCGCTCGCACGCCGAAGGCGTCGTGCATGCGGTAGCCAGCGCTCCGTTCAGCCCGGAGTCCGACCGGGCCTACGCGCAACTGCGTACGGTCGCTCGGCTCGCGCAGGAATTGCAGGCGCTCGATGAGCAGTTGCGCGCCATCTACGTGGCGGCGGCCTCTGCCGACACGCCTACAGACCAGGTACTGGCAGCCTTGCCCCTGAGCCCCTCGGCTGCATCACGGCCCCGCCGCGAGGCCAGCCAACCCACGCAGAACCCTGACTCGGCCCAGGACGCTGTGGTCAAGCGCTCGTCCACTGCGCAGCAAGCCGCACAGCAGCCCAAGCTGGCACGTGCCGGAGCGGATCTGCGCCTGAGCAAGAACGACGAGAAGGTGCTGACCTATCTGCAACGGTCGTTGAAGCCGGATGTGTGGACTGCCCTGACGCATGCCGCCATCGCACGCGGCGCGGGCATTCCGCTCGGCTCCATCGGCATCGCGGTCAAGCGGCTGATTCATGCGGGCTGCGTGCTGGAAGCCGAACGCGGGCTTTACCGAATCGCCTAAGCGAGCGCCGCGACGCACACCCATGCAGCGGCGCATTCGCGCCGCCTTGGCGGCTGCTGCACCACTGCTATATAAATAATAGCTAAAGACGCTTAACAGATAAGCGCTGGAGGCTGATTTCACCCATATCCCTACCCCCAGCGGCCGGATGGTGCAAGCGGCAAGCATCAGGAAGGCGGGCCCACATTCCTGATGCAATTCTGTATGATGACCATCATGCAAAAAAGCAAGACTACCGCCAGGGCTACAGCCAAGGACGCGACGCACGAGCGCATCGTGGCCGTCGCTGCCCGGGTGATCCGCCGCAGCGGCTACGACGGCACAGGGGTGGCAGACATCATGAAGGAGGCCGGCCTGACGCATGGCGCCTTCTATGCCCACTTCGCATCGCGCGAGGCCATGCTGGCCGAAGCGGCCGGGCGGGCCTGTGCCGAATCCGCCGCCGCCGCAGCCGACGTCGTGGCCCAGGTGCCGGCTGACCAAGCGCTGGCGGCCATGCTGGCGGCCTATCTTTCCAGAGACCACCAAAACCACGCCGAAGGCGGCTGCCCGCTGGCTGCGCTGGGATCAGAAACCCCGCGCCAGGCCGCTGAAGTGCGCCGCGTGACTACCCGCCACATCAAGGAAGTGGTCGACCTGATCGCCCGCCAGTCGCCGGATTGGGGCCGGCCCGAAGCGCACCAGCAGGCGCTGAACGCCCTCTCCACCATGGTCGGCGCCCTGGTGCTGGCACGGGCGGTCGACGACCCCGCCTTGTCGGACAGCCTGCGCGAAGCCGCGCTCACCCACCTCACCTCGCCGAGACATTGAAACCTGGCGCAACTGCCTAGCCCATCCGCTCGCCTTCACATATGACGATCATCATTCCAATCCATCAAGACGTCGGCGAGACAAAGGCTCCATGAATCGCCCGTTCAGACCGCAATCCCAGCACAAGGAAACACCATGAAAGCATTCGTGCTCGAGCGCTATGGCAAGCAGCGCGCGCTGCAGCCAGGCGCCGTACCGACCCCTGAACTGCGCGACGACGAAATCCTGGTCCAAGTGCATGCCGCCGGCGTGAACCTGCTGGACGCCAAGATCCGCAGTGGCGAGTTCAAGCTCATCCTGCCCTACCGCATGCCGCTCATCCTGGGGCATGACGTGGCGGGCGTCGTGACCCAGGTGGGCCCGCGCGTGCAGCAGTTCAAACCGGGCGACCAGGTCTATGGGCGAGCGGACGATCTGCGGATCGGGGCCTTCGCCGAGTTCATTGCGGTCAAGGAGTCTTCGCTGGCGCCCAAGCCTCGCAACCTCACGATGGAAGAGGCGGCCTCCATTCCCCTGGTCGGGCTGACGGCCTGGCAGGCGCTGGTCGAGAAAGCCCGTCTGCAGCCGGGCCAGAAGGTCTTCATCCAGGCCGGCTCCGGCGGCGTGGGCACTTTCGCCATTCAGCTGGCCAAGCACCTGGGCGCCACCGTGGCCACGACGGCGGGCACCAGCAATCTGGCGCTCGTCAAAAGCCTGGGTGCCGACGTGGTGGTCGACTACAAGACGCAAGACTTCGAAGCCGCCTTGCGGGACTACGACGTGGTGCTGAACAGCCAGGATGGCAAGACGCTCGACAAGTCACTGCGGGTGCTGCGGCCCGGCGGCCAGCTCATTTCCATCTCGGGGCCGCCCGACCCGGCCTTCGGCAAGGCCATCGATGCGCCCGGATTCGTCAGGCTCGTTCTGCGGCTGCTGAGCGCTGGCGTGCGGCGCAGGGCACGCGGCCGAGGCGTCGGCTACGCGTTCCTCTTCATGCGGGCGAGCGGCGGCCAGTTGCGCGAGATCACGCCCCTCATCGAAGCCGGCGCCATCCGCCCGGTGATCGACCGGGTGTTCCCGTTCGATGCCACCAACGAGGCCCTGGCGTATGTCGAAGCAGGCCGCGCCAAAGGCAAGGTCGTCATCAAAGTGCGTTGAGCGCGCCGCCCCTCTTCCGCCTCTTCTCCCTTTCCACCCGACCCATCTCCTTACCACTAGAGCTGCTCCATGAAGATTGAGAACGCCGTCGTTCTCATCGCCAGCGCCAATCGCGGCATCGGCCTGGCATTTGCGCGCGAGCTGCTGGCGCGCGGTGCCCGCAAGGTCTAGGCGGCCGCCCGCGACCCGTCGACCATCACCTTGGCCGGCGTGCGGCCCGTGCGGCTCGACGTCAACAACCCTGCCGACGTGGCCGCCGCCACCGCGCTGGCAACCGATGTCACGCTGGTCATCAACAACGCCGGCATCGCCCAGCCAGGCGGCTTTCTGGCGGAAGACAGCGAAGCCGTGGCGCGCCGCATCTTCAAGACCAACTTCTTCGGCGTGCTGCGCGTGAGCAAGGCTTTTGCCCCGGTGCTGCGGGCCAACGGCGGTGGCGCGCTGCTCAACGTGCTGTCGGTCGCATCGTGGGTCAATGGTGGTGAGCTGGCCGCGTACTCGGCCAGCAAGTCGGCGGCCTGGTTGCTGACCAATGCCCTGCGCAGCGAACTGGCAGCGCAAAAGACGCAGGTGATGGGCCTGCACATGGCCTGTGTGGACACCGACCTCGCGCGCGGGTTCGGGCAGCAAGTCGGCCACCGGCCGGGCGATGCTGTCCAGGCCTTGCAGGGCCTGCGGGCAGGCTGGGCTGGCCAGGCTCATTGGCCGGCCTCCACCGCGTCGGCCAGCTGGGCCAGCGTGTGAAAGTGATAGTCGGGCACGGTGTGCTCGGATTCGATGGTGCCGCCCGAGTCCTTCATGCCGTGCCGCCGTTCGATCCAGCAGCTGGCAATGCCCAGCTGACGGGCGATGCCGATGTCGTGGTACTGGCTTTGCGCCACGTGCAGATTGTCGGCCTGCCTAAATCCCCAGGCGCCTTCGTAGCGGCCCCGGGCATAGGCGAAGTAGCGCGCGTCGGGCTTTTTGCACAGTGATTCGTCGCAGCTCAGCAGCAGGTCGAAGGGCGAGCCCAGCGTCTTGTCGAAATGCGCCAGCGCCCACGACTGGGCATTGGTCATGGTGACCAGCTTGAAGTGCTTGCGCAGCCGCTGCAGCGCGGCCACCGAGTCCGGGAAGGCGGGCCACTGCGCCACTGAATCGCGCAGTCCGCACGCCAGTGCGTCGCTGTCGGGCAGGTGGAGCGCCTGGGCCACCACGTGCCAGCACCGCTCCAGGTCGTCCGGGTACCAGCCGGTGCCGTGCTGCTTGCGGGCCGCCCGATACGCGCCTAGAAAGGCGTCGTCGATGACCGCATGGCCCGGCGCCGCCTGGCGCAGATAGGCGAGCATGCCGCCTTCAAAATCGATGAGCGTGCCGACGACGTCGAAAGTGAGTACCTTGAAATCACGCAATGCCATGGAGCAACTCCTGAAAGGAAGAAAACGGGAATCACCGACGTGCCCGACCCAACAGGTGGACAAGCGAAGACCCAAAGCTTAGGAGGCGCGCGTACGCGACGTGCGCTGATCGACGACCACGCAGCGGCACCGAATTGCGTTTTGCGGCGCACCGAACGCAGTTTGTAGGAAGGCCGGCAGGATGCACCCGCCTGGACACCGCGATGCACCGATGTGGGCTGCAATACAGCGGCGCGCGCTGGGCCTCACACAAGCACATGACGGGATGGCAAGCCTTCACCAGAGCGGACTCCGCGCACGTGCGTTCGCTGCGCTTTGGGCGAAGGCGCATGGCAGCCACCTTCACCTTTCCATCGTCACCGGCACCCGCAAGCCTTACTCGCACCGGCACTTGACTGCGTACGTCATGACATGGCGGCACAATGGGACGATCCACCTTCTGCCCCCAATGCAACGCATTTCGCCCCTGAACATCGTGGATCTGCTGCTCGACGCAGTGTGTGTCGTCGAACCGGACAGCACCATCGTCTTCGTCAGTGCCGCCTTTGAACGCATCTTTGGCTATACACCGCAGGAGGTGATAGGCAAACGCATGCTCGACATGGTGCATCCCGAAGACCTGCCCGTCACCGAGGAGCAGGCGCGCTGCGTCACCTCCGGCCAACTCCAGCTTCACTTCGAGAACCGCTACGTTCGCAAGGACGGGCGCATCGCCCACATCCGCTGGACGGCACGCCGGCTCGAGGAACCCAACGTGCGCCTGGCCGTGGCGCACGACATCACCGAACGCAAGTCCACCGAAGCACTGCAGGCGGCCATCTACGGCATCTCGGAGGCGGCGCACACCGAGCAGACGCTGGAGTCGCTGTTCGAGCGCATTCACCACATCATCGGCCTGCTGCTGCCGGCCACCCATTTTTCCGTGGCGCTGTACGACGCCTCGGCGCAGACCCTGAGCTTTCCCTACCACGTCGACGTGCACCACCCGGCCCCGCCTTGCTTGCCGCTGGCCGAAGCGCCGCTGTACGCCGAGGTGATCCGCGCCGGCACCACCGTGCTGCTTGACCCTGAAACCCGCGCCCGGCTGACGGCGCACCGGCCGGCGTGTGTGGCACCCGCACCGCAGCCCCATTCGTGGCTGGGCGTGCCGCTGCAGACCCCCAACGGCGCACTGGGCGTGCTGGTGCTGCAGGGGTATTCCGATACGGCGCGCTATACCGAAAAGGACAAGGAGCTGCTGCAATT
This sequence comes from Acidovorax sp. WCS2018Noco2-16, assembly GCF_031843945.1. Lineage (NCBI taxonomy): Bacteria > Pseudomonadati > Pseudomonadota > Betaproteobacteria > Burkholderiales > Comamonadaceae > Acidovorax > Acidovorax sp. WCS2018Noco2-16. The sequence goes on from NZ_JAVTJJ010000019.1 coordinate 7,012, forward strand.
CGTTTCCACCCAGGTGGCGGCGGCCGTTGAACGCAAGCAGATGCTCGAGTGCCTGCGGCACTCGGCGCAGTACGACCAGCTCACCCGCCTGCCCAACCGCCAGCTGTTCCTGGACCGGCTCAAGACCGCGCTGGCGCGGGCGCAGCGCGACCAGGAGCTGCTGTCGCTGCTGTTCATAGACCTGGACCGCTTCAAGAACGTGAACGACACCCTGGGCCATGCCATGGGCGACCTGCTGCTGCAGCGCGTGGCGCAGCGCCTGCTGGATTGCGTGCGTACCTCCGACACGGTGGCCCGGCTGGGCGGCGACGAATTCGTGGTGCTGATCGAAGGCTGCCAACGGGCCGAGCAAGCCACCCACACCGCCGACAAGATCCTCGCCGCATTCGGCCAGGCGTTCGACCTGGAGGGCCACCGCCTGTACATCCTGCCCAGCATCGGCATCTCCATCTACCCCGAGCACGGCGATGAAGAGCACCGCCTGCTGGTACACGCCGACGAAGCGATGTACCAGTCGAAGAAAAGTGGCGGCAACCGCGCATGCTTAGCTCCGTCCCTGGGTGACTAACCAAGCCGCAGCAAGGCTGCCTGCGGACGGTTTCATCCGCAGCCACCTCGTACCCAGCCGCCCATCACGGCCGCTGGGCCAATGACGGCAGCCCTCAGCAGCTAAAACAGGCAGCCCTGCCCCCGCGCCAGCGCCGGCCGGTACTGCGACGTGTCCAGCTCCACGCGCTGGCGGTTCAGGCCCAGGCGCCGGCAGGCAGTGGTAAAGCGCTGGCGCAGCAGGTCGGCCCACAGGCCCGTGCCTTTCATGCGGCTGTCGCGGTCTGCGCTGTAGGCCTTGCCTGCGTTGCGGGCTGCGTCATCCAGGCCGTGCAGGTCTTGAATGCGGGCCAGCACGCGCGCGGCACGCTGCGGGTAGTGCAGTTGCAGCCAGTCGCGCATCAGCGGGTTCAGCTCCCACGGCAGGCGCACCACGGTGTAGAAGGCAGACGTGGCGCCCGCGTCGCGTGCGGCCTCCAGCACCTGCTCCATGTCTTCGTTCAGAAAGGGAATCTGCGGTGCCACGCTCACGCCTACCGGCACGCCGGCGTCAGCCAGCGCGCGGATGGTGCGCAGGCGCCGGTGGGGCGCGGCGGCGCGGGGCTCCAGCACGCGGGCCAGGCGTGCGTCCAGCGTGGTGATGGTCACGTACGCAGCGGCCAGCCCGCTTTGCGCCAGCGGCGCGAGCAGATCCAGGTCGCGCTCCACCCCGCTGGACTTGGTGATGAGGGAGAACGGGTGGCGCGCCTCGGCCATCACCTCGATCAGCGCGCGGGTGAGCCGCAGCTCGCGCTCCACCGGCTGGTAGCAGTCGGTGGCCGAGCCGATGTTGACGGCGTGGGGCACGTGCGAGGGGCGGGCGAGTTCGGCGCGCAGCACTTCGGCAATGTTGTGCTTGGCGATGATGCGGGTCTCGAAGTCGAGCCCGGGCGACAGGTTCAGGTAGCTGTGCGTGGGGCGGGCATAGCAATAGACGCAGCCGTGCTCGCAGCCGCGGTACGGATTGACCGATTGCTCGAAGAAGATGTCGGGCGAATCGTTGCTGCAAAGCGCGCTGCGCGCTGTTTCCAGAATGACCTGGGTGGCTGGTGGAGCGGCCGCTTCGCTCTCGGCATGGGCTTCTTCCTGCGTGCCCCAGCCATCGTCGAACGCACCGCGCACGTCGCGGGCGAAGCGATGCGCCAGGGGCGTGGCAATGCCGCGGCCTTTGATGGCGGCGACCGGAATGCGCACCTCGGACATAGTGGATATGACTGGCCAAAATACTGTTTAAAAGCACAGTATATTCTCGGTCCAATGAGGGGTCGCCGGGCGGCGCCCACCATCAGCCCACCATCAGCCCAGCACGCCACCCGCCCAGATCACCGCCCACCCGAGTCCTACGAAGCCTGCCTGCCAGCGCACCGCCAGGGTCCACGAAGGCATGCGCGATTCCACGCGCAGATACAGCAGACGCCCGGCGGCCACCGACAGGCCGAAGGCCAGCAGCATTCCGGCGGCGTTCCACACGGGTGACTGCGGGGCCGCGTAGCTGACCACTGCGTTCACCACCAGGCAGACCGGAAAGTGCACCAGAAACACCGAGTACGCCATGCGCCCCAGCGCCTGCAATGCGGCTTCGGCATGCCGAACCAGCCGCCATTGCGCCATGGCCGCCGGCTGAGGCGCGCGCATGAGCACGGCCAGGCCCATGGCGCTGGCCCATGCCAGTGCAATACGGTCGCGGAAGTCCAGCCAAAGCGCTACCGCGCCCAGCACGGCAATGACGGCCAGCCAGAGCGCGCCATGCCGCTGCGACCGCGCGCCCCAGCAAGCGAGCATGCCCAGGCCGTAAGCCCCCCAGAAATAGACGGCCCACACGTCCAGCTCCGCCTGGCGGTTGAATACCCAGAGCGACACGGCCGTGGCGCCCACCACCAGCGCACGCGCCACCCAGGCCGCACGCGCCGGTGAGCCCGCGAACCGGCGCGCAGCCGCAAACAGCAGCACCGCCGATGCGAAGAGCTGAAAGTCGATGGCCACGTACCACACGCCCGCAGACAACGCCTCTTCGCCCAGCACGTCGTGCAGCAGCACCGCATGCGCCAGCAACTGCGGCAGGCTGGGCTCGCCGGGCACCGAAGGGTGCGCGCCCATCCACGGGCGCACCACCGCCGCCGCCAGCACGGCCACCACCAGCGCGACGACATAAGGCACCACCAGCCGCACGAAGCGCCGGCCGATCTGCACACCTGCCGCGTCGAACCGCGCCATACCCGCCGGGGCCAGGCTGGCCGCGGCCAGGTAGCCGCCCAGCACCAGAAACACCTGTACGGCCATGCGGCCGTAGTGGCTCAGGCCCGCCATCAGCCCGGGCGCCAGCGGTTGGGCGATGTCGGACATGGGCCCATAGAACGCCAGGTGGTGCCAGACGATGGCGGCACAGGCCAGGCCCTTGATCGTGTCGATCTGGTGATTGCGGTTGGCAGTGGACATGGAAAGCTGGAGCGGGCTGCGGCAGTGCGTCTTGAGAACGTCTTGGTTGGTTTGGCGCACGCAAAAACGGCGCGGTGCTGTAGAGCGCCGCGCCGTGTCTGGGCATGCCCCAGTCAGATTGCTATTATTGTAATAGCTACAAGCGCTTTACTGATGAGCGCTGGAGGCCATTTTGATCAAGAAATGGCCAGGCGGGCACGCGCAGCCTGGTATTCGCTGCGCAGCCGCTCCACCAACTCGCCCGCACCGGTGATGCGGTCGATGGCGCCAATGCCCTGGCCGCAGCCCCAGATGTCCTTCCAGGCTTTCTGCGCGCCGCCGCCGAAGTTCATCGCGCTCGGGTCGGACACGGGCAGGTTGTCCGGGTCCAGACCGGCCGCGCGAATCGACGGGGCCAGGTAGTTGCCATGCACGCCGGTAAAGAGGTTGCTGTAGACGATGTCGTCCGAATTGCTCTGCACGATGGCCTGCTTGTAGGCCTCTTGCGCGCGCGCTTCATGCGTGGCGATGAAGGCCGAGCCGATGTAGGCGAAGTCGGCGCCCATGGCCTGCGCAGCCAGAATGGCACCGCCCGAGGCGATGGAGCCCGACAGCGCCACCGGGCCGTCGAACCACTGGCGGATCTCCTGGATCAGCGCGAACGGGCTCTTGACGCCCGCGTGCCCACCCGCGCCGGCCGCCACGGCGATCAGGCCGTCGGCGCCCTTCTCAATGGCCTTGTGCGCAAATTTGTTGTTGATGATGTCGTGCAGCACCACGCCACCCCAGCTGTGCACGGCCTGGTTGACGTCTTCGCGCGCGCCCAGCGACGTGATGACGATCGGCACCTTGTACTTTGCGCACACCTGCATGTCGTGCTCCAGCCGGTCATTGCTCTTGTGCACGATCTGGTTGATGGCGAAGGGTGCGGCGGGACTCTCGGGGTGGGCGCGGTCGTGCGCGGCCAGCGCTTCGGTGATCTCGGCCAGCCAGTCGTCCAGCAATTCGGCCGGCCGGGCATTCAGCGCGGGCATCGATCCGACGATGCCGGACTTGCACTGCGCGATGACCAGCTGCGGGTTGCTGATGATGAACAGGGGCGACCCGATGACGGGCAACGAAAGCTTTTGCAGCGCGGGCGGCAGACGGGACATGAGGTCTCCTGGTGTAGTTGTCATTCAAGCAAAATCAGGCTGCAGCGCTTGACACATAAGCGCTAGCAGCTATTGATTCAATAGCAATCAGCTTTTGGTTCTGGATTCTGAGAATTCAGAACGCCTCCAGCGGCAGCGCCGTCACGCTGGCAGCGCCTTCGACGATGGCGTCGCGCAGGCCGCCGGCGCGCACCAGCAGGTGGTCGGCATAGAACCGTGCGGTGACGATCTTGGCCTGCAGAAAGGCCTGGTCCTGTCCCTTGGGCAACAGCGCCTGGGCTGCCAGCAGCGCGCGGCCCATTTGCCAGCCGGCCACCAGGTTGCCCGCCAGCATCAGGTACGGCACGCTGCCAGCAAACACTGCGTTGGGGTCGGACTTGGTGTGGCCCGCGACGAAGTCCACCACCTGGGTGAATGCCTCGCGGGCGTCCTTCAGCCGGCGCGCCACGGCCTGCGCATCGTCGCTGCCGCTGGCAATCAGCTCTGCTTCGGTCTTCTCGATCTGCGCCGCGATGGCGTGGGCAGTGCGGCCGCCGTCGCGGGCCGTCTTGCGGCCCACCAGGTCGTTGGCCTGAATGGCCGTGGTGCCTTCGTAGATGGTCAGAATCTTCGCGTCGCGGTAGTACTGCGCTGCCCCGGTTTCCTCAATGAAGCCCATGCCGCCGTGCACCTGCACGCCCAGGCTGGTGACTTCCAGGCTCATCTCGGTGCTGTAGCCCTTGACCAGCGGCACCATGAACTCATAGAACGCGGCGTTGTCCTTGCGCACCTCGGCATCGGCATGGTGGTGCGACGCGTCGTACGCGGCTGCGGCCGTGGTCGCCATGGCGCGGCAGCCTTCGGTGAAGGCGCGCATCGTCATCAGCATGCGGCGCACGTCGGGGTGGTGAATGATGGGCGCGCTGCCAGGCAAACTGCCATCCACCGGGCGGCTCTGCACGCGGTCTTTGGCGTAGGCCACGGCCTTCTGATAGGCCCGCTCGGCAATGGCGATGCCCTGCAGGCCCACGGCGTAGCGCGCGGCGTTCATCATGATGAACATGTATTCCAGGCCGCGGTTTTCTTCGCCCACCAAGTAACCGACGGCGCCTCCATGGTCGCCAAACTGCAGCACGGCGGTGGGCGATGCCTTGATGCCCAGCTTGTGTTCGATGGACACGCAATGCGCGTCGTTGCGCTCGCCCAAGGAGCCATCGGCATTGACCAGGAACTTCGGCACCACGAACAGGCTGATGCCCTTGACCCCTTGCGGCGCGCCGGCCACGCGGGCCAGCACCAGGTGCACGATGTTCTCCGCCATGTCGTGCTCGCCGTAGGTGATGAAGATCTTCGTGCCAAAGACCTTGTAGCTGCCGTCGCCCTGCGGTTCGGCGCGCGTGCGCACCAGCGCCAGGTCGCTGCCGGCCTGGGGTTCGGTCAGGTTCATGGTGCCGGTCCACTCGCCGGTGACCAGCTTTTCGAGATAGGTGGTCTTGAGCGCATCGCTGCCCGCGGTGATCAGCGCCTCGATGGCGCCATCGGTCAGCAGCGGGCACAGCGCAAAGCTCATGTTGGCGCTGTTGAGCATCTCGCTGCAGGCCGCGCCGATGGTCTTGGGCAGGCCCTGGCCGCCAAAATCCACCGGGTGCTGCAAACCCTGCCAGCCGCCTTCGGCGTATTGGCGAAACGCTTCCTTGAAGCCGGGCGTCGTGGTGACCACGCCGTCCTTGAAGCTCGAAGGATTGCGGTCGCCCTCCACATTCAGCGGCGCCACCACGCCCTCGGTGAAGTTCGCGCACTCTTCCAGCACGGCCTGGGCCGTCTCCAGGCCGGCTTCTTCATAGCCGGGCAGTTGCGCGACCTGCTCGATGCCAGCGAGGTGCTCGATGGCGAACAGCATGTCCTTGACGGGGGCGATGTAGCTCATGGTTCTTGTCTCCAGGCAAAAATTGTCGAAAAAAAGGCATCGCGAACGATGCCTTTGGATTGGCAG
>NZ_JAVTJJ010000020.1:0-10514 GCF_031843945.1 Acidovorax sp. WCS2018Noco2-16
CGGGTTCATGCTCATCTTGACGTTGGCGATGTCTACGCCCGTGCCGTCCGACTTCACTCGGACTTTCACGTTGTAGTCCACCACGCGCTTGACCGGGACCAGGATTTTCATGGGATGTCCTTGATGGAGAGAATGTGAAAAAAGAAGGATGGGGCGGGTCTGCTCACTCCGTGGTGATGCCCTTGTCGCGGATCACCTGGCCCCATTTCGCGTAGTCCTGCTGAATGCGGCGCTCCATGTCCACAGGGTTCTGAAAGTTCGCGATGGCGCCGGCGTTGAGCAGCTTTTCCTGCGTCTCTTTCTCGGCCAGGATCTGCTGCACCTCGCCCGCCAGCTTGTCCACGACGGCCTTGGGCGTGCCGCGCGGCGCCAGCAAACCGCCCCACGACACGGCGTCATAGCCCTTGAATCCCTGCTCGGCGATGGTGGTCACATCGGGCAGCATGGCCACGCGCTGAGGGGAGCCGACGGCGATGGCACGCAGCTTGCCCGCCTGGATGTGCGGCAGCGCAGCCACCAGGTCGGCGTACATGATCGGCACCTGCCCGCCGATGGTGTCGGTGATGGCCGGCACGCCGCCCTTGTAAGGCACGTGCTGCATGTCGAAGCCGCCCATCTGCTTGAGCAGTTCCATGCTGAGATGGCCGAAGCTGCCGGTGCCCGAGCTGGTGTAGTTCAGGGTGGGTTTTTGCGTCTTGGCGTTAGCGATCAACTGGCGCAGATCTTTCACGTCGGGCAGCAGCGACGGGTTCACGACCACCACGATCGGCAGGTCGTACACCGTGGCCACAGGGGTGAAGTCCTTGGTCGTCTCATAACCCGCCTTCCTGTACAGATGCGGGGCGAGCAGCGTCGGTGTGGCCAGCATGAGCAGCGTGTAGCCGTCCGGATCAGCCTTGGCCACCTGCGCCGCAGCGATGGAGCCCGAAGCCCCTGGACGGTTCTCCACCACCACGGGCTGCTTGAGCCGGTCGCCCAGTTTCTGTCCGACGATGCGCGATGCAGTGTCGGTCGGCCCCCCCGCCGGAAAAGGCACCACCAGCTTGATCAGCTTCGAGGGCCAGGCGGGTGCTGGTGCGGCCGTCTGTGCGCCGGCACTGCCGATGAGCAGCGGCGCGGCGGCCAGGGCCAGCAGCATGCGGCGGGTGGTGGGAGCAACTTGGGCGGGGAGGTGGGAACGAGGCATGGAACGAGGTCTCCGTTTTTGAGGGGCAATCGAGAAACAATCAATAAGCAACAAGAAATCGGGCGATGAAAAACGTTCCTTCTCGCGTTCGACAGGCCAAGGCGGCCGCCGCTGCCCGGTGGTCACCAGCCTGCGCCGGCGCATGAGGCGCAGGCGTGCAGGTCAGTCCAGCTTGGCGCCGGCCGATTCGACCAGCGCCTTCCACACCGGCATGTCTCGCTGGTAGTTCGCGCGGAAGGCGTCGGGGCTGTTCATCAGCGGCATGAAGCCGGCGCCAGCAATGCGCTCAAGCACCTTCGGGTCTTTGGCGACTTCGCGCAGGTGCAGCGCGAGCGTGTCCATCACCTCCTTGGGCAGCCCGGCCGGCCCGCCCATCGCCACCCAGCCGAAGATGGAATAGGCATCGTCGGTCAAACCCTGTTCGTGGATGGTGGGCACCTTGGGCAGGATGTCCATGCGCTGCTTGCCGGTCACGCCGATGGCTTTGAGGCGGCCAGAATCGATGAAGGGCTTGGTGTTCTGCGCGCTGGAAAAGCACAGCTGCAGCTGGCCGCCGATCAGGTCCTGGATCATCGGCGCCTCGCCCTTGTAGGCGACGTGGGCCATGTCAGCGTCCTGGGTTCGGCTCATGTAGGCCCCGCCCAGATGCGCATAGGAGCCCACGCCCCAGGAGCCGTACGAAAGCTTGCCACGGTTCGCCTTGGCATAGGCCAGCAGCTCGGCCATGTTGTTCGCCGGCACCGACGGGTGCACCACCAGCGTGACGGGCGCAGCAGCGATCTGCGTGATCAGCGTCAGGTCCTTCTGCGGGTTGTAGGGCAGCTGGGTGTAAAGAAACTGGTTGATCAGCATCGACGTGCTGAGCGAGAGCAGCAGCGTGTGCCCGTCCGGCGCGGCCTTGGCCACCGCGTCGGTGCCCAGAATGCCGGCCGCGCCGCCGCGGTTGTCCACCAGCACCGGCTGGCCCATGCGCTGCGACAGGGCCTCGCCTACGGTGCGGGCAATGATGTCGGTGGCGCCACCAGCATTGAACGGCACGATCAGCCGGATCGGCTTGGTCGGCCACGCGGGCTTGCCTGTTTGCGCCGAGGCCGTGCCCAGCCAACTGCCGCCGCCGAGCGCGGCCAAGCCGTGCAGAACAGCGCGGCGATTGAATCGGGAACCTGTCATGGTGTTGTCTCCTGGGGGTTCTCTCACGGAAGAAAGCCCGCCTCGGTGCGCCGTCTGTGCGGCGTACAGCATCCAAGGCAGGCTGCGAAAAACTAAGGGGCTGGCGGCGCCTCCGGCAACGTGAGCACGCCGCGCTGCTGCAGCTGCTGCAGTTGCTCGTCGCTCATCTGCAAAAGCCGCTGCAGCACCTCGCGCGTGCCCTCGCCCAGCGTGGGCGGCGCATGGCGAATGGGCAGGCGCTGGCCGTCAATGCGATAGGGCGGCGCGAACACCGGCGTGGTGCCCACCACGGGGTGCGGCATGTCTTGCAGCAGGCCGCCACGGCGCGTGCGCTCGCTGGTCAGCGCCTCATGCAGGCCGGCCACCTTGCCGCACGGGATGCCGCAGGCGGTCATGCGCTCGAGCAGCACATCGCGTGGCAACGCACGGATCAGCTCGGTCAGCATCGGACCGATCACCAGGCGGTTCTTGGCGCGCTCGACATTGGTGGCAAAGCGCGGGTCTTCGACGATGTCGGGCCGCTCGATCACCTGGCGGCAGAACTTGTCGAACTGCGCGTTGTTGCCCACGGCGATGATGAGCGGGCCGTCGGCCGCGTCGAACATGCCGTAGGGCACGATGGACGGGTGCGCGTTGCCGTAGCGCTGCGGGTCATGCCCCAGCTGCATGGCGTCCAGCCCGTAGTAGCCGGTGACCATCAGGCCGCAGTCGTACAGCGCCATCTCGATCAACCGGCCCCGGCCCGTGCGTTCGCGCTGGAAGAGCGCCGCCAGCACGGCCTGCGCGGCGTACATGCCGGTCATCAGGTCGACCACGGCCACGCCGAACTTCAGCGGCGGCTGCGAGGCCTCGCCGTTGAGCGCCATCAAGCCTGTCTCACCCTGAATCACCAGGTCGTAGCCGGGGCGCTTGGCCTCGGGGCCGCTGGTGTCGTAGCCCGCCACGGCGCAGTAGATGAGGCCGGGCTTCAGCACCTTAAGCTGCTCGTAGCCCAGGCCCAGCTTCTCGGCGCCCCCGGTCTTGAAGTTGTGAATCACCACGTCGAACTGCGGCAGCAGGTCGTGCACGATCTTGGCGCCCTCGGCGCTTTGCAGATCGAGCGTGACCGACCGCTTGTTGCGGTTCATGCTGTTGTAGTAGGTGGTCTCGGTCTTGCCGATGCGCATGCCCCAGTCGCGCGTGTCATCGCCCCGGCCGGGGTGTTCCACCTTGACGACCTCGGCGCCGAAGTCGGCCAGCACCTGGCCGCACAGCGGGCCGGCGAAGACGCGCGACAGGTCGAGCACGCGCACTCCTTCGAGCGGAAAGTCGGTACCCTGCGACGCGGTAGCGGAGGAAGAATCGTTCATGGCAGTGCTCTCTTGGTAAGGGGGTATCAGGCCGCAGATCCGCGCAGGCGCGTGTAGTCGGGCACGCGCTTTTCCAGAAAAGCGCCAATGCCCTCGCGCGACTCTTCCGTGGCCTGCGACTGCACCATGCTGAGCGCTTCGCTTTCCAGCTGCGCTTCCAGCGAGGCCTGAGGTGCCGCAAGGCACAGCGCCTTGATACGCGCCATGGCTTGCTGCGGCCCGCCCGCCACGCTGGCGGCCAGTGCCACGGCACCCGCCAGCGCCTCGCCCGGCTCGGCCAGGCGGTTGACGGCGCCCAGCGCGTGCAGGCGCTCGCCCGAGATGCGCTCGCCGGTCAGGCACAGCTCGGTCAGCACCTGGCGCGACACGAACTCGGCCAGGAAGGCCGTGGCGCCGCCATCGGGCGTGAGGCCCACCTTCACGTAAGCCACCGAGAACACCGCATTGCGCGCCGCCACCAGCATGTCGCAGGCCAGCGCCAGCGACAGGCCCGCGCCCGCGGCCGCGCCTTCCACGGCGGCGATCACCGGCTTGTCGCTGCCCTGCACCGCGCGGATGAGATCGTGCAGGCCTTCCAGCTTGGCGCGGCGCTCCTCGACCGGCAGGTCGCGCCGCAGGGCCAGCTGGCGCAGATCGCCACCCGCGCAGAAGTGACCGCCCTCGCCGGTGAGCACGATGGCACCCACCGTCGGGTCGACCTGTGCCGCCGACAGAGCGGCCGTGAGCGCGGCATAGAACGCGGGCGACAAGGCGTTGCGCGCAGCCGTGTTGTTGTTGCTCAGCACCAGCACGGCGCCTTCACGGCGCTGCAGCAGGGGCTGGGTTGTCTCCGTCATGGCGGTGTCCTTTTTCTTGTCTTATTGCACGCGGCCGAGCGCCATGTAGCGCGCCAGGTGGTGGTCTTCGTCGCCCAGCTGGTGGTCGATCATGACCAGCCGCTTGGCATAGTGCGCCAGCGGCAATTCCCATGTCATGCCGATGCCGCCGTGCATCTGAATACTCTCTTCGGCCACCAGGGTGCCGATGCGTCCGATGCTGTATTTGGCGGCCGACAGCGCCTTCTCGCGCGCAATGCGGTCTGCGCCGTCGATGGCCGCTGCGGCATTGATGACGGCCGAGCGGGCCTGCTCCACCTCCAGCAGCAGGTCGGCCATGCGGTGCTGCAGCGCCTGAAAGCTGCCGATGGGCACGCCGAACTGCTTACGCGTCTGCAGGTATTCGAGCGTGTACTGCTTGGCCACGTCCATCGCGCCCACGGCTTCGGCGCACAGCGCCAGCAGGCCCCAGCCCACCGCCCGCTCCAGCAGCGCAGCGCCCTCGCCTTCAGTGCCCAACAGCGCGCCGGCTCCCACCACCACCCCATTGAAAGCGAGTTCGGCCACGCGGCCACCGTCGATGCGGCCACGGCCCTGGCGTGTCAGGCCTGCCGCGTTGCCGGGCACGAGAAAGAGCGAGATGCCATCCGCATCGAACGTGCCGCCGCCCGTGCGGGCCGACACCAGCAGCCAGTCGGCGGCATCGCCGAACAGCACCACGCCCTTGGCTCCGTCGATCACCCAGCCGTCACCCGCAGCATGTCCTGAGCGGCGCGCCGTGGTGGTCACGCGGTGCAGCTCGTAGTGGCTGCCCGGCTCGTCATGCGCCAACGCGGCCACTGCCTCGCCCGCCATCAGCGGCGCAAGAACGGCGTCTTTCTGCGCGGCGCTGCCGGCGGCGCTGACCGCGCGGCCGACCATCAGCGCGCCCAGCAGCGGCTCGGCCACCAGGCCACGGCCCAGGCTCTCGAACACCACGCTCACGTCGAAGCCGGCGCCGCCGAAGCCGCCGTCGGCCTCGGGAAACAGCGCGCCGATGGTGCCCAGCTCGGCGAATTGGCGGTACAGGTCGGGGCTGAAACCCTCAGGGCCGTAGGCAACGCGGTTGCGGTGCTCGGTGCCGACCTGCTCCGTGATGAAGCGGTTCAGCGTGTCCGCCAGCATGCGGCGGTCTTCGGTGTGTTCAAAATTCATGGAATCACAAGCCCAAGATCATCTTGGAGATGATGTTTTTCTGGATTTCGTTGGAGCCGCCGAAGATCGACAGCTTGCGGTAGTTGAAATAGTGGGCCGCTGCGGCCGCTGCGCCGTCCGGCCCGATGGCCTCGTCCTCGTGGCCTGCATGCAGCGCCTCTTCCTCAAAAGGCAGCGCATACGGACCCATCGCACGGCGGGTGAGCGACAAAATCTCCTGGCGAATCTCGGTGCCGCGAATCTTCAGCATGGAGCTTTCCGCGCCCGGCACGCCGCCGCCTGCCACGGCGGCGATCACGCGCAGGTTCGTGGTCTTCATGTTCTCCAGGTCGATCTCCACCTTGGCCAGCCGCGCGGCGAAGAGCGGGTCTTGCGCCAGCGGTTGGCCGTTGCACTGCACCGTGGCAGCCACCTGCTTCAACTTTTCCAGCGCGGCTACCGAGAAGCCCACGCCCGCGATGTTGGTGCGTTCGTAGGTCAGCAAATACTTGGCGTAGGTCCAGCCCTTGTTCTCTTCGCCCACCAGGTTCTCGGCAGGCACCCGCACGTCGGTGAAGAACACCTCGTTGACTTCGTGCTCGCCGTCCAGCGTGATGATGGGCCGCACCTCCACGCCGGGCGCGTTCATGTCCACCAGCAGAAAGCTGATGCCCGCCTGCGCCTTGGCTTCGCGGTTGGTGCGCACCAGGCAGAAGATCATGTTGGCGTGCTGGCCCAGCGTGGTCCAGGTCTTCTGGCCGTTGACGATGTAGTGGTCGCCTTGGCTGACCGCGGTGGTCTTGACCGAGGCCAGGTCCGAGCCCGAGCCCGGCTCGGAATAGCCCTGGCACCACCAGTCGGAGCCGTTCAGGATGCGCGGCAGCCAATGGCTTTTCTGCGCCTCGTTGCCGTACTTGATGAGCACCGGCCCCAGCATGTTCACGCCGAAGGGCACGATGCGCGGGGCGCCGGCCAGCGCGCATTCGTTCTCGAAGATGAACTTCTCGATGGCGCTCCAGCCCGGGCCGCCGTACTGCTCGGGCCAATGGTTGGCCAGCCAGCCGCGCGCGTTGAGGATGGCGTGCCAGCGCTCCAGGTCGGCCTTGTCCATGCGCAGGCCGGCCTTGACCTTGTGCGCCAAGTCGGCGGGCAGCTGTTCTTTCAGGAAGGCCTGTACCTCAGCGCGGAAAGCCTGTTCCTGGGGGGTGAATTGCAGATCCATGTCTTGGGGTTCCGTCGTCTTTTTCTTCAGTAAATCTCGAACAGCCCGGCCGCGCCCATGCCGCCGGCAATGCACATCGTCACCACGCCCCAGCGCACGCGTTGGCCCTGCGCCTTGCGGCGCCGCCCTTCCAGCAGGATGTGGCCGGCCAGGCGCGCGCCCGTCATGCCGAACGGGTGGCCGATGGAGATCGCGCCGCCGTTGACGTTGAGCCGCTCGTTCGGAATGCCCAGCCGGCGCTGGCAATACAGCGCCTGCGATGCGAAGGCTTCGTTCAGCTCCCACAGGTCGATGTCATCCACGGCCAGGCCGTGGCGCGCCAGCAGCTTCGGCACGGCGAACACCGGGCCGATGCCCATCTCGTCGGGCTCGCAGCCGGCCACGGCCAGGCCGCGGAAGGCGCCCAGCGGCGCCAGGCCCAGGCGCTCGGCCTCCTTTGCTTCCATCAGCACGCAGGCGGAAGATCCATCGGACAGCTGCGACGCGTTGCCGGCCGTGACGAACTGACCCGGCCCCTTCACGGGTTCCAGCTTGCGCAAGGCCTCGAACGTGGTCGATGGGCGGTTGCAGTTGTCTTTCGTGGCCATCACGTCGCGCAGGGTGACCTCGCCCGTGTCCTTGTTCTTCTCGGCCATGCGGGTGGCGCAGGCGATGATTTCGTCGTCGAACACGCCGCGCTCCTGCGCTGCGGCCGTGCGCTGCTGGCTCTGCAGCGAAAACGCGTCCTGGTCGTCGCGCGAGATGCCGTAGCGGTGCGCCACGATGTCGGCCGTGTCGATCATGGCCATGAACAGGTCGGGTTGGTGCTCGACCAGCCACGGGTCCATGTCGGTGGGCAGGTTGTTGCCGGGGCGAATGCCCGAGATGCTTTCCACGCCGCCCGCGATCATGGCCGGCACGCCCTCGGCCACGATGCGCCCGGCCGCGATGGCGATGGACTGCAGTCCCGAGGCGCAATAGCGCGTGACCGTGGTGCCCGCCACCGACAGCGGCAGCCCCGCGCGCAGCACGGTCTGGCGGCCCAGGTTGCGGCCCTGAAAGCCGTCGGGGTTGCCGCAGCCCAGGATCAGGTCTTCGAACATTGCCGGGTCCACGCCCGAGCGTTCGACCGCCGCCGTCACGGAAAACGCCGCCAGCTGCGCGGCGGGCGTGACGTTGAATTCGCCGCGGTGCGACTTGGCCAGCGGCGTGCGGGCAGTGGAAACGATGACGGCTTCGCGCATGGTGTGTCCTTATGTCTCTGTGTGTGTTTTTGCTATTGATTCAGTAGCTGGTAGCGCTTTATATATAAGCATTTCAGATATAAAACCATCTGAAACCCTTTAAATACAAGCGCTAGCAGCTCCTATTTTTGCAGCAAACCGTTCAGCAGTTATGCCGCAGCGGCCTGGTTCAGGCTGTCGAAGTTCCTGCCCTCGGCGACCAGCTTTTCCAGCAGCGGCGCGGGTTGCCAGAACAGCGGGTCTTGCTGCGCGAACTCGCGGATGTCCGCCAGGATCTGCGGCAGGCCGACCGTGTCGGCGTAGTGCATCGGCCCGCCGCGAAAGCGCGGAAAGCCGTAGCCCGACAGGAACGTCACGTCCACATCCAGCGGCCGCAGCGCGATGCCTTCATCCACCACCTTGGCACCTTCGTTGACCATCGCGGCCATGTAGCGGCGCATGATTTCCTGGGGAGTGAAGCTGCGCGGCGTGATGCCTTTCTTCGCGCGCTCGGCTTGGGCGATGGCCAGCACCTCCGGGTCGGGCTGGCCCGTGCGGGCGCCGTCGGGGTACAGGTAAAAGCCGCGCCCGGTCTTCTGGCCGAACCAGCCGCGCTCGCAGATGCGGTCGGCAATCTCCACATAGCGCGCCTTCGGGTCGCGCGTGGCGGCCCGGCGCTTTCGCGTAGCCCAGCCGATGTCGCCGCCCGCCAGGTCGGTCACCTGAAACGGCCCCATCGGGTAGCCAAAGCCGCGCACCGCCGCGTCGATGTCGTACGGCGAGGCGCCGTCTTCCATCAACGCATCGGCCGCCTGCTTGTAGACGGCCAGGATGCGGTTGCCGATGAAGCCGTCGCACACGCCGGCGCGCACCGGCACTTTCTTCAGCTTCTTGGCCAGCTCGAAGGCGGTGGCGACCACGTCGGCGCTGACCTTGGCGGGCACCACGATCTCCAGCAGCTTCATGATGTTGGCGGGACTGAAAAAGTGCAGACCAACCACGTCCTGCGGGCGCTGCGTGGCGGCGGCAATGGCGTCGATGTCGAGGTACGAGGTGTTGGTGGCCAGCACGGCGCCGGGCTTGCAGACGCGGTCCAGCTCGCGGAAGACGGCCTTTTTGACTTCGAGGTCTTCGAACACGGCTTCGATCACCAGGTCGGCCTGCGCGACGTCTTCGTAGCGCGTGCTGCCGGCATAGCGCGCCATCACGGCGGCCTTGGCATCGGGCGTCATGCGGCCCTTGGCGATCAGGCCGTCGTAGACCTTTTCGACATGCGCGCGGCCCCGCGCCAGCGAGGCGTCGCCCTGCTCGATCATCGTGACCGGCAGGCCCGCATCCAGCGCCGACACGGTGATGCCCGCGCCCATGGTGCCGCCGCCGATGACGGCGATGGCAGCCACCGGGCGCGGCGCGGCGGCTTTCGCCTCGGGCACCTTGGCCACTTCGCGCTCGGCGAAGAAGGCGTGGATGAGGCCGGCGCGCTGCGGGCTGGCGATGCATTCGAGGAACAGCGCCCGCTCGCGCGCCATGCCTTCGTCAAAAGGCAATTCGACCGCCGCACGCACGCATTCGACGATCTTCAAAGGCGAGAACAGACCGCGCGACTTCTTGGCGGTGTCGGCGGCCAGCGCGTCCAGATCGGCGAGCGCAGCGGCCTTGTCGGAAATAGTGAGGTCGCGCGTGCGGCGCACCGGCGCCTGCGTGGCCAGCAGTTCCTGCACATACGCCAGGCCGGCGGCGACGGGGTCGGTGCCTTCCGCCAGCCGGTCGACCAGGCCAGCCGCACGCGCGGCCTTGGCATTCAGGGGCTTGCCGCTCAGCATCAGTTCGGCCGCGGGCTTCACACCCATCAGGCGCGGCGCGCGCTGCGTGCCGCCGGCGCCGGGCAGCAGGCCCAGGTTCACCTCGGGCAAGCCCAGTTGGGCGGCGGGCAAGGCCAGGCGGTAGTGGGCCGCCAGCGCCACTTCCAGCCCGCCACCCAGCGCTGCGCCGTGGATGGCAGCGACGACGGGCTTGGCGCACGATTCGATCCGGTGGCACACCTCGGGCAGCGACGGCGGGACGGCCGGCTTGCCGAATTCGCGGATGTCGGCCCCGGCGATGAAGGCCTTGCCTTCGCCCACGATCAGCACCGCCTTCACGCTGGCCTGCGCGTCGGCGTGCTCCATGGCCGCCAGCAGCCCTTGGCGCACGGCCGCGCCTAGCGCGTTGACGGGCGGGTTGTGGATGCTGACCACCAACACCCCTTGCTGCTCGCGCAGTTGAACGACGGACCCGGTCGCTTCAGACGTCATGCATTGGTCTCCTGATTGTTTCGTAGTGGCTCTTGGACCACCCACGACCATTCTTGCGGCGACAATGTTTTCTGACAATCCCATCAATCATTGACAGACTGTC
>NZ_JAVTJJ010000021.1:0-5590 GCF_031843945.1 Acidovorax sp. WCS2018Noco2-16
GCACTGACGTGCACGGGGCGATTTGGGCTGTAATAGCCTGACGATGACCTACTTTCACACGGGAACCCGCACTATCATCGGCGCGAAGTCGTTTCACTGTCCTGTTCGGGATGGGAAGGAGTGGTGCCAACTTGCTATGGTCATCAGGCATAAAGGGTTGCTGCCAAGTTCTTTTGGGGAACTGGGCAACGAATTCATAGAGTTTGGAATCAGCTTTTGTTTGACTGCGTCACTTGGCATAACTGTCCGACTGAACGTTTGAAGGTTCGTCAAAGTTATAGGGTCAAGCCGCACGAGCAATTAGTATCAGTTAGCTTAACGCATTACTGCGCTTCCACACCTGACCTATCAACGTCCTGGTCTTGAACGACTCTTTAGGGGGCTCAAGGCCCCGGCAGATCTCATCTTGAAACGAGTTTCCCGCTTAGATGCTTTCAGCGGTTATCTCTTCCACACTTAGCTACTCGGCAATGCCACTGGCGTGACAACCGATACACCAGAGGTGTGTCCACTCCGGTCCTCTCGTACTAGGAGCAGGCTTCCTCAAATCTGCAGCGCCCACGGAAGATAGGGACCAAACTGTCTCACGACGTTTTAAACCCAGCTCACGTACCTCTTTAAATGGCGAACAGCCATACCCTTGGGACCGGCTACAGCCCCAGGATGAGATGAGCCGACATCGAGGTGCCAAACACCGCCGTCGATATGAACTCTTGGGCGGTATCAGCCTGTTATCCCCAGAGTACCTTTTATCCGTTGAGCGATGGCCCTTCCATACAGAACCACCGGATCACTATGTCCTGCTTTCGCATCTGCTCGACTTGTCAGTCTCGCAGTTAAGCACGCTTATGCCATTGCACTATCGTCACGATGTCCGACCGTAACTAGCGTACCTTCGAACTCCTCCGTTACGCTTTGGGAGGAGACCGCCCCAGTCAAACTGCCTACCATGCACTGTCCCCGATCCAGATAATGGACCTAGGTTAGAACCTCAAACACACCAGGGTGGTATTTCAACGTTGGCTCCATGAGAACTAGCGTCCTCACTTCAAAGCCTCCCACCTATCCTACACAGATCTGTTCAAAGTCCAATACAAAGCTACAGTAAAGGTTCATGGGGTCTTTCCGTCTTTCCGCGGGGAGATTGCATCATCACAAACATTTCAACTTCGCTGAGTCTCAGGAGGAGACAGTGTGGCCATCGTTACGCCATTCGTGCAGGTCGGAACTTACCCGACAAGGAATTTCGCTACCTTAGGACCGTTATAGTTACGGCCGCCGTTTACTGGGACTTCAATCAAGAGCTTGCACCCCATCATTTAATCTTCCAGCACCGGGCAGGCGTCACACCCTATACGTCCACTTTCGTGTTTGCAGAGTGCTGTGTTTTTATTAAACAGTCGCAGCCACCGATTTTTTGCAACCCCTTTCGGCTCGCCTTGTACAGGTTCACCTAATTGGGGCATACCTTCTCCCGAAGTTACGGTATCAATTTGCCGAGTTCCTTCTCCTGAGTTCTCTCAAGCGCCTTAGAATACTCATCTCGCGCACCAGTGTCGGTTTGCGGTACGGTCGTCAATAGCTGAAGCTTAGTGGCTTTTCCTGGAAGCAGGGTATCACTCACTTCGTCTGCAAGCAGACTCGTTATCACCCCTCATCTAAGCCCGGCGGATTTGCCTACCGGGCACGACTACAGGCTTGAACCAACATATCCAACAGTTGGCTGAGCTAACCTTCTCCGTCCCCACATCGCACTATTGATCGGTACAGGAATATTGACCTGTTTCCCATCAGCTACGCATCTCTGCCTCGCCTTAGGGGCCGACTCACTCTACGCCGATGAACGTTGCGTAGAAAACCTTGCGCTTACGGCGAGGGGGCTTTTCACCCCCTTTAACGCTACTCATGTCAGCATTCGCACTTCTGATACCTCCAGCATCCGTTACCAGACACCTTCACAGGCTTACAGAACGCTCTCCTACCACGTGCAATAAATTGCACATCCGCAGCTTCGGTAACTGGCTTAGCCCCGTTACATCTTCCGCGCAGGACGACTCGATCAGTGAGCTATTACGCTTTCTTTAAATGATGGCTGCTTCTAAGCCAACATCCTGACTGTTTTAGCCTTCCCACTTCGTTTCCCACTTAGCCAATTTTAGGGACCTTAGCTGGCGGTCTGGGTTGTTTCCCTCTTGAGTCCGGACGTTAGCACCCGGTGCTCTGTCTCCCAAGCTGTACTCGTCGGTATTCGGAGTTTGCCTTGGTTTGGTAAGTCGCCATGACCCCCTAGCCAAAACAGTGCTCTACCCCCGACGGTAATACTTGAGGCACTACCTAAATAGTTTTCGGAGAGAACCAGCTATTTCCAAGTTTGTTTAGCCTTTCACCCCTATCCACAGCTCATCCGCTAGTTTTGCAACACTAGTCGGTTCGGACCTCCAGTACCTGTTACGGCACCTTCATCCTGGCCATGGATAGATCACTTGGTTTCGGGTCTACACCCAGCGACTGGACGCCCTATTCGGACTCGATTTCTCTACGGCTTCCCTATTCGGTTAACCTTGCCACTGAATGTAAGTCGCTGACCCATTATACAAAAGGTACGCAGTCACCCTTGCGGGCTCCTACTTTTTGTAAGCATGCGGTTTCAGGATCTATTTCACTCCCCTCCCGGGGTTCTTTTCGCCTTTCCCTCACGGTACTGGTTCACTATCGGTCGATGATGAGTATTTAGCCTTGGAGGATGGTCCCCCCATATTCAGACAAGGTTTCTCGTGCCCCGCCCTACTTTTCTCTAGCTTAGTATCACACGTCTGTTTTCGCATACAGGGCTATCACCTGCTGTGGCCGGACTTTCCATTCCGTTTTGCTAACAGTCGTGCTATCACTAGAAGGCTCCTCCGATTTCGCTCGCCACTACTCTCGGAATCTCGGTTGATGTCTTTTCCTCGAGCTACTGAGATGTTTCAGTTCACCCGGTTCGCCTCGCATGACTATGTATTCATCATGCGATACCTCTTGCGAGGTGGGTTTCCCCATTCAGAAATCTCCGGATCAATGCTTATTTGCCAGCTCCCCGAAGCTTATCGCAGGCTTTCACGTCTTTCGTCGCCTATCATCGCCAAGGCATCCACCACATGCTCTTAGTCACTTGACCCTATAACTTTGACATCTCTTTCGAGATATCTCCATTGTTGTCTGGACTTGCCAGGTCTTTCACCTGGCGCGTTATGCCGTAATGTGAATAATTCCTCAATATCACTATCAAGAAACATTCGTCATTACTGAATTTCAATCTGCTTTCGCTTATTGAATATTCGTTTTGACGCAATCAAAAAATTGTCATCAGAGGCACGGTCTGCACTAAACCTTTACGAATGTGCAGTTTCCTCTGACAACGCTGATTCGACTCTATGAATTTTTAAAGAACAGCCGATTGATCCGAGTAATCTCGGTCAACAACAAAGAGGCCTTTTGCAAAGCCGCTTTGGTGTTGATTTGGGTTGGTTGGTGGAGGATGACGGGATCGAACCGACGACCCCCTGCTTGCAAAGCAGGTGCTCTCCCAGCTGAGCTAATCCCCCTGGTCCCTCATACCCGTATATCGGAATTTGGTGGGTCTAGTTGGGCTCGAACCAACGACCCCTGCGTTATCAACACAGTGCTCTAACCAGCTGAGCTACAGACCCATTCCACAGGCCTGCAAATCTCTTTGCAGGCCAGCAGCTTGTTCCAACAACCGATAAGTGTGGGCGTTCAATATTGAATGCAGTTTTCCAGAAAGGAGGTGATCCAGCCGCACCTTCCGATACGGCTACCTTGTTACGACTTCACCCCAGTCACGAACCCTGCCGTGGTAAGCGCCCTCCTTACGGTTAGGCTACCTACTTCTGGCAGAACCCGCTCCCATGGTGTGACGGGCGGTGTGTACAAGACCCGGGAACGTATTCACCGTGACATTCTGATCCACGATTACTAGCGATTCCGACTTCACGCAGTCGAGTTGCAGACTGCGATCCGGACTACGAATGGCTTTATGGGATTGGCTCCCCCTCGCGGGTTGGCGACCCTTTGTACCATCCATTGTATGACGTGTGTAGCCCCACCTATAAGGGCCATGAGGACTTGACGTCATCCCCACCTTCCTCCGGTTTGTCACCGGCAGTCCCATTAGAGTGCCCAACTAAATGTAGCAACTAATGGCAAGGGTTGCGCTCGTTGCGGGACTTAACCCAACATCTCACGACACGAGCTGACGACAGCCATGCAGCACCTGTGTTACGGCTCTCTTTCGAGCACTCCTCTATCTCTAAAGGATTCCGTACATGTCAAAGGTGGGTAAGGTTTTTCGCGTTGCATCGAATTAAACCACATCATCCACCGCTTGTGCGGGTCCCCGTCAATTCCTTTGAGTTTCAACCTTGCGGCCGTACTCCCCAGGCGGTCAACTTCACGCGTTAGCTTCGTTACTGAGTCAGTGAAGACCCAACAACCAGTTGACATCGTTTAGGGCGTGGACTACCAGGGTATCTAATCCTGTTTGCTCCCCACGCTTTCGTGCATGAGCGTCAGTACAGGTCCAGGGGATTGCCTTCGCCATCGGTGTTCCTCCGCATATCTACGCATTTCACTGCTACACGCGGAATTCCATCCCCCTCTACCGTACTCTAGCTATGCAGTCACAAATGCAGTTCCCAGGTTGAGCCCGGGGATTTCACATCTGTCTTACATAACCGCCTGCGCACGCTTTACGCCCAGTAATTCCGATTAACGCTTGCACCCTACGTATTACCGCGGCTGCTGGCACGTAGTTAGCCGGTGCTTATTCTTACGGTACCGTCATGACCCCAGGGTATTATCCCGAGGCTTTTCGTTCCGTACAAAAGCAGTTTACAACCCGAAGGCCTTCATCCTGCACGCGGCATGGCTGGATCAGGCTTTCGCCCATTGTCCAAAATTCCCCACTGCTGCCTCCCGTAGGAGTCTGGGCCGTGTCTCAGTCCCAGTGTGGCTGGTCGTCCTCTCAGACCAGCTACAGATCGTCGGCTTGGTAAGCTTTTATCCCACCAACTACCTAATCTGCCATCGGCCGCTCCGTCCGCGCAAGGCCTTGCGGTCCCCTGCTTTCATCCGTAGATCGTATGCGGTATTAGCAAAGCTTTCGCTCCGTTATCCCCCACGATCGGGCACGTTCCGATGTATTACTCACCCGTTCGCCACTCGTCAGCATCCGAAGACCTGTTACCGTTCGACTTGCATGTGTAAGGCATGCCGCCAGCGTTCAATCTGAGCCAGGATCAAACTCTACAGTTCGATCTTGATTTTTTCGCTCTTTCGAGCAACTCATAAAAAAGAATTGAAGTGAACTTCACTTCTATCTCATGAGCGTTTGTAGTGCTAAGCACTAGTTCCAAAGAACTTGGCACTCGCCATCAAACGCCCACGCTTATCGGCTGTATATTTTTAATGAACCGAAAGTCCAGAATTTCTTCTTTTCTTTCCAACTCCGCCGCGATCAGCAGAGCCTCAAATTCTAGCACAGTTTTTAAAGTACTGTCAAACTTTTTTTGTTTTTCGCTTTCTTCAGCAG
>NZ_JAVTJJ010000022.1:0-1365 GCF_031843945.1 Acidovorax sp. WCS2018Noco2-16
TCGGGGCGCTTTGCTTTGCAGGGCTAGATCTCCACTCCCGGCATTGGTTGATGCGCGTCGTGACCAAACATATTTTTCAACGTCGCGACCGATAACACTGGTGGCGATCTCATGATGTTATGACTGATTTAACAGGCATTGTTCTATCGTGAAATTCTTGCTGGGTCCACGCAGGAGACGACTTGATGCGACTTTGTTGTCATGTAGCTTGATCTGAGTGCGCTAAGCATGCTGTGTGCAACGTATTTAGATCTACTCATCCGAGGGGCTCTCCTCGCCGTGAGGCTTTCCGCGTATGGTGAGAGAGCATGCTCACGCGGGGTGCGCTCGTTCTTGCGCTGGATAGAAAAATCCTGCAAAGTTCCAAGCAGGCCAATTAAGCTGCTATAATTCGGAATTCTCCGGAGGGGTGCCCGAGTGGCTAAAGGGGGCAGACTGTAAATCTGTTGGCTTACGCCTACACTGGTTCGAATCCAGTCCCCTCCACCAGATTTGAGTTGTGCGCTGGGCGCTGCTGCGAAGGCCTTGTGGTCGATGCGGGAGTAGTTCAATGGTAGAACCCTAGCCTTCCAAGCTAATGACGCGGGTTCGATTCCCGTCTCCCGCTCCAGTCTGGTGAAGTGAGATACTTCGAGGTCTTTGGCCATCGAAGCGCCCATGTGGCTCAGTGGTAGAGCACTCCCTTGGTAAGGGAGAGGTCGCGGGTCCGATTCCCGCCATGGGCACCAATTCAAGGCGCAGCTAGTTGAGGTTGCGCCAATATCCAAATGTGTTGGTATAGGTTTTTTCGGAGTCGAAAATGGCAAAAGGTAAGTTCGAACGTACCAAGCCCCACGTCAACGTGGGCACCATCGGCCACGTGGACCATGGCAAGACGACGCTGACCGCAGCGATCGCCACCGTGCTGTCCGCCAAGTTCGGCGGCGAAGCCAAGGCCTACGACCAGATCGACGCAGCACCTGAAGAAAAGGCCCGCGGCATCACGATCAACACCGCTCACGTGGAATACGAAACGGCTAACCGCCACTACGCCCACGTCGACTGCCCAGGCCACGCCGACTATGTGAAGAACATGATCACCGGCGCTGCCCAGATGGACGGTGCCATTCTGGTGTGCTCGGCCGCTGACGGCCCGATGCCCCAGACCCGCGAACACATCCTGCTGGCTCGCCAAGTGGGCGTGCCTTACATCATCGTGTTCCTGAACAAGTGCGACATGGTCGACGACGAAGAGCTGCTTGAACTCGTCGAAATGGAAGTGCGCGAACTCCTGGACAAGTACAACTTCCCAGGCGACGACACCCCGATCATTCGCGGCTCCGCCAAGCTCGCTCTCGAAGGCGACAAGGGTGCCCTGGGTGAAGG
>NZ_JAVTJJ010000023.1:0-1318 GCF_031843945.1 Acidovorax sp. WCS2018Noco2-16
TGGAGTTGACCCGGTTCCGTGGACACATCATTCTTTGTGTTCAAGGAGTCGCAAATGTCCAAAGTACGACCGCCGTACCCGGCGGAATTCCGCCAGCAGATGGTCGAGCTAGTTCGAGCCGGTCGCTCACCCGCGCAGCTCTCGCGTGAGTTCGGTGTCACCGCCCAGTCCATCACCAACTGGGTAGGCCAGGCCGCCATTGATGACGGCAAGCCTTTACCGGGCAAGGAAGGCCTGACCACCGCCGAGCGGGAAGAACTGGTGCGCTTGCGCCGGCAGTTGCGCCAGGTCCAGATGGAGCGCGACATCCTGGCAAAGGCTACGGCCTGGTTTGCCGGTCGCAGCGATGCGACTTCAACGAAGTCTTCGGACTCGTGATGGCAAACCAGGCCGACCTTCCTGTGCGCACCATGTGCCGCGTCCTCGGTGTCTCTGCCAGCGGCTTCTATGCTTGGCGCGGCCGTGCCCCTTCACAGCGCAGCATCGCCAACGCGGTGATGACCGAGCACATCCGCCAGATTCACCGGGACTCCTATGAGTCCTACGGCATGCCTCGGGTGCGTGCCGAGCTCATCGAGCAAGGCGTGTGTATCAGCCGCCAGCGCGTGGCCCATCTCATGAGGCAAGCCGGCATTCACGGCATCAGCAAGCGCCGAGGCTTCACCGTCACCACCCGTCGCGACAAACGTCAGGCCCCAGCCAGTGATCTGGTCAACCGGCGTTTCCACGCCACTGGCCCAAACCAGCTGTGGGTGGCGGACATGACCTACGTGCCGACGTGGATGGGGTTCCTCTATCTGGCGGTGGTCATCGATGTCTGGAGTCGGCGTGTGGTGGGCTGGGCCATGGGAGAGCGCATGACCGCCGACCTGGTGCTGGCGGCCTTGAACATGGCGCTGGAGCAGCGCAAACCCAAGGGTGTCATCCACCACAGCGACCAGGGCAGCCAGTACACCAGCCTGGCCTTCGGGGAGCGCTGCCGGCAGATGCAGGTGCGACCTTCGATGGGAACGGTGGGCGATGCCTACGACAACGCGATGGCCGAGAGCTTCTTTGCGAGCATGGAAAGCGAACTCATCGAGCGCAACCGCTTCCAGAGCAAGGCCCAGGCCCGAATGGCCGTCTTCGCCTGGATTGAAGGTTGGTACAACCCTCGGCGCCGCCACAGCGGCCTAGGTTACCTCTCACCCCTGAACTTTGAAAGGAGCAACGAAGCCTTGTTTGATGTTGTCGACGAGGCCGTCGTGCATGTCGAGACAACACCCGAAACGGTTTGAGAATCAAACCAGTATCCGTCCACGAAAGTGGGTCAACTTCA
>NZ_JAVTJJ010000024.1:0-1170 GCF_031843945.1 Acidovorax sp. WCS2018Noco2-16
AAGCCGGTGGTGCGCACGGTGATGACTTTGATGCTGTCGCTGCTTTGCACGGTGGCGATGGCGTTGCCGGCGTAGATGGGGCGCTCGAAGGTGTCGGGGCTGACGACCTGGGTGATGTCGCTGATCTGGGCGACGTCGAGCAGGGCAGCAACGCGCGGGGCGACGTTCTTGCCGTTGGCGGTGGAGGGGAAGAGGATGTGGCTGTAGTTGCCCGCAATGGCGATGACTTGCGCGGCGACGTTCTCGGCGAGGTTCTCAGCCAGGCTGGCGCTGTCGGCGGCGATGACTTTGGCGACACCTGCGATCTGTGCGGCGGCCTGGGCAGCCTCGGCGGCATTGGCGCCGGCGACCAGGATGTGTACGTCACCGCCGCAGGCGATGGCGGCGGTGACGGTGTTGAGGGTGGCCGGCTTGATGCTGGCGTGGTCGTGTTCGGCAATAACAAGTGCGGTCATTTTTTGTTCCAAAAAATCTTGATCCGTTGGGGACAGAGCTTGCGGCTGTGCCGCTGCGGTCTGTCCCGCAATGACTTCAAATTACCTTCGCTTCGTTCTTGAGTTTGTCGACCAGGGCGGCGACGTCGGGCACTTTGATGCCGGCGCCGCGTTTGGGGGGCTCGCTCACTTTGAGGGTCTTCAGGCGGGGCTGGACGTCGACGCCGAGGTCTTCGGGTTTGACCACGTCGAGCTGCTTTTTCTTGGCCTTCATGATGTTGGGCAGCGTGACGTAGCGCGGCTCATTGAGGCGCAGGTCGGTGGTGATGACGGCGGGCAGCGTGAGGGCGATGGTCTCCAGGCCGCCGTCGACTTCGCGGGTGACGGTGACTTTATCGCCCGCCACTTCGACCTTGGAGGCGAAGGTGGCCTGGGGCAGGTCGGCGAGCGCTGCGAGCATCTGGCCGGTTTGGTTGGAGTCGTCGTCGATGGCTTGCTTGCCCAGGATGACGAGCTGGGGTTGTTCCTTGTCGATGAGGGCTTTGAGGAGCTTGGCGACGGCCAGGGGTTGGAGCTCTTCGGTGGTTTCGACCAGGATGGCGCGGTCCGCGCCGATGGCCATGGCGGTGCGCAGGGTTTCCTGGCTCTTGGCGTCGCCGCAGCTGACGGCGATGACTTCGGTGGCCAGGCCTTTTTCTTTCAGGCGCACGGCTTCTTCGACGGCGATCTCGTCAAA
>NZ_JAVTJJ010000025.1:0-1079 GCF_031843945.1 Acidovorax sp. WCS2018Noco2-16
CGGCTTGGCGTCAGCCAGCACAGCCTGTATCAATGGATCAAGGCCAGGCAGATGTCGCCTGAGCAGCGCCAGGCTCAGGGCTCGCAAGCCGACGAGGTGCGCCGCCTGAAGGCTGAGCTCAAGCGTGTGACCGAGGAGCGTGACATCTTAAAAAAGGCCGCAGCGTACTTTGCCAAGCAGTCCGGGTGAAGTACGCATTTATCGAGCGGCATGAACACGAGCATAGCGTGCGCCGCATGTGCAAGATCATGACGGTGCACCCCAGCGGCTACTACGCCTGGAAGGCCGATCCGATGAGCCCACGTGCCCAGGACGATCAACGGCTGCTGGGCCTGCTCAAGCACGCGTGGTTGGAGAGCGGCGGCGTGTACGGCTACCGCAAGCTCACCCTGGACATGCGCGATCTGGGCGAGACCTGCGGCAAGCACCGGGTAGCCCGATTGCTCAAACTCGGAGGACT
Source organism: Acidovorax sp. WCS2018Noco2-16 (assembly GCF_031843945.1). NCBI lineage: Bacteria > Pseudomonadati > Pseudomonadota > Betaproteobacteria > Burkholderiales > Comamonadaceae > Acidovorax > Acidovorax sp. WCS2018Noco2-16. The sequence goes on from NZ_JAVTJJ010000025.1 coordinate 461, forward strand.
TCGCTCGCAGACCGGCTATCGCCGTCGCCCTGGTATGCGGGGAGGCAAGCCTGCTGTCGTGGCGCCCAACCACCTGCAGCGCCAGTTCACCGTGGCGCAGCCCAATCAATCCTGGGTGACCGACATCACGTACATCCGCCCCCACGAGGGCTGGCTGTACCTGGCCGTGGTGGTCGACCTGTTCTCGCGTCAGGTGGTCGGCTGGTCAATGGGTAGCCGCATCGATACCGGCTTGGTGCTCGATGCGCTGGTGATGGCCTTGTGGCGTCGTCGACCCAAGCAGCCAGTCACGGTGCATTCGGATCAGGGCAGTCAGTTCACTGGACATGACTGGCAGGACTTCCTGCGCGACCACAACCTGATCTCCAGCATGAGCCGGCGCGGCAATTGCCACGACAACGCCGTGGCCGAGAGCTTCTTCCAATTGCTCAAGCGCGAACGCATCCGTCGCCAGACCTACCCCACCCGCGACCATGCCAGAGCCGATGTCTTCAACTACATCGAGATGTTCTACAACCCCAAGCGGCGCCACGGCACTGCCGGAGATACTTCGCCGCTAGAGTTCGAACGACGCCATTCCCAACGGCTCAAAAGTGTCTCGGGAATCCGGGGCGATTCA
>NZ_JAVTJJ010000026.1:0-1078 GCF_031843945.1 Acidovorax sp. WCS2018Noco2-16
CAAGCCCCTGGCCGAAGGCAAGGGCGAAGTGGCCTATGCCGCCAGCTACATCGAATGGTTTGCCGAAGAGGCCACCCGCATGAATGGCGAGATCATTCCCGCGCCCGTGCCCGGGCGGCGCATGTTTGCCTTGAAAGAGCCCGTCGGCGTGGTGGCTGCCATCACGCCCTGGAACTTCCCCGCCGCAATGATCGCCCGCAAGATCGCTCCGGCCCTGGCTGCGGGCTGCACCGTGGTCTGCAAGCCGGCGGAAAACACGCCCCTCACCTCCCTGGTCCTGGTGCTGCTGGCGCACGAAGCAGGCGTGCCGCCCGGCGTGCTGAACATCGTCACAGCATCACGCGAGAAGACACCCGAGGTGGTGGACGTGTGGCTGGACGATTCCCGCGTGCGCAAGATCACCTTCACCGGATCGACACCGGTGGGCAAGCATCTGGCTCGCCGCTCTGCCGATACGCTCAAGAAGCTCTCACTGGAGCTGGGCGGCAATGCGCCCTTCATCGTCTTCGAAGATGCCGACGTGGAAGCGGCCGTCGACGGCTTCATGGCCGCCAAGTTCAGAAACGGCGGCCAGACCTGCGTATCCCCCAACCGGGTGTTCGTGCATGCCCAGGTGCACGAGGAATTCGCCACGAAGCTGGCAGCCCGCGTCAGCGCCCTGAAGGTCGGCCCCGCCAGCGATGCGGCCTCGCAGATCGGGCCCATGATCAACGAGCGGGCGGTGGAGAAGATCGAGCGCCATGTGCAGGACGCCATCGCCCGGGGCGCCAAGGTGCTGGCCGGCGGCAAGCGCCTGACCGAGCTGGGCGTTCACTACTACGCCCCCACGGTGCTGACCGGCGCTGACGCCACCATGGCCTGTGCGTGCGAGGAAACCTTCGGCCCGGTGGCACCGCTGACCGTGTTCCATACCGAAGCGGATGTGATCGCCCAGGCCAACGACACGCCCTTTGGGCTGGCTGCGTACTTCTACAGCCAGGACGTGCGGCGCATCTGGCGGGTGGCGCAAGCCCTGGAGACGGGGATCGTGGGGATCAACGAAGGGGCGCTGGCTGCGGAGGCGGCGCCGTTCGGGGGG
>NZ_JAVTJJ010000027.1:0-603 GCF_031843945.1 Acidovorax sp. WCS2018Noco2-16
CCGCTGTGATGACGGGGCTGCTGCGCAGCGCATGCAAGGTCTGCGGCAGGCCGTGCCGGCGGGCGTAGTCGGCGGACGCGCAGGCCAGGTAGCGCACGTTGCCCAGGCTGCGCGCCACCAGCGACAGGGGCGGCTCCTGCACCACGCGAATGGCGATGTCCACCTCGTCGCGCAGGTTGTCGGCGCGGTTCTCGAACAACACGTCCAGCACGATGCCGGGGTAGGTGCGCTTGAACTCGATCAGCCAGTCGCCCATCACGATCTGCCCGTAGCCGCTGGGCACGCTGATGCCGACTCGGCCCTGCAGGCCCTGGCCCAGCGAGGCGACAGCCTCCTGCGCGGCCAGCATCTCGTTGCGAATGGCGCGGCCGTGTTCGTACAGGCGCAGGCCGATCTCGGTGGGCTCCACCCGCCGCGTGGTGCGCTGCACCAGCTGCACGCCCACGGCCTTTTCCAGCTTGGTGAGGTGGTAGCTCACGTTGGCGCGCGTCATTTTCAGCTTGCGCGCAGCCTGGCTCAGATTGCCGCTGTCGATGATCTCGACGAGCAGGGTCAGCGATGGCAGATCCATGGTGCGAAAGGTTGGATTGGTTTAAATCGTTT
>NZ_JAVTJJ010000028.1:0-597 GCF_031843945.1 Acidovorax sp. WCS2018Noco2-16
GCGCCGACGGTACGGCCGCCTTCACGGATAGCGAAGCGCAGGCCTTCTTCCATGGCGATGGGGTTGATCAGCTTGACGGTGATCGACACGTTATCGCCTGGCATGACCATTTCTTTGTCTTCTGGCAGCTCGATGGCGCCGGTGACGTCGGTCGTGCGGAAGTAGAACTGTGGGCGGTAGTTGTTGAAGAACGGGGTGTGGCGGCCGCCCTCGTCCTTGCTCAGCACATACACTTCGGCGGTGAAGTGGGTGTGTGGCTTGATCGAGTTGGGCTTGCACAGCACTTGGCCGCGCTCGACATCTTCACGCTTGGTGCCGCGCAGCAGCAGGCCGACGTTGTCGCCAGCTTGGCCTTGGTCCAGCAGCTTGCGGAACATTTCCACGCCGGTGCAGATGGTCTTTTGCGTATCGCGGATACCGACGATTTCGATTTCTTCGCCGACCTTGATGATGCCGCGCTCGATACGGCCCGTCACCACGGTGCCGCGACCGGAGATCGAGAACACGTCTTCCACGGGCATCAGGAATGCGCCGTCCACAGCGCGCTCTGGCGTGGGGATGTACGTGTCGAGTGCTTCTGCCAGCTTCATGATGGCT